>JADGNZ010000066.1 GCA_017883205.1 Thermoanaerobaculia bacterium | reverse complement strand
ACGCCGCCGCCTCCCTTGCCGATCAAGTTGTTGTTGACACTCAACTTAATAGCACGGTGCGGCGGCTTTTTCGTGTCCACTGTGAGAAATGCGGGTTAGCGGACGAGCTGGAGGGAGAGCTGAAGATCATGGCCGTGATGGAGCAGGCCGGCTCGATGCTCCAACAGCTGAGCAACTCCCTCTTGTCGGCGATCGGGACCAAGGCAGAGAAAACGCTCGCCGAAGCGCAGACGATTTACCGCGAAGCCCGCAAGCTCGCCCGCACCACCGGCGATGAGGCGTTGAAAGAACGCGTGCACGGGATGGGCCGTGCCCTCGGACGTGGGCCGAGGCGGAAGGTACGTATCCGCAGATGAGGCAGATGGAGGCAGATGTCCCCCGTGATCCCCTCCAACGTGGTCACTTCATCGCATTACGTAGACGCTGAAGGTCAGATGCCTGAATGATCGAGACGCGAGCGGCCGGGTCCGGAAAGACGACTGACGACAAGGCCAATGTGCTCAGCGCTCCGTTGAGCGCGTTTCGCAGCTCGATCGTGTCAATTGCGCGGACGGGTGTGCCGGGCGCGATCGCGTTCGAGTAAGAAAACGCCGATAGCCCCGCTGCTGCCCTCACCGTCGCCACTGCCGCCCTCAATTCGTTGAAATGCGCGGCCTTGATGGGCGTGCCGCCCGAAGTAAGCGGATCGTTGCTAAAGATAACGCTCGTGGCGATATCACGGGCACTCCAACCGGACCTCTGGCCCGACGCATCGACTGCTCGCACTCGCACCGAGTAGCAGACCGGCTCAACGAGGGGCCCCCTCACGCCCTGCGTATTACCGGACGTTTGCAAGTCATAGAGGATTGGGATACCGTTGATCTCTCCCTCGTAGTCCACGGCGTTAGCGACGCCGTTCCAGCTGAGGTTCACTCCAGGTAAAGCATGGTTGTACGTAACCACAAGCCCGGTTGGCGTTGCGAGAGACCCTCCGCCACAGCCGCTGATCGACAGCGTGTAGGAACCAGTTGTTAGTTGACCAAAGGATGTTGCCTCTACCGTCCAGGTACCGGAGACGCTGAGCGTCGCCAGGATCTGCGAGTTCGTCGTGCCGTTCGAATCGTCATTGAATGCGAAGACAGTCCCATCCGGTGCCACCAGAAACAGGTACGTATCAAACGACGAAGACAGATCAATCACCACATTCGCACCTTGCGTACCGGCGAACGAAAAGACGTCAGTGTAGTAATTCGTACCGCGCTGCCCAGCGGTGCAGCTGGACGTGCTGAGAGACTGACTGACCGTGAACGGACAAGATCCCACGGGTGCCGCCGTACAATGCCCCCCCGACGGCTGGATCGACACGGTCGCGCCACCTGAGGTTCCGCCCCCGGGCGCCGGGTTAACCACGGTGACCGTCGCGCTACCCTGCGAAGCGATATCTCCCGCATTGATCATGGCCGTTAGCTCGCCGGAAGAAACATAGCTCGTTTGCCTCTGGCCGCCGTTCCAATACACCAACGAGGCGGAGACGAAGCCGCTGCCGTCGACGGTGAGGGCGAAACCTGCGCCCCCAGCCGTAACGCTTGAGGGGCTGACACTCGAGATCGAGGGCGCGGGATTCGTGCCGGCCCTGGTGAGGACGAAGTGTTCGGCGGCGTAAGTTCCAGCACAAACCATTGGTGCAGAAAAGGAACCCTCGATTCTGTCATTCGTCGCCAACGTAACCGACTCGCCGAGGAAGTCGTAGTAGCAACCTCCGTTTTCCCCCATCGCCAAGGTCACGGCCGTGCCGTTCACAGTACCCGTCACTTGGAAGTCGATTTCGTAAACGGGGTATGGGAGAGAGCAACTCCCATACCCCGAGAGGCTGTTTCCTGTCTGGGTCAGCACCATGCTCATCGTGCCATCGGAGTCCGTGCCAGAGAACGTTCCCGTCAAATTGAGTCCAAGGGGGATTGTTGTGTCGACGGCGGCAGGGAGGTGAAAGCCGGGCAATGGAGCGACGATGTCTCTCACGGACAGGTGATCCCACTCCGTCTGATCGACAGCCACCGGAGCGCCCACCGCAGGCACGCCCGACACGTCGTACAGCTCCTCGACCGCACTGTTTGCGAGCTGCTGCCCGCGGACGCTCGACGCGACCGCGTCGCCGGCCCCGAAGTTCGCTGCGATAACGAGATAGCCCAGCGCAAGCACATGCAGCACATTCGTCCTGTATATTCTCCCCGCAGGAACAAACCTCGGTTCGCGTCGAGACTCAGTATCGCGCCCGCTAGCCATGTTCGATCCGCACGTATTCATAAGTCCCCCACGTCCGTGTGACCTCGAGACCTGCTCCCCTTGGTTGAGCGAGCCACCACTGCCGCAGCAAACACGATCCGCTGCGACGCCAGCTCCATCCGGAACAGGTGCGACGAACATCTCAGCTTGTCCCGCAAATCACGCTCTTTCTTTAACCTATTAATTACGCGATGAGCGCCGTTCGCTCGATGACCTCGACTGAAGAGAAAACCGCATCTCTGCCTCCGTCCCGGCGCTGGCGGGTCAGTCCCGTTTTTCCTCCGGAGAGGGACGACTCATTGGGGACGGAGCTTCTGTTCTCCGTTCTTGTTCGCCCACTCTACCACCTGGGGATGGAGATCCGGCAGGTAGGCGAAAAAATTACCAATCCGATGGTGGTTTTGGCGTCCCGGGCTTGGCGTGGGCCGTGGCAGGGGAGAATTCCTGGCTTGCCCGCGCAACCGAGGGATCATCGGGGGCATGGCACGACAGGCAACCTATCGAGTATCCCGAGCGCTCGGCGTCTCGCGCCAGGCGCTCTACCGGAAAATGCAGCGCCTGGCGCGAGATCACCGCGCGGCCGTACCGCCGCACCATGACATCATTGACACCGAGAACGAACGTGATCGGACGAGTGCCCGCAACCTCAGCAGATGAGGTTAGGGGCCAGGCCTTCGGTATCCGTTGAGCGGCGCTCCACATCCAATACATCGGCTCGTCCTCACGGCCGGTAACGTCGGCACGGAGACAGGTCGGACAATGAGCGCGGCCTTAGCGATTAGGAACGAAAGGTCAGGCGTCCGACCAAATGATGATTAAAGACGCCTCGCTCTGAACTTGCTATCAGCCAATAACACCATTCCTTCTAATAACTACAGCCACTGAAACATCAAGGTCCTGACATCTCCGCACTCGGAACTGTCTTGTGAATTGACAGAGACCGCCATGCGGCGTACGGTTGCGTGGAAATTGGAGGGAAGTTATGAAAACCGTCAGGGGCTTTCTGTTGCTGATTCTTTGTGTGGCGATCACCTCTTTTGTTCATGCTGACGAGAAGACACTCACAAATGCTGAAGTTGTCAAGCTTGTGAAGCTTGGAATTGGTGATGACGTCGTGCTTGCTAAAATCCGGCAGGCGCCAACGGTGGACTTCAAACTTGAAACGGACGACCTCGGAACACTGAAGGGGGCCGGAGTTAGTGGCAAGATTATCGCCGCGATGCTCGACAGATCGTCAACTGATGCGGGAACCGGCGCCGCAACTCCGGTTACCGTGCCCATATTCGCAGGACGGCCAGGCGCTACCGGCCCGGAGGGAACCGGACAGGCCATTCTCCAGGCCAAAGATGGTCGAAAACCCCTGAAACTGCATCTCGGTGAATTTCATAAAACCGGCTTCGGCCCAATTGGTAATTTGTTTGTCGTTTACTCGGGCGCAAAGTGTGCCATACGGACCACTGATCCCCGGCCTACACTGACAATTCGTCGCGATACGTCGCCCGTGGAACAGATACTTCTCGTCAAACTCGACGCGACTCTCAAAGACAACGATCGGTCGCTCAAGATTGGCAGCATGCTCAAGGGTGGCAATCCTTTCAGCGACAAGAAAGACGCGAAGGTCGACCCGGACTGGACGATAGCCTATGGTGCGACCGAGGGCCCGAGCGGCGTTTGGACCATCACACCAAACTACGATCTACCGGCAGGAGAATATGGCCTTTACTTGAAGGACGCCGCACTCCTTGATTTTGGCGTAGATTGATCGCGACGAGATATCGACGGGCGGGACCGGCCCGGATGAACACGATCTTTTGTGCATGCACGGCCCAGACTACTCTGGGCCGTGCCTCGGGCCGTCCTAGTGCGCCATGGCCCGCATGACCCCGTCGCTCACACCAGCTCCCTTCAACTTGATCAGCACTTCAGGAGTGAGGTCGAAGGTCGAATGTGAATTCTGTATCGTCGTGATGATGATGTCATCAGCCAGCTTGGCCGACACCATTTGAATGACCTGCTCAACCGTCAACGACGACGCCTTTTTCGCAGGTTCGCCTTCCTTTTCCCAGACGATCCCGGTGTCGTCCTTGATCGTGTCGCCTATGAAGCGACCCGTTGCCGCTCTCATCCTTGGAGCGGCTAGAGTGACAACGTCGCCCTGGATTGTATATGTGCCTTCGAGGTTGTGGCCGTCCTGCGAAAGGGAAAACGTCCCATGATTGAGCACGATAGAGTCGCCATTCTTGCCTTTCCTCAGATACCTTCCCTGCCTCTCGTCACGACCCGTGACGTCACCCTGCATGCTCGAGGAAGTGCCGGCCCCGGAAGCTGAGACCTTGCTTCCGGCGGACTTAAGATCGACACCGCTCTTATCCAGCGCGTCATAGAAGCATGCAAATTTCGCCATCAGTTTCTTCCCGTTCGAATCTGACACGGCTTCGTCAACCTGGCCAGCGGCTTGCGTAATCCGGATCGCATCCACCTGTTTAGCACTCAAGGTCTCTCTCATCGCCGCCAGATCGTTGAGGGACATCTCGGCGGCCCAAACGACACTCATATGCAGCTTGCCAAACATATCGGCCTGTGCTTGATTTGCTACTTCGGTAACGACGAACGATAGCGGATCGCCGCCCTTGAATCCAAGCACAAGCTGATCTCCCTTCGCGCCGTGGTAGTGCGACTCGAACGCAGCGCGAGCCACGTTCTCCTCGACTTTCTCGATACCGATCACGACAAAGTTCCGATCACCGATTCGCTTCACATACGCTGTGAACGTGACATCGTTGTCCATCAACGCCGCTGATAGAAACCCGCTTGAGCTCAGCACCTGGCTCCATACGTCAATCTTTTGCTTGGTAATCCTATCTTGGCCCGATGCGTCCGGTTTGCAGGAGGCGGCCGATAGCGTCTCGGTGCCGATGCAACACACGGTCAGTGAAATCAACACCGCCAATACCTGAACCGGAATAGCCCCTGTTGCCAGGCGCAACACACGGTGCCAGGCTTTTTGAAATCCCTTGCAGCTCATAGCTCGACTCCCTCTTGATCGTTTGCGTCCGTAGACGCGCCTCCGAGTGAACTCCCGCAGCCGAGCGGCGCTGCCCCGTTTCAGACAGTTCCACGTCAAACCTTCAGTGCCGAACCGAGCGGCGGCGGCCCTCCAACGCAGAGGTTAGCCCCAACTCAACTCCGGTCAGTTCCACTCCGCTGGCGCTCGTGCCGAAGCCATCAAGCCGAAAAGCAATGCGGTGGGCTCCCGGAGGCAGCATACCTACTCCGCCTCCGATGTAGATATCCTCGGTTGTGAGGGAAGCCAATGAAACGTGTCGCTGGTCGATCTCGCGCACCAGCATACCGTCCACGAACACCCGGAGAAAGCCCTCGCCTCCAGCACTGAAGCGCCAGCTGCAACGCATCTTGTTGACCGGCTGCGTTGTGGTCACAGTCACCGCGATCCAGGACGGCGATTCCGTGGGCGTAGCCGAAGGTGCTACTGCGGCGGCGGAAGCACCACCCGAAGTTGAAAGTATCGAAATGAAGCCAAGTTTGATCGAATTGAACAACAACGTAACGCCCGCGCCCACCACCCAACTGACATAGCCACCGATGGCATCGACAGTACCGCCAATGGCTGCACTGATGAAGCTCTGCGTGCTGGTTGGCACGACCTCGGACTTACAGATGCCATCCTTCATCACACAAGTCAAGCCTTTCGGATAGGTACTGCTCAGTGCACTCAGCGCATTCCCGGCTTCCGTTGAGAGCGGATAACCCATTGTGCCCGTGCCGTTGCTGGGAATCGGGTCGAGTGTCGCCGAGATGGCATCACCCACGAACGATGAGTCCACGGACCGCCCATAGAAACGATACGGCCGGTTATGACGGCAACCAAAAACAGATGTCAAAGAAAAGAGACATGGATCGCCAACCGCGGGCGTGACGTCAATGTTGTAACCGTTCTGCAAAAACAACCTGGTCCCATCAAAGCCAACAAAGAGATCGGCCACATCACGAGTATCGACGTAATTGTCCGTCCAGTCCGCCTGCCTGCCATAGTGGGATGGATCAAGCGATGGATCGTACGCGTCTAGAAATGTGTCGTGTATTTCGAGCGCCGGCCGGCGATCCTGGATCACCCAATATCTAAGTCCGAGGCTAGCAAAGTCGATTAGATTTGCACCGGCACTGTGAGCGATGAAATGTATGTGCGTGTAGTTTTTTGCCTTAAGGTTCAGCGCTAACATTTCACCGAGATCCGTGGCATTGGTGAAGGCGTCCCAAGGTGTGGTCGTGGCAGCCTTTTCCCGCCAATCCATGACCCAGATGTCCCAGCCCTTTGCCTGACACATCTTGGTCAATGTGCCTGCCTTAACCGAAGAAGAGATATTCACACCAGCGCCGAGCCTCCCGCACAGTTTCTCGGAAATCTCCTTAACCCAGCCCTCGGCATTGTCGCTCCAACCATGCGTGATCACTACTGCCTTGCCCGCCGAGGTCGGCCATGGCCCCGATTCCTCAAGTAGATCGGAGCGCTCCGGCTGCGTCTGTTCCGGCGCCGCCGTCGTTGTGAAGGATACCCGCGGCGACCACGCGCCGCTTTTCCCGGCAGCACGCCCTTGGACCTGCCAAAGGTATGTCGTCCCGGGATCCAAGGGTTTCGGCGGAGTGTAGTAGTTGGCTGACGACGTAGTGTTGAGCACGCAACCGCTGCAGATCGGGGAGGTCGGATCAGACGGTAGCGCTCCGGACGCGCTCGTAACCATTAGTCGGTAGGAATCCGCTCCGCTCACCTTGGACCAGCGAAAGGTCGGCCAAGTCGGTACGCTGGCACCGGTCGGAGCGGACGCCGACGGCGCCGGAATCACATCGACAATGCCCGCCGACCCGAGAGAGAGACGGCCCGCTCCCGACTGATTGTCTGGGCCCGCGGGCGCAAGATCGACTGCCCTCCCGGTCAAGAAGTTGCGAAGGTCGGCAAGGCTCGCCGAAGGATAGACCTGCCTCACGAGAGCGGCTGCACCAGCCACGTGGGGAGCAGCCGCTGAAGTTCCGAGAAACCCATCGGCAGCACAGTCGGCGATGGTCACCGTACAAACGCCGTCAGGTGCGGCGATGTCCGGCTTGAGTCGACCGTCAGAGGTAGGTCCTTGTGACGTGAATTCTTCCAGAGCATCACTAGCCCAGTTCGCCGCACCGACCGTAAAGGCGTAGGGCGAGTCGGCCGGAGGCACCAGACTGGTGGCTGCCGACGTGTAGCGCATGTAGCCTGAATCGGGAAAAAGGGCCAGCGGCACGGCAGAGTCAATCGGTTCCTGCTTTAGTAGCCACTCCCAGTACTGATCCGCCGTCTGCCCCGCAGCACCTGACAGGGCGAGCTTCGCACGAAGAGCGCGAAGACTGTCGCGTAGGGCGGGACTCGCGACTGTAACAAGGTGATCCAGGAAGCGGTCGACGCTCGCTACATACTCTTCGGAGATCGCGAATCTGCTTCTCATCAGATCACCGCTCCGGATTCCCACCACCGAACTAACCGCCGGCTTAGAAGCGCGCACGAGGCGCAACGCTTCGATTGCAAGCAACGGGTGCAGGCGGAGAATACGGACTACCTCTGGGGAGTGTTGATAGTAGGATGTGATCAGGGATCTTCCAAAAGCGGATGATCTCAACACTTGGTCACGAAAGGCGCGAATCTCCGCCAAGGTGCCATTTGATTTCGAACCGGTGCCGCTGACAGTCTCAATGGCGCATTCCGACCCTTGCGGGTACGCGTAAAGGTGAAACGTCGAATTGCGCGTTGTCCGGTCATTTTTGATGCCGATGTAGTAGTAACCAGCGGAGCTCGCGGTGAACGAGAGGAACTCCTGTGGATCGTGGGTATCGGGACCGCTCTGGTCGTCGGTGGACGAAGCGACAATTGACCCGCTGCTGTCCCATACGTAAAGATCGTAGTCCTGATCTTTTTTTGTCCAGTCGTCCCACTCCATGCATGTTTCAATCTCGTCTCCCGAAGCCATGTAGACCACGTTAGCGTCTTCCGTCGGCGAGAAGTTGTGCCAGCCATTATTGTTGGTATCGCTGAAGGTTCCTGACCAGTGGCGCTGCGCGAAGTTGCCTGCGGCGTTGACCCACAGGATTCCGGCATCGGCTGCGCGCTTGACCAAAGCATTCGTCCACCCGGTCCCGTCAAGAGGACCGCCGCATGGATATCCCCAAGACGCATTGATCACATTTATGTGATGATCGATCAGCCACTGGACCGCGCTTTCGAGCTCAACTTCGTTCGAGGCATTGACGAGATAGAGGTCGGCCTCCGGCGCAATGTCAAATACGATCTCGGCCACAGCCGTTCCGTGTTTCTCTCCACCGCCTGTGATGTCGCCGCTGAACGACACGATCTGCGCATCCGGGATTTGCGGAAGCTCTGTTCCCATCAAGCTTTCATAGCCTTCAAAACCGACATCAAGCACCGCGACTTTGACGCCAGCCCCCTTATGGCCTGCCTGATGCCACGTCGGGCCACCAATAACGTTCAATCCCTGGCTGGTCGTCTGGAACAAAGTCGGAGCCTGGGGTCGCCGAACAACGCTCACTTCGCTGGCCGCTGCCAGGCTCTCCAAGGCAGAAACGGGCACGCGAGCCAGGACCAAGCCGGTTGCCGACATCTCAAAGGTTCCGCCCAGAGCCTCAACTCTGCTCTTGACTATCGGGACAAGCTCCGGTTTGGTCCTGATGACAACTCTTGCCAGAGAGTTGACAACCGAAAGACCTCGGCCCGCCGCGAAGGCCTGCATCTCCGCAGGTCCGCTCACTCGATTGCGCCTTACCAGCTCAGAAAGTTCGGAGCTGAGTTTGGAGTGTTTGATCGTGACCCCGGCGACCGCGTCTCTCGGAACGAGCGGAGGCCCAATCGCCGGATTCCCGGCTCCAACAGGGCTGATGGCACCCCCAAGGAAAAGAACCGCTAGCCCGCTGAGAAGGGATGTTCTGCTCAATTGCCAGACCCTGAACCTGAATGGCGCTCGTGGATCATGAGGAGCTCCTTCGTTTCTCTCTGCTCAATTTTCGGTGGATGGAAAAATGGTATTCGGGAGGCGACCATCGACTGATGACGACGGTCATGGATCGATGTGACAGTCGTCACCAGCGAAACTGGCGCGATTGGGGCGCGGCCCTTCAGGTTGTGTGGAATTGCTGCTGTATCGTACACCCGTTCGTCCGACGCGGGGACGCCGCCGAGCCAGCCGGCGAGACGCCGCGCTCCCGAATTCGTTCGTTACGAGCGTTTGCCTCGCGGTACAGATCGATCTATATTGATCGTCGTGCCGAAAAAGCCCACCCGGCCGGCGAGCCAACTGCGACGAGGTCTACGTACTTCGCTATTCACGACTTCGCGGAGGAGTAGGAAATGAAAAGACAGCTCGATATGAACAAGATCGCCAGAGGGCTTGGCGCTGAACGCAAAGGGAAGGCCGGTGCTTCGGGCGGCTTCTTTGGGGCCATGCAGTTGCGGGCGGACATCGAGGCTCGGTTTCGCGTCCCGGCCCGTGGCGGGCGGCCGACAGATCCGCGTTGGACGGAGCGGCGGCTCGTCCCGCTCGCGTCGAAGACGCTCGAGCGGCTCGAAGAGCTCACGGCCATCGTGCGCGAACACGGCGGCGTGAATGTCCAGCCAATGCAGCTCGCAGCCATGCTGCTCGAGAAGACGACCGCCCAACTGAGCGAGGATGAGGCCGAGGAGCTCGTCCGCCCGCGGCGAGCGAGCCGCTGAGCAAGGATGGCTCCCGCCATTGACGCGTCCTCCGAAGTGACGAGGTAATGTCAAGTCGCTGTCGTCGACGAATGCCGAAGAACGGGCCGGGCAAAAGTCGCGATGACGTTTTGATTTTCTGAAACCACCTCGGCGGCGAGGACGCCGCCGAGGCCGCGGACGAGACGTCCGCACTCCTCTTCCCGACTGACAGGCTGGCGGGGTATAACGCGCGTCCATGAAGAACTGCATCGCCGCCCTACTTCTGTTCACCGCATCCTCCGTCCTCGCGCAGGACGTCAAGACCACGCCGCAGCCGAAGCCGGCGATTCGCGAGCTCACGCTCGAGAATGTTTTTGATCCGAAAGCCAAAGTGTCGTTTGGCGGCACGCCGCAGAGTGGCTTCGTCTGGCTCGACGACAAGACGTTTGCGTGGCCTCGGACCGAAGAAGGGAAGGTTGTCGAGCAGGCGGTGATCGAGAGCGAGACGGGCGCCAAGCGCGTGCTCTTCAACACCGCGAAGCTGGAAGCGGCGGCGAAGAAGATCGCTGGAGTCACCGCCGACGAAGCGACGGCGTTCACAAGGCAGCGGAACTGGAACTTCAGCCCGAACAAGAAGAGCGTTCTGCTGACGATTGCGAACGACGTTTACCTCTACATGTTCGACAGCGATTCGATGACGCGTCTCACCTCCTCGCCCGGCGCGAAAGAGGAAGTGACGTTCAGCCCGGACGGGCGCTCCGTCGGGTTCGTTCACGGCAACAACATCTACGTCGTCGACGTCGCCACGCAGCGCGAGCGGCAGCTCACCACTGACGGCAACGAGAACATCCAGAACGGCATCCTCGACTGGGTTTATCAGGAAGAGGTGTACGGCCGCGGCAACTTCCGCGCGTATTGGTGGAGCCCTGACTCGTCGTACATCGCCTACATGCAGCTCGACGAGCGGCCAGTGAAGCATTTCGCCGTCGTCGACCACATTCCCTATCAGCAGAACGTCGAGTCGGAGCTCTATCCGAAAGCGGGCGCGCCGAATCCGGGCGTGAAGCTCTTCACGGTCCGGGCCGCGGGCGAGACGCCGCACGAGGTGAGCACCGAGAGCTACAGCAGCGGCGACTTTCTCATCGTTCTCGTCGACTGGTCGCCGGACAGCGCGAAGGTCATGTACCAGGTGCAGAACCGCGAGCAGACGTGGCTCGATCTCGATGCTGCCGATGTGCACGCCGGCGGCGCGACGAAAACGCTTTTCCGCGATTCTTCGAAAGCATGGACGGAGCCGACCGGCAATCCCGTGTGGCTCAAGGATGGATCATTCCTCTGGCTCAGCGAGCGGAGCGGGTTCAAGCACCTTTATCAATACGCCGCCGACGGCAAGCTGATTCGCCAGATCACGACCGGACCGTGGGAAGTGCGCACGCTGCATGGCGCCGACAAAGACAACGACTGGATCTATTTCTCCGGCACCGAGCGCAGCGTCCTCGGCACCGATCTTTATCGCGTCCATCTCGATGGCAGCGGTCTGAAACGGCTCAGCGAGGCGCCCGGCCAGCACACCGTCAACTTCAATCCGTCGATGACTTCGTATCTCGATACGTTTTCGGATGCCGCCACGCCGCCTTCGACATCGCTGCATCGCAATGACGGCACGAGCATGCGCGTCGTCGATGCGAACGAAGCGCCGCTGATGCGCAATCTGAACATCGCGAAGCCGGAGTTCGTGCAGGTCAAGACGCGCGACGGCTTCGTGATGGAAGCGGAGATGATCAAGCCGCCGAATTTCGATCCGACGAAGAAGTATCCCGTCTACGAGCACACCTACTCCGGTCCGCATGCGCAACAGGTGCGCAATGCCTGGGGAGCGTCGACCTATCTCTGGCACCAGTTCCTGGCGCAGCACGGCGTGATCGTCTGGATCTGCGACAACCGCAGCGCCAGCGGCAAAGGGATGGAGTCGGCCTGGACGTCGTACAAGCGGATGGGCGAAGGAGAGCTTCGCGATCTCGAAGACGGGTTGAAGTGGCTGGAGTCGCAACCGTATGTCGACTCCTCGCGGGTCCTGCTCAGCGGCTGGAGCTACGGCGGCTTCATGACGTCGTACGCGCTGACCCACAGCACGATGTGGAGCGCGGGAATCTCCGGCGGCACGGTCACTGACTGGCGCGATTACGACTCGATCTACACCGAGCGCGTGATGCTGATGCCGCAGAACAATCCCGAGGGTTACAAAGACACTGCTCCGCGCTGGGCGGCGAAGGACCTTCACGGCAGCATCCTCCTGCTGCACGGCACGATCGACGACAACGTGCACATGCAGAACACGATTCAGTTCATCTACGAGCTGGAGAAGGCGAACAAGCCGTATCAGCTTCAGGTCTATCCGAAGTCGCGGCACGGCGTGGTGGATCCGGCGCTGGTCGCACACATGCGCGCCGCGATGTGGAAGTTCATCGAGGAAAACCTCGGCGTGAAGTGAGTCGGCGGAGATCAGAGACAAGAGACAAGGAGCGCGAGGGTCTGCCCTGATCGAGGCTCAGAGGTCGCAGAGTAATCGCTTCATCTCTGTGCACTCTGAGCCTCTGTGGTTGCTGATTCTCCTCGGGAATGCAGGCACAATTGTGCTAGCATGCAGGCATGGCAAAGCAGATGACGATCCGCGGCGTTCCGGAAGATGTTGCCGGGAAACTTCTGCGCCTGAGCAAGCGTCGTGGGCGGAGCGTGAACACCACGGTTCTCGAGATTCTCCGCCAAGCCGTCGGTTCCGATGCTCGCCGTGAACGGCTGGCGCGATATGCCACATGGACGCCTGACGACCTCGCACAGGTTGAGGAAGCGGTCGCCGCACAACGCGTGATCGACGAGTCGCTCTGGCGGTAACCACCGTGCAACGGATCGTCATGGATACATCGGCGTACTCCCACATGCGCATCGGACACCCGGAGTTGACCGATCTGCTCGCCTCAGCCGAGGCGCTGCTCATTCCCGTGACGGTGCTTGGCGAATTGGAAGGCGCTTTTGAACTGGGCTCGCGTGCAAGCGTCAACCGCCGCGTTCTGACCGAGTTCCTTTCCGAGCCCTTCGTTTCGATCCTGCCGACGACGCCCGACGTTGCCCGCCGTTACGGACAGGTTTTCGCCCGCCAACGGCGCGCTGGCCGCCCCGTTTCGGTGAACGACATGTGGATCGCCGCATCGGCTATCGACAGCGGCGGCCACCTCGTGACTTTCGACAAAGACTTCAGCCGCATCGAAGGTCTGGATTGCACAATCCTGGCTCCTTGAATGCGGGGACGATGATCACCGCATTCCGATCTCTTGTCTCTGCTTCCCTGATCGCTGACCTTGATCTGGCCCGCTGGCGCTACGGCGCAGCAAACCCAAAGCCTGTTCCGACGTAGAATCAAAGGCACGTCGTGCCCTTCGGGGAAAGCAGGTCTATTCATGTTCGAGTCCGCTACACCCGCCACATCCACTCCCCGCTTCAGGCCATCGTTCCCCTTCAAACTGCCGCCGCTGCGAGGAGGATTCGTACGATTCCTGCTGCGCGCTGGCGTGATCATCGTCCCGCTCATCCTCATGCGGGCGTGCCTCATCACGTACGTTCCGCTCGATCAGATCGGGCTGCGGCAGGTTTCGTTCGGCATGAACAAGGGCTTGCAGAAGCAGCTCGTGGAGCCAGGCTACCGGCGCGCCATTTCGGGTTACGAGACCATCCGCACGTTTCCGCGCAACATCCAGGCGGTCGAGTTCACGAACGATGAGACCGAGCGCGGTGCGGACCATCGCACGGTCGCGGCGATCAACGTTCCCACCGTCGACGGCTACCCCGTCGCAGTCGACATCACGGTCCTCTATCGGATCGCCGACCCGTTCCTGGTCGTTTCGAAGTTTGGTTTCGGCCGCGGCTACGAAGACAACGTCGTCATGCGCTTTACCGATCCCGCCATCAAGCAGCACCTCGGCGAGTTGCGTGCCGAGGAGTTCTACCGCGATCAGCGCATCGCCAAAGTGCACGATCTCAAGCGAGAGCTGGCCGACAAGTTTCGTCAGAACGGACTGGAGTTGGCCGACGTCGTGATCCGGCAATACGACTACCCCGACACGTTCCAGCAACTGACGGAGCAGAAGAAGATTCAGGATCAGTCGGTGCTGACGAATCGCGCGCTGGCGAAGCAGGCCGAGGTCGATACGCGATTGAAGCAGACGACCGCCGAGGGACAGAACTCGATCAACGTGCGAAGTGCGGAGTTTCAGGCTCAGATCACGGGGCTCAACGCGCAAAAGGACAATTACGAGCGCTCCAAGCATGCCGAGGCGGATCTGCTTGTGAAGAGTGCCGAAGCGCAGGGCACCGAAGAAATCAACCGGGCCATGGAAGGCGCGGGCTCCGACAAGCTGCTGCGGCTGCGCAAAGGGTTGGCGATTCTGAACGGCATCAAAGGTCCCATTTACATCAGCGAAGACCCTACCGACATCGGCAAGCTGACGGGCAAACACTGAGGCGACAATGAAAATACGACTGATTGCATTGCTCGCCATCCTGCCGCTGTTCGCTGCCTGTACACCGCACACGACGCAGGCCACCGAGGTTGGGGTCCGCTTCAACAAGATTACGCAATCGACAGAGATCTCCGATCCGGGAGCGACCTACTTCTTCGCGCCATTCATCAACGACTGGGCGACGTACGACACATCGACGCAAAACCTCGTCATGACGGCAAAGGCGACTGAAGGCGACCGCAAAGAGAAGGATGATCTGCGTTTCAAGACGCGTGACGGAAACGATATCGAGACCGACGTCACGATCCGCTGGCGGATCGACCCGACGCGAGCTGCATACATCTGGCGCACGGTTGCGCCGAACACGGTTGCCTTGAAAGACCGGCTCGTGCGGCCGCTGGCGCGCGCGTATGTGCGCGACGTGCTCAACCGGCTGGATTCCGAGGAGTATTACAACCCTGATTTGCGCTTCGCGGCGGCCACTGACGCGACGAAGGTCATGGCGACGCAATTGAAGCCCTATGGCGTCATCGTCGAGCAGGTCATTCTCGGCGATTTCTCCTTCAAGCCCGACTACCAGAACCTGATCAATAAGCGCAAAGAGGCGGAGAAGCAGGCCGAGAAACTGGAGTCGCAGATTCTCGCGACTTTGGAATCGAACAAAGCGAATTTGCAGTCCAAGGTGGCGGACCTCACCGAGCAGCTCACGCACTCGCAGGGCGATTTCGAACAGGCCAAGCGCGCCGCCGACGCCTATGTCGTCCGCAAGCAGCAGGACGCACAGGCCACGCTCTCCGAGAAGAGCGCCGTGGCGCAGGGCATCAAGAAAGAGCGCGCCGCGCTCAATGGCAGCGCCGGCGACGCGTATGTGAGCCTGCAATTGATCGACGCGTTGCAGAAGAAAGAGATCCGCCAGATTCCGAAGCTGCCGAACGGGAACGTGATCATCGACGGCAACAAGCTTCTCGAACAGCTCGGCGTCATCCAATACGAACAGAAGAAGAACGACCAGTAATGCTCAATATCGCAGGGAGCGAATACGACTACGCGCAAGTCGTGTACGTGGTGCTGCAGGAGTGCGAGCACCGCCGGCGCGGCTTCGAGGAAGAGGAATTCGATCAGGATATCCGCGCCTGTGCCGCGGAAAAGATGGCCGAGATCAAGGCCGCGTACGATGAATTCGGCGGTTCGGCGGCTTATTGGGAGGCGCTCGACAAAGAAGTCGAGGAGGTCGTCGTCCCCCGCTATCTCGTCGCTTCGCGTGAGATGACCGAACTGGAGCGAAGCAACTTTCAGATCTGGCGCGGCGGCGACCTGGCGGCACGTTTCGTCTTTGCGCTGATCGGGCTCTTCATCGGCAGCATCATCATTGCACTGCCGTTCATCCCCATTTTCGAGGATATGTTCGCCATTGCGCTCATGGCCGCCGGCTTTCTTTATCCCGACCTGAAGCGCTTCATGTTCGAGCGCCGCTACACGAAGGTGCTGAACCGCATCGTCAGCGACAGCGCCGGTTATCAGGAAAACGCCCGGCTGCACTACATGACGTCGCAGGATATTCAGAAGGCGTTCGAGCCAGCAAACCCCCGCCGATTGCCGCCGTGAAATCGATGGCCTCTATCGATACGCCTCTGCAATACAACGGGATGATGGTGTCCTACGCAGGCAGCGCGGAGGATGTCATGCTCCGCCGCTTCTTTGGCGATCAGGCCTCGGGGTTCTACATCGACATCGGTGCGCACGATCCGCGGATCGGATCGGTGACGCAGCACTTCTTTCTGTCGGGCTGGCGCGGGATCAATATCGAGCCATTACCGGCGTTCTTTCAGCGCCTCGTGGCTGCGCGGCCAAACGACATCAATCTCAATGTAGCGGTCTCCGAGAAGTCCGGCACGCTCGACCTCATTGTCGATCACACGGAGCCGGGGCTCAGCACCATGACTCAGGAGCTGGCCGATGAGTATGCGCACGCGGGCCACCATCTCGAACGGATCCAGGTTCCCACGCGTCCCCTCGCCGGCATCGTGGGCGAATACTGCGCCGACAGGACGGTCGATTTCCTCAAGATCGACGCGGAGGGGCACGAGCTGGAGATCCTGCGCGGAATCGATCTCTCTCTCTGGCGTCCTCGCGTCATCCTCATCGAAGCGGGGTACAAGCCCGAGGTGTGGGCTCCGATCATCGTAAACGCCGGATACGTCCTCGCCGGAAGCGACCTCTGGAATCGTTACTACGTCCGCACCGAAGACGCAGCACGGGCGGATTTGCTGCGATGCCCGGCCAATGTCTGCGATCGCTACATCGCGTTCGATCACGTGCGCGCATTACAGGCGCAAGCGGAATGGGACTCGTTCGGACCGCTGACTCGGAGAATCGCGCGCAGGTTGCACCGGCTCTTGAACGCCAATCCCCGGTTTAAGGCGTTGGCAAAAAAGGCAGCCCGAGGAATCGGACTACTGCGCGATTCCTGACAGCGATCAGAGACAAGGGATCAGAGACAAGGGATCAGATGGGTGTGTTCTGACAATGCCCTGATCTCTTGTCTCTTGCCTCTTGTCTCTCGTCTCTGATCTCTGCCTCACCCCACCGCCCGCCGCCGCGCTACGAGATCTTGACGACGTTCTTCGCCTGCAACCCTTTGGGCCCTTCGACGACGTCGAACGAAACCCTGTCGCCTTCCGTCAGCGTCTTGAACCCCTCGGCAATGATCGAAGCGTGGTGCACGAACACGTCGGCGCCGCGCTCCCGTATGATGAAACCGTAGCCCTTCGCATCGTTGTACCACTTGACGGTTCCCTGTTCCGGCATACGTACTCACTGATTGTAGCTACGTTAGCGCCCCTAAAGACGTACGTCAAACCGGGGGTCGGGTGTCGGGGGTCGGAGCTGGGCGTAACGCTGCTGCCGCCTCTGTGCTTGCGAGTTCTGACTGATCCCAAGAACCGATCCCAAGAACCGCCGGTCCTTCTCCGACTCCCGACACCCGACTCCCGACACCCGCAAACTACGATTCCAGGCGCGCCGTCATCGTGATCTCGGCATTCAGAAGACGCGAGATCGGACAACCCTTCTTGGCATTGCCAGCGGCCGTATCGAAACTCTCCTGCGTCGCGCCGGGGACGCTGGCGACGACGTCGAGATGAACCGACGTCACCGTGAAGCCGGCTTCCAGTTTCTCCATCGTCACCGTCGCGCTCGTGGCGACCTTCGACGGCGGCGTACCCGCGGCCGTGAGCTGACCCGACAACGCCATGGAGAAGCAGCCGGCATGCGCGGCCGCGATCAACTCCTCAGGATTAGTCCCCTTCCCCTCTTCGAAGCGCGTCCCGAACGAATACTGGGCATCGCTGAGCAGCCCGCTCTCCGTCGAGATCGTTCCTTTTCCTTCCTTCAGATTTCCGTTCCAAACTGCTGATGCTTTCCGTTTCATCAATTGCTCCTTGGTGTTGAGTGGCGGCGCGATTGTAGACCGAGGAGCGATCCCACCCGGCGGATAGAGGCCGTTGGACGGTCGACGAGTCACGAGCGGGGGAAGACGTAGTGCAGGCATTCTTGCCTGCAACCGACGGGGCGTCCTCGCCCGGCGGTGGTCCTCGAAATGGAACGACAACTGGTAGCTTCCGTCGGCTGTCAGGCGCCACAACACCGACGGGCAGGGACGCCCGTCGGTTGCAGGTGTGGACACCTGCACTACTTGGCCTCGGCGAATCTGCATGGTTTTCGCGGTAACCCGGCCCGTTCTACGCGTTGCTGTCAGCCGTCTTCGGGCTGATCACTGCCGACAGCTCCGTGATCTTGTTCGCCGGGAAGCCGGACTGTTTCGCATGTGCCCGGATCAACTCCTCGCTGGGAGCCGAATAGATGCAGTAGATCTTGTCGCCGGCCACGTAGCTATGGTCCCACTGGATGTCGGGGCCGAGGGACGAGAGGACATCGTTCGAATGTTTTGAAGCAGCTTGAAGCTCGGCGGGGGTCATCTTTCCGGCTCCGGGGATCTCTCTTTCGATCACAAACTTCGGCATCGTTTCTCCTTTTTGCACCGCGATTCGGGGATGCACATTTGACTCCATCCGTCCCCTGCTCCGCCAGCCCCTCGTGCCGCGCCACCTGTCCTCCGGCAAACGATCGCGCAGTCAAAGGCGCTCCACGATCGGGTATGCCGCGATAAACGCGAGGATCAGGATCGATCGGGCACCATGTTACGTAACGCAGAACAGACGCCGATGCGCGAGACCTTGCGCTATCCTCCGTCGCGCAAACGGAAGAACGAAGGAGCATTCATGCGGAAATTCGCCCTGGTTATCGCCTTATTTGGCGCAGTTGCGGTACACGCCGAGCAGAAGAACGTGCAGTTGCTGACGAACCTCTCCGACTGGCAGCTCGGAGCGGTGATGGATAACTTCACCGCCTCCCTCGGCGTTCATTGCGACACCTGCCACGTTCGCAACGAAGAGACGAAGCAGTGGGACTTTCCCAACGATGCCAAACAGGAAAAGAAGACCGCACGGGAGATGATCCGTCTCGTTCTCGACGTCAACGAGAAAAGCTTTCACGGCCACACCGTCGTCGGCTGCTACACCTGCCACCGCGGCAAGGAGAGTCCGTCGCTGATGGTCGCGCTGCCGGTACCGCCGATTCCGCCCACGAAGTCCGAGGCTGAGGAAACAGCCGAGCGCAAGGCATATCCCGCGGCGAAGGACGTCGCCGCGAAATACGTCGCCGCAATTGGCGGCGAGGCGGCAGCGAAAAAGCTCGCCACCGCTCCGATGACCGCAAAAGCCTCGCGCGTCGGCGGAAATGGACAGGCGATGCCGATCGAGGTTTACCGCTCCGGCGGGAAGTTCATGATGCGCGGCACGCCGGCAGAAGGTCCGGCTATGACGCAGATGTACGGACCTGAAGGCGGATGGATGACGGGACGGCAAGGCGTTCATACGATCACAGGTGGGGACGCCGCGACGGCCCTCGCCTCCGCGCGCGCGTACGAGCCATTCGACGGAACGCTCCCCGAGAAAGCACGCGTTGTCGGCAAGGAAACGATCGACGGCCATGAGACTTGGATCGTCGGTGCGTCGATCGACGAGCACACGCGGCAACGCCTCTATTTCGATGCAACCACAGGCCTGGTGCTGCGCCGCGTCGTCTCGATGGACAGCCCCGTCGGCCGTCTCCCAACGCAGACGGATTTCGACGACTATCGTGATGCGGCCGGCGTCAAAGTGCCGTTCACGGTTCGCGTCGCCGGCGTCAACGGCGGTCAGAGCGCGACGCGCAAGTACACGTCGATCGACCTCGGAGCGCCGGTCGACGAGAAGATGTTTGAAGCACCGAAATAGTGAATATGGGAGTGGGGTGTGGGGCGTGGGGGGTGGTAGTCAAACCCCTCGCGAAACACCCCACATCCCACTCGATTTGAGAATGGGGCGTGAGCGTGGCTGTGGTAGTCACCCACTCTCACGCAAGTTCTTCCAACTCCTTTCTCCCACTCCCCACACCCCACTCCCCACCCCCCCACCCCGCAAATCCCGTAGAATGAGCAGAATGAGAGCGGGGAACATCGAGCGGGTGAAGCGGAAGGCGTTGCGCGAGGCGGTAGCGGAGAATCTCGACACGATTCGTGGCCTCCCTCCCCGCAGTCTGCGTCCGGCACACAGAACGCTCCGCGCTTTCCTGCGCCGTGCGCCGTTGCTCATCATTCCGTTGATGCTCGCAGGCTTCGCGTATCTCACCAGCAGCAGCGTCCCCGCTGCGGCAACCGTAAAGGTGCCGGTGCAATCGCTTCCTTCGCAACCAGTGCAGCGCGCATCGGTCGTCACGCCCGCGCCGGCGCTGTTGACGGACTCGCTGCAGACCGTGAGCGCATCCGCGTTTCCGCTATCCGTCCGCCGCGTCGTGCTCGACGCCGGTCATGGCGGCACCGATCCCGGCGCGTCATCCACATCGAACGTCAGCGAAAAAGACATCACCCTCGACATCGAGCAGCGGCTCGGCACGATGTTGCGCAAGAACGGTTTCGAGGTCGTGTCGACGCGCGGCGATGACCGCCTCATACCGCTTCGCGAGCGAGCGCATCTCGCCAATAGCTCCAAATCCGACATCTTCGTCTCGATACACGTCAACTCCATCCCCCAGGGGAACAACCACGGCGTCGAGACCTACTACCTCGGCCCGACCAACGATCCTTCGCTCACGCAGCTCGCCGCAAAAGAGAACCTCACCTCCGGCTACGCGCTGGCCGATCTGCGCAAGCTGCTCGACCGCGTGTACGCCGATGTGCGCCGCGACGAATCGCAGAGGCTCGCCAGCGTCGTGCAGCATCAGCTTTTCAGCGGCCTGCGCGGCGTCGATCCCGGTCTCGAGAACTGGGGCGTCAAGCGCGCGCCGTTCATCGTGCTCGTCGCCACCGACATGCCGGCAATTCTCGCCGAGGTGGGGTGTCTGTCGAATGAGCGCGAGGCGGAAATGTTGCGCAGCAGCGCCTATCGCGAACAGATTGCCCAGGCTCTCTTCCACGGAATCAATGCATACGCCCGCGCGAACGACGCGCCGCAGAGGAAAGGAACCTAATGTCCAACGAATCCGAGATCCTCCACGTCGGGATTGACCTCGGCACCTCCCGCAGCGCGATCTCCGCATCGAACGGCGAGCGTTTCGTCGTCGACAGTTTCGTCGGCTGGCCCGCCGACATGGTGGCCCGCAAAGTCCTCAAGCGCGATGTCCTCATCGGCCACGAAGCGGTGGCCAATCGGACGATGCTCGATCTTCACCGCCCCCTCGAGCGCGGCTTGCTGAAGGAAGGCTCGGACAAGGACGTCGAGGCCGTTCGCGAGCTGCTCAAGCATCTCCTGCGTCTCGTCGGCGTCAGCTCGAACGGCAAGATCGACAGCTCGAATGTGCGCGCGGTCGTCGGCGTGCCTGCCGCGTCGTTGCGCACGAACAAGCAGTACCTGCGCAACTCGATGAAGGGAATCGTCGACAGCCTGATGATCGTCAGCGAGCCGTTCGCGGTCGCGTATGGATTGAACGCGCTGCTGCACACGATGATCATCGACATCGGCGCCGGGACGACCGATTTCTGCGTAATGAAGGGCCGTTACCCGGGAGAAGAAGATCAGCGCACGCTGACGAACGCCGGCGATTCGCTCGATACGCAACTACTCAAGCTGATCGAAGAGCGTTATCCGCAGGCGAACGTGACGATCTTCATGGTGCGCGAGTGGAAGGAAAAACACAGCTTCGTCGGCGAGCCACCATCGCGCGTGTTGGTCACGGCGCCGGTCAAAGGCGTCCCGACGGAACTCGACATCACGAACGAGATGAGAGCGGCCTGCGAAACGCTCGTCCCGCCGACGATCGAAACGATGCTCGATCTTCTCTCACGCGTCGAGCCCGAGTTCCAGGAGCGCGTCCGCAACAACGTGATCCTCTCCGGCGGCGGCGGCCTCATTCGCAATCTCTCCTCGACCCTCGAAGCCGCACTCAAACAGGTCGGCGGCGGCAAAGTGACGCACATGCGCGATCCCGTGTTCGTCGGCTCCGACGGCGGCCTCGCGCTGGCCCTCGACGCCCCGGACGAAGATTGGGAAAAGCTGACGGCGTAGTGACCAAGGACGAGCCATGCCTCAGCGGAAACAGCAGCGACCTTCTGATCACCGTTTGCGGGCCTCACGCGTATTCGCAAAGGCGCTCGAGTTGTTCGAAGGTGATCGCGACGCCGCGTCCGAGTGGATGCAGACACCGCTACCAGCACTTGGGGGCGAGAGACCGATCGACATTGCCAGGACCGAGCTCGGCGCGTGGCAAGTCGAGAATCTTGTCGGACGCATTGAGCACGGTGTTTATTCGTGAGAGCGATCCGAACTTAGCGACTGCGCCTATTTCTTTTGTGCGCTTCGCGATCTGGAGTGAGATGCGGATTTGCCGTGCGTGACGGCGGCGCGCGCAACGACGCTTCGGGCGGCGACATTACGTGGCAACCGCACATCTGCGCGCCGCCAAAGAATGCGCGATCGGGGAAGCGGTACTTCGCGGAACAAGGATGCAAGACACGACGACGCATCGAAAGCCGAGGGAATGCGGACCGTGAGTTGGTTCGAGTCTTCGCCGTAGTCAAGAACGACGTACTCGCCGGCGTCAAGTTTGACCAGCGCACCTTTCGAAGGCTCGGGTGCGGCCCACGGATCGGTGATCTCCTGAAAAGCAATAGGAAACCACCTCGTCAGCTCGACTTCCGAGAGCTTCGCGGTCATCACCGGGAACGCGTTTTCCTTCAGTTCGCTGGGTTTCGCCGTTCGCACGCGCTACTCCGCATCACGCATCATGGTAACAATAACCGGAATCGCGACCAACTCATTCGTTTCGAGGATGAGGACACCCGGCCTGCCCTGACTCCATTCCGGCCAGCCTGGAACTGACCAAGGGTCTGGCTCAACATCCGTGTAAAACTCAATGCCCACGATCGTCTCCGGCAGCGGGCCTTCCCATGCCTTCACGCAGGGCACAACACCGGCGAAATAGTTTCCGCGCGGTTTTCCCCAAAGCATTCCGGACGCACGGATCAGCTCATTCTCGCTCGCGTCGTGCTGCGATCGCCGATGATAGGGACCGAACGTCGCAGGCCGCCGGGATACGTTCTTCACCGCCACGATCTACTTCTCGCCTTGCTCATTTAGGAGCCTGCCCGACGACGCGCTCACTACCCCTCAACCTCCTCCGCCATCGTCAGCAGCGCGTTCACCGTGTTCCAATTCCTCGCGGTCACGGTCACGCCGACTTTCTTCTCCGTCAGCGCGTTCGAGAGTTTGGAACCGGCGATGCCCTCCGGGAAATAGAGGTAGATCTCGCGGTTGCCGAATTGGATCTCCTCGGAGGCAATCTTCAGACCCGACAACAGCTCCTTCGCTCCCTTGCCGAGGTCGCCGTTCAGGAAAGCGACGAGGAGAGCCTTGGGATTTCGTTCTACGGGATCCAACGGATTCGCGGCAATGACCTTCTTCATTTCGGCGGCAGTGCGAAGGATGATGCGGACGTCGAGGGCGGTGGCCTTTCGGATCGCCTCCTCGATCTTCCGGACGAGAACCGCGCGATCGGTCACATCACTGCGAAAGACGATATTGCCGCTCTGCAGGTACGTGCTCACATCCTCCAAGCCGAGGGAGCTGAATAGCTTCTTCAGCGAATCCATCTTGAGCATCTTGTTGCCGCCGACATTGACCCCGCGCAGAAGACAGATGAATGCAGTCATAGAGAAAGAGTAACTCACGCGCATGGATCGCTGGCGTCCCGCCGCCAAATGTGACATCCGAAAGACCACGAACCCTCTACACTTTGTCCATGCGCGGCCTGCTTCTCTCCCTCGCGTTGTGCTTGACGCTGGCTCTTACCGCGTCCACTACGACGTCGTCAAAACCCGTCGATTTCGAAAAACAGATCGAGCCGATCCTCGAAGCGAAGTGCCATCCCTGCCACTTCCCCGGCGGCAAGATGTACGCGAAGCGCCCCTTCGACCAGCCCGCGACCATCGTCGCTCTCGGCGAGAAGCTCTTCACCCGGATCAAGGATGAGGCCCAACGCAAGCTCATCCGCACATTCCTGGCCGAACAAAAGGCGCGATAGATCCCGACGTCGACTCCTCGGGGGGCACGGCCCCGCGCGCGACGCGTTATCATTCCTTCGCTCATGGCCTTCGCATGCATCCGTTGCAACACCGAGATTGACCGCGACTTCAAAGCGTGCCCGCACTGCGGCGAGCCGATCACCGATTTCCTCCGCGAGTACGCCGACAAGCCGATCGACGGCAAGTACCGCATCATCCAGCGGCTCGGTATCGGCGGGATGGGCGAAGTCTTCAAAGTCGAGCACACCTTTCTCGGCTCGATCCGCGTCGTCAAGATCATCCGCGCGCAGATCTCCGGCAGCACCGAGGCGAATGACCGGTTCTTGCGGGAAGCGAAGCTGGCCACGAAGGTCCAGCATCCCAACGTTGCCACGCTGTACGACTTCTCCGCGCTTCCGGACGGCTCGCACTACATGGTCTGGGAGTTCATCGAGGGCGAGAACCTCGCACAACTGATCCGCAGAAGCGGAACGCTATCGCCGCGGCATGCAGTGCGGATCACCATTCAGGCGCTGGCCGGACTCGATGCCATTCATCGCGCCGGCATCGTCCATCGCGACATCAGCCCCGAGAATCTGATGATCACGCACGCCGCCGACGGCTCCGAGTTCGTCAAGATCATCGACCTCGGCGTGGCCAAGGCGACGGAGTCCGACGTGGCGATGACGCAGACCGGCATGTTCGTCGGCAAGTTCCGCTACGCCTCCCCCGATCACCTCGGCTTCCTCGGCGCCGGCGAGCACATCGACGGCCGTGCCGATCTCTATTCGCTGGCTATCGTTCTCTTCGAGATGGTCACCGGGCGGCCTCCGTTCGAAGCCACGTCGCCGCACGCATACATCATTCATCACTCGCGCGATGAGTACCTCAACTCGCCCGATCTCGACCGCATCACCGGCAGTCCGGCGTTGCAGACCGTCCTCGCGCGCGCGCTCGATCGCGACCGCAACAAACGCTTCGCCACGGCGCGCGAGTTCGCCGACGCGCTCATCGCCGTCGAGCGCGATCTACCCGATGAGGCGGGGAAGACCGTTACCGGAACCTTCGACGCCGACGCCACAATGCGCACGGAGCGAACCAGCAGCGGACGCACGGCCGCGGCAGCGGCGGCGATGGCGAGCGATATCGCTCCTCCGGCGCGAACCGTTCCGGCGCAAGCCGCGCCATCATCCGAGCAACGGCCAACCGTCATCACCGCCGCCGGCGTTGTTCCCGCCACGGTCGCATCCACCATACCTTCGAGCTACTCGCCACCGCCAAGCGCGCCGCCGCCCAGCGTACCCGCTCCACCGACGGTCGCCGCGACACTGCCCGGCGCCGCACCGCCGCGTAGCAACACCGGTCTCATCATCGCGATCACGCTTCTCGCTCTTCTCCTCTTCGGAGCGCTGGCCGGTTTTGCAGCGTGGCGGTTCTGGCTGCATTCAACCGCGACGACGACGAGCACCACTTCGACGACGGCAACGGCCACGACGGCGTCCGCCAAACCCTCGGCGACCACGGTCGACGTCACGCCGCCCCCGCCGGTGCTGATCGACAACACGACCGCCGCCACCACAACGACGCCACTGACCGCTTCCTCGACTGCTCCACCGCCGACGACATCGAGTACACCGTTCGTCCCACCCCCAACCACAACGCACGCACCTAAGCCCAAACCGGTGCCGCAGGAAGAACCGGCGCCGGTCGAAGAGACGGCCGAGCCGGAGCCCGCACCTTCGAGCGTGCTGACGTATCGCGAAAAAGGCGACGGCAACGCCAACGACGCCGCGCTGGCCTCACTGCATCAACAGCTTGCCGGCACCACGCGCGTCTACCTCTCGGGCGGCGACGCGGAGATGATCAAGCAACTCTCCGACGCCCTCCGCGGCCGCGGCATCACCCTCGTTGAAGGCGCCCCAATCGAGATCCGCTTCACCGGCTCCGTCACCTCCCACGGCTTCGGCCGCAAGAGCCGCTCCGGCAACGCCACAATCAAGAAAAACGGCCGCCCCATCTTCCAGTATGTAATGCCCCGCGAGGAGTACCGCGTAGGCGACAGCCCGGCGGAAGCATTCGCGAGGATTCTGGCGGATGCGTTGGCAAGGTAGTGACCGGCCTCCCGCCAAGAGCACTGGGCGAATCGCTCTCGGAAACTCTGGCAGCCGCACATGAGCGGCTACCAATACTCACGCTACGCTGCATCGCTTCGCCTTCAGGCCGATGCCGATGTAGACTCCGTGCACGGCTCGAACCGGCGATGACCATGACTGCAAGCCGAACTGCACCGCAAGCATGAGGACCGTTCTCTCGTCCGGCTATTACGCTGGATACTAGTAATTTGCGCTGCCGTCCGCCTTGACCACACGCTACTTGAAAGAAGAAACAGAAGGACCGACCAATGCTTGCGATTACCTATGTTAGTTCCGCGCTGACGCTTATCGCCTTTATCGTTGCGATCGCTGCACGGGTTCAGCGAAACCAAACTCTTGGCACAGAGAGGCGCATTCGCTTAGCCCCCGTAGCTGATCGTGCCGCACTCGTCGAGCGCACTTTGGAATTCTTCAGTATTGACACCGCGGCCCTTACGCCGGAGCAATGCTACAACCTTGCTATTCGTCAGATCGACGCGAGAGCCGCTAGATTTCGGACCATTTCGTGGCTGGTATTTGCACTCGCCATTGTAACAGCTGCCATCGCGATTTACTCTGGCACTTCCCGCGCCGCCGAGAGTGGGCCGACAGTCGCAACAGGGGCGCTTCATCTCGAGCGCGTTACCCCGGACGGGATCCGCATAGCACGCATGCAATGGAGGGAATTTACGGTCCGGGTCGCTGACGTCAAGGGACATCCTGTCAGCGGCATAAAGATCGTCTGGCAAACACCGCAAGGCGGACCAAAGGTTTACGTTACCGAAACCGATAACACTGGCATTTGCGCGGCTACGAATCTCTATACTTTCAACAATGCTGGCGTCTACACGCAACTTGCAACGGTAGCTGCGCCTGACACGCCGATTGGGTTTAGTACCGCCGATAACGTGCAAACGCTTGGTCCCAGTATCACTTTCAATTTTCTAATGCAGTAAGGCGCTCTCTCATGCTACTCCCCGCAGCGGGCGCCGTGCCAGTCGTCTCCACTTCTTTCATCTGAGCGCGCACTTCAGCTATTCTGCCATGTGGGCCGCCTTGCCGTTGAGGGTGGGCTGTCCTTCGGCGGAATGAGAGGGCGCTTCGCGAGAGTTCTTGTGCTCACTACCTCTGGAAGAAACGTCCGCGCTGCACAGCACGAAACCCGGCAAAATCGCCGCACTCTGCTGCGTAGTCTCCAGGCTACGTGGGCTAAGTAATAGTTGGACGGACGTCGTAGTCATGGCGTAAGACCAGCAGAGTCCAGGTCCTCGATCGAAACAATCGGAAGTACCACCTCTACGCCGTTGTAACCCGCGGACTTGAGTAATCGTACGAACTTATCGCGCGTTGCTTGAACCTCGTTGCGAGGACCGATTATGACCCGTCGCAATCTCAGATCGGCAAAATCCGCCTCTATGTATTTCTTTTCACGATCATCCGCGAAGCGGCTCTTGAATACCTGCCCGGCAGGCTCGTACCCTGCGAAGAAGCGGTAGACGAATCTAAACTCGCGCTCCGCTTTCCATTTGGCGCGCTTGAAAGTTAGTGACGCGATCTCCAAATGCCGAGCGAGCGACTCTCCCGCCTCTAGCAACGCCGCCTCTGGTGTCTTCGAGTGCTCGCCTATTACGTCAGCTACCCATTCCAAGTGGAAATGGATCAAGCCATCAACCAACTCGCGCTGCTTGGTGCGGTCGTATGCGGCCCACATTCGCAGTGGCACGACCGGGAGCGTTTCTTCAATTGACCAACCAAGCGCAACACCTGTACCGTCAGCAGCGTAGTTCTTCCATTGATGGGGCAGGCAAGGATCCTCACTGAAGGAAATCGAGAAACAGGAACTCTGTTCGGCCATTCCTGTGAGTAATCGAAAGGTAATCCGGAGGAAACGTGCCTGCAGCTCGTTACGTCCGCGATGAATCGCGACTTTCAGCCGCTGTGCTATCAACTCGCGTCCAAAAGTCAGTTCGCGTGGATCATTCATCGCATGAAGGTCGGTTGCCCACATGCGACGACTCTTCAAAATGTTCTCGGCAGCGCTCTGCGAAGTATAGTGATACATCACGTCGTTCGGCCAGGCATATTGTGCCAAGAACCATTTCATAGCCTCCAGCGAGGCGCTTCGTTTGCCAAGGGGCAGCGTCACCGAATCGCATTGTAACGTGTCGTCGCGCGCCGTCCAACTCGGCTCCTGCACTCGACGCGCGGCCGTCTTCACCGGGGTTTCCGTGAAAGCTAACGATTTGCGCGCAGAAACCACCGTCGGGCGAGGACGCCCGACGGGAGCAGACAGGAATGTCTGCCCTACGGTCTAAATGCGCGGGCGCGCCTTCGGACGCGCCCGCGCGGGGATTACTGCACGAGAGCGGTTACTTGCTCTTTGGATCGGTCGTCGATGACGAGGATGTCACCGGCGAGGACTCCGTGGAAACCGGGGTTGCCGGCTTCGGCGCCGGCTTGGATTTGGACTTCCGATTGCGCTTGCCGAGGGCTTTTCCCATGGCCTCGACGTGAGGAATGAGATCGGCCGACTCGGGCCGTTTGGCCAGACGCTTGGCCAGGGCGAAGGTTGTCAGCGCTTCGCTT
>JADGNZ010000096.1 GCA_017883205.1 Thermoanaerobaculia bacterium | reverse complement strand
GTGTCACCCTTGTCGCCCTTTGCGCCGTTGGCGCCGATGGCTCCGGTGTCACCCTTGTCGCCCTTTGCGCCGTTGGCGCCGATGGCTCCGGTGTCACCTTTGTCGCCCTTCGCGCCGTTGGCGCCGATGGCTCCGGTGTCACCCTTGTCGCCCTTCGTGCCAGTTAAGCCGTTGGCACCGATGTCACCTTTGTCGCCCTTTGCGCCGTTGGCTCCAGTGTCACCCTTTGCGCCAGTCGCGCCAGTCGCGCCGGTGTCGCCCTTCGCACCCGTGGCGCCGGTAACGCCTTGATAGCCTTGGTCGCCCTTGTCGCCTTTTGCACCGGCGGCGGTCGGGTCGGGCAGGAGGTATCCGAGGACGTCGATCATCACGTCGGCGCCGGCATTCCACGTCTGCACGCCGAAGGTGCCGTCAGGGCCGAACATGACGCCGGCTTCGAACATCAGAATCTCGCCCTTCTTGAACTTGAACACGGTCGCGGCAGTCGGGCTGCCTGGATCTGTCGGATCAACGTGAACCTCGCCGTCGCCCTCGCCGGGCGTGACGGTGAAACGTCCGACGATGCCGATCGCGTCGATCGGAACCGCTTCCGAGCAGGGATCGACGAACATCGGGGTCTGGAGCACGCCGCGGCTCCGATAAAGACGCGCTTCGTTAGGGAGATACGTTGCCCCGCCCCAGGGAGTGTCATAACGGTCGAGCGTCAGCGTCGACGACAGCCGGCACGGTGCGATTTCCTGGAACACCGTCGGCTGGATGCGGGTCTGCCACGGACTGTTGATGGGGTTGACGATTGACATCCGTACCTGCATGCCGGGCGCCGTGAACGGCTCGTGCGGCCTTGTGTACTTGTCCGGCTGTTCGGCGCGGACAGACATGGTGGACAGGAGTACGGCGGTGATTGCGATTGTGGATACGAAAAGCTTCCGAGTGGTGGTCATGGTGTCCTCTCCTTCTCTGCTGATCTCTCTTTCGCGTGCTGCCGGCTTTGCGATTCGAAGAGGGAGTGCGACGGCCAAAAGTGTTTTTCCACGCTTCCCGAAACTTTCCGGTATTCTGATTCCATCCAAAATGCTGCTGAGGAGCTGTTTCGCGCGAATCTCGCGCTTCTGGAGCGCGTCATTGCCGGTGTGTGCCGCCGGGCAGGACTGCGCGGTCCGGATGCAGAGGACTTCGGCTCGATCGTGAAGCTCGCTCTGATCGAGAACGACTACGCGATCCTGCGCGGCTACGAAGGACGGGCCCCGCTGGGCGCGTTTCTCTCGGTGGTCGTGCAGCGGCTGCTGTCGCGCGAGTGGATGCGTCTCCGCGGGCGCTGGCATCCGTCGGCGGAAGCGGAGAGGAGCGGCGATGCGGCGGTGCTGCTCGAGAAATTGACCGTGCGCGACGGACGCTCTCTCGACGAAGCGGTCGCCATCGTTCGCAATGTCGATCCGTCGCTGGACGCGAGAAGCGTGCGGGAGCTGGCCGAGCGCCTCCCCCCACGCCCCCCGCGCCTGCGGCTCGTCCCGCTGTCGGACGACGAGCATGGATTCGTTGCGCCGGACGCCGCTGACTCACGGGCCAATGCGGCCGACGCGCGGCGCGTCTCCGCGCAGGCGGCGCGCGTCGTGCGGGAGATGATTGCCGCGCTTCCTCTCCAGGATCGGATGCTGATCCGTTTCCATTTTGGCGCTGACCTCAGCATCGCCGACGCCGCCCGCCTCCTCGGCGTACCGCAGCGCCCGCTGTATCGACGGGTCGAAGCGCTGCTGCGCCAGCTCCGCGAGGCCCTGGAGCGGGAAGGCGTCGGGCCGGCTGCCGTCGAGGAGCTGATCAGCGCCGGAGAATCAGAATCTTTCGATTTTGGCCTGCGAAACGGGAAAGACGAGCCAGGCCGTCCCACTAATGATGTGGAGGCGCCCAATTGATCAGTGCAACGAACACCCCGTGCCCAACTGATGAGACCCTGGCGCTGTTTGCCAGCGGCGACATCGACGCTCCAACGCGAAACAACGTGCTCCCTCATCTTGAAACCTGCCGCGACTGCATGGCCGCGGTACTTTCCGCGACCGCGTATCTCGAGGAAGAGCGAAGCGCCCGGCGCGGCTGGGCCGATTCGCGCTGGTGGATGGGCGCCGTCGCGGCGGCCATCGTCATCGCCATCATCTCCTTCCCACTGGTTCGCAGCCACAATGACCCGATGTCCAAACTGGTCGCGCTCGCGCCGGTGTCGGGGCGTCAGGTTGAGCCGCGCCTTTCCGGCGGCTTCGCCTGGGCTCCGTTTCACGGACCGATGCGCGCGACGGACTCCGCCCCCGATACCGAGCGGCTCAAACTCGGCGGCGCCGCGGGCGACGCGATCGAGCGCGCGCAGCGCGACCATTCGCTGGACGCGCAGCGCGCCGCTGCGGTGGCGCTGGTGCTGATCGACCGTCCCACGGATGCCATCGATCGTCTGCAGGCAATTGCCGGGCAGTCGCCGGGTGACGCGCGCGCCTGGAACGACCTCGCCGCCGCCCGATACGCCGCGGCCGTGCAGCTCCGGCGTCCGCCCCTGCTCCCCGAGGCGCTCGCCGCCGCCGATCGCGCCCTGACCGCTGACCCCCGCTCCGCCGAGGCGCTCTTCAATCGCGCGCTGATCCTCGAGCGGCTGAGCCGCACCGCCGACGCACGAAAAGCCTGGCTCCTCTACCTCGAAGCCGACTCCACCTCCCCCTGGGCCGCGGAAGCACGGGCACACCTTCGCGAGCTGCCTTTGGGTTAGCTACGTCCCACCCTTCACTGACGGCTGTGGATCTCCGGACGTCGAGGAACCCTCCTCCTCAGGGTCCGCAGTTGGCGCCGGAGACGGCAGCGAGGCGGGAGCCGGCGCGGCTTTCCTGCGGCGCCTGAAGCTCTTTAGCCGCTTGACCTCCTCCACATGCGGCAGGAGGATGGCGTTGGCCGGATCAAGCGCCAACCTTGTCCCGATGATGTACGCCTGTCCGGCGATGAACGCCAGGCGATGGCGGCGCATGAGGTTCGCGCCGGAGACGCCGTTCAGCATCGCCCGGAGCTCATCCTCGACCGCAATCCAGCGGTTGGACTCGTCGGCCAACTGACGTACCTCCTCGGCGGGCTGGCCGACGGCCTGCGAGACAGCGTCCAGCGCGCCGATTACGCTGATCGAGGCCTGCAAGACAGGATTGGACGTGCGTATGCGGTTGCGCAACGCTGTGCGCTGCGCCGCCGTCAGCGGCGTCATTTCGCTGATCCGCGCGCGTATGGCCCGCAAACCATCCACCACCTCGTCGGGCGTCATTGGCGGCGCCGCATCGGGAAGGTCCTCAGCGGCAGATCGATGTGTGCTTGTCTCCTGATTGGTTCTCATACAGGTTTAGACGCGCGAGAAAGCGGAAGGTTACGGCGAGCACCTGTGGACGCGAGCTGTGTCGCCGCGTACATGCGTCATGTCAGCATGCCCACGAGCCATGTCGCTGCGTACGCTAGCTGTGTCGATGCGTACATGAGTCGTGTTGGTGTGTACGCGAGCCGTGTTGATACGTACACGAGCCGTGTTGTCGCGTACATGAGCCGTGTTGACGTGTACACGAGCCGTGTTGACGTGTACGTGAGCTGTGTTGACGTGTACACGAGCCGTGTTGACGTGTACACGGGTCGTGTTGACATGTACACGAGCTGTGTTGATGCGTACACGAGGTATGTTGACGCGTACACGGGGCGTGTTGACATGTACACGAGGTGTGTTGACGCGTACGCGAGGTGTGTTGATGCGTACACGAGGTGTGTTGACGTGTACATGAGCCGTGTCGCCATCTACACGATCTGTGTCACTGCATACTCGAGCCATGTCACCGGTTGTGCTGGCCGGGTTGCGAAGCAGCGGGGTCAGACCTTCGCTTGTTCGGCACTCGTAACGTATTGAACAACCGTAACTTGCGCTCTCCGCAACTGACGATTGCGTCGGGGTGGTAGTTATTCGCAGATCGAACTCGAACGCCGCCCCCGCTTCCGTCCGGACGGCCCAACACAACCGCTTCCGCGACAAAACCGTGATTGGACGACAACCGAACGTCTCGTCCGCGCGGGTGTCGGTGCTGTCGGTCCCGAGGCGTGTGGAAGTGAGGAAGGCGCGCGACAAAGCGTTGGCGGCGCACGTGTATTGGGCGCTTTCGTTGATCGCCATCTTTGTTGACGATCGGACGACACCGTCGGGCGAGGACGCCCAACGGGAGCAGGCAGGGACGCCTGCGCTACGGGGCCGCAATGTAGTGCAGGCATTCTTGCCTGCTACCGCCGGGCGTCCCCGCCCGGCGGTGGTTGCGCTCACGAGAACACCTACGCCGCGGCCGCCTTCGCCGCCGTCTCTTTCCGGATCACCGTCATCACCGCGTGCTTGGCGTACCGGGTGATTCGTTCGGTGGTTGTGCCGGCGACGGTGGTGTCGAACTGCGGGCGATGCTGCATGGCGTCGCCGGAGCGAACCACGTCCGCCGCCAGCGCATCGCGCTGATCGCCGGGCAGGCGTTCAACATCGGTACCCAGTTGGCGCGCGATCCGGCGAATGCCGTCCTCGTGCCTCACCTGGAGGAGGTCAAGCGTCTTAAGAGCTTCAAGCGCCGCAAGCATGCGGCGCCCGCTCCCGGGACGCCGGCCTCGGTTCCAGTAACGCCGAAGACTCCATAAACGTAAACGTGATGGGCGGGAGGGAGACCGGGCTGCTGATAGTCAATCCTCTGGGCGCTAGCTTAGCTAGGCACCTTCCGAGACATCGCATTCGCGGCTTGAATGGACCCGATCCGTTAGAATTACACCCGCATTCTCCGTGGAATCCGCTATGACCGCTGTTACTCCTCCCGTTCGTCCCGCCGATCCGCTCCTCCGGCTTCGCAAGAGCGAGAGCTTCGCTTGGAAGATGTTCGAAAACTTCTCCGAGCAGTTCATCGCGGCGTTCAGCGGCAAGAGACCGATCCACTACGGCAAGCACGGCGAGGATCAGGAGGGAATCGATGCATACGTTGACCTCGATGAAGGGCTGAGGTGGACGTTTCAGTTCCGACAAGTCGAGGAGTTCACGGCATCGGACGCTATAACGCTGGTGGCCGAGACGAAGTATGAAGGTCAGAAGCACTTCGCATTCGTGGCCTGTGAGCTGGGAACGGCAGTGAGGAAGTACGAGGACGAACTTCCCGAATGGGAGTTTTGGGACATTCGAGACATCTCACTCTACGTCCGAATGATGCCCGCTGAGTCTGGACGGCGCCTGGTCTATCAGTTCTTCGGTAATGACTGGGTGGAGAACTTCTACGAAGGAAGCGTCATCGCGAGCTTCGTCTCCTCGAAGGTGTTCTTCGCTCCGCGCGGCCAGCGCGATCTCTTACGGCACGATCTGCCTCTCGTAGGACGCACCGAACACCTGCGGCAACTCCGGGAGTTCGTGCAGTCGGATTCGGCCATCGCTCTCATCGCTGGCCGCGGAGGAATCGGTAAGTCACGCCTTCTGGCGCAACTGCCAGCAATCGCAGGAGCCTACGAAGTACGTTTCGCTACGCTCGTTGAGCTGACATCGGACTCGAACTCGGATCTTCCCCTTGAGCCGACCATCATCGTCGTCGACGACGCGCATGAACGCGAAGACGTCGATGTAGTACTTGAGATCGTTAAGCAGCGGCCGATCGCAACGAAGATCGTGCTCTCGACTAGGCTCCACGCAGTGGACCAGATTCGCTCGCGTTTGTCGCTTGCCGGGTTTGGCTTGGACGATATTCTTGAGATCACACCTCTCGATGAACTCAAGCTTGAAGAGACGAAGGAACTGATCGGTGAGGTCATCGGCGCTGGTCATGACAATCTCGTCTCGGTACTCGCAGGACGCGCTTCAGACTCACCGGTCCTCGCGGTCGTGGCCTCTCGACTGCTCCGATCGAGAGGTCTCAATCCGTCTGCACTTGCAAATGATGAGGACATTCGTTTTGTCGTCTTCGAACGCTTTCGCGAGGAGATGCTGGCGCGAGTTGTCGACCTTGATCAGCAATTGGCGCGTGATCTTGTGACGCTAATCGCAGCAGCAGGACCTTTGGCGATTGATGCCGCAAGGGTGCGTCATTCGGTCGCTGCCTATTTCGACCTCGAACAGGACGAGCTCGTGCGCGCAGTTGATGACTTGGTCGCCGCCGGAATCCTTCGCCACCGAGGCTCGCGTGTACGCGTGACGCCTGAGGTGCTCGCCGATTTCATTCTCGAGCGAGCGTGCATAACAAAGAACGGCAACCCGACTGGGTATGCCACGCGCGTCTTCCAGCACCTCCGGGGAGTGGCAGGTGCGCGACTGTTGCGGAACATCGCCGAGGTTGACTGGCGTGTGAAGAAGCAGAGCGTAAATGCTCGACTGCTGGAACCTATATGGATGGAGATCCTTGGCGACTTCAAACAGGCTGGGGTGATTCAGCGCCAAGAGATTCTCGAAATGGTTGAAGGCGCAGCCGTCTACCAACCGCGGGAAGCTTTGACGATCGCCGAGTACGCGATGCGCCATCCGATCGGGAATATCACACCCGAGGAGACCCGACTCAATTTTGGTACGGAATTAGTTCTCGGCCATGTTGCGCAAATTCTTCGACGGATCGCTTACCACAGTGAGTTCGTTGCGCATGCGGCGCGGCTGTTGTGGGAGCTTGGTCGAGATGACGCTAGGCCGACCAATTCGCTGCCAGGCCACGCGTTTCGGTTGCTCTGCGAGATGGCTGGACCTCGCCGTCACAAGCCGATTGACTATCAGCTTGCGGTCGTCAACGCTGCGACCAGATGGTTCGCGGACTCTGATGTTCATGATCATGCGCACTCCGTGCTCGATGTCATGCGGGCGGCGCTTGCTCGTCAAAGCATGGATACTTGGTCCGAGGACGCCGGTTCCTTCAAGATGGTCGCGTACACGATCCCTCATGACGCAGTGGTCGAGTTACACGAGCGCGCTCTCGGCGTTATAGTTGAGTGTCTAGCGTCGGACCGGCCGAAAGTCGTGCTCCGAGCTGCGAAGATACTGATCGATCAGGCGAGACCTATGGCCAACGGTATGCTCGGTCAGACGATCACGAGTGAGCAGCAGGCCGCTTGGAAGGCTGAGAGGATCGAAGCGCTGCGGCACCTCAAGCGGGTTGCCGCGACAACGACAGAACCCGTCGTTGCTCTCGAGATCCGAAACGGAGTGGAGTTCATTGCGCGCGTTTCAGAGGATGTCGACATCCGGGGTGCGGCAGGTAACATTCTGGCGGTTGTCGCAGCGAGGGCGGACGTGAGAGATGTGGATGTCCTCATGGACAGTTGGGGTCACCACCAGCGAACCTACGACGATACGGGTAAGCGGGACAGTCGGAAGTCGCAGGAACTCAATGAGGAGCGACTGAAGGCCGCGGGCACGTCGTTCATCGAGCGGTTCAAACCCGATGATTTTGTGCGGTTCTTCAACGATCTCGCGTTGCGTACGCGTGCGCTCGAGGCGAAGTACTCACCCGAACGGCTTGTGTGGCAACTGGCACGCCTTGATTCCTCGTATGCCGCTAGCTTTCTTCGACACGCCTTCGCACACCCCGAGGAACCGATCGCGGCACACGCTCGCGATCTATTCATGAATCTGACGGTAGATGCAATTTCACTTGCACATGACGCGATCGCCGTCGGCGACCGCGGTCTCGCCTGCGCTGCGGGGGTGTTGATCTCTGTTGATCGGGTCTGGACGATCGAAGAGCATGCGCTCTTCGAATCGCTGGTTACTCATCCCGACGACGCCGTTCGAGCGCAGACGCTTGGCTATCTGGATTCACCTCTGAAGCACAACCGTGAATTGATCTTCAAGGCGCTGGCTAGCATCGAGATCGGTGGCAGCGTGCTTGTTGCCAGAGAACTCGCTGAACTGTTCAATGAGCACCGCGAACCGGTAGCGTCGCTACCGATCACGACACTCATCAGCATCGTGGGCAAGCTAGTGGACGTGCCGGAGCTGGGCGAATACTCGATCGAGGAGTTCATCTCGGAAGCATTCGTCATTGCTCCCGAAGTTACCCTCGACATGTTTCTCGCGCGGATCGAGCGGCGGGAGTTGCATGAAAACATGAGCGCCTCCGCCGTTCCCCACGAATTCGGCGTGGATCTTCAGCGCCTCGCTGTGCATCCTGAATATCGTGAAGTCCTGCGGAAGCTACGGGACGCAAGCCGAGATGCGTCTATATGGTCCGGCTTCTACGTTCCGCAACTGTGGTGTGGTGTCTTCGATCCGCGAAGTAGCGTGGCGCGTGATGTTCTGAATGAATGGTTCGGATCGGGAGACGCTGAGTTGATCAGAGCGGCCGGCAAATTGTTGTCCGAGGTGCAGCAGGACTTCGTCTTTGACTACCGCGATTTTGTTGTGGAAATCTTGACGGAAGCATGGCGGGTCGATCCGGATGTCTACGACAGTCTAGCCTCGCGCCTGTTCATGCCCGGCATCACGGCACGCAACGGAGAACATGGCAAACCCTTCCCGCAAGACATCGAGCTGATGCAGAAGGCCCGTGAAGCGATGGATAGCCTTGAACCTCATTCACCGGCGTGGCGCTTCTACGAGAGCTTGTGCGAATTGGCCGAAGGAGAGATCGAGTCAAAGCGAATTCGAGACGAGGACGAAGAGGAAGAATATCTCGACTAACGAGCAGCAAATCAGCCGCTGGCTTCCGCATTCCCCAAAGCAGCGGTGTCAGACCTTCGTTCTTTAGCGTTCGTAACCTATTGAAGAATCGCTGGAAACTGCTTACCGAGATCGCGATCGGTGAAGTAGATCCGGCTCACGCAGCCCGTTCGTAGAGCGCCGTTCCTCGATCTCGGTGCCGGTCAGTCCGTAGTCCTCAGCCAGCTCGCCGACGCTTTCTCCGGCGTCCAGACGCTCCGCGATGGCGTGGGTGGAGACTCCGGCCCTCAGTACGATCTGCCTTCCGAACGCGATCGAGGGATTGATGGCGATCGGTTTCTCCGAGGCGCCCCCAGCGGAGAGGAACGGATACAGCCGCATCGGGTAGGAGCGCTCGTCCCATTCGACACGTTTCAGATGCTCGGCAAGCAGCCGGCGCATGGCTAGCTGGCCCGAGGCACT
>JADGNZ010000016.1 GCA_017883205.1 Thermoanaerobaculia bacterium | reverse complement strand
AGCGCGCGGCCTCGGAGAGGGTGTAGGCGGGTTGATCGCGTAGTTCGATGTTTTGAGCACCCATGATCGTCCGTACCTTCGGGCGATAGTGTATTTGAAGAATGATAAAGCACTGTTGCGCGGGATCATTCCGCAGCCAGTTCCGGAACTTTTCCTTCATGCTCCCTTGAGTCTTGCGTGGCGCTGCTCAGTCCGAATGCCGATCAGCGCCGCCGTTCCGCATGATCGCGCCGGTCGGAAACGATGATCGCTTCGATGCCGGCTTTGGTCAGGCGTTCGGCGGCACGATCGGCTTCGGCTCGGGATGCGAAGGGGCCGGCGGATACGAGTTGGAGGGTTCCGGATGTTGTGACGTTCGCCTGGTATCCGAGGCGTTCTAGCTGACGGCGGGCGATAGTTACGTTCTCGGCGACGCGGTAGGCGCCGGCCTGGACGCGGAATCGACGATCGCGGTTTTCGAGACTCGGCTGGATGTCGAGTGTTGGCGACGGCTGCGTGGCGGCGATGACTGGGGATGCTGCCGGTACTCTGTTGGTTGCGGGGACGCTCTTGGCCGCGGACTTTGCCGCGGAAACGCTGTTGGCGGCCGGCGCGTTGTTCAACGTTACGGTCAACGTCGCCGGATCGGCGGGTAGCGTGACGGTGCGAGTGGCCGCGCCGGCGGTGATCGTGAACGTTCCGGCGGGAAGCGAGCGGAAGACGAAGTTGCCGGAGGCGTCGACCAGTGCGGTGCGGCCGAGGGGCTCGATCTGCACTTCTGTGGCGCCGGCGGCGGTTCCGCTGATGCTGCGGAGCGCGCGCACCTCGAAGGCCAACTGCTGCGGGTGATCGGGCTTCAGATCGACCTCGTGCGTCGTGGCTCCGTTGCTGATGTAGCCGGACGGCAGCGTCTCCGGAGCCAGCGCGATCGTGTATTTGCCGGCCGGAACTGGGAGCGCGAACGCGCCGTCGGAGTCCGTTGTGGCGGTCAGTTCTTTGCCGTCCGGCGCTTTGGCCGACACGACCACTCCGGCGATGCCGAGGGTTGCGTCGCTGATGACGTTGCCGTTGACGCGTGCGGAGGACCAGACCAGACCGAAGTCGGCGGTGGCGGATGGTTCCACTTCGACGCGCGATGGCGTCGTGAAGTACGCCGGCTTCGACGCGGAGATTTCTGCAGCAACATGATGGATGCCGGGCGACACATCGCGGAAGGCATAGTGGCCGTGCTCATCGGTTCGCGTAGATCGCGCTCCGTCGAGTGTGACTGCGACACCGGCAACCGGTGACGCTCCTTCGGTCCGCGCGCCGCGCATGTTCGGATCGAGGTAAACCATCCCTTGAATCGTTCCTCTCCGCTTCAAGAAGTCGGGCATCCCGTCGATCCGTTGGCGAATCCCTACCTGGTACGCGGAGCCGTCGGTTTGCCGTGACAGCAATCCCGTTCGCCATTTCGAGTACGAGCCGAAGATGTCCGTCGATTCGAACAACCGGCGCGAGTACGTCAGCGTTGCGATCGTTGAGCTCCGAACCGCACCCACTCCCTCGGCGCGATCGGTGACCGCATGCAGCCTGAGCTGGTTGCGCATGTCTGGCGAATCGAGTGCGACGTCGATCCCTGCCTGACGGCGCAGCGGTGTGAGGTTGACCGTGACGCCTTCGATGAATCCGAGGTTGATGAGAACGGCGTTGTCCTGAAGAACGCGGGCCAGGTCTTCCGGCGAGCGCACCGAAATGCCGAGCCGGAGAAGCGCGAGCTCGAGCCCGGGCTCGTCCCGGAAAATGAGATCGAGCGTCGGCGCCTGCCGTTGCCGTTCGGCCCAGGCGTTGACGCGGAACCGCGCGGTTCCGGCGCGGAGGCTGAAGCGGAGAGCATCGCCGCGCCGGCTCGAGTTCGAAGTGTCGAGGAGGCGATAGGAGGCGGCGGCTCCGAAGTTCCTCGTGTCGAAGAGCAGCCCAACCGGAATTCCGATCGTGCGGAACGATTCGGATGGCTGCCGGACGAAAGTCGTGTCCAGGCCGGTCAGCGTGGCGAAGGACTTCGACAACTGGTACCGGGCGGCGATGTTTGCGATGCCGATCGTCTGCCGCAGCGAGGTCGTGGTCAGTTGGTCGTACGAGCCGTAGCTGTCGAGCTGCAGCTTCCGTGTTGCGCGGTGCGTCCAATCTCCCTCGGCGTGCGTGCCCGGAACATCGGATAGCGCCAGCGTCGGAAAGTCCGCCGGTTTGTACGACGCTCGTGCGCGAAGAACATTCGCGTCGTCGTTGTAGCGGATCTCGGCGGAGCCGGCTGGCGAGCGGCTCATCGCAATCTCACCTCGGGCAAAGAGCGTCTCCCCGATTTTCTTTTCGACCGCGAGCGAGCCGATGACTCCTTTGCGCGCGGCGGTGCCGGTTGGCTGGGACAGGAAAACGTAGAGCGACGGGATGAGCCGCACGTTGCCGAAACCGATGCCGTACGCCGCCGAGGCGAGCCAGCGGCGGCCGGAGGGAAGGAACAGATCGTCGTACATGCTCGTAGCCGCGTATCCGGCATGGATCTCCAGCGACCGGTCGAGATAATGAAATCCTCGGACTTGCGTGGAGTGGATCGTTACCGGAGAGGTGTCGACGATCTCGTCGAGAAACGTGATCGAACGGCGCAGTGAGTCGATGCGGTAGAAGACCGAGGGAATGGCGTCGGTCGATTGGCCGAACGAATTGCGGAAGCGGTGAATGGTGACGAGGTGGATCTGTGACTGCCGCTCGCCGTCGTTCGTGAATGCGTCGAACGAATTCTGCATCTGGCCGGAATCACTGGCGTAGCGGGACTCCACGCGCGCGACAGGCTGGTGCAAGGCGACGGCGCGCGGAACCTGCGCAGACACACGCGCCGCAACGGTGATGAGGAACGCGCGCGTTCCATTCGCCGTGATTCCGATCAACTGCGTCGTGCCGGCGCTGCGTCCCGTCACCATGACGCGTCCGCCTGACGATGCGCTGACGTCGGCGATGGCGGGATCGATCGCGTACGCCGCCGTCACGCCCGGAATCTCGATCGTGGCGGTTTCCTGCACGCGCACGGTGAAGTTTTCAGCACTCGCGGAAACCGCGAAGAGCAGAAGCGTCAGCCCGAGCGCGGCATGTTTCATGGGACCTCAAACTGGCCGGCCGACGTGATCGTCTTGCCGTTCTGAAGGTCGTAGGTGATAAGCGCGCGATAGTGTCCTCGGAGCAACTCGCCCGGATACTCGGCGCGAACGTCCGTCGTCTCCCCAGGCAGCAGACGACGTGCTGGTAGCGCGCTTTTCGCGACCAGGATGCCGTTTCCGTTGAGGATGGCCAGCATGCCTTTGGCGAACAACGGTTCATTGCCGTCGTTCGCGAGCCGCTGTGCGAGAGTGAGATTCGTGCTCGCGGTGGGCGCCTTCACCTCGAGCGGCGATGCGCTCGCGCTGACCTGGTCTGTGAGCGCGAAGGTCAGCAGTGTGCCGAGCGACGCCACGACGTGCATGCCGTAGCTGTTCATCTTCGACGTTCCGTGAAACATCGTCACCACGGCGCGAACGGTTGGATTTGCCGGAACCGTCAGCGTCACGCTGACTCTCATTTTCTCGCCGGGCAACACGGTTGCTGATTTCGTCGAGAAGACCGCAGTCGAGGCGACGCTGCCTGTGACCTTGCCTGCATCGACGAACGAGCGGGCTCCGTTGCGAACGACCACATCCCGGGCCAGCATTTCGAAGGAGAACGGTTGCGATGTGGAGTTCATGATCGTGAGCACCTGGGTTGTGCTCTGCCCCGCGTTTCCGCGCAGCATCACGACTGCTGGCGCCGCCGAAAGCGCTCCTTCACCGGCGCTGAGAAGGGTTGGTACGAGGAGCGCCAGAAGTCCCGTGCACAATGATATCTTGACTTTCATCACTACTCCACCACCGCTTCCCAGCGCATCGAGGCAGCCAATGCTCCCTCTGCGGCCGAGATCGGTACTTCAATTTCGAGTGTGTGGACCGTCACCGGTCCGACTGCCAAGTGCGTGTCGATCGTCACAGGCGCGCTGCTGAGTTGTTTGCCGTCGATACGAAATGTTGCCCGGCCGTCCCACGACTCGAGCCGCACGCTGATCGTTGCCGTTCCCGACGCGAGCGCGTTCGTGCGCACCAGCCGGATTCCGATCCGGCGCCGCAACCTCGTCATCCGCTTTTCGGCCGCTCCGGCGTGCGTGACCGTCTTGAGATCGAGCCACGCTTCGGAACCGGCGGCGGTCATCGACGCCTCATTAGAATCGACGTCGACGAATGCGATTGCGACCGAGTCATCGGCCGGCGGTGCCGTCGCTCGCCGCTTCTCCGCTCGCGCCGGCCGCGTGCTTGCGACCAGGACGAGAAGCGTGATTGCCAGTGCGCTGAAGCGTTTCATAAACAGTCCGAGGGGCCGGTGCGGGAGGCGTTCTCCGGCACCGGCCTTCTGGTACTTGTTGAGTGTTAGTTGGAGGCGGCGGTGAAGTTGATCGTGTTGTCGATTGCGGCGGCTGCGGCGCTGTCGGCGATCACGATGTCCCACGAGTAGCTGCCGGTCGACGCGTAGGTGCCGGTCGAGGTCAGCGTGGTCGCGGCCGAGTCACTCAGCGTGCTTCCGTTGAGCTTCCAGGCAACGCCGGAGGCCGGAGCGCTTCCGAGCTGCGCGGTGAGCGTGTAGTCGGTGCTGGTGAGATTTGCTTTGACAACCTGGACGCCGACGGTCGATGAGAGGGTCCAGTTGCTGGCGCCGCGTGCGAGCGTGAAGCCGGTCGGCGCCGAGCCGAACTTGCTGATATTGCCGAGGTCCGAGCTTGCTGCCGCGGTGCCTGTGCCCGAAGTCGTGCCGCCTGCGGATTCGATCGTCAGGCTGATCGAGCTCTCCACGGTACCGGTCACGGTGAGCGTGCCGCTCGAGGTTGCCGCCGACGCCGTCGAAACGATCCCGAGCAGCGCCACTACAAAACCAACTGCCAGTGTCTTCTTCATTTTTCTTTCTCCTTTTTATGTGCTGCTTACGGGTAGGAGTGGCAGGGAGAGGAAGAAAAAATACAAAGGTGGGGAAAAAGATGGGGAGCGAAGGAAAGCATCACCACAGAGACACTGAGATCACTGAGTTGAAACCAGTAACTCTGCGACCTCTGCGTCTCTGTGGTGGATGCCTTACAGGCGCCCGGAGCGCTCTAGCCGGATGCCTTCGGTGATGAACTTCAGGTGCGCTTGCATCAGTCGCAGGCGCCGTCGCTCGGCGGATGCGAGGTCGATGCCGGGGGCGGTGACGCCGTCGCGAAGTGGTGTCATGTTGTTCGTCAGCAGGTAGAAGGTTTGGAGCCAGGTGCCGTTTCGGTCGAGGACGCGGCCGCTTTCGTATTCGACGGAGGGGATGTCGTCGATGTGGGGATCGACGAACCGCGTGATGCGCTCGACTTCGTGTGGACCGAGCATGAAGGCGGGGAGGAGGTCGGGTGGGGTTCGCATGCCGATCGGGGAGAGCTCGTTCGCAACGGCGGGTGTCCACTTCGCGGCGATACGATCGAAGGGGACCGGGCCATCCTCCAGGCGGCCGATGACGATCGTGAATGCGTTCGGGACGTTCGGCACGTACCAGATCGTCGTGTTGGGGAAGACGTCGCGGAAAGCACGCACGATCTGGAGGTAGTTGTGCGTCGTGAGCGAATACATCGGCAGCCACATCGAGATCACGCCGCCGGGAAGCAGGCGGCGGCGGCAAAGCTCGAAGTAGTCTTGCGTGTAGAGAGAGCCGTTGCCGGCGTAACGGGGGTGGATCGAGTCGGAGAGGATGACGTCGAACTTGTCCGGCGTGGCGAGGACGTAGTTGCGGCCGTCGCCGATCGCGGCGTGAACGCGCGGATCGCGCAGTACGCCGTGGTTCACCGACTGCAGCCGTGCGTTCGAGATCTCGAGCACCTCGGGCGATATCTCCGCGATCGTGATGCTCTCGACCGGATGCCGCGATACGGCCCACGCCGTGCCGCCGCTGCCGAATCCGATGTGCAGCACGCGTTTGGCGTTCTTGTGAATCAGCAACGGGATGTGTCCCTGCAGCTTCTGTGTGCCGATCAATTCTCCTGAGGTGCCGGCGACGTTGACGCCGTTGAGCTCGAGCGAGAGGAACCCGGGATGCAGTTGCCGCAGCGTGACCGTGGCGGTCACATCCTCGCGGAACAGGAGAATGGGCGCGTCCTCCTCGGTGAAGAGACCCGCGGAAAGAATGACCTGGTCTTTCTTTGCGAACACGAACGCGAGGGAGACGATGACTACCGCGATGAAAGCGAGCCATCGTTCGCGGCGTGCGGATCGCCAGAGAAGCCAGGCGCCGACGCAGAGACTGATGCCGCTCATCACGAAGAGGCCGTTCTGTGAACCGGTCAGACGGATGAGAACGAATCCCGCGAGCAGCGAGCCGCTGATGCATCCGATCGTATTCGCCAGATAGACGTTTCCGACCGCTGACGCCTCTCCTCGGCGCGCATTGATCTCATACAAGCGTACCGTCAGCGGGAAGGCCGCCCCCATGAGCGCCGTCGGAATCAGAAGCGCGATCAGAACCGCGGTGAGGAGCGGCGGAAAGAGCGAGGTCGATCCGATTGCGATGAACGGCCGGACCACGAGCCCGAGTAAATCGGCGAACTTTCCGAAGAGGTGAACTTGCAGCGCCAGCACGACTGCCAGCGAAATCTCCACGATTCCGAGAGCGCGGGCGATATCGAGCCGCGACATGAAGCGCTCGATGACCGCGCTGCCAATACCGATGCCGATGAGAAACGAGAACAGCATCAACGAGTAGGCGTAGACGCTGCTGCCGAGGTGGAGGACGAGAATCCGCGACCAGAAGACTTCGTCCGCGATGGAAGCGAGTCCCATGAGCAGTGAAGCGAGAAGCACGGCGATCGGCGCGAGCGTGCTCGTTGCGACGGCGGCCGCAGGAAGCGTCTCGACGCTGTCCGCATCGGCGTGGCGTCCGTTGGCGAGAAGTACGAGCGCTGCGATCGCCAGCGTGAAGTTGAGGAGTACGGCAATGAATATCGTCGCGAGAAGTCCGACGCTCGGGATGAGGACGAATCCGGCCAGGGCCACGCCTGTCGTCGCGCCCAGGGTGTTGATGGCGTAGAGCGCGGAGACGACTTTGCCGCTTCCTTCGCGATCGCCGACGAACCGGCGAACGAGCAGTGGCAGCGTCCCGCCCATGAGAATCGTCGGCGGAAGAAGGAAAAGCGCCGCCAGCCCGGCGCGAACGAGCGACATCAAGAGAGGGCTTCCATGCATCGATGGAAAGGCGGCGACGAACGCGCGATTCAAGAACGCGAATCCGTTCGGCGAGAACGCGCCGAAGGTTCCGATGAGAGCTTCGGCTGCCGCGTAGAGAAGCAGCGGCGGCATGCGAAGAAGGATCCGGCCGAAGAGAAACGCACCGATGCCGAGTCCAGCCAGAAAGACGGCGATGAGCGTGGCCGCGGCGTAGACCGTGTTGCCGAAGATCAGCCCGAGGTACTTGAGCCAGACGATTTGATAAAGGAGAGCGGTGAGGCCCGAGACGAAGAAGACGAAGAGGAGAGTGCCGCCCCTCTTCCACATGCGTCCCTCGTCTGTCATCTGACTGAGCGTAACAGTTTCACGCGGAGACGCGGAGATGCGGAGGGGTTTCTCCGCGCTCTCCGCGTCTCCGCGTGAAACGCTTTCCGATCCCTCACCCGGAATGACCCGGCCGCCGCAACCGTTGCCAACACTTGATGCGCCGTCTTTTCGCGTTGATCGTCGTGCTGACCGTGAGCGGAGCCCTTCCGTTGATGGCCAGCGTCGGAGCGTGCGCCACGACGCCTTGCTGCCACGCGCACACATCGAGCGATCAATCGATCGCGGCTCCTTCTTGCTGCAAGGAGACGAGCTGCGGGCTCGCTGCTCCGGACGTGCAGGCAGCGAATCAGATCGCAAAGATCCTGGTGAAGCCTCCTGTTTCCGCGGTGTTGGTTGCCGCGCTTCCGGTTACCAGCTCGCGGTACGCGGTCGCTGAGCCCCTCGCTCCCGGATCTCCTCCCGCACAACAGCGGCGCCTCGCGGTGCTCTCCACGCTTCTCGTCTGATCCTCATCACGCTCGCTCATTTCTGAAACGCGGATGCACTTCGTCCGCGCTCCGAGCTTGTGAGGAATCATGTACCGAAGGCATATCGCCGCCTGCTTGACAGGCGCATTTCTGATCGCCGCCCGCGCGGGCGCGATCGACTGGAACACTCCCGACACCGTCGTTGAGGCCGCGGTCGCGGCCTCGCCATCGTTGCACGAGATCGATGCGCGCATCGCCGCCGCGCGCGCTCGTGTCGCGGGCGCGGGAACGCTGCCGAATCCGATGCTGATGGCGGGCGTGCAGAACCGGCAGATTGATCTCTCCGCCGATCCGATGACGATGTACATGGTCGGCGCATCGCAGACGTTCATCCGGCGAGACCGCCGCGAAACGTTGCAGCGCGCCGCCGCGCTCGATGTGCAGCAGCTCGAGCGGGAGCGCGAAGTGCGGGTGGCCGAGGTAAGGCGCGACGTGCTCATCGCCTACGACGAAGCGGCTGCGGCTGCGAATCAGATCGCGGCAAATGAGGAGATTGCGACGCTGGTCGCTTCGACCGGTGAGGCTGCGCGTATCCGCTACGAGACCGGCTTCGCGCCGCAGATCGACATCATTCGCGCGAAGCTCGAACAGACGAACGTCCGCCACGCGATTCTCATGCAGCGCGGCGCTTTGCAGGAGGCGCGCGCCCGGCTGCGTGCGCTGCTTCTGCTTCCTGCGGATGCGGAGATTCCATCGTTCGCGCTCAGTCACTCGATGGAGCATCACGGCGGCGAGACGAGCGTCGCATCTTCGCAGACACCGCCTTCGACGGCAGTCCCCGAGGCTGCGGCGGCGCGCGCCGAGACGGAGATCAGGATGGCGAAACTGATCGCGAAGCCGGACGTGAATCTTGAAGCATCGTATGGATTCCGGCCACAGCAGAAGGACATGTTCAGCGTCGTGGCCAGGATCGAATTGCCGGTTCGCAGGACGGTCATCGAGCCGCGGATCGCACAAGCGACGGCAGAGCGCGACGCTGCGCTGGCGAAGATCGACGTCGTCCGGCAGCAACTCCAGGTTGAGCTCGCGAAGGCGGTTGCGCAGCACGACGAAGCGGTCGAGCAGATCAACCTGCACGTCGATCTGCTGGTGCCCGAGGCGAAGCTCGGATTCGACTCGGCGCTGGCTTCGTATCAATCGGGGAAAACGTCGTTTGATTCGGTCATCGGCGCGCTGCAGACGTATCGCTCGCTGCAGGTCGACTATTACGACTTCCTGCGACAACTACTCGTGTCGGAAGCGCTGATCGACGCAATCCAGCACGGCTCTGTAAGTACGGTCGTTCCGGAGATGGGAGGTGCGCGATGAAGCGCTCGCTGCCATGGATCATCGCGGTACTTCTCGCGGCCGCGCTGGTCGTCGTGCTGGTCGCGAAGCGGGGAGGCTCGAATGGCGCGGACGCGGTCACGCAGGATGGCTCCGGCCGCCGCGTCACCGCCTGGATCGATCCGATGTACTCACAGGGGCCGCCGCACGTTTACAAATCGAATCATCCGGGCCGCGCGCCCGACTGCGGGATGAAGCTCGTTCCTGTTTATGCGGACGACGCGCCGGCGTCGAATACCTCGACGAATGTCAGCGGCTACTCAAACGTCTCGGTGTCGCCGCAGAGACAGCAGCTGATCGGCGTGAAGCTTGGGACTGCCGAGCTGCGCAACCTCTCGCGCACGACGCGCGCGGCGGGGCGGATCGCGGTGGATGAGCGGAGGATCGCGCAGGTCCACACGAAGCTGGAGGGAACGGTCGAAGCGCTCTCCGTGAACTTCGTCGGCCAGCCGGTCCGCCGCGGCGATGTGCTCCTGTCGCTCTACAGCCCCGACCTCCTGGCCACGCAAAACGAATTGCTCCTCGCGCAGCGAAACTCTTCCGACCTCGGGCGCACGCTCGCCGCCGCCGCGCGAACACGCCTTCGGCTCTGGGACATGAGCGAGGCCGACATCGATCGCGTCGTCCGAAGCGGCAAGCCGATGCGCGATGTCACGCTGCGCTCGCCGGTCAATGGTGTCGTGCTGGCGAAGAACGTCGTGCTCGGTGCGCGCCTCATGCCGTCCGACACGCTCTTCGAGATCGGCGATCTGTCGCATGTCTGGGTGCTCGCGGACGTTTATGAATCCGAGCTGGCGTCGCTGCGCATCGGCGCGAGCGCGCAGGTCGTCGCAGGCGGGCAGACGCTCAACGCGCGCGTGACGTTCATCGGGCCGGTGATCGCAGCGCAGACGCGCACGGCCAACGTCCGGCTCGAGCTCGACAACCCGGCCGGGCTGCTGAAGCCGGACATGTATGTCGACGTTGTGTTGCAGCAACCGATCGGCAACGTCGTCGCTGTGCCTGACAGCGCTGTCATGAACACCGGCACGCGATCGGTCGTCTTCGTCGCCACGAGCAACGGAACGTTTGAGCCGAGGGATGTGATCACGGGTGCGAAGGTAGCGGGGTTTTATGAGATTCGCTCCGGCGTGATCGCCGGTGAGCGGGTCGTGATCGACGCGAACTTCCTCGTCGATTCCGAGTCGCGGCTGAAATCGGCACTTTCGAAGTTGCCGGTGACGGGGAGCACGCCGTGATCGAGCGCGTCATCCGTTGGTGCGCGACGAATCGCGGACTGGTCATCATCGTCGTGGCGGTGCTCGTGGCGATCGGCGTCTGGAGCATTCAGAACATCGCCGTCGATGCATTGCCGGACCTTTCCGACACGCAGGTCATCATTCTCTCGAAGTGGGACCGCAGCCCCGACATCATCGAGGATCAGGTTACCTACCCGATCACCACCGCCCTCCTCGGCGCGCCGCACGTGAAAGCGATCCGCGGGTTTTCGGACTTCGGCTACTCGTACGTGTACGTCATCTTCGACGAGGGGACGGATACCTACTGGGCGCGCAGCCGCGTGCTCGAGTACCTCTCCAAGGTTCAATCGCAGTTGCCGGATGGCGTCCAGACCTCGCTCGGTCCTGATGCCACCGGCGTCGGCTGGGTGTTTCAGTACGCGCTCGTCGACACGACGGGGCAGCACTCTCTGGCCGATCTTCGCTCGCTCGAAGACTGGCACATCCGCTACGAGTTGCAGTCGGTGCCGGGCGTGGCGGAAGTGGCGAGCGTCGGAGGATTCGTCCGGCAGTACCAGATCACGGTCGATCCGAACAAACTGGCGGGCTACGGCATCGCGCTCGCGCAGTTGAGTGAGGCGGTGCGCAAGTCGAACAACGAAGTGGGCGGCCGGCTGATCGAGTGGAGCGGCGCGGAGTACATGGTCCGCGCGCATGGCTACGTGCGCAACAAGTCGGACCTCGAGCAGATCGTGCTGAAAGCGAAAGACGGTACGCCCGTCCGACTCGGCGATGTGGCCAGCGTGCAACTGGGGCCGGAGATGCGTCGCGGCATCGCGGAGCTCGACGGCCGCGGCGAAGTCGCCGGCGCGGTGGTGGTCATGCGGCAGGGCGAGAACGCGATGAAGGTCATCAGCGCGGTCAAAGAACGGCTCGCGCAGATCGCCACATCGCTCCCGAAAGGCGTGCAGATCGTCACGACCTACGACCGCTCGCTGCTGATCGAAGAATCGATTCACACGCTCAAACACGAGCTGCTGATCCAGATGCTGATCGTGTCGCTGGTGATCCTTCTTTTCCTCTGGCACATCCCGAGCGCGATGATTCCGATCGTCACGCTGCCGGCTGCGGTGATCCTTGCCTTCATCCCGATGCATCTGTTCGGGATCAACGCCAACATCATGTCGCTGGGCGGAATCGCTGTTGCCATCGGCGCGCTCGTCGACGCGGCGGTCGTCGTCGTCGAGAACGCGCACAAGAAGCTCGAGGTGTGGGAGAGCGGCGGGCGAATCGGCGACTACAAGGAAGTCCTCATCAAGGCCATTCAGGAAGTGGGGCGACCGAGTTTCTACTCGCTGCTCGTGATCGCGCTTTCGTTCTTGCCGATCTTCGCGCTCGAAGCGCAGGAGGGAAAACTCTTCAAGCCGCTGGCGTTCACGAAAAACTTCTCGATGGCCATCGCCGCGTTTCTGGCGATCACGCTCGATCCGGCGCTGCGGTTGATGTTCACGAAACTGAAGCGCTACGAATTCAAACCGCGCTGGCTGGCCGGCATCGCCAACGCCATTTTCGTCGGACGCATGGTGCCCGAGGAACGGCATCCGATCTCGCGCGTGCTCTTCCGCATCTACGGTCCGCCCGCGCATTGGGTGCTGCGCCACACGCGCCTCGTCATCGCCGCGGCGCTTCTCGTCGTTCTTGGAACCATTCCGATCTGCTTCAAGCTCGGACGCGAGTTCATGCCGCCGCTCAACGAAGGGGTGATTCTCTACATGCCGACGACGTTGCCGGGCATCTCCGTGGCGCAGGCGAGCGCGTTGCTGCAGACGCAGGACGCGCTGTTGCGGCAGGTGCCGGAAGTCGAGCGCGTTTTCGGAAAAACAGGACGCGCCGACACCTCCACCGATCCCGCGCCGCTGTCGATGGCGGAGACGACCGTCATCCTGAAGCCGGAGTCGCAGTGGCGGCACAGAGAGCGCTGGTACTCAAGCTGGCTTCCGTCGTTTCTCCAGCCGATGGTTCGTCCGCTCTGGCCCGACACGATGTCGTGGGAGGAACTGGTCAACGATCTCGATCATCGCCTCCAACTTCCGGGACAGACGAACGCCTGGACGATGCCGATCCGCAACCGGATCGACATGTTGATGACGGGCATTCGCACGCCGGTCGGCGTGAAAGTCTTCGGCGCGGACCTCAAGCAGATCGAAGGCATCGGCAAACAGCTCGAGCAGATCATCGGGCGCGTGCCCGGCGCGCGCAGCGTTTACGGCGAGCGCGTCGCCGGCGGCTACTTCGTCGACTTCGACATCGACCGCGCGGCCATCGCACGTTACGGGCTGACGATCGAGGATGTGCAGCAGACGATCATGACGGCGATCGGCGGCGAGAACGTCTCGACGACGATCGAGGGGCGGGAGCGCTATCCGATCAACATCCGCTACCCGCGCGAGCTGCGCGACGAGATCGATAAGCTCGGACGCGTACTCGTGGCCACGCCAAATGGCGCTCAGGTTCCACTCGGCCAACTCGCGAACGTGCGCATCATCGAAGGCCCGGCCATGATCCGCGACGAGGGCGGCAAGCTCGCCGGCTACGTCTACATCGATGTCGACACCGCCCGCCGCGACCTCGGCAGTTTCGTCGACGACGCCAAGCGCGCCGTGGACGCGCAACTGCGCATGCCGGCCGGCTACACGTTGCAATGGAGCGGGCAATACGAGGCGATGCAGCGCGTGAAGCAACGCATGATCGTCGTCGTTCCGCTCACGCTGTTCGTGGTCTCGTTTCTGCTCTTCATGAACACGCGCTCGATTCCGAAGACGATCATCGTTCTGCTGGCCGTGCCATTCTCCGCGGTTGGCGCGGTCTGGCTGCTATGGGCCCTCGGCTACAACGTCTCCATCGGTGTCTGGGTCGGCCTCATCGCCCTTCTCGGTCTCGACGCCGAGACCGGCATCTTCATGCTGCTTTACCTCGATCTCGCGTTCGACGATCGAGTCGCCCGAGGGGCAATGCGCACGCGCGAAGACTTGCGCGAGGCGATCTACGAAGGTGCGGTGAAGCGCGTGCGGCCGAAGGTGATGACCGTGGCCTGCGCGTTCTTCGGACTCGTGCCGATCATGTGGTCGACGGGAGCGGGCGCCGACGTCATGAAGCGCATCGCCGCGCCGATGATCGGCGGACTGTTCACCTCGTTCCTGATGGAGCTGCTCGTGTATCCGGCGATCTACTTCCGGTGGAAGTGGAGGTCTGTGCGGGAGGTGGAAGGGTGAGCAAAACCTTGTCACGCGGAGACGCGGGGGGGCGGAGAGAAACAGGCCGGATGAGGGGGCCTTCCAACGAGCGCAACATCCTGCATGTGCTGCGTTTTCAAGAGGATCGGCGGCACTCGATCTCTGCCCGGCAGGTCACGATCTGTTCTTGGTAGAACGCGATCTCTTTTTTCGAGATACGGATCTCTTCTTTCGAGATACGGATTTCCAATTTCGAGATACGGATCTCCATTTTCGAGATACGGATCTCCAATTTCGAGGTCCGGATCTCCAATTTCGAGGTCCGGATCTCCAATTTCGAGGTCTGGATCTCCAATTTCGAGATGCGGATCTCCAATTTCGAGATACGGATCTCCATTTTCGAGGTCCGGATCTCCAATTTCGAGGTCCGGACCTCCAATTTCGAGATACGGATCTCCAATTTCGAGATACGGATCTCCAATTTCGAGATACGGATCTCTTTTTTTAGATCGCGATCTCTTTTTTTAGATGCCGATCTAACCCTGGTAGATCGCGATCTGTCGTCGGCGGGCCGTGACCCTTCCCGTGAAGATCCACCAACGACGAAGCCGCAAGTACCAGCTGCTCAATGCTTTGCCGTAAGCTAGTCACCCGGTGGCGGAGGCTTTCTCCGCCCCTCCGCGTCTCCGCGTGATCTATTTCCTTCTCGCCAAAGCAGCCTTCACGATCCGGTCGATCATCTCCGTGTACGAGAGCCCTGACTCCTTTGCTGCCATCGCGAACTCGGCGATCGGGTCGAGCCAGGGGTTGGGGTTGGCTTCGATGAGGTAGACGCGGTTGTTGGCGCCGAGGCGGAGATCGATGCGGGCGTAGTCGCGGAGCTTGAGGGCGCGGACCGCGGTGACGGCGACGCGCTGGATCTCGGCGACGACGTCTTCGTCGAGATCGCGCGCCACGGCCGACTTTGTTTTCTTGTAGGCGTCGGTGCTTTCGTCGAACTTCACGTCGTAGCTCGCGATCTTCGGCGTGCCTTTCGGGAGCTGCGAGAGATCGAGCTCGACGAGAGGCAGTGCCTCCGGAGGGTCGTTGCCGATGACGGCTGCGTAGATCTCGCGGCCTTCGATGTACTCCTCGATCAGGGCGGGGGAGTCGAACTCGTCGTGAATGTAGGAGATCCGCTCGAACAGATCCTTGATCGATGACACGACCGACCCTGCATCAATCCCCTTCGAAGCATCCTCGGCTGCCGGTTTCACGATGACCGGGAACTGAATGTCCTGCGCGTGCTCGACGCGGCCCTTGTCGATCACCGCCGAGTACGGCGTGAACAGTCCGTGATAGCGGACGATGGTCTTGGCGATGCTCTTGTCCATCGCCAGGTACGAGCCCTGCGGCCCGGAGCCGGTGTAGCGCTTTCCGATCAGATCGAGGTAGGCGGCGAAGTGCATCTCCATCGTGTCGTCGCCGTTGTAGGACTCGATGAGATTGAAGAAGAGATCGGCGTCCGATCGGGCCAGGCGTACCAGCGTTTGCGGGCGGCCGTCGATGGCGAAGGTCGTCGTCTCGTGGCCGAGCTCGCGCAGAGAATCGGCGATCGCCTCAACGTCCGTCTTCTTCTTTTTCCGTTTGCGCTTCGGTTTCGCAGCGTCGCTTTCCGCGTTGGGCTGTTCGTCGTAGCCCTCGAATTGTCCGAAAAGAATGGCGATCTTCATTTCACCTTCCGATGGCGGAGTGGGCGCTTGCCGATGAGAAACGTCATCGATAACGCCGTGATGTAAACGGTCAACTCGATCATCTGGGACCGGCTCCTTTCGCGCACGGCGAGCAGACCAAGCTCGCGGAGGCGTTGTTCGACTGCGCTGACGAGTGCTCGCACGAGGGTGCGGCGGACGCCGGTCCACTCGTAGACCTTGTCGATGATGTCGCGGCGATGCTCGGCGAGGAGGTCATCGGCGGGCCGGTAGCCGACCCCATCGCGCTGCTTTGATGGATCAAGAAAGATGTCGCTGAGATCGGTATCGAGCGCGAGGCCGGCAATCATCGCCGACTCGTCGCCCTGATCAGCGCCAGATCCACCGCGATAGAACTCCTCGACCGTCTGTTCCATCTCGTCAACGGTGATGTCGGTCTCACCGGCGGCGTGCGGCGGCGGCACATCACGGACTTCGGCCGCGATGCGGTCGACGTACTGCAGCTTTCGTAGCGCCGGCCAGTGCGCGTAACGCTGCTGCCAGTGCGAATCGGAATCGAGCCACACCGCGAACGTCTCCGCGAAGTCTTCGTCAGGATGTTTCTGCGCGTACCAGCCCGCGATGTGGCGCACGTAATCGCGCGAGAAGGGGACGAACGGATAGTCGTCGCGGTAGGGGCGGCGAAACGAACCGAACAGCTCGTGCCACTCGTCGGTGCGGTAGAGCTCGTACGCGTAGTTGAAGGCGTGGCCGGCCTCGTGGCGAAGGTAGATCATGATCTCGCGCTCGTTCTCGATGTCGTTGACGGCGTCTTCGAGGTGTGCGACGCGGGGATCGCCGAGGTAGAACGGAATGCCGATCACCGGCTCCTCGGAGGGGCATCCCCACTCGTCAGACAAATAACAGGGAGGCCGGAAGTGGCGCAGTCCTGCGCTCTCGAGCTCGGCATAGAGGCGTCGAACGTATTCGGCGACGGGGGATTGGTCGAGGCGAAGCCCCAGTTCGCGGATGGGAACGGTTAGCAACTGTCGTGCTTCGGGCGGGGCTTTTTCGAAAGCGGCCACGGCCTTTTCGGGAGCAACAACCGGGCCGGACTTCTTGCCGCAACTGTTTTTGGCGCCGAATCCGCATGACGCGGACGGATAATGTTCCCTGTCCCCAAGATCCTCGTGGTCGAGGACGATGACGCAATTCGTGCGTTGCTCGTGGCTGCGTTGCGCCGTGAGCCGTTCGACGTGCACGCGGCGATGCATGGCGCTCAGGCGCTGAACATGACGCAGGCAGCGGATTACGCGGTCATCCTCCTCGATCTGATGATGCCGACGCTCAACGGTATCGAGTTTCTCGACGCCTTCCATCAAGCATCGCCGGAATCGCGCTCCGTGATCTTCGTGATGACCGCCGGCGACGACACGTTTCTCAGGCACCTTTCGCCGAACATGGTTCATGGCATCGTGCGGAAGCCGTTCGATGTTCCGCAGCTCGTGGCGATGGTCCGGGAAGTGGCCCTCGCGCGGTGCGAGCCCACGCCGGAGTCAAAGGTCGAAGCAGTCGTCGCAGACGCTGGTGGCAAGGCTCCGCGGGCTGATCCGCCGAATTAGCTACAAAACCCTTTAACCACAGAGACACAGAGGACACAGAGAAGTCTTTAGCTCTGTGTCCTCTGTGTCTCTGTGGTTAAGCCTTTTCCGACGCAAAAACACTACTCGTAGCGCAGTGCGTCGATCGGATCGAGTCTCGCGGCTTTGCGTGCGGGGTAGAAACCGAAGAAGATGCCGACGAACGCGGCCACGCCGAACGACAGCACCACGGAGGCTGTCGTGACAACGATCGGCCACTGCAGGAAGTGCTTGACGGCGAGCGAAGCTCCGACACCAAACGCGATACCCAACGCGCCGCCGACGATGGCCAGCGTCACGGCCTCGAACAGGAACTGCAATAGCACGTGGCGTCCCTTGGCGCCGATGGCCATGCGGATTCCGATCTCGCGTGTCCGCTCCGTGACCGACACGAGCATGATGTTCATGATGCCGATGCCGCCGACGAGCAGCGAGATCGCGGCGATGACGAGCAACAGCAGGCGCAGGATGGCGGTCTGCTGCCCCGATGCCTGAGCGATCTCTTCCTGGGAGCGCATCTGAAAGTCGGCGTCGCCTTTAGGAGGGATGCGGTGCCGCTGGCGCAGCACTCCGTCGATCTGGTTTTGCGCTTCCTGCACCTGACCGGCCGAAACCGCGGAGAGCTGGATCATGTCGATCTTCGTCTTGCCAGACAGACGCTTCATCACCGTTGTGTACGGAGCGATGATGGTGTCGTCCTGGTCCTGCCCCATCATGTTGCCGCCCTTCTTGTCGAGGACGCCGAGGACCTTGAAGGGCACGTTCTTGATTCGTACGATCTGGCCTACCGCTTCGCCGTTGGGAAAGAGGTTGTCGACGACTGTGCTGCCGAGGACGCAAACCTTCGACGCGCTCTTCACGTCCTGATCGCTGAAGAAGGTGCCCTGCGACACGTTCCACGAGCGGATGAGCGGATAGTCTTCGCTCACGCCTTGAATCGACGTTCCCCAATTGAGCTCTCCGGCCACGACTTGAGCGGCGGCGCGCACGGTTGGTGACACGTAGGCGACTGCCGGGCATTCGGTCTTGATGGCTTCGGCGTCGTCGGCGGTAAGTGTGGAGTTGCCGGTGAACATGCGAGCGCCGCTCGAGGTCGAGGCGCCGGGGAAGAGCATGATGTAGTTCGTGCCGAGGGAGTTGATCGTATTCTCGACCGACTTCGTGGCGCCGTTGCCGATCGCAACGACCGCGATCACGCAGCCGACGCCGATGATGATTCCCAGCGCGGTGAGAAACGAGCGCATCTTGTTTCGTGCGATGGCCCGAAGACCGACCATCGTGATGTTGCCGAGGCGCATGACTGAGCTTCTCATCGGGTTGCCTCCGCTGCTACGGGCGCGACTGGCGGCGGGATGCCGCGAAGATCGACGCGGTGTTGCTCGACTTTCTCGTCATGTTGGATGATGCCGTCCCGGACGGTGACCACGCGCCTGGCATGTTGTGCGATGTCCGGTTCGTGCGTGATCAGTACGACGGTCTTGCCGCTGTCGTTGAGCTTTTGAAAAATGCCCATGATCTCTTCGGATGTGCGCGAGTCGAGATTGCCGGTGGGCTCGTCGGCGAGCAGCATGGCGGGCTCGGTAACGAGGGCGCGGGCGATGGCGACGCGCTGCTGCTGCCCACCCGAGAGTTGTGATGGATGGCTGTTCTCACGTCCTTTGAGACCGACGCGGTCCAGTGCGTGCATCGCAGCCTGGTGCCGCTCCGCGCGCGACCAGCCGAGGTCGCCGTAGATGAGCGGCAGCTCGACGTTCTCAACGGCTGAGGTTCGCGCGAGAAGGTTGAAGCTCTGAAAAACGAAGCCGATCTTGGCGTTGCGGATGACGGCGCGCTCGTCGCGGTCGAGCTTGGAGACATCGACACCGTCGAGCAAGTATGACCCTGCGGTTGGCCGGTCCAGGCAGCCGAGGATGTTCATCAGCGTCGACTTGCCGGATCCCGATGGACCCATGACCGCCAGGAACTCGCCACTGTCGACGACGAGATCGAGGCCCGCGAGCGCGCGGACTTCGACCTCGCCCATCGTGTAGATCTTCGTGAGACCGTGAATTTCGATGACGTTCTGCGGCACTACCGCCCACCTCTTCCGCCCGGGCCACCCGGTCGTGCTCCGCCCATCGGGTTGCTGCTGCCCGGGGGTGGATTCGACTCGACCTTGGATGTGGCCAGACCGGCGACGATCAAGTCGCCAACTTTCAGATCGCCCGAGACGACTTGCGTGTAGTGGCCGTCGGTGATCCCGGTGCGGATCTCGACCGCTTTGAGCGTGTTGTCGGCGCCGAGGATGTAGACGGTCTGGGGGCGCCGTCGCATGGGCGGTGCTCCCGCTCCGAGGGCTCCGGCAGCGCCGCCGATTCCTCCGCTGCGATTGCCCATGCGCGCGGCGCGCTCTTCAGGGCTGAAGCCACCTGGTGATGTTGCAGTCTGTCCGCCCTGGTGGCGATTGTGCCAGCGCGCGGAACGGTCTTCGGAGCTCTGACCGCCTGAGGTCGTGGCGGTTTGAGTCTGGACGGTTTGTGCGGTCTGTGTGGTCTGCGTTGTCTCCGTGGTTTCCGTGGGCTTGGCGGCGCGGCTCGCGGAAGCGGCGGCCGGCACAGCGGTGTCGGGTTTGAAGCGCAATGCCGCGTTCGGGATGCGAAGAACGTCCTGCACCGTGGCTACATCGATCGTGACGTTGGCGGTCATCTTCGGCCGCAGCTTCTCGTCGGGATTTGATACTTCGATGATCACGGGATAGGTGACGACGTTCTGACTCACAGTCGCGTTCAGCCGGATCTGCGAGATGCGGCCGCGGAACTCCTGATCGGGATAGGAGTCGACCGTGAAGCGAGCGGTCTGGCCGACGGCGATGCGTCCGATGTCGGACTGATCGACATCGGCCTGCACCTGCATCTTGGTCAGATCCTGCGCGATCGAGAAGAGCGTCGGTGCCGAGAACGAAGCGGCCACTGTCTGGCCGATGTCGTACTGACGGTCGACGACGACGCCGTCGATGGGCGAGATGATCTTCGTGTACTTGAGGTTGGTCAGCGACTGGTTGAGAGCCGCGGACGACTGCTGGACCTGGGCGTTGGCTTCTTCGTATGCGGCGCGCGCGGAATCGAGGTCAGCCTGCGGCGAAAGGCCTGATTTTACGAGCCGCGACGCGCGGTCGTAACTGATGCGGCTGTTGGCGGCCTCAATCTTCGATTTGGCGAGATCGGCCTGCCGCTGTTCGACTGTCTGTTGGAACGGCGTCGGGTCGAGCTCGGCCAGAAGCTGGCCTTTCGTCACGCGGCTGTTGAAATCTGCATGAAGCGTTGCGATCACGCCCGAGACCTGACTTCCGATCTGTACGGTGGTGACCGCGGATAGCGTTCCGGTCGCGGTCACGGTCATGGTGATGCTGCCGCGATCGACCTTTTCCGTTCGGTATTGTTCGGCTTTGTTGCCACTACCTTTGCACGCTGCCAGAGCAGCAATCGTCAGAAATACGGCTAACCTTCTCACGCTAAGGACTCCCTCCGCGCTCCTTACGACCCGTTCAGCCGGGCGTTGAATGAGCGCGCGCAGTGTAATGCAGTGACCCCTCCTGCAACGGCGCGGTTACGGGCCGCTACCGATTCGTCACCTCGGGGGGAATTGACAATTGACAATGGACAACGGAGATCGGAGACAACCAGAGATCAGAGACGAGAGATCAGAGGCTGGAGATCGTCGGAACCAGCGATCGTGACCACCATCTCTGATCTCTGATCTGTTCTCGAATCCGGCTCCATCGAGAAGCGGCTCTTCGGTTCCGCTCCAGTTGTCAATTGTCAATTGTCCATTGTCAATTCCCATTCTCCGCTCTCCTCCGCCCTCCGAGAACGTCTGCTATGCTTCCGCCCCCATGGCGCTTTTCTCAACAAAAGAACCCACTCCTCAACCTCGCGGCCTCGATGCGCAAGCCCCCAGCGGCGGTACGTACATTGGCTCTAACCTCACGATCGATGGCACGGTCAGCGGCTCGGAGCCGGTGCTCATCGAAGGAACCATACGAGGAAAAATCAATCTCAGCGGCGATCTTCGCATCGGGACGAAAGGGCGCGTCGAAGCCACCGTGCATGCGAAGAACGTGACGGTGGAAGGGAAGCTGACCGGCGACGTCTCGGCCGACGACAAGGTGGAGTTGGTTGCCAGCGCCACGGTCGACGGGAACATCAAAGCGCCGAAGATCATCGTCGCCGAGGGAGCACGTTTCCGCGGCTCGGTGGACATGGGCTCGGCGAAGCCGGCGGCGACTCCGGGCGAGCCGGGGAAGTAGCGGTTTTCGAGAGATCAGTGACGAGAGATCAGAGATCAGGTTGTTGTCATCAGCGACCAAAGATCAAGAGTCGCGTTTGTCTGTCCTGATCTCTAGTCTCTGATCTCGAATCTCAGTCACTAACCCGGAGGAATCATGCCCAACACAACACTGCGCCCAACGCGCGACTACAAGAACTACATCAATGGCCAGTGGGTCGCGTCTGCGAGCGGAACGACCTTCGAGAACCGCAATCCCGCTGACAACGACGACCTCATCGGCACGTTTCAGGAGTCGAATGAGCACGACCTGAATGCCGCGGTCGACGCCGCGGACCGTGCGTTTCAGCAGTGGCGGCTCACGCCCGCACCGCTCCGCGCCGAATACCTTTATGCCGTCGCCAACATCCTCAAGCGGGACAAGGAAGCGATCGCATCCGAGATGACGCGCGAGATGGGGAAGGTGCTGCAGGAGACGCGCGGCGATGTGCAGGAAGCGATCGACATGGCCTTCCTGATGGCCGGCGAAGGACGCCGCCTGCACGGCGTGACCACTCCCTCCGAATTACCCAACAAGTTCAACATGGCCGTTCGCATGCCCCTCGGCGTCGCCGGTTTGATCACGCCCTGGAACTTTCCGATCGCCATCCCGGCGTGGAAAGGAATGGCCGCGCTGATCTGCGGGAACACGGTGGTCATCAAACCGGCATCGCAAACGCCGCTGTCCGTAGTGATGCTCGCGGAAGCGTTCGAAGAGGCCGGACTGCCAAAAGGTGTGTGGAACGTCGTGACCGGTGGCGGCAAAGCGGTTGGCGAGCCGATGCTGCGGCATCCGAAAGTGTCCGTGATCTCGTTCACCGGCTCGACCGATGTGGGGCGCCAGATCTCCGTTGCCTGCGCGCCGCAGTTCAAGCATGTCCACCTCGAGATGGGCGGCAAGAACGTGATCCTGGTGATGGACGACGCCGATGTCGATCTCGCGGTCGACGGCGCGCTTTGGGGCGCATTCGGCACGGCCGGTCAGCGTTGTACGGCAGCGTCACGGATCGTCGCCCATTCGAAGATCTACGATGAGTTTGTGGAGAAACTGTCAGCGCGCGCGAAGAAACTGCGCGTCGGCAACGGCCTCGATCCGAACACGGACATGGGGCCGAACATCTCCGCCGATCAGATCGCAACGATCGCGAAGTACGTGAAGATCGGGAGCGACGAGGGAGCGACGGTCACAGCCGGCGGCGCGACGTTGACGGATGGCGCGTACAGCAAGGGTCATTTTCACCAGCCCACCGTGTTCGCGAACGTCAAGCCGGACATGCGCATCGCGCAGGAGGAGATCTTCGGGCCGGTGACGGCGGTGATGCGCTGCGATTCGCTCGAGGAGGCGATCTCGATCGGCAACGGCGTGAAGTACGGTTTGTCGTCGTCGATCTACACGCGCGACATCAACAAAGCATTTGTAGCGATGCGCGATATGTACACCGGCATCTTCTACGTGAACGCGCCGACGATCGGTGCCGAGGTGCACCTGCCGTTCGGAGGGACCAAGCAGACCGGCAATGGACACCGCGAAGCAGGCATCGCCGGCATCGACGTGTTCAGCGAGTGGAAGTCGATCTACGTCGACTACTCCGGCGCACTGCAACGGGCCCAGATCGATACGGAAGAGGTGTAGCGCAGGCATTCTTGCCTGCTACCGACGGGCGTCCCTGCCCGTCGGTGGTTTTCGCGCAACATCGGACATCTTGCTCGCGACGGGCGAGCATGTCGCGGTGGCTTCGGACAGCGTGCAAACAAATCCCGCCGGGCGAGGACGCCCGTCGGTTGCAGGCAAGAATGCCTGCTCTACGTCGCGCGAGCCGTTCCGCTACACTTCGCGGGCAATGAAAAGCGTCATCGGATTTCTGCTGCTGCTCGTTTCTGCGTCTGCCTTTGCCCAATCACCTGCCGATGCGCTCATCGCGCACGAATTGCAGTCGTCGCGTGCGTACGAGACGCTGAGTCATCTCACCGACGACATTGGTGCGCGGTTGAGCGGCTCGAAGGGCGCGGCGTACGCGGTGACGTGGGCGACGCAGCAGTTCCGCGAGTGGGAGATCCCGGTTTCGAACGAGCCGGTTAAAGTGCCGCATTGGGTGCGCGGCCGCGAGGAGGCGCAGCTCGTGTCGCCGGCGCATCATCAACTCGTGCTCACGGCTATCGGCGGCAGCGTGGCCACACCGGCAGCAGGGATCACCGCCGACGTCATCGAAGTCGACTCGTTCGACGATTTGAAGACGCTCGGTGCCGCGAAACTGCGCGGCAAGATCGTTTTCTACAACAACCCGATGGACATGGATCTCGTTCGCGCCCATCGCGCGTTCGAGGCCTATCGCATCGCCGTCGCCTTTCGCGGCGCCGGTGCAAGCCGTGCCGCGGAGTTTGGTGCGAAGGCGATCGTGATTCGCTCGGTCGGATCGGCCTCGCTGCGGACGCCGCACACGGGCGCGCTGCACTACGATCCGAAGCAGCCGCGGATTCCGGCGGGAGCGATGACGGCCGAGGATGCCATGCTCGTGCACCGACTGCTGGCCCGAGGGAAGCGCGTGCGCATGCACATGGTCCTCACCCCAAGGACGCTTCCTGATGTGATGTCGGCGAACGTCATCGCCGAGATTCGGGGCAGCGAGAAGCCGGAGGAGATCGTCCTCATCGGCGCGCATCTCGATTCGTGGGACCTGGCAACGGGCGCGATCGATGACGGCTCCGGCGTGGCAATGGTGATGGAGACGATGCGGCTGCTCAAAGAAATGAACCTGCGCCCGCGCCGCACGATTCGCGCCGTCCTCTACATGAATGAAGAGAACGGTCTGCGCGGCGGGCAGCAGTACGCGAAGGATCATGGGAAAGAAAAGCACATCGCCGCGATCGAGACCGATGCCGGCGGCGCCGCACCGACCGGCTTCACCACGACGCTGAAAGGTGATGCTCTGGCAGCGCTGGAATCCAGAACGAAGCCTCTGGCGGCGGTCTCGTCCAACCACTTCGAGGTCGCCGAGGAGACAGGGGCGGACACCGGCCCGCTGACGGCCGCGGGTGTGCCGGGCTTCGGACTCGTACCTGAGCCGCTGCACTACTTCGACTACCACCACACGAACGCCGACACGCTCGACAAAGTCGATCCGAAGGAGCTTGCGCAGGATTCGGCGGCAGTGGCGGCGCTGGCGTGGATATTGGCGGAGTAAGGGCGGCTTCGCCGCGTTGTCTGTTGATTGCGCTGCGCGCGTTGTCGGTTGTCAGTTGATTGCGCTACGCGCGTTGTCGGCTGAACGCGTGTTTCTCGCAGGCATCCTGGCCTGAAAGTTCATCGGGGCTTCGCATCGACAATCCGACAACGCGGACGAAGGCCGCAAGCAACGGACAACCGACAACCGACAACGCGCGGCGAAGCACGCGCAATAATGAGCCATGCAGAAAGACATCATCGGCGGCGCGACGACGTTCGTCGCCATGGCTTACATCGTCGTCGTCAATCCGGCGATTCTGAAGGCAGCGGGACTGCCGGTCGGGGCGAGCACCGTAGCAACGATCGTGGTTGCGGCCTTGGGCTCGATTCTCATGGGGTTGTACGCGAAGCGGCCCATCGCGGTGGCGCCGTACATGGGCGAGAACGCCTTTATCGCCTTCGGACTCGGGGCTCTCGGTATCACGTGGCAGCAGCGCATCGGATCGGTGTTCGTCAGCGGCATTCTCTTCCTCATCATCACGCTGATCGGGCTGCGTGGCTGGCTGGCGAAGTCGATCTCGCAAAGCCTGAAGTTCAGCTTCGCCGCGGGCATCGGCCTCTTCCTCGCCTTCATCGGATTGACGGAGACAGGCATCGTCGAGAGCGGGACGGGAGTGCCGGTGAAGATCGGCAATCTGCGCAGTCCGCAGGTGCTGCTGGCGATCGGCGGATTCATCGTGATGATGGCGCTGATGCGGCTGCGCGTTCGCGGCGCGATTCTGATCGGCATCGTCCTCACCGCGGCCGCAGGCATCCTCCTCGGGTTCGGCCATGCGCCGCACGCGTTCTTTGCGATGCCGTTCACCGGTGATTACAGCCTCGCGCCGATCGCGTTCCAGCTCGACATTCGCGGCGTGTTGAAGCTGTCGTTTCTGCCGATCCTGCTCACGCTTTTTCTGATGAGCTTTCTCGACACGCTTGGAACTCTGGTCGGTGTCGGCGCCGCGGGCGGGATGCTCGATGAGCACGGCAATTTTCCCGAGATCGAGAAGCCGATGACGGTTGATGCCATCGCGTGCTGCATCAGCGGACTGCTGGGGACGTCGACGAGTGGTGCATACATCGAGTCGGCGGTGGGCATCCGCGAGGGGGCGCGCACGGGCGTGGCTGCGATCGTGACCGGTCTCCTTTTCGCGCTGTCACTTTTTTTCATCCCGCTGGTCGAGCCGATGCAGCAGCTTCGCTTTGCGTACGGTCCGGCGCTGATTGCGGTCGGCGCGCTGATGCTCGAGTCGATCCGCCGCGTCGACTTCGACGATTTGACGGAGCTCGTGCCGGCGTTCGCGACGATCGCGATGATGGTTTTCACCTACAACATCGCTAACGGACTGACCGCGGGCCTGGTGCTGTATCCGCTGATGAAGCTTCTGGCGGGCCGCCCACGCGAGATCAACGGAGGATCGATCGTGCTCGCGGCGCTTTGCCTCATCTACTACGTGTTCGGCCTTCCGCACTGACCGCACCTACGTTGCGAGGCACCGCCAACAAAAAGCCCCGGCTGGGAGGCCGGGGCTTTCGTTACAACAGGTGTTGCGAGTTTTTAGAAGCGCATGCCAATGGCGTAGAGATAGGTGCGCGGAAGCTGGTAGTTGCCGGTCTGCGAGAAGGTTGTGGCGGTCCCATTGGACTGACCGAACGTGGAATTGAGCTGGTAGTTCGCGCCCAGAGTCTTGCAGGTGGTTAGCGCGACGCCTCGCGGGCACTCAATCGGAGACTGCGTGAACGGGTTGAAGGGAGCGAGGTTTGCGCTGTTCTGATTCGTCAGCACCGTGGTGTTACCGCCGGTCACGGCCAGCCGGTTGAACATGTTGCGGACTTCCGCCTTCGCAAACAACGCAAAGTTGTGAATCGGGAGCTCGTAGTTGAGAGCGAGGTCCGTGGCGTAGACGCCGCTCCAATGATAGCCACCGCGTGGGCTGAAGAAGTAGGTAACCGTCGTCGGGCCAACCTGGTTGCCGGAGACCGCTGCGTACTGGTGGTTCGGATCGCGCGAACTTCCGTCGGGGTAGACGTTCGTGTTGCCTGCCGGGCAGATGGCGATAAGTGCATTGTTCAGCGGGTTCGTCGGTCCAGCGGCCGGCGTTCCTCCAGCAGAGCAGAGCATTTGCGGAGTCATCGTGATCGCGGCGGATGCCGAGAACGGAGTGCCGGAATCGTAGCGCTGGATCACGCCGACGTTGAAGTGTCCGACACGTGTGCCGATGTCCCAGGTTCCCCACACGCGAAGCTTGTTGCGCTGATCGGCAGCGAGATACCCGACAGGAGCATTCTGCGCGAAGTTCTGGAACTCCTTGAAGGCAACCGAGGTGCCGGCGAACGTTACGGGGCCCGACCCACTCGTTTCGCCTTCGACATTGCCGGTGAGCTTCGAATAGGTGTAGTTGCCGCCCAAGCCGAAGCCGGCCGGAAGCTGGTACTGACCCTGGAACTGTGCTCCCCAATACTTGCGGCTCGGAACGTCGGAGTTGCCGATGAGATTGATGTTTGACACAGCCTGGGTCACCGGATTGGTGACGACATAGTTACCGGGAACATCGGACTGGGCGTAGAAATCGCGCCAGTTGCGGTTGATGTAGTCGGCCCGGAAGAAACCTTTGCCGATCTGCGTGCCCGCGCCCACGGTGATCTCGCGCATGTTCGGCGACTTGATGCCGGAAGGATCCAAGAGGGTGTTCAACCCCGGGATGCTTGCGGTGGCGGCTGTGCGGTTCGTGAATCCGTTATCAAGGAGCCACTGGAAGGCCTGCTGGAGAGCGACACGCGAGTCCAGATAACCGGTAGGCGGTCCTCCATATATGAATGTGTACGACGCTGGATTGCCTGCGGGTGAGGCCGATCCTCCCACGGTCTCGGCGAGACGGCCGACATACTCGCCGTAGTTCGCATCGACGCGGAGGCGGCCGTTTCCGAATACGTCGAAGATGATGCCAAGGCGGGGACTGACGGCGCTGTCCTTGGAGATCCCATGACCGGCGCTGTCGACCGCGTCGTTCTTGTCATAACGTGCGCCGAGATTGAAGGTGAGATGTTGATTCAGGTCCCATTTGTCGTTGATGAATTCGGAAGTGGTCTTCAGGTTCGAGCCGAGTGAGGACAAAGCGATCGGGAACCAAACCCAGCGGTCGCTTGGCCCCAGCGACAACTGCACGGTGCCGTCCGGCATCTGCTTCAGCGCATTCGTTTGATTCTGAAAACGGAAGTCAGTGGGCGACTGGTAGTTGTTCGAAAGGCGCTGTTCGGCCCAGTCGTCGTAGCCGAAGACCACATTGTGCGTGCCAAGCGACTTGGTCCCGAGGAAGTAACGGCCTTTGAGCTCCCACTCTTTGTTGTTGCGCAGCTCAGCGCCGCAGCTTCCGCAGAAGTAGGGTGCGTTTGCTGTTGCTCCGCCGCCAGTATTGACAACTTCCAGGATGGGCGTTCCCTCGGCGAGATATGCCGCGGTGGGGTTGGCCTGATGGGCCGGCGTGAGGCCGCCGTAGCCGACGAATGCGAAGTACCTCTTTGCCGCGTCGCCTTCGATGAGGAAGTTGTTCGTGATGACGCCGTTGTAATGGAGGGTTTTGAAGTTGTTGGGGTTCGAGATGCCACCCGTATTGACGGAACGCAGATCGAGGCAGCCGACCTGGCAGTTCTTGTCGCTGCTGGTGTTGTTGGTCAGGTACGACCCCACGATCGAGTGCTTCTCGGTGATGTTGGCAGTGGCCTTGTATTCCTGGCGCGGCGAGTTGCTGGCGATGGTGTAAGAGCCAATCGCTGGATCCGGGAGCCCGGGAGGAAGCGCGCGCAAGGTGGATGCCGCGGAGGTCTTGGCCTCGCGGCCTGCCACGAAGAACCACAGACGGTCGCGGATGATGCGGCCACCAAGCGTCTCTTCATACGTGTTGTTGACGTGATCGACCGGGAATGGCTGGGAGTTGAAGCTCCGATCCGTCCACTTCGGATTGTCGATCGTATCGCGGAGCGATCCGCTGAATTCGTTGCCGCCCGATTTTGTGACCGCCGAGACGACGCCGCCGGTGAAGCGGCCGAACTCGGCCGAGATGCCGCCGGTCAGGACCGTCGTCTCCTGGATGGCATCCTCGATGTAGAGGTTTTGCGCCTGCCCGCGAATGTTCTCGTTCACGACCGCGCCGTTGACGAGGTAGAGATTGTCATACGACATCGCGCCCGAGATGGTGGGGCCGTTGACGCCGTTGGTGACGCCGGCCGTCAGCGAGGTCTGCGCGACCGGATTTCGGGCAATCGGCAGCTGGTTGATGGCGTCCTGCTTGTAGTTCGTCTGGATCTGCGGCGTCTCCAGGACGCTGGACTGATTGGCCGTCACGGTGATGGCCTCGGACACAGCCGACATCTTCATGTCGGCATCGAGACGTGCGGTCTCAACGAGGTTGACCGTCACATTCTTCGTGACGTCGGTCAGCCCGGACAGCGAGTACACCACTTTGTACTTTCCTGGCGGGATGGCCGAAAAGTTGTAGTCGCCGTTCTCATTCGTGACGGTCGTACGTGTTCCCTGCAGTATCGGCGACGAGATCGTCACCGTCACTCCCGGAAGATTGGTTCCCGCTTGCGAGACCGTGCCGGTCAGCGCCCCGGTCGTGCCCTGCGCGAAGGCGCCGGCCGCAACCAGGAGCAGCAGGAAGAAACAGATCGTAAATCGTTGTAGCTTCATCGTTCCTCCTCGATTTTCCCTCAAGTGAATATTACAGTTGGACTTCAAACGTGCGGTGCATTTGCCGAACCACTTATGCAAATGGATTCTTGGATCTCAAGTCACTGCAAAATAAAGGGTTGCTTCATTAAGTGGCCGGTTCTCGGAACCGGGTAATTCAACGGATTGAACACGCGCAACGGTTCGCCGCATCAAGGCCCGGCCACGATTGCGCGCGGCGCATCCGCGAAAGGATTTCCTGGTTCAGAAAAACGATTGTTGGGCACTGATTTGGAGCGGTTGGACAGCCGCCGTTTAGCCGGCGTTCACCGGGAAGGCGCATCCTACGCGCTGTGCCGGATCGTTGCAAGGCTTGGGAGCCCAAGATTGCGCTTCGCGCGTTGTCGGTTGTCGGTTGATTCGAGCGATCGATTTTGTTGGTGTCAGAGATCGGCGGATTGTCGGAGATCCTGGACCGCTGATCACTGGCCTCTGATCTCTGCTTTTTCTGATCTCTGCTTTCTCTCACCGCGTCATCTGCCGGTAACGGATCCGGTGCGGCTGGTCGGCTTCGGCCCCGAGACGCTTGCGCTTGTCTTCTTCGTACTCGCTGTAGTTGCCGTCGAACCAGACGACACGGCTGTCGCCTTCGAAAGCGAGGATGTGCGTGGCCACGCGGTCGAGAAACCAGCGGTCGTGGGAGATGACGATCGCGCAGCCTGCGAACGTCTCCAGCGCCTCTTCCAGTGCGCGCATCGTGTTGACGTCGAGATCGTTCGTCGGCTCGTCGAGCAGCAGCACGTTGGCGCCTTCCTTCAACATCTTCGCGAGGTGTACGCGGTTTCGCTCACCGCCCGAAAGGATGCCGACTTTCTTCTGCTGATCGGAGCCGGAGAAGTTAAAGCGGGCCACGTAAGCGCGTGAATTCATCTCGCGCGTTCCGAGAAGTACCAGCTCGGTGCCACCGGTGATCTCTTCGAAGATCGATTTCTCGGGATCGAGCGTGCGGTTCTGATCGATGTATCCGAGAGTCACCGTTTCGCCGACGCGGATCGTGCCGGCGTCCGGGGGCTCCTGGCCGAGGATCATGCGAAATAGCGTGGTTTTGCCGGCGCCGTTCGGGCCGATCACGCCGATGATTCCGCCGGGCGGAAGTTTGAAATTCATATCGTCGATGAGGAGCGTGTCGCCGAATGCTTTCCGAACATGATCCGCTTCGATGACGATGTTTCCCAGGCGCGGGCCGGGCGGGATATAGATCTCGAGGTCCTGCACCTTTTCCTGCGTCTGCTGGCTGAGCAGCTCCTCGTAGGAGTTGATGCGCGCTTTGCCTTTTGCGTGACGCCCTTTCGGCGACATGCGGATCCATTCGAGCTCGCGCTCGAGGGTTTTCTGCCGTTGCGACTCGGATTTTTCCTCCTGCTGCAGGCGCGTCCGTTTCTGCTCCAGCCACGAGGAGTAGTTGCCTTTGAACGGGATGCCCGCGCCGCGGTCGAGCTCGAGGATCCATCCGGCGACGTTGTCGAGGAAGTAGCGGTCATGCGTGACGGCGATGACGGTTCCGGGATATTGCTGGAGGTGTTTTTCCAGCCACTCCACCGATTCGGCGTCGAGATGGTTGGTCGGCTCGTCGAGCAGCAGAATGTCCGGCGCCTGGAGCAACAGCCGGCAAAGTGCGACGCGGCGCTTTTCGCCGCCGGAGAGGATGCCGCAGAGCGTGTCGCCGGGCGGGCAGCGAAGCGCGTCCATCGCCATCTCCAGCTTGGAGTCGAGGTCCCAGGCGCCGGCGGCGTCGAGCTTGTCCTGTACCTTTCCCTGGCGCTCCATCAACTTGTCCATATCGGCGTCGGGATCGCCGAAGGAGTTGTTGATCTCGTCGAACTCCTTGAGCAGATCGATGACCGGCTGCACGCCCTGCTCGACAATCTCGCGAACCGTCTTGTCAGGATCGAGCTGCGGTTCCTGCTCGAGGAACCCGACGGTATGGCCGGGCGAGATCACCGTCTCGCCGAGGAAGTCGCGGTCGGTGCCGGCGAGGATGCGCAGCAGCGATGATTTCCCTGATCCGTTCAGACCGATGACGCCGATCTTCGCGCCGTAGAAATAGGAGAGGTAGATGTCTTTGAGGACCTGCTTCTTGCCGTGAAACTTCGAGACACCGATCATCGAGTAGATGATCTTGTTTGGTTCGGTATTGGTAGCCATGGGGCGCGGATTGTAGTGGAGTGCGGGGCACTCCACACGCCGATCAAGGAGTGCGGTCGTCTCGACCGCGGGCACTCGGGCGTCTCGCCCGAGTGCTGTCAGGGGCGGAGGTCGGAATTCGTCGATGTTCTTGCTTGCGTGAAGTACGGCGTCGAAGTTTCTGCCGCGCAAAATCTTAACTCGCCGCCCGCGCTTTTGCTTCTTCCTCGAACGACACCACGACGAGCGTCTGGTCATCCTCGGGTGGTCGATTCCGCGTGAACTTCCTGATCGAGTTGAGCAGCGTCTTCTTGATGTCCTCTGCGTGCATGTGACCGCAGGCGAGGATGGTCTTCTCGAAGCGTTCGAAGCCGAACGGATCGCCATCGTCGTCAATCGCTTCGATCAAGCCGTCGCTGTAGAGGATGAGCCGGTCGCCGGCGTCGAAGTCGACTGTGTGCTCGGTGAACGGCTCGCGGCGTTTGACGCCGAGGGGGAAGCCCCACGACGAAAGCGCTTCGAGACGTTGCTCGCCGGCGCGGTAGACATACGGATCGAGATGGCCGGCCGACGAGAAGCGCAGCGTCTGCGTATCGGGATCGAGCAGACCAAAGAAGAACGTCATCAGAATGCGCCGCGGCGCGGTCTTCATGACGATGTCGTTCAACACATTCATCACCGCGCGCGGCCCCGGGTCATAGCCGACCTGAACCAGCAGCGCCGACTTGGCCATCGCCATCACGATGCCGCTGGTGAGGCCATGACCGGAGACGTCGCCGAATGCGATGCCGATCTCGCCCGAAGGCATCGTCAGGAAGTCGAAGTAATCGCCGCCGATCTCGGTGGCCGCGCGATAGTGCGATGCGAACGATGCTCCCGCAACCTCCGGCGCGTCGACCGGCAGGAGTGCGGCCTGAATGCGGTTCGCGGCATCGATCTCCGCTTTCACGCGCTCGCGCTCGACGATCCGTTTGACGTGCGGCGCGAGGTCTTCGTAGGTGTAGACGACTTCGCGCTTCGTCATCATCGCCACGATTCCGAAGATGAGGAGCGCGGCCAGCGGCAGCGCTGTGACCAGGATCAGCTGTTGAAGTATGTGGCCGCGCGCCACTGACATCAACGGCAGGACCATCGACAGAAGAGTGCCACCGAAGAGCGCGACGGATGTTGAGAGCAGATCGAATCCGCGCAGCATCAGAACGATCGATGCGATTGCGCCGAAGCCGAAAAGCATTTCCGGGAGCAATGGATCGATCGGAACGTTACAGACGCCGCCGATCACACCGAAGGCGATCGCCGCGATCATTCCGATCCAGAGCACGCGGTGGCGATTCGTCCACGACATGAAAAACAGGGACGTGATCGGGAAGATCACTGCATCGAACGCAGCAAAGAGCACAACGAGAAACGGTCCGCCAAGGCGGACAAAGATCTCGGTGCCGACCCCCATCGATGGATGGGCGAGGTTGAGCACGAGCGGAATCGCTCCGATCAGAAGCGCCGATCCGGCGATCGCGGGTGCGAAGAGCACGCCGTTGAAGACGGAGCGTCCGACGGTGGCGTTGAACGAATCGCGGCGGAGGATGGCGTCGAAGGAAGCCAGCCATTCGCCCCACCGCTCGCGTGTGTAACTCTCGCCGACCGACCAGGCGAAGAAGACGACCACGGCGAGCGGAAGATCGTAGAGAAGGAACTTGAACGCCATCTGAGCTGCGGTGGTCGATGCCGCGTCGAGGCTCCCCATCGTGTTCCCTTCCGTGCCGGAGGGGCCCATCATGACGTCGATGCCGAGAGCGATGAGCAGCGTGATCGCGAAAAGGATCGAACCGGTGCCGACGCCGACCTCGCCGGCGTGATACTTGCGCAGGAAGATGACCAGCAGAATCAGCAGCAATGCGTAGATTGCGGCGAAGCGCAGCAAAATACTGGCGACGCCGCTTCCCGTGTCGTCTCCCCGGAAGCTGCTGCCGTCGGCGTACTCCTCGATGAGTCCCCACCCCGTGAGCTGGTCGCCGGCGAAGGAGACGTACAGGTACGGCACGACATTGCCGATGGGGAAGCTGGTCTTGACCCGATAGCGGATTACCCAGTCCGTCCGCGAGCGCATCACGTTAGGGCGGGCGTCCTCGAACTGAGGCGACGGTGCTCCGGGGAACGTGCGCGAGTGAACGAAGGCGTCGGCCCGGAGCCGCACTTGCTCCTCGGTGAGACGCGGGCCCGGCTCCTCGGCACGGCGTTGCCTCCGCGCCATGAGGATGGCGCCGGTCCGGTGATCGACGACGACGTATCCGTAGGGAGTGTTCTTCTCGAGGCCGCGACGATAGTAGATGCGCTTGTAACCACCCAGGCGTGGGCCGATCACAGGATCGTTGGCAGCGCGCCGGCGAAGTTCCGGCTTGGGCTCCAGCTCTTTGTTGAGCAGCGCCGAATCCGACCACGACAGCGCGGTCCACGCAAGATCGACCGGAATGCCGAGCTGGCGCGCCTGTGCATCGGCGATCGGAATGGCCTCGGAGCGTGTGAGACGGATCGCCTGTGGCTGCGCATCGTTGAAACGGGGAATGACAAACGCGAGCACGACGATGCCGGCAACGCACGCCAGGTAGGGAAGGGCTCGTTTCATGATGAGTGAGTGAGCGCCATGATAACCGCGCTCTTTGAATACGTTCCGGCGTTCGGCGAGTTTCGCCGTTACACTTCTGTGGATGCCTGCAGCGATCGATACGCCTGCCGCGCAGCGCGCCGCGCGGTATGCGCTGGCAATCCTCACGCTCATCAACCTTTTCAACTACCTCGACCGATGGGTCGTGGCGGCGGTGGTGGAGTCGATCAAGAGGTCGGAGCTGCACCTCTCCGACACACAGCTCGGCCTCGTCGGCACCGGTTTCATCATCGTTTACACGATGACGTCTCCGCTGTTCGGTGCCTTCGGCGACCGGCGTGCGCGGCCGCCGCTCATCGCTCTCGGCGTCGCGGTGTGGAGCGTGGCCACGTCGCTGGCCGGGTTCGCGCGCGGCTTCACATCGCTTTTCATCGCGCGGTCGGCGGTGGGAGTCGGCGAGGCTGCCTACGGAACGATTGCACCGGCGCTGCTGGCCGACTCCTTTCCGCTCGAGAAGCGCGGCCGGGTTTTGTCGGTGTTCTTTGCGGCCATCCCCATCGGTTCCGCCGCCGGCTACGTCCTCGGCGGACTGGTCGACCAGCACTTCGGCTGGCGTGCCGCATTCTGGATCGCCGGAGCGCCGGGCTTGCTCCTGGCGCTTCTCGTGATGCTGGTGAAGGATCCGCCGAGGGGGTTGCACGATGTTCCGCGGGAGTCTGGAGCCGGGGAGTGGGAGAAGCTGGAAGACGATCTGGCGCTGCTGGTCACGGCGGAAGGGAACGAAGTATCTGCGTTCCGCGAGAGAGTGGAAGGCGGCGATGCGTCCGATTCTCGCGGGAGACTGAAAACCGGTGCCGTATCTAACTCCCACCCCCCACCCCCAACACCCCACTCCCTCCGCACCGCATACCGCGATCTCTTCCGCAATCGCCCCTTCATCTTCACCGCTCTCGGATACGGCGCGTACACATTTGCTCTGGGTGGGCTTGCGTTCTGGATGCCCGCGTTTCTGGAGCGTGTGCGAGGGATGCCGCGAAGTGAAGCGACGGTGACGTTCGGTGTGATCGCGCTGGTCACCGGGTTCGTTGGAACGTTTGCCGGTGGATGGCTGGGCGATTTTTTCCTATCGCAATCGAAACAGTCCTACTTGTGGGTCTCGGGCATTGCTACTTTACTGGCAGCGCCCGCGACGTACATCGCGGTTTCGAATCCGCATCGGGGTGTGTATCTGCCGGCCATCGCCATCGCCGAGGTGTTCATCTTCATGTCGACGGGGCCGGTGAACTCTGCGATCATCAATGTGGTGAAGCCTGGCGAGCGGGCCACTGCTCTCGGCTTGTCCGTTCTCGTGATGCATCTCGTCGGCGATATCCCATCGCCGCCGTTGATCGGTCTCGTCTCCGATCACACGTCGTTGGAGCGGGCGTTCATGCTCGTGCCGCTTGCCATCGTCGTCGCGGGTGGCATCTGGTGCTACACGGCATGGTGGGGACGCGAGCGTTGAGACGTTTCGTCGTCCCGTTGCTGCGGCTGATTGCGAACATCTTCTTCCGGCGCATCGAGAGTGTCGGATGGGACAACGTTCCCGGCGCGCCGGTGATCTTCGCGGTCAATCATCCGAACGGTCTGATCGATCCGCTCTTTCTTCTTTGTTTCACGCCGCGGCCGATCTCGTTTCTGGCCAAGGCACCGATACTTCGCATGCCGCTCATCGGCTGGATCGCCCGAGGGCTGGACACGATTCCGGTCTACCGCACGCAGGACAACTTTTCGACGACGAAGAACAAGGAGATGTTTGCGGCGGCGCGTGCGCTGCTGATTCGCGGAGGAGCGATCGCGATCTTCCCCGAGGGGACGACGCACAGTGAGCCGCGGCTGAAGGAGCTGAAGACCGGCGCAGCGCGCATCGCCCTCGGCTGCGGAGCAGACGAATGCCCCGATATTTTCATCGTGCCGGCTGCGATCTTCTACACGGCGAAGCAGAGTTTCCGCAGCAACGCGCTCGTCTACTACGGCGATCCGATCAAAGTCGTGCCGGTATCGGTTGACGACGCCGGCGAGCCGCCGCGCGAGGCGGTCGATGCGCTCACGTCGCGCATCGAGAAGGCGATGGCAGAGTTGACGCTGCAGGCCGACACGCGCGAAGCGCTCGACCTCATCGGCCGGGCCGAGCGCGTGATGTCGCTCGGCCGCGCCGCGTTGCCGGAGCAGCTCGATCTGCGCAAACGCTTCATCGCCGGCTACGCGCGTCTTCGCGAGCGCGACCCTGAGCGGCTGGAACATCTGCAATCGCGGTTCGAGCGCTTCGAAGCGGAGCTGGGTAGCGCCAACCTCGAGCCGGAGACGCTGCCGGCGCCGACGTTTCGTGGCAGCGTGAGGACGCTGTCGACGTTGCTTGTAACCCTGCCTCTCGCGTTGCTGGGAGCCATCATTCACTATCCGATCTATCGGTTGATCGGATTTCTGGCGACTCGATTCACGCACGAGGAGGAGTTGGTTGCTACGGTGAAGGCGGTTGCAGGCATGGTCTTCTTTCCGCTCGTGTACATCGCTCTCGCGCTCGTGGCCGGTCTTCGTTTCGGATTCCTCTATGGCGCCGCTGTGCTGCTCGTTCTCCCGTTTCTCGGATACGTCGCGCTTCGTTTCTTCGAACAGCTCAACGAGGTGATCGGCCGCACGCGCTCGCTCACCTGGCGCATCGCGCGGCGAAGTGCGTTCGAGCGCCTTATGCGCACAAGGCGCGAGCTGCGTGATGAGGTCGTGGCGTTGGCGGAGGAGATGGGCGTCTGACTACTTGCCGCCGCGAGCAAGCGCCGCGGCCGTCTCGATGGTCGTGTCGATCGATTCCTGCCTCGAAACCGCGTTGTCCGGCGGCGGCGATCCGTTACGGATTGCGGTGTCGAATTCCGATACGAGACTGCGAAGATCGCTCATTGCGCCGCGCACGGTTTCGCACGACTGCTGCGAGCAACGGCACTCCGTTTGGGCCTTCGCGATCTCAGACTCTACGCCGCTGCGGAAGTCCGACCACGCAGCCAGGTCATACGGCGGATTGGCGAAGCGATGAAGGCCGCTGCCCCAGATCTCCGAAGCGTGTTGAGCCGTGGTGGTACATGAGATCTCGGGGGAAGAAGACACGGCAGCGGATCCGCGCATGCGCTCCTTCGCCCACGGCAACCCGTATTTCCAGGCGACGATCGCCAGCACGATGACGACGATCCAGTTCAAGAGGCGGTTTGTGCCCATCCGCCGATCTTACGCCTGCGCTGTGATGAACGCGGACTCTTCAGGTCGACGTGGTGGCCGTCGAGGCGGCCCCGCTTCCGCCCTGGTTCTTCTGCAGCATCTGAAGCTGCTTTTCGAGATTGAGCATCAGCATCAGGAAGACGATCAGGAGAAGGAGCCCGAGAATGCGGGCGGTCCATCGGTTCATCGCGAATAGCCCTCGGCGTGCGCTGCCGCCCAGCGGATCGCGTAGCGCATCGGCGCCGCGTCGGCGATGCCGCGTCCGGCGATGTCGAACGCCGTTCCGTGGTCGACCGAAACGCGAAGGTAGGGCAAGCCAATCGTGATGTTCACCGACTCATCGAATGCAATCGTCTTGATCGGGATGAGTGCCTGATCGTGATACATGGCCAGCACCACATCGTACTGTCCGCGGTGTGCAGCCAAAAAGACGGTGTCGGCTGGATGGGGACCGGTGATGGTCAGCCCCGACTTGCGCGCGTGGGCGACCGCCTGCCCGATGACGCGCTCCTCGTCGCCGAACTTTCCGCCTTCGCCCGCGTGCGGGTTCACGCCCGCGACGGCGATGCGGGGCGTTTGGCCGTAAATGCGCTTGTACTCTCGATCCATCAAGCCGGCCAGGGCAACGATGTCGACGTAGTTGATTTGCGAGATCGCTTCGCGCAACGGCAGGTGAACTGAGAGCAGCACTGACTTCAGACGCGGCGAGTCGAAATACATTGCGTAGTCGTGTCCGTAGCGTTTCAATCCGGCGCGCGCAGCGAGAAGCTCTGTGTGCCCAGGGAACGGCGAGCCGGCAAGAGCGATCGACTGTTTGTGAATGGGCGCGGTCACGAGTGCCGAGCATTGGCCGCTGCGAATCGCCTCGAGCGCGGCGTCGATCGAGTCGAGCGCGACGCGTCCGTAGGCGGCGTCGATTGTGCCGTAGCGGATTGCGCCCCCACCTCCGACATCGACGAGCTCGATTCCATTTGGCGGATTGGCGAGAGCGCGACTACCGAAGAGGATCGCCGGAACCTCCGCGTTCTCGAGCGCTTTGAAGACGACCTCAGCGCCGATTCCTGCCGGATCGCCAAGCGTGATCGCGAGCGGTTTCACGAACTGGATTGTAGTGCGCGGCTGGCGGAAACAGGCCGAACAGACGAGGGGACGGTTCACGCGGAGACGCGGGGTCGCGGAGTGATTCCCTCCGCATCTCCGCGCCTCCGCGTGAAACCGTCTCCCCCCAGCGACGCTACTCGAGCTCTTCCTGCTTGAAGAGATACTTGATCCATTGTTTCTGAATGAGGAGATTCGGAGCGCCGGTACGATTTACCTTCAGTGAGGTTTTGTCGTACCACTCGATCCATCCCCGGATCTCTTCGCCGTCGGTCATGACGATCACCATCGGCGTGCGTGAGCTCATCTGCTTGAGGTAGTAGAAATTCTCCGCGTTGGTCGTTTCCGGAGGCGCCGCTTTCAGATTCGGTCGGGCGTTGCCGTTCCCGTTCCCCCGCGTCTGACGGTTGAAGTCGGTCATCGGCGACCGGAATTCTCGATTGCTCGACTGGCTCCGATCCGCCTCGTACTTCCGGTTCATAAAGGGCATTGCGATCCTCCGTTTGGCTGCCTTTGGCTAGGCTGCTGCTCGCTGGTAACCGACTCTCTTCGTTTGGAAATACGAACCGTGTTTGCGAACCTCGTGCCTTTTCCCTAGAATCCGGCCCGCTTTACCGGAGGCCTACCTTGAATTCCGTAGTGTGTATCGCGCAGGTGCCCGACACCGAGACGCGTATCAAGATCGGCGGCGACGGACGCCGCATCGACGAAGCCGGAGTCAAATACATCGTCTCGCCGTACGACGAGTACGCGCTCGAAGAGGCGATCCGCCTGAAAGAGAAAGAAGGCGGCGACGTCACGGTTCTTGGCTTCGGCCCCGACCGCGTGCAGCAGGCGCTGCGCGAATCGCTCGCCCGCGGTGCCACCAAGGCCGTGCACGTGAAAGGCGAATCGGGCGATGCGGACTCGCTCGGCATCGCCAAAGTGCTCGCCGCTGCGCTCAGGACGATTCCCCACGATCTCGTCTTCTTCGGCAAGCAGGGCGTCGGCACGGACAACTCTCTGGTCGGTCCGATGGTGGCCGAGCTCCTCGGCTATCCGCAGATCAACGTCGTGACGCACATGGAGACAGCCGCTGGAAAGGTGACTGCGCACCGTGAGATCGAAGGAGCGGAGGAAGTCATCGAGGCGACCACGCCTGCCGTCATCACCGCGCAGAAGGGGTTGAACGAGCCGCGCTACGCATCGTTGAAGGGAATCATGGCCGCGAAGAAGGTCACCATCGATACGAAGTCGATCGCAGACCTCGGCCTCGCCGACTCCGACGTCGTCAACCAGCGCGTGACCGTCGTGTCGCTGGAGCTGCCACCCGAAAAAAGCGGAGGCCGGAAGATCGACGGCGGCGATCCGGCGGCAGCGGCAAAAGAAATCGTTCGCTACATGAAAGAGGAGGCGAAGGCGCTGTAGTTGCAGGTTGCTACTTGCTGAGTTGCTGGGTTGCTCGGTTCCTCGAGACCCACCACTGAGCAACCCGGCAACTCAGCAACCCAGCAACCTCGTAACGTCTATGCCCGGTGTTCTCGTTTTTTGCGAAGTTCAGGATGGGAAGCTGAAGAAAGCCTCACGCGAGGCGTTGTCGATCGGCCGTAAGCTGGCGGAAGCGGCGGGTGGCGATCTCACCGCGTTCGCTTCCGACGAATCCGCAGCGGACGATGCCGGCCGCTACGGCGCGAAGAAACTCTTTGTCACCGGCGCCGGCGGCTACAACCCGGAGATGTACACCGCGGCCATGCAGGCGGCGATTGCGCAGACCTCGCCGTCGATCGTGCTCTTCGGTGGCACGTCCAATGGCCGTGACCTCGCGCCGCGTCTGGCCGCGCGCCTCGACGCCGGCGTCGCGTCCGACGTGGATCGATTGGAATGGGCCGGCAGCAAACTGAAAGCACGGCGTCCCGTCTACTCGGGGAAAGCATTTGCCACGGTCGAGGTCAGCAGTGTGCCGGCCATCGCCACGACGCGCATGAACGCCTTTCCCGCCGAAGAGTCGGGCGGCGGTGCGGCTGAGGTCGTGGAGGTGAGCGCTCCGGCCGAATCGAAGGCGAAGGTCGTCGAAACGAAGGTCACGCAATCGGGCGAGCTGTCGATCGTGGAAGCGGACATCATCGTCGCCGGTGGCCGCGGTCTCAAAGAAGGCGCGAACTTTTCTCTGATTCGCGATCTGGCCCACGCCATCGGCGGCGCGGTCGGTGCGTCGCGGGCGACGGTGGATGCGGGATGGATCGATCATCAGCATCAGGTCGGGCAGACAGGACGCGTCGTCAGTCCCAATCTCTACATCGCCGCCGGCGTTTCGGGCGCGATCCAGCATCTCGCGGGGATGTCGTCGTCGAAGCACATCGTCGCCATCAACAAAGATCCTGAAGCGCCGATCTTCCGCGTCGCGGATCTCGGGGTTGTCGGCGATCTCTTCACGATCCTTCCGGCGCTGACCGAGGAAGTGAAGAGAGCGAAAGCGCACTGAACGGGAAAGGCCGCCTCGCGGCGGCCTTTCAAACGAGGTGCTGGTCTTTCTGCTATTGCTGATCGGGGCGGGGCGGCTGGCCCGGGCGCTCGGGCGACTGCACCGGCGCGGGATCCTTGCCGACCACGGTCTTCACTGCATACGCGGCGTTGAGCGCATTCGAGATCGGATTCGTGCCCGGCGGGAGGCACTCCAGCGTAACCATGGTGGCGTGGCGGGCGAACAGAGTGTCGCAGTGCTGTTCGTTCCGGGCCGTGTAGATTTTCGGGCTCTTGGCCATGACCCGCTTTCCGTCGAGGACGACGAAGTAGTACTCGATTTGCTCGTTGGGATCGAACTTCGGGAGCGTCACGGTCGATGCTTTGCCACGGTTCTGGCCGTCTACAAAGCACCAGTCCGTCGATCCCTGGCGGCGGAAGTAGGCGCGGAGCAGGCCGTCGTCCGACGTTTCGACGGTCATGATGGCCATTTCGCCTTCCAACAGGCATCCCACAGGTGTGTGCTCGATGCTGCCCGGTTGCGCCAATAGCGACCCCGCGAGCAGTACCGTGGCGAGTGTGAGGAGGATACGGATCTTCATGACGACCTCTGTCAAGAGGAGATGATACGTCAAAATTTCAAATTTCAGTGCTGGGCCAGAATCCGGTCGCGGTAGGCGAGGATCGCCGGGGTCTGGGGGAGCGCCGGCATGGCCCGGGTCATGAGCTGGCGTGCCAGATCGTAATCGCCGATCTGATAGCGATTCACCGCCTCGTAAAACATGTGCGCTTCTTCGCCGGCCTTCAGCGGATAAGTCTTTCGATACTGCGCGGACGATTCGGCATACAACGCCGTCTGGCTCATCGCCTTGGCCAGGGAAAGACGCTCAGAGCGCTCGAGATCCGGGAGCGCGGCGATGCGGCGGAGCTCGCTGCGGGCACCGACGACGTCATTCTGAGCGAGGAGTTTTTCCGCCGCACTGATCTGCATTGAGATCGGCGGGCTATCGGGACTCTGCCCAACCGGGGCGGCCGTTGACGGTTGTGTTGCGGGCTGCGGCACCGGCTGCTGCGTCGTTGGTTGTGGCGTTGGCTGTGGGACCGGCGCAACCGGCTGCTGGACAACTCGGGGCTGAGGCGGCGGTGGTTGAGGAGCTGATGGCTGAGGAGCTGATGGCTGAGGAGCAGGTGGTTGAGGAGCAGGTGGTTGAGGAGCAGGTGGTTGAGGTGTTGCTCGACGCGGGGTTGGCTGTGGCACCGGCGACGGTGTGGAAGGTTGTGTGGTTCGCTGCTCCGGTTGAGGAATCACACGCGGCTGGGGGACGACACGTGGTTGCTGCGCCGGCGGCTGCGGCACGGGGGTGGGATTGATGGTTTGAAGCGCTTCGCGGACGTCGCTTCTTGCAAGCACCGACGGAGGCAGACTGCGGCTGAAGCCGAGAGCATCGGCGGTCCGGGAGATCTTCGTCAGCGCGATGAAATACTCGGCGGACTCGTCATCGGTCAGTCTCCGATGGGTCCGAACCACTGCGTAATGCTCGGCGACATCGGCCCAGGCCTTGTGAGCCCAGGCAATCTGTGCGAGCGCGGTATGCGCGTTCACATTCGTGTCGTCGATTGCCAGTGCCAGACCGGCATAGCGAATACCGCCAGCCTCGTCTCCCGCCGCGACATGCTCGAGGGCCATTCTTCCGTAGTCGAGACCCTGCGGAGGCTCAACTTTATCGTTGTTCTTCTTCACCGTTGTGGCAACGTTGGGCTCTTTGGTTGGCGTTGGAACCGGAGGGCGAGGTTTCGTCGAGAGGCGCGGTGCCCCCGACTGGACGGCGGGCGCCTGGCCAGCAAATCGGGCGAAGGATGGCGAATGGGACAATTGCTCCCGTGTGAGCAGCGTCGGAAGGAGCTGCTCGAAGGCGCTGCGCACCTCGGCGGGGAGGTCGAGTTTCGGGTAGGCCGGGCTGAGGCGATCCGCCTGGGTCACTTTGAGTGCGGCAAGACGGGCCTCTTCGGCGTGATCGAGCTTGTCGTTGGCGAGGGCGAGATAGATTTCCGCGGCTTCATACGCGGCCACGTCGTCAACGCGGCCGAACGCGGCTACGCGCAGTTCGTCAACCGCGCGAACGTAAGCGCCGCGGTTGAAGTCCATCACTCCGCTCAGGAAGCGCGCCTCGTAAAAACTCTGCGCGGATGCCGAAACGGCGACCAGACACGTGATAAGCGCCCCGAACGGGCGAAGCAATGGTCTCACCTTGGAAAAAGCTTTCTTATGCGTGCGAAGAGTGGTTTCGATTTGGTTCCCGTCACATCCGGAATATCAGGATCGTACACGAGTCCGCGATTTTCAACGATTGATTTTGGGTTTTCGGAGAAGAGCGCCTCCGCAATCTCCTCTCCCGCCAGCTCAACCACACGCCTCCGGGCGGTCTGAAAACGGGGCGGGCGCTTGACTGTGTTGTGAGCATCGGTGGCCATCACATGAATCCATCCCCGCTGAAGCCAGTCGATGGAGGCCGCCTCCGCTTCCTTGCCGAAGTCGCCCGTCATGCTGCCGGTCGTGACCTGTGTTTTCACGCCGATGCGCAGCAGCGACGCCAGGATCTCCGGGTTCGATCGAAAAACGAGGTTTCGCTCCGGGTGAGCGATCACCGGCGTCCATCCTTCGAGCTGAGCGCGATAGAGCGGTTCCCGCACCAGGGGAGGAATGGCGTGGCTGGCGAACTCGACCAGTACGTAGCGGCTGCCTGCCAGCGGAAGAATCGATTCATTCCGCAGCATCTCGTCCATGTCGTGTCCGAAGAAGTATTCGGAGCCGAGGAGGATTCGCCGGGGCGTGCCGGCCTTGCTGCGTAGCTCATCAAGAATCGATGCGTACTCCGCCCGAGTCCCACTGCGCCAGCGGCCCCGCAACACATGCGGTGTGGCCACGATCGTGTCGATGCCTTCGTCCGCCGCCATCTTGCAAAGGTCGACAGCCTCTGCCATCGAGCCGGGTCCGTCATCGACGCCCGGCAGGCAGTGGTGATGAAGATCGATCATGCGAGGCGTACCGCGCCGGAGTTATCCAACGCGTTTGGCCGGAGCGTCCTTCTTCTGGGCGCTGTCGTCCTGGTAGTAATCGTAGTAGCTCTTCTTGAACGAGTAGCCGTATTGCTGAAGATCGAGGTTGTTGAGGAGGGCACCGAGGACCGGGATATTGCTCTGGCGCAGACGTTCGGCCGCGCGCTGCACGATGTCGCGAGGCGTCTGCCCGCCGTGAACACACAGGACGACGCCGTCGGCGTTCGCTGCCAGGACGATCGAATCGGTCACGGCCATGACCGGCGGCGAGTCGAAAATCACGAACGCGAAGCGGGTACGGAGCTCATGAATCATTTGCTTCATCCGGTCGGAGCCAAGAAGCTCCGAGGGGTTGGGCGGCGTGGGACCGCAGAGGATGATCGAGAGGTTCGGGACCTGCGTCTCCTGAATGACGTCGTCAAGCGGAATGTTGGCCGCGAGGTAATTCACGAGACCGATGTTCATCTTTCCGCGGAAGACCTTCTGAAGACGCGGACGGCGCAGATCGGCGTCGATCAAGAGCACCGGTTTACCCATCTGGGCGAGAACAGTGGCCAGATTGATCGCGGTCGTGGTCTTGCCTTCGCGGGCGAACGTCGAGGAGATGACGATGACCTTGGGCGAGTTGGCCGATGCGAGCAGAAGCGAGGTTCGAAACGCGCGGTACGCCTCGGCGATTGCGGACCGCGAATCGCTGTGAGGCAACAGGTCGATGCCGGTTTGTTCCTGGCCCGCATCGACCACCGGCCGGAGCTTTGCGAGTCCGCGCCCATACCCGTATCCGCCGTAGCCATATCCGCTGCCGCCCGCGGAACTTGCGGCAGGGATGACGCCGAGAGACGCGAACTTGGTGACCCGCTCGAGCTCCTCGGGTGTCTTGATCGAGCGGTCCATGTACTCGAGGAAGAAGATGGCAGCCAGGCCGAGTACGACACCAAGCGGGAAGGCATTCTGCAGATTCTTTAGCAGCGTCACATTGAAACGTCCGGTCGGCAGGAGGGCGTGGTCGACGATGTGAATGTTCGAGGAAGCCGAGCCGCGAAGACGTGCGGTGACTTCAGTCTCGTTCTGGCGCTTCTCCAGGGTGTCCAGCAGCGTCTGCTTCGAGTCAAGGGTTCGGGTCAGGTCGCCGAGGCCGGCGGCGGTGGCGCTGAGCGACACCGTCTCACGCTTTTGTGCGTTCATCGCCGCATACAACTGATCTTCGCTCTGTTGCGCGGAGACCACGTCACGATGCGCCGCGTCCTTGACGCGCGCAAACGCACTGGCAATTGCCGCCATGCGTGCCTGATGCGTCTTCTCGATCGAGCTTTTCAGAGCGACCAGTGTTGGATAGGTTGGCGTGAATGTGTTCAACCCCTGAGCATAGTCGCGTTGTTTTCGGGATTCCTCGTCGGTGAGCTGGCTTACCAATGGATCGCCGCTGGTTACGGACTCGGCATTGGTTCGCAGGAGGGCGTCGTAAGCGTTCTGCTTTTCCAGTTTTTGGGTCGTGGCGTTCTGCAAATCGGCGGTCAGTTTCATCAACCGCTGGAAGGGGATGCTGCTGGCGTCCTCCTTCGTCACGATGCCTTTTGTTTCGTTGTACTGCTGCATCTGGCGGCGGGTCAGCTCAATGTCCGCGCGAATCTGCGCGATCTGGCGCTCGAGAAACTCGCCGGCTTTCTGAACGGACTCGAATTTTTTTTCGTTGTTGAGCCGGATAAAGGATTCGCCGACTCCCTCGGCGATCTTCTGTGCCAGCTCCGGTGCCGTGGTGATGCAGGATACTTCCACCAGAGATGTACCGCGGACAGGAACGGCATCGATTGACCCGACAACCGCTCCGACCATCGACTCTCGCGCCTCAGCGATTTGCGCTTCGGTTTTGCCACGGATTCCCTGCGGATAAAAGTTTGGATCGCTCAGCAGCTTCTGGTCGTCGATGACCCTCTCGGCCAGACCGCGGCTCTTGAGCAGCACATATTGAGTCTGAAGAAACTCCTGATCGGATGCCGCGATCCCGAACAGGTCATCGACCGTGAGTTGATTCGGGTTTTCCCGCTCGATCTGGATCTGAATCGAGGAGCGGTAAAGCGGCTTGGCAAAGCGGCTGGCCAGATACGTTCCCACCATCACCACGACCAGAATCGACAGTGCGACTTTCCATCGCTTGTAGATGATGTTCCAGTAGTGGGAAAGATGGACTTCCTGGGTGTTCAGGTCCATGTCAGATGGTAACCCATCATCGATCGGCAGCCTTCCAGCGGCTTTTTCAAGTGCTGCGGACCGTTACCAAAGCCGTTACCAAAGCAACGATCAGAAAAAACTCTCCTGGAAGATGAGCCGGTCGCCATCCATCAGAACGACGTCGGCCTGCCGTCCGTCGATAATCTTCCGGAAATCGTAGTGAAAGGTCTTCTCGGTTCCTGCGACGACTCGTTTGAGTACCACTCCCTTTGAGGCGCGGTCGGTAGGTCCGCCGGCCGATGAGAGTACTTGCAACAGGGTTGGTGTCTGCGAGCGGCGGAACTGTACGGCGCCGGGATGCATTACCTCACCGAGAACGTAAATGCTGATGGAGCTGTCGACGGGAACGTTGATCACATCGTTCGGACGGAGTGGAAGATTGAGATCGGGATTTCCGTTGACCATGAGATCGTCGACATCGACCGAGATTTGTTCGGTGAGACCATTCGAGGCCGTGCGCAGCACATAGAGAGTGCGCCCGTAACCGCTCGCCAATCCACCCGCCTGCGTGATGGCCTGGATCAAGCTGATGTTGCCCGTGATGCCAATCCGGCCCGGGCGCATCACCGCACCGATGACGGAGATCGGCTTGCTGCCGGCCTCGAGCACAGTCACGCTCACATCCGGATTGTTGATGAATTTCTCGAGGAGCGTTTTGATGCGTTGCTCAATCTCCGTCGGGGTCAAGCCGGAGACGGCAACCTTGTTGATCAACGGCATGGTGATCTTGCCATCGTCGGTGACGGTCGCCTTCGTGTTGAGGTTCGGATCCTGAAAAACCTTTATCTCGAGCTGGTCGCGGGAGCCGACCGGCGCGTCACTTCCGCTCGCCGCGGCATCATTTCCGCTCGCCGCGACGTTGCCTGCGCTCGGTGCCGCGTAGCCTCCGGTGGGTAAGCCGGGCGGAACCTGCGGCTGCGGTACAGGAGGGCGCTGCCCGAACGCTGCCGCAGCCAGCACTCCCGTCGTTACCGCAATCAATAGAGCTCGCTTCATCTCTTCCTTTCAATGGTGAATCCCGCGGCTTCGCGCTTCCGCGAAGGCAGTGGGGAGAACTGAATCCTGCGCTTGCTACCGGACCGGCTGATACTAGAGCCCGGCCGTCACTTCATCACGCAACGGCCGTGAAATCTTTGTCAAACCAAGTAGTCTTTCCGCTTGGTTCCTGCCCAGTTATTTGAGGGACTTCATGGGGTGAAGGACAACCGAAGGAGAATCCGTATTCCATGGTCAAGGTTGACATCGAAATTCGACGTTCGCCTCACATATCCGATGTCGAGGCCTCCGCGAAGGCGGGCGAACGCGTACACAAATCCGACGCTGGGGAACGTGAACACGTCGCGGCGTTTGAGGAAGCCGTGGGGACCCAGAACGGGCGTGTCGTAGAGATCTCTGCCGAGTGCAGCTTGCGCATTCAGAGTCAGCCGGCGTGTTGCATCCCACGCCAGCGAAGTACCGAAGCGGTCGGCGATGTAGTAGTTGTTGAGCGCGAAGATCGAAAAGTCGACGTCGCGGGAGACCGAGAGGGAGCCCGTCGTCGATCTTCCGAATTTCTTGCTGCTCGAAAGGTTGCCGAGGACGCCCTGGAAGTCGTGCTGACCGGGGCGGAAAAAGTCGAGTTTTCCTTCGCCTGCCTCTCCTTGGGTCACGGTGCGGCCGGAGTCGTGGACAAACCCCACCCCTGCGTACTCACGCCGTCCGTTCTTGAACACCGCATCAGAGAACGAGTAGTCGCTGTATTCCGAGGCCACAAACAGCGAGGTCAGTGGGAAAGTCTTGTGATGGAGGGAGAACCGGTAGTTATGCTCGCTGCGGTCAAGAAGCTGGACCGGTGCGGCCGGCTGGATCGCATCCAGCGGATGGCTGCTCTTTCCCGTCGCGGCGTTGAAGGTCATGCTCGTGCGGCTCGAATACTTCAGCTCGCCCGAGACGCCACCGTTGAACGTTTTTTCGGTGAGCAACCTCGCGATCTCCGCGACGTCCGCCCGAAGTTGGTCGGCGCTTACCGCGTAGAAATCCAGGTAGAGGTGATTGAGCAAATACTGGGCGTCGGCGCGTGCGCTGTAGCCGAAGACGACGCGCTTACCGCTCTTGTTGAAGAAGCTCCACTCCGGCCTTATGTCGAGGGAGTAGACGGTCTTCTTGCGCGGAACAATATAGAGCCGGGTCGGAGCCTGAATGCCGAAGCGGAAGCCCGATTGGCGGTCGGCAGTCGGGACATAAAAGCTGGAGTCGTACCCGATATCCGAGAGCTGAATGGTGTTGAGAAGGTAGAACGCACCGTGATGAAAATGCGCTTTGCGGAGGTCGTTTGCGATCTCCTGACTCGCGGCAAAGGCACGCTCCCGGTCTCGCAGACCGTTTTGCGCGTACAAACCTCGGGCGCAGCAGGCTGCCACCAGAGCGACGATGATTAGCCGCTTTCTTTGCCCCACGAACCCCTCCACCTGCCTGACGAAACTGCGATGAAATCGGAAATTGACCCCCACGATGGTAGCACGGCCTCTACAATAGGCTGAAAGGGAGAATCGATGCGGAAGGGGGCAGACCTCGGGCTGTTCTTGTTGCTGTTGGCCTATCTGGTCTGGGTGCCGATGCCGTTCGGCTCGGCGAGCGATGCCGCGCAGCTCCCCCTCATCATCCCTCCTCTCGTCATATGCGCAGGAGCAGCGCTCCTGCGTGCGATGCGGGAGGAGCCCTTCCGTTTGACTCGCCCCGGCTGGATATGGACGGCCGGCGGAATCGGGCTCGCCGGGGTGATCGGGTTACAACTCATTCCGATGCCGCAGGCTCTGCTGCGCGTGCTTTCCTCGCAGTCGGCCGCGATCTGGGAACGCGCCAGCCGGCTGGCCATGCTTGCCGGCGTGGAGTCGCCGTCACTGCATCCGATCACGATCGATCCATCGGTCACTTCGCTGCATTTCTTTCGCGTGCTCGCCTATCTGGCGACGTTTCTCGCGGCGATGCTCCTCGTGCGCGACAAAGTAAGGCGAACCCTATTGGCCTCCGTGCTGGCCACGCTCGCGGTTTTCGAAGCAGTTTACGCGGTCAACGAGGCAGCCGAGGGAACGTATGCAATCTGGGGCTGGAAGAACACGCTGATATTCGGCCGCGCCACCGGCACCTTCGTGAATCCAAACCACTTCGCACACTACGCGGCCATCCTCCTGCCGGTATCGCTCTACATCTCTGCCTACGCGTGGCACACGGCCGCTCCGGCCGGCGCGCTGATCAGCCGGCGCTTCGTCAAGCTGGTGGAGCGGCGTTTTGTTCCCTTTTGCTGCGGACTGATCGCAGCGATCGCCTCGGTCGCCGCCGTGCTCATATCCGAGTCCCGCGGTGCCATGCTGGCAATCATCGGAGGGTTCGCCATCGTCGGCGGGATCGCCAGCCCGCCACGCCGTGCGGCTCTCCGCGGCGTACTGTTTGGCGGCGCGGTCATTGCCGCAATCATCGCCGTCATCCTTCTCCTCGGCCGAACCGAAACGGTCAGCCGGATCGAGCAGAGCCAGGCATCGCAGCTCACCAGCCGGCGCGCCTCCCTGGTCGGAGCGATTCGCATCTGGGAGATGTTTCCTCTCTTCGGCAGCGGTGCCGGTACCTACCAGGATGCGGTGCTGATGACGCGGGCAACATCGAGTCAGGTGCTCGCCAATCACGCTCATGATGACTACGCCGAGATCCTGGCCACGACCGGCCTCCTCGGCTTTCTGATTTCGCTGGCTGCCCTCCTGGGAGGCTACATCGCGCTGGCGAAGAACGCCTTCTCGGCGAAAGAGGGTGAGCCAATGAGCTGGCGCCGCCGCGCTTTCAAGACGGCAGCTCTCGCGAGCATCACCATTGCTATGATCCACGCGCTCGTCGATTTCAATTTCTTCATTCCGGCTAATCCGGTCACACTCGCCGCCATCGCCGGAGCCGCGGTGGTCTTCAAAGAGTCGTCAGACTCTTGATCTGGACACGCCGTTCGGATTGGTTTCTGGTCATCGGATTCGCCAGCACCACCTCGATCCTATGCGGCCCGCGCTCACCGGCCGGAACGATGAAGTCGCGCTTTGGACTGACTTCTCCTTCAGCACGCAACATGTCGTCAACATAGATCTCCACATAGGGGGGGACCTCATCCGTCTTCACAGTCTCGATCGTCAACGCGATTCCGTGCCCGGCCTCGACGATCCGCCATCCGTGCGTGCAGATATCACTCTGGCAGAGACCCTGCCACTCGTTTTCGTTCGGCAAAACGCGGCGCGGATCGTTCGACGCTAACTCAATCTGGCTGGCCCGTTCCTTCAGGCCTAACGCTCGCGCCAGTTTGAGCCGCGTATCCGCCGACGCCGCGCCGGGCGTGCGTGAGATCACTTCCAGCCCGTCCAGCGGTCCGAGGTCGTGACGCAGCGCGTAATCGACGATGGCGTTGAGCAAGTCGGGGCGGCCAGGACTCTCGCTGAGTGGGCGTTGATGCAATTCGTCCAGCAGTGCTTTGATCATCGGCTCCGCATCAGCATGATACGGCGGGCTCGGGAACGCGGCCACGAGCTCTTCAGGGGTGTCTGTATGAAGCTTCGCGGTGAATTCGTTGACGTGTTGCTGCTGCCACTCGCGGCGCAGGAGTCGATAGTCGGCGAATCTGCCGTTCGGCAGCGCCAGCGAGATCAACCACGCGGTCGTATCCGCCGTCTGGGGCCCCGACCGCTGGAGATAGGTAAGGTCACCGGTGAGCTCGAAAATCGGCTTGGCCATCCGATGGAAGACGTTTGGATCACTCAGGAGCTTGGCGTACGCGGTCAACGCGTCGCGTCTGTCCTTTTCGGATAACTCCGTCCAGTGGAAGAAGGCCGCGCGTGCAAACGCGTTGGCCGGGTCGCCGCGCTCAGGCGCGAGCAGCGATGCGTGCTCGTACGCGGCGCGCCAGAGCTGTACGCGCGTTTCGAGACGAGTGTCGAGGGCCACTTCCGTCAGCGCGCTGGCAGCGGGCCAGTCGCTTGGATGGTGCGCGATTCGCGTCGCCAGCAAGCGCACGTCCGGCTGCGTCTTCACGTCGCCCATCTCCGGCGGGCTGACGACAAACGCCGCCGTTGCCGCCAGCATCGTCACGGCCACGGCGATCAGGAGCACTCGTGAGCCAAGAACGGTCACGTCAGGACTCTCTCCCACGCTGCCATTGCGATCGACGGTGCGTACATCGCTTCGTAGAGCGACCGGCCGCGCTGGCCCATCGCCCGTGCGCGCTCGGGATCCGTTGCCAGCGCGCGGATGCAGCGCGCCAGTCCAGCGCCGTCGCCGGATTCGACAACCATTCCACAGTCATGAGCATTGATGATACGCGCCAGCTCGCCGTTCGCGCTTCCGGCGAACAGCACCGGGCGGGCGACGGCGAGAATCCCGTAGAACTTACTCGGCACGGCCAACCCCTCGAGCGATGGCAGCAGCGTGACGAGATGCGCGTCCACTGCCGAGAGGCTCTCGCTCAATCGCTCGCGGGGTGCGTACTCGGCGAAGCGCACGTTGGGCAGGCGTTCGTTCCGAAGGACGTCGAGCTGCGCGCCGCCTCCGGTGACCAGAAACTCGATCGCCGTGTCGTCGCGCAACGCGCGCATCGCCTCGAGCATGGTGCTCGCGTCGTGCGCGCGTCCGAGGTTACCGGAATAGCCGGCGATGAACCGGTCGTGCAGGTCACCGACCGGATGAAGCGAGGCGTCCGCCCAGTTGTGAATGACCACGGCGTTCGGCAGCCGCGCCGCCATCGACTCGCAGAGGGCGACGTTCGTTCTGGCGCGCCGCAGCGACCAGTTGCGGATGCCACGCAACACGCGCAGTGCCCTCATGCCGAGGGCCTCGGCGACCTCCGGGAAGAGATCCTGCGTCCAGTTGACGAGGGTGGCCCGGCGCAGCATCGCCGCGAGCGCCGCGACGACGGAGATCAGCGGCGGGTCGGTCAGCGCGACGATCACCGTTTCCCGCCGCGCTTTCCGGAACAGAGCAACGAATGCGCTCGCGTAGAACGTCGCGTAATCGACGGCCCGGCCGGGAAGGAAGGTCCGTCCAAACCGTGTGGACCAGACGCGTGTCACGGCCACGCCCTGCACACTTTCCCGCGGCGAAAGTCCTGCCGCCGCGTCCCCGTAGCGCTGCCGGCTCGTGACGACCTCAACACGCCACCCGCGCTCAGCCAGATGAAAAGCAAGATCGGACAGCATCTGACTTGTTGCAGAATGATCGGGATGGAAGAAGCGATTCACGAAGACGACGTGTCGCGCGCGCATGCAATTGCCGACATTATGCGGTCAGCACCGCCGCGCATGCGCGCCCGTAGCGCCGGCGGCCCGCCGGCTGTACCGCCGCCGGCCCGGCGGCGACTCGAGAAGTCGCAAGTCCGTATTTCCCAAACCTCTCAGCGCTTCCTTTGCGTCGAGCGCCTTCTCGATCACACTTCTCGGCGACTCCTTCGCGTCGAGCGCCTTCTCCCCCCGGGCTTTTTCGGGGGGAGAAGGTGCCGAAGGCGGATGAGGGGGGTATTGGAAAATACGATAACCACGTTCTTCCCAAGACAATGATCATCCTCGGAATCAACGCCCACCATGCCGACGCCGCGGCCGCCATCATCGTCGACGGGAAACTCGTCGCCGCTGCCGAAGAAGAACGCTTCCGGCGCATCAAGCACTGGGCCGGCTTCCCGTCCGTCGCCATCCGCTACTGCCTCGACGAAGCGCGCGTCGATCTGAACGATGTCGATCACATCGCCGTCAACCGCGATCCGAATGCGCGGCTCTTCCAGCGCGCGAAATTCATCCTGGCCAAGCGTCCTTCGATCGGGGCCATTCGCAAGCGTCTCGCTAATCGCGCGAAGATCGTCAGCATCGACGAGGAGCTGCGGCAGGCCTTCAGTATCGAGACGCTGAAACCGGTTCTGCATCACGTCGAGCATCACCGCGCCCATCTCGCCTCGGCGTACTTCGTCGCGCCGTTCGACGACGCGGCGGTCCTCTCCGTCGATGGCTTCGGCGACTTCGTCAGCTCGATGTGGGGCGTCGCTTCGCGTAACAAGATCGAGGTGCTCGGCGAGATCGGATTCCCCCACTCCCTCGGCATCTTCTACACGGCCATGACGCAGTACCTTGGATTTCCGCACTACGGCGACGAATACAAAGTCATGGGCCTGGCGCCGTACGGCAAGCCCGCGCAGATCGACGCCATGCGCGACATCGTTCACGTGCAGAGCGACGGCACCTTCCGGCTCAACCTCGATTACTTCACGCATCACTCAGCGGGCCTGGACATGGTCTGGCAGGGAGGGATGCCCGTCATCGGCCCGGTCTACTCGCAGCACCTGATCGAAAGGCTCGGCCCGATGCGCGCGCCGGACGACCCCATCGAACAGCGGCACAAAGATCTTGCGGCGTCGATGCAGGCGATGTTCGAAGAAGCCTTCTTCGCGCTGGCGAACGCGCTCTACGAAAAGACGAAGAATCCGCGCTTCTGTCTGGCCGGCGGTTGCGGCTATAACAGCGTCGCCAACGGGATGGTCTTCGACCGCTCGCGCTTCCGCGATCTCTACATTCAGGCCGCGGCTGGCGACGCCGGAGGCGCGATCGGCGCTGCGTACTGGGTCTGGAACGAGCTCCTCGGCAACACGAAATCGTTCGTGATGACGCACGCGTACTGGGGGCCGGAGTACGACGATGTAGCCATCGACGAATCGATCGAGGCACGGCGCGCCGATCTCGACGCCGCTGGCTGCATGATCGAGCGCGTCGGCGACGAGCGTGAGCTTTGCCGTCGCACGGCCGCACAGATTGCGGAGGGTGACGTGGTCGGCTGGTTCCAGGGGCGCATGGAATGGGGACCGCGCGCCCTCGGCAACCGCTCCATCGTCTGCGATCCCCGCCGCGCCGACATGAAGGACATCCTCAACAGAAAGATCAAACGCCGCGAATCGTTCCGCCCCTTCGCTCCGTCCGTGTTACGCGAAGCCGTCGGCTCCTGGTTCGAGACCGACTACGACGTCCCCTTCATGCTGCAGGTCTACCAGATCCGCGAAGAGAAACGCGCCTTGATTCCCGCCGTCACGCACGTCAACGGCTCGGGACGTCTGCAATCAGTCGACCTAGATCAGAACGCGCGCTACTACCACCTCATCGAAGCCTTCCGCGACGTCACCGGCGTCCCGCTCGTGCTCAATACTTCGTTCAACGAGAACGAGCCGGTCGTCAACACCCCGGCCCAGGCGCTCGACTGCTTCCTGCGCACGAAGATGGACCTGCTGGTAATGGGCGACGTGATGATCCGCCGGCAATGATCTGCTTCGGGGCGAGGAGCAGGTAGTCCCCTACAACTGTGAGAAACGACAAGCCAGCAGCGGGAGCGGACCGCGGCCCCTTGGCTGCTGCTGATGTTGTTGGCCGTGGCGGCGTTCGTGAGCCGGCCGCGCAACGCTTCGAACCATCGATCCGGTGTTTCACACCCGCGATGCTGCGTTCTGCACCAGCGAGGCTGCGCCCTGCATTCGCGATGATGTGTTTCGCACCCGCGATGCTGCGGTCTGCACCCACGATGATGTGTTCTGCACCCACGATGATTCGTTTTGAGTCATCGACGGTGTGTTTTGAGTCATCCACGGTGTGTTTTGAGTCATCCACGGTGTGTTTTGAGTCATCCACGGTGTGTTTTGAGTCATCGATGGTGCTTTTTGGATGATCGACGGTGCTTTTTGTGTGATCGACGGTGCTTTTCGAGTCATCGATGGTGCTTTTTGAGTCATCGACGGTGCTTTTCGAGTCATCGATGGTGCTTTTTGGATGATCGACGGTGCTTTTTGAGTCATCGACGGTGCTTTTTGGGTGATCGACGGTGCTTTTTGAGTCATCGACGGTGCTTTTTGAGTCATCGATGGTGCTTTTTGAGTCATCGACGGTGTGTTTTGAATCATTGATGGTTTGATTCGAGCCTTCGTCCGGTTCGAACCATCGGTGACGTCCGTCCCAAGTTGACGAGCGCCCCAAAACAGCAGCCTCGCCACATTTCGACACTCCCAGGTCCTTAGACGAACCGCCTCACTGCGATGTCGTAGAACCATTTAATTGGCGATTTGCCGCATCTATGTATCAGAAATCTATGCCTTGAAAGCATACCCCCCTTGACACTCCATGAGACCGGTCCTAGGTTCATAAGCGGCAAGTCGACTAAATGCCGAACGCCCGTAAGTTCCCTTCGCGAGGGGGCTCGGGTAACCCAAAACGGTCCCGGAACCTCATAGGCTCTGGCCCGTCTAACCTGGAGGAGAGACTATGAGTAAACGCATTTCCAGACAGCGGAAGGCTGTCGCCGAGCCGGCGCCCGTGCCGGATCCGGTCATCACGCCGTACGAGAAGATCGCGGAACAACTCGGTGCCGCCATCAACGGCACCGTCGAGCAGATCCCGGGCTATCACGATGATCTGTCCAGTGTTCCCAAGCACCTTCAACGTCGGGTGACACCGAAATTTATCGCCATGACGGTGGCGGCTGTGGAGGCCGTCAGCGAGCTGCAGGGCGTCAATCAGCTCGACACGACCGAGTGCCGGGACACGCTGCAGTTTTCGCAGGGGATCCAGTCGCTCACCGATCTGCTCTTCGGCACGGCCCGGCGGCTCGAGTTGATGAGACGAGTGAAGGAAGCAAGGGCAGGACGCAGCGCGCTGGCCATCTACAACATCGCCCAGCGCGTGGCGTTGAACCCCAACAACACGCACGTGAAGGTGCATGTGGAGAATCTCAAGGCCGAGTTGCGGCGTCCCAAGCGCACCGCACAGCCGGCGAAGCCGCCGGCAGAGCCGGAACCGGCGTCGCCTGACGCACCGGCGAAAGGAGGTGGCACGAACTGACGATTATTCCCTGAAAAACCGCACGGCCGCGTTTGCGCGCGGCCGTGCCTTCGACATCAACCCCAAACCTTTCGAGAAAGGAGAAGTGTCTTTGCGAAACATAACGCAATCGATGTCATCAAAGCGATCCACAGCGTGGGGAGAAGGCGGCATCGCATGGTGGAGCTCGTGAACTTCGGTTTGCAGTCGCCGAACGTGTTTGAAAGCGGTGGCTGGCGCCACCGCAGTCCAAAGCGGCTTCGCCGCGAATGAGGTTGACTCTCTCCTGCCTGGAAGTTCGTGCGTGGCTGTTCTGGCTGGCGTAGAGATCTTTCGCGCAGCAGTAGCCCCGATTTCGCGCGAAGCGCTTTGGAGTGCGGTGGCGCCAGCCACCGCTTTCGATCTCGTGTCGTATCGCATGGTGGAGCTCATGAGCTTTGGGGTTTCTGTCCGGGCCGTGTTTTAAAGCTGTTGCTGGCCTCGCCGCAGTCCAAAGCGCTTCGCACGAAATGCAATCCACCATTGCGCGGCGTGATGATCCGGCGTGCGTGATAGCGTCTCCTGAAATCGCGGCTTGCGGAGACAACATGGAGAACGTGGTCAGCTCTCTCGATCAGGAACTGCAGCAGCGCCATCTGCTCAATCACCCGTTTTATCAGCGTTGGAGCGCGGGCGAGTTGTCGCGCCCCCAGGCAACTACTTCGTGGCGAGAATCAGATAGTCGCCATCGGCAGCACCATCGCGAAGCAGTTCGAGATGGAACTGCGCCTGCTCCAGCGCGGACCAGCATCGCTCTTGCTGCACGTGACCGTGCGTCGATAGGACGATCGTCAGGCCAGTCGATCCGAGCAGAGCCAACGCACCTCGAAGAGCGTCCGACTCGGCGCCCTCGATATCCATCTTGATGAATGCGGGCAGCGGGGCGACACCGCTTGCGATCAAGTCATCGAGCGAGGCGGTCGTCACCTGATGCTCCCCTTTTTCGCTGAGCCTTGTTTGCGAGTCATTCTCGCCGTCGCCGAACCGCGCAGTACCCGAGGTTGCGGCGATGGCGATCGGCTTGACGGTGACGTTGGCGAGGTCGTTCAAGCGGATGTGCTGTTCGATGTAGGAGAGATTGCGCGGGAGCGGCTCGAAGGCATAGACGTGACCGTTCGGCCCAGCGAGTTTCGAAGCGAGCAACGTGAAGAACCCGACGTTCGCTCCGATGTCGAAGACGATGTCGCCCGGTTTCACTCTCTCGCAAAACAGCCGTTGCACGTGCGACTCGTAAGTGCCGAGCCAGGAACCGTGCGGAGCCGAGCCGGCGATCCATCGAAAGCCGCGAAGAGGGCCGGAGCAGATGCGCATGACTGCTTCACGCGGGATGAGCCGGAGCGGCAGTCGAATGATCGTCTTCAGGACTTCGGGGAGTTTCATCTCAGCGATGCCTCCTGCCGCGACTCCTGAATAATTCGATCGAGAGGATCGATTCGGCGAGGAATCGCTCGTACGCATACCGAAGCCCGGCGGAGCCATCCAGAATAGCGCGCTTCGCAAGCAGCACATACGGGAGGATGAAAAACGGGGATGCCACGCGGAGTTTTCGGATGCGGCCGGAAAGGGGGAGGTTCCGCCAAGGTGTGGCGCGCAGTTTCTCCGCTTCTCTGCGCATGTAGATCCGCTGCCGCTCGATGAAGCGGCGGAGGCTTTTGCGGTCGTCGTGAATCAAACGCGCCTGCAAGCGCAGAACGCGGTCATGCACGCGGACACGTTGTGTGTGGCCATCTTGCCAGATCTCAAATGCTCCTCGGCGGAGCAGCACGACGCGCGGCGTGTACAGCGTCGCACGAAGCGGCCGACCGTTGATCGCGTACGTGAAGGCCGCCTCGTAGCCGGCAACATCCGGCGGCGGATCGAGAGAACTGATCTCGTTCACAAAATCCTCCGGCACGATGTAGTCGGCGTCGAGCGTCAGCATCCATTCGGTCGTCACCTGCGAGACCGCGAACGTCCATTGGGCGGCGTGCGTGTCGAAGGCGCGCTGCGACAGGCGCACGTTGACAAACCGCCGGGCGATGGTAGCCGTTTCGTCGGTGCTCTCGCTGTCGACCACGACCACCTCGCGGGCCCACGTCAGCCGCGCCAGCGTGCGTTCGATGTTTTCTTCCTCATTGCGCGTGAGGATCACGGGTGTGATGCGATCGAGCATCGCGACGCATGGTAGCAGCGGCCGATCACTGCTTGCCGCCGGCGCCCTTTGCCGCGCGCTTGAGGGCGCTATGAAGCATTCTCCGCGCGCAGACATCGAATCCTCGGATCCATCGCGCGAAGGGAGCCCCAGGTCGACCGGAATGATGATGCTGACGGTGGTCATTGGATCGTCTTGAGTCCCGCCGCATTCGCGGCCACGATTCGCAGATAGTGTTCTTCCATTTGCATCGCCACACGATCCCACGTGAAGCGTGCCGCAACCAGTTCCCGTCCGCGCCGTCCCATCGATGCACGGCTCTCCGGGTCGCGCAGGAGCTTGCCAATGGCCGCGGCTAGTGGCTCGGGTTGGCCGCTGGTAACGATGCCTGCCCCGGCCTGCGCAACGTCGGATGCCAGCCCCACCTCCGGCGTAACGATCACTGGCATCTCCACCGCCATCGCTTCGAGTACCACGTTGCCGAAGTTCTCGGAGAGAGACGGCAGCACCAACGCAGTCGAGGTTCGAAGCAATTCGTCCTTCGCAGCGCCTCGCACCGGGCCGCGGAAGTCGACGCGATCGGCGATGCCGAGGCGCTCGGCCTGAGCCCGGAGTGCTGGTGTGAGGTTCTCTTCGTCGTTTCCTGCGATGATCACCTTCACCTTCGGAAGTACAGCCGCGGCAGCGAGTAGACGGTCCAGTCCTTTTTTCCAGTTGATACGGCCGAGAAAAAGGAGCGTATCGCCGAGGCGCGGGATGGACGCAGCGGGAGGGAGATCGATTCCGTTCGGAACGATGAATGGGGCCGGAAGCGGAATCGCAACCTGGCGAGCGTCTTCCCACTCGCGCTCGGCCGTGAAGTGAATGCCCGCCGACTTGCGGAAGGTGTGGCTTTCCACGAATCGGATCCAGGCGTTCTTCACGAGCGCGCTCTTTCGCCGGATCAGCTCGGGAACGAGCATTCCCCTTGGCGAGACGACGTAAGGCACCCGTGCGCGCTCTGCGGCCCGGGCTGCTGCGTACGTTGGCCAGAGGAAAACGGAGTGCAGATGGAGGAGGTCGTACGCGGACATACGCTCGGCTAAAGCTGTGCCCATTGCGCGGGAGACGTACATCCTTCGCCGCAGACCGGCAGGTGAGGCGAAGTAGTGGACCTGCACTCCGTCGAGACTCACCGGCACGCCAAGCGGCACGTTCGAGTCGTGCTCGCCATCGACGTTCGTCGTGAAGACATCGACCGCGTGTCCGCGAGCAGCCAGGGCGCGACAAAGACCGTGGACCGCGTAGATCGGGCCTCCATAGCGCGTCGCGGGAAGGTAGGTGGGGACGACGTGGAGCAGGCGCACGCGCTACGGTGCTACGGGGTGACCGGTGACGTCAATGGCCGCGGTAAGGCGCTGCTCTCCGTTGCCGTCGCCTCTGCCAGTCGCTCATCGAGCGATGCGGTGGCAAACAGACATCCAACGAAGAATGCCGCCAGGAGTGTGAGCAAGGCATCTGAGTAGGCCTGTGCGGAGGCCATGAACTCGACGACATTCGCGACGACGATGCCGAAGAGCGCCGCCCGTGTGAGCTGGGTTGAGCCGGGAACGTCAGGGTGTGCGGAGATCTTGAGGATCGTCATCACCATCGCGGCTCCCAACATTCCGACGGCGATCAGACCCGGTACGCCGAGCTCCACGGCCAGCTTTCCGAGGCCACCTTCCTGCCACCCGAGCCGTGCCACGCCACTCTCGTTGAGGACGTGATAGGCGCCCTGTGTCGCCGTTCCGAGACCGGCACCCATGATCCCCGATTGCTCCACAGTACCGCTTAGACCTCCCTCCAGACGGCTGTAAATCTCGTCCTGGGTCGTGGCGGCTCCCTGCGTGTAGGCGCTCGATTCTTCGCCCGCCGAGACTCTGCTGATCACGAACATCGTGAGGAGGCCGAGAGCCACGAACGAGATGACGTGAACCGCGGAGAGACGGCGAAAGTATCGCCAGAGAAACGCCGCAAGGAAGACGACGATCATGTAGATCGCCTTGCGCCGTCCGCTGAGCAGGCAGTTGAGAAATCCCCAGCCTGTGACAAGCATCCAAACCCACGCCGTGCGGAAACTGCGGGAACGCAGAGCCATGATGAGACCGATCATCGTCAGGATTGCTGCGTGCAATCCCATGATGTCGGGCGCGCGATAAAACCCGGACAGCAGCCGGATCGTCAGGCCCGTAATCATTCGATAATTTCCCTCGGACAGCGCCACGGTCCCAAGGGCACGCCAAGGCAGGTTGAAGTACTCCAGCGGCGTGCCGATCATCGCGATCGACGTCACGATGGCGTAGAAGCGGAACAGGTCGTAGATCTGCTCCTCGCGTTGCAAATAGGCGTATCCGAGGATTACCGCGGGAATTGGGGCGCAATAGAGGAAGAGGCCGAGTGCGGGTGCTTTCCAACCCTCCAGGCCGAACGTAAAGAGGCCGTTGACTGCTGCTAGAAAGAGGAAGAACAGGACCACCGTGAGCCCGCCGAACAGGTTGGAGAAACGAAGCGAGAATTCGCGGGCGTGAGTCTGCAGAGTCTTCTGGGCCGAAAAAATGATGACAAGGTAAACCGCGACGATGCTCAGAGACATCGCTACGGGCGTACCCGGCGTCAGCTTACGAACGGGGTCCGCCAGCACTCCAACGAGAAGGGCCAGCAGCCAACCCCTCCTCCAATCGACGAGCGCGATGGCTGCCGAGAGGAGCATGAACGCGACGAATAGAACCGTGACTGTCATCGTGCGGAGGTCGTTCAGCGGAACGCGATCGGCGCGCGTGCCATTTCTTGGAGGCGCCGCTCAATCATCGCCCGACTCGCGCTTTCCGATCAATCGCCGGCCCTTGCGCGCCAGGCGCCGCGCCAGCAGCAGGCCGCGCGTTTCGCCGATCAGTTTGCCTGGAATCGTCCACGGATGACGGAGATGGAATGTCGTGGCCACGTTTCTTCGCAACCGCCGGGCGGCATACGACCAGAACGATGGCGCGTGGTGAAGCGCGAAGTAGTAGTCGCCCACCGAGTGCATCGGAGACGTGCTGGTCTTGTGCTCCCCCCACGTGCGCGTGCCGCCGGTGGGGATGCGCAGATGATCGACGTGCGCGCGGGGCTGGAAGAGAATCGTGCCGCCGGCACTTACCAGGCGTGCGGCGAATTCGGTCTCGAAGCGATAGGCGACGCCGATGAAGTTCTCGTCAAATCCGCCAACGGCCAGCGCACGATCTCGTCTCACGGAGAGATTCCCGGCCATGACGTTGGCGACCGGGCGCTCTTCGTCGTGGTTGAAGCGGAATTCGAGATCGGTGATGCCGGTGGCGTCGAACGGTCCGGTGTAGTGATCAGGCACTTGTCCAGGCTCGAGACACTGGCCGACGGTTGCCCAGACACGCTCGTCGCGGTATCCGGCTGCATGCTCGAACACGATGCCGGGAACCGGCACCACGTCGTCATCGAGAAACAGGACCAGCGGTGTCGTTGCCTCGATCAGCGCCTCGTTCATGGCGTGAGGAATCGATGGGTGCGGGAGGCGGATCCAGCGGATCGCTCCCTCCTCGGCCCATCGCGCCAGCTCGGGCGTTCCGGTCTCTGTCTGGTCGACGACCAGGATGGCGGCCGGCTTCGGAACAAGGTCGAGAATGCGCCGCACGGCCTGCACGGCGACGGCGGCCCGGTTGTAGGTCGGAATGGCGATCGTTATCGCGAGGTCATCCATCCGATGGCCTCCCGTACTCCCGCCACTCCGCGTGCGAAGCTCCAGGTGCTGATGATCTCGCGCGACCGCGATGCCATCCGTTCGCACAAGGCGTCGTCTTCAGCGAGCTTCGTCATCGCGTTTGCCAGCGCGACCGCGTCGCCTGCCGGATAGATGAAGGCATTTTCGCCTTCGAGGACGATGTCGCCGATCGATCCGCAGCGGTCAGTGACGATGACCGGAAGTCCGCACGCCATCGCTTCGTTGATCACCGCCCCTCGCGGCTCATAGGTTGACGGCAGCACGAAGACATCCGCCAAACCGTAGTATTTCGGCAGTTCGCTCTGGTTCACGAAACCGGCGAAGAGCGCACCCTCAAGTTCATGCTCGCGCGCATACGTCTCGAGGGTTTCGCGCAGGATGCCGTCCCCGAGAAAAAGAACCACAGCGCGGTCGCGGCCAGGCATCAATTCGTATGCGCGCAGAAGCGACATAGGATCCTTGCGCTCCACGAGCTTCGCTGAGAAGACAAAGACGATCTGATCGGGACGGATACCGAGCGATGCGCGCATCCGCTCCCTTTCGCCCGACGCGAAGCTGCTGGCTTTCTCGAAGCGTTCGTTGTCGACCGCCCACGGCAGCAGAAAGAAGTGACGGTCGTCCGCGCCGTAGTGCCTGTAGTACGCGGCGTTGAGCACTCCCGAGACCATGAAGCCAGTCGTGTTCCGGAAGAGGAATCGCAAGAGTCTCGCCCGGACGCGCCTTCTCGCCGAATCTTCGGCTGGGGGGAAACTGCTGTCGCCATAAAGAAAAAATGGGATGCCCGCCATGCGGCAGGTGAGGATGCCGAGCATGGCGCTGATCGAGCCCCAGCCCAGCATGAAAATGACCAAATCGGAATGTCCGCGCAGAAGGGCCGGCACGATTCCCGGATTGATGTGCCGCGTCCAGCCACGATTGCTGTCGTTCACGAGGTTGCGAAGGAACAGGTGACGGTAGCCAGTCAGAAGCTCGACGTCCCACTGAAGCGTGGTTCCCATGTCCGCGTCGCGATAGGTTCGCGCGCCGGCATTCGAGAGATAGAGCACGGTGAGGTCGACGCTGGGATCCGCGGCCAGAAGCCGGAAGAACGGATCCTGGTACTGAATGACATGCGATGCGACGATGGCGAGACGGTAACGCGCCATCAGCTGCGGCTCCCGATCACCTTCGCGGGGACGCCGGCCACGACCGCGTTCGGTGCGACATCCCTGGTCACCACGGCGCCGGCCCCGACAATCGCACCGTCGCCGATGGTCACGCCGGCCATTACGATGCAGTGCGCCCCCAGCCAGGCGTCGTCGCCGATCGTTACCGGGCCACCACGGATTCCCTGCTCGTCGATCCGCCGCGAGGCGGCGTGGTTGTGCGTGTGATCCGTAACGAAGACTCCTGGTGCCAGCAGCGTGTGCGCGCCGATCGACACAGAGGTGTAGACATCGATCTCGCATCCGTGCCCGATGAAGGCATAGTCGCCCACCGTAAGCCGCGCTTCACTGCTCACGAGCTTGAGGAACACGTCATGCTCGATCTCCACGCGCATCCCGAGTGTGATGCCGGAGACGTTTCGCGCGACCAGACGAGGACCAGCAAGAGACTTCGCACCTACCCTGGCGCCGCGCAAGCGCAGCCAGAGCGCGCGAAGCCGTCCCATAGCGAGCCGCAACCTCACTCCGGCCTCCGCAGCACCATGCAGAGCTGGTGTGCGAGCTTGCGCGGCGACATGCGCAGTAACAGACGATCCGTCTTCTTCAAGAACGCCAATGGAATGATCCGGTGAAGGAAGCGCACGAAGAAATGCCCGGAGATCGCGGGCGTCTCGAAATAGATCATCTCCAGAACATCGAGTCCAGCCTCGGCCGCGGCGGCCCGCAGCTCCTGCTCGGTATAGGCAAAGAAATGATCGCCTCCGCCTGCCGAAAACTGCTTCGACTCATGCGCCTTTGGATCACCGAGCTCGCGATAGCTCGGTAACTTCGAGCGAAAGTAATCATGGTTCGGCGTGGACACCACCAGAACGCCGTGCGGATTCGTGTAGGCCGCCAATGTTTGCAGGAACGCGGCCGGGTAGACGAGGTGCTCGATGATCTGGTTGCCAAAGACGAGATCGAAGCGGCCCAGGTCCGGGTTGTCGAAGATATTTGCGGCCACGAAGTGAATGGCGCCACGTTCCCACCTGGTTTGCGCATAGTCCAGGAAGTGCTGCCGGATGTCGAGCGCTGTGACGGTATGCCCATCCTCGGCAAGCAGGATTGCCAGTGTCCCCTGCGCGCAACCGACATCGAGCACTGTCGATGGCTGGTAACGGCTGACGATGGAGCGGTAGAGGTCGAGCTGGTTCTGATATGAGTGGTACGAGTGCCTCTCGATATCGGGATCCCACATCTCCCGCATGTCGTTGTGGTAGATCTCCACGACTTCCGGTGGCCAACTCGGGTTCGGTATTGGTGGCTTCATTTGCGTCGCATCGCCAGGAGCCAGCCTCGCAGCTGGAGCGGATCGTGTTGCAGCGATTGGCGCAGGTACCGGCGCCAGGCGGGATCCCCGTTGCGGCGCAAGCAACTGGCGATGAAGTAGAGGGCTCGAGCCTCGGCGCCCCGTCCGTGTTTCCGCCGAGGACGAATGGCGGCCGCTCGCGCCAGCAGTTGCGTTTCGTCGCCACCGTCGCGAAGGGCGATGGCAATCCCCGCGGATGCCACCTGTTCCGGACGATGGCGGCTGCTGATCGCTCCCGTGCCGCTCCCGGCTTCATAGAGAGTCTCGCGGGTGATTGCCACGCTGCCGTTCCGGGCGAGCCGGATCCAGAGGTCGAGGTCCTGGGCAAAATAGAATTCCATGCGATAGCCCCCGGCTTTCTCGTATGCATTGCGACGAAACATGGCCGAACCATGATGGGGCAGGCTGCGGATCGTCTCAACCGGATCGTGGAGGAGACTGTCGCGAATCTTGTCGCCCTCGGCGCCAGCCGTGTACAGCGTCTCACCTTCCGGCGCGAAAAAGATCGTCGTGCAGCCGGCGAGTACGACGCCCTGATCGTCGAACAGCGACCTCTCGGCAGCGAGCCGTAGCGGACGCGAGCGATCGCCGCAGTCGTGTCGTGCGATGAATTCGCCTGCGGCTTCTGCGCATCCGCGGATCAGCGCAGCCGTGATGCCTGCGTTTTCCTGCCGCACGGTCCGGATGCGAGCATCCTTCGCAGTGTAAGCAGCCAATAGCGATGGTGTGGCATCGGTTGAGCCGTCATCGACAACAATGAGCTCGAAATCGGGCAGCGACTGACTGAGAACGCTCTCGATCGTCGCGGCGAGGGTGGCTTCGCCGTTGTAGACCGGCATGACGACGGAGATGCTTACCATCGCAGCCGATCCCATGGCTTGGCGGTCTTGTCAGGCGCAGGCCGTCCGCCAGTGCAAAGGCCTCCGCTGTCGAAGCTCGTCGTCGCCGAGATTGTGGTCATCGATGCCGCTCCAGCCATGCGGCAGCGCGGCCGGCGCGCTTCCAGCCGATCACGCCGGCGATGATCCTGTAAGCGTCCATGTCGGAGGATTTGGAAAGCGATCGCGCCAGCGTCGCGAGCCGCCTCGATTCGGCGTCGAGTTCTGCCGATGAGAAACGACGGAAGGATGGTTCGTTGTTTCTGATTGGCGGGCTTCCAGTCGCACGCGATCTCGTTCCCATTCTCGTCGCGGTAGCGCACCAGGCCGTACGCGATGCCCGCTTCCGGAAGCGCTTCGAGCGCCGCGACCTGCAACTCGAACTTGCGAGAACCATCGTCGACGATGATGATCTCGATCGGCCGGTATGTTTGTGCCACGACGCTCGCGACGGCCGGCTGCAGCATGGCCGAGCGGTTGAAGAGCGGAATGATCGTCGATACGAGCGGTACGGAAGTCATCGGGCGAGAGGATCATAAACGCGATGGAGACTTGCGTCTTGACGCAACGCTGTCGCCTAACCTAAATCCAGCTCCTGCCGATAGGACGGCGAAGTAAAGCTCTCATCCCGGAGTGCTTCGACTTCGTTCTTGCGTGCTCGTCAAGATTATGCGCATGCGCAGGCCTGCCGATGACGCGCGCGCTGCGTGGGAACCGGCCCTGGAATCAACAGGATGAGCCCCGCGATGCTTCACGGTGAGGCGAATGTCCGGTAGGATCAAATCAAACCGTGATGCACTACCGAAGTCCGTCAGCAGAGGGAGCCGGCCGCGGGCTGTCCGGTGATGCCTCTTGAGTCTGGTCTGTCGAGCGGCCGCGAGACTGGAGCAATCGCTCTCCCGCGTCACGTCCTCCGGCCGCTTCATTCCCGAGATCGACGGCCTCCGCTTCATCGCCATCATCACGGTGATGCTGTTCCATCTCAATGCTTTGTCGCTTCAGTTCTACAGCGCACACGGCCACTGGCCGACGGGCTTGGGAGCGGCGTTGGACTCTCTTCTTCGCACCGGATTTGTCGGTGTGGAAGTTTTTTTTGCGATCAGCGGATTTGTACTGGGACTTCCCTTCGTTCTGCAACGAATCCGAAGCGGTACCAAGGTTCGGTTGCGGCGCTATTTCGCGCGCAGAGTGACGCGCATCGAGCCAACCTACTTCATCAACATGGTGTTGCTTTTCCTTCTCAAGGCGGCGGATTACTACTGGGCTGGAGGGCGCCCCGATCTCCGCCCCGGCGTGATGATGCCGCATCTTCTCGCCAGCCTTCTCTACTCGCACAACTTCGTGTACGGCGTGGGCAGCACGATCAACAATGTGGCCTGGTCGCTGGAGATCGAGATTCAGTTCTACCTTCTCGCGCCGATGATTTGCGCGCTCTACTCCATAAAGCCGAAGATCCTTCGCCGCGTGAGCCTGGTGGGGTTGGGAGCAGGAGCGGCCGCGCTTGATTTCGTCGCAATGAGGATGGGCGTAAACCCCGGCGCGACGATCCTCCGATTCCTGCCGTTCTTTGTGGTCGGGCTCGTCATGGCGGACCTGTTTGTCGCTGACTGGAAGGGAACCTCAAAAGGGCGCCGGCTGGAGCATACTTGCGGTACTCGGTTGCGTGGGTATGCCGGTGCTTGTCCAGGCTGGGTTTGTGACGTCACAACTTCAGAATGGAGTTGTCGTTTCGTCCCGGTTGCTGATCGGTGACTTTCTATTGGCAGTCTGCATTGCGATGTTGTTCGTCGGGACGATGCGCGGTATCTGGGCCAACCGAATCATGCGCCTGCGCCCTCTCGTCCTGATCGGTGGGATGTGCTACACGATCTATCTCTACCACCAGTTTACGTATCATTTCCTGGGTCATTGGACTGTTCTTCGGTGGTCCAACTTGCCGTATGGAGGTTTCATTGCAATGCAGGGATTGGTGTTGCTTCCAGGCTGTGTAGCTATCTGCGCCGCTTTGTTCGTCCTATTCGAAAAACCGTTCATGTATCCGGACTGGCCGGCCAAGGTCCGAGGGATCCTGCGGAGGCGGTGAATCGGTTGAGTGAAGATCGAGGAGAGCCTCCGCCGGCGTTTTTGCCGAACAAACGATCATCGCGCCGAGTCGTTTCGCTTCAAAATCAGCGGCCCGTAGCCCCACGCGCTGTTGGTGTGAATGGGTCCCAGTCGAAACGGTTGACGGTTGAGGTTGTTGTAGATCGGCGAGTAATGACCGTTGACATAGCTCAATTGCTCCGGACGAAGCGTCTGTGGCTGTCCGGACGCGCCGGAACCGTTGCCGGTCAGGATGATGTAGTCGACGTCGCTCCACGGCGGATCAGCTTCAGTCGAGTACGTTCGATAGGACGAACCGGCCAGGGCCGGCCAGAAGTCGTATGTCATCACACCGCTGCCTGCCGGAATCATCCTGTGCAACAACGCAACGTTCTCCGTCATCCGCTGATCGGGAGGAAGCGTTGCCCGGACCAACGACATGAAAACGAATCGCGAGGAGGCCGCGCACCAGAACAACATTGCCAGAGCTACGACGAACGCCCGCGTTCGAACGCGCCACGACTGCATCGCCACCGCACAAACTGCTGCGGCGAAGAGAGAGAGATCGATGATCCAGATGTAATAGTACTTGGCGGGAAGCAGGACGAGCAGAGCGCAGAGACCCGCGAGGGGGGGTATCCAGAGCTCGAACCATCTTCGCCAGTCACGCTGACGAACCGCTTGAACCGCATGGGCGGTCGCGATCACGAGTGCCGCGCAGCACGCCAGATAGTGAGATCGACCATAGCGCAGGGCGAACTCGAATGCCCAGCGGTAGGTAGGGCTTACGGAGGTACGGGTGCTCCGCCAAATCTGCTGGAGCCCGTAAGGAGTAATTAGAATCAGAGGCGTCATCACCATTGCGAAGGTGAGCGTGCCACAGAAGAGGAATACTCCGAGCGGCTTCCAGCCCGCATCCCGCTTCTGGAAGAAAGCACGGGTGGGCCACGCCAGCAGAATGATTCCAGCGACCAGGCTCGTGCCGCCGGACAGGCCGAAGAGTATGCCGGCGGCGGCGGCGCGCCCTGATGTGACGCTGCGAAGGAGGATGGCCGAGCCGAACATCGCCAGCAGTGCTCCCAACTCATCTGGCCGTCCACCGGTGGTAAGTGGAATCGTGGCCGCCGCCGCGATCATCGCCGCTTCATAGGGAAGCCGCGGTCCAAGCGCCCTCGCCAGTGCCCAGGTCGCCCATCCGAGAAGGATGTGAATCAGGCCATCGAAGGCAACACTTGTCACGGGGTTGAATCCGAAGACTTTCACGAATAGGCCGAACGCGAATGTGAAAAGGGGAGGGCCAAAACCTCGCCGCACCTCGTAGGGATGTTTCGGGTCACGCCACACGCCGTACCCCGTCAGTTCGGGAGCGATGAATGCGCCGCTACGTGCCCACTCGCGGCCGGGGGCTTTGTACGCGATCTCGTCCCCGCCCATGAAGCGGCCGAACAGAAGCAACCAAGCCAGATACGCTACCTGAAGCGCAATCAGGATACCGACATTGCGTGAGCGGTGCTCTTCCATCGAGGGGGTAGGATAGCCTGAGTTGAGGATGGAGAAGAGTGGCGCGTGTGCAACCAACGCCGCCGGCCCGTGCCGGCTAGGCGATTTCAACGATCTCAAACAACTGCCGCCAATAGTCGTAGCCATCCCACAGCGGCCCAAAGTGGTGCATCTGGGCCAACGGCACGAAGCGCTTGGCGGAGGTCGGGGCCAGGATTTGAAGCCACCGCGGATCCCCCGGCCGCTCCAGGGCATACCCTATCGTCTGAATGTTCGCAGGCAGCGTCTGCACGGCCTGCTCGACCGTTGCCGGCACTACCAGCAACGACATCAGCCCCGCTACCGGCGACAGGCCGGGGGTCCCCGCGGCGACCATCACGCTGTTCCGTGGTGCAAGTTCCGCATCCCAACCCAATGCGGCCGCCCACTGGCGCGCCATGATGTTCTCCGATGCCACGTGAATCGGCATGTCATTCCGCACGGCGTATGGCCACAGCTCCAGCAGCCGATCGCGGAGAGCGACGGCTTCCTCCCGCCGCCCGTTGAGAAGCACCACCCGACTGGGCGAGGTGCATCCAGCGCGGCCGTAGATGGCGAACACCTTGATCAATATCTTCAGAGTGTCCTGATGTAGCTGGCTAGTCTCCATCCAGACTTCTGAACGCCTGTCGGAAAAGGCGATGGCGCCGCCCCCGGGGATGTGTTCGAGTGCGTCTATGGCCGCGATGCTCTCATCCGAACCGAACATTACGCGCACAGCGGCGCCCTTGGCCATCTCCCGATTTCGCGGGTCGTCGCGATCGAACCTCTCCAGTTGCACGCAGTCGTCGAGGAAGGCGGCAAGCGGACCGCTGGGAAGGTGCGCTCGCGCGAAGTCCAACAACGCGCCGGTCAAATCCTCGGCTTGCGATCCCGCCTTGAGCCGGACGCGATTACCCGTGAGACTCACCAGCACCAGCATCAATGGTCCCAGCAAGCTGACATTGTTTGGCAGCCAGACCGCCACCGGGCCGCGCGGCCGCGCAAGCGAGTCGATCGAGCCGTTGATTGAACTCTCGGCGAGCGCTTCCCGCCGTCCGAACGCCTGCAGAAACGGCCTTTCGAGATTGTGCGGATCAAGGAACGTGATCAGGTATGCCCATTCGTCGCGATTGAACGCCTCGGGCATGTGGCGCACCATCACCGCGCGCAATTGGTCCCACTGGCCGATCACGGCGTCGAGATCGAACGGCAATGTGACGGCCCAACGGCGCATGTCGGTGGAGAAGTAGTGCAGGTGCTCAGACATTGGCGCAGCCTCGCACTTCGACCTGCGGAGCCCGTCCCAGAAGCTCGAACCGGCGGCCGGCCCGGCCGCAGGAGCATTCTCCTGGTACCAGACGGCCAAGGTCTTCGGTCAGCACGTTGTGGTACGGGGCACCGTACGCGAGCACATTCATCGATTGCAGCAAACCCTCCGTGTTGGCAAGCGGCTCCATCGTCCACGGATCGCGGACGACGATGCCGGCCCAACGGGGAACGTGTCGATAGCCGTGCTCGCAAAGGGGATAGATGATCCCGACCTGCTCGACCAGGCCGTAGTAGTCGACGACATGGGAGCCGTCAGACAACCCTTCGAGCAATCGCGCATCGAAGGTCTCCCGCGTGACGCTTAAGCTCTCCAGTTTTTTCCAGCCGCCGCTGTGGACGAAGTGGATTCGCTTGCCCGCCAACAGCCCGCGTACTTCCGCGGGAAACTGTCCGGATGTCCACGACTGCCAAAGGATCGAGGTGAATCCATAGACCAGGAGATCGTTGTGATGGAGGAGAATCTCGCGGACGGCGTCCCACCGGACGATCGGAGGCTGCACGGATTCGTCGAGCACGAAGTGGATTTCGCTGGCCAGCGGCTTGAGGCTCATCGCCGCCGCGACCCGCGCGGTTACGCTCCGCCGGTGCAAAGACCGCGCATCGTCGAGGACAATCAGAGGACGCATTTCGGGGCCAACCATCTCACGGAGGATCGCCAGACTGCTCTGTGCCTGAAGGACAGAGCTCTTCTGATCGAGCACGATCTGGCTGGGCGAGCTGCCGGTCGTCGCCGATGACGTCAGCGTCCTTCGGTGCTGCACGGTATCCGAGGTCGTGCGAAGCAACAGCCGTTTGAACAGCCCGACATGGAGGAACGGCAGTCCCGCGATGTCCGTCGCTGGCGACCAGTCAGGCCAAATGCGACGATACTCGAGGCAGCCGTCGAGATGAAAACGGCTCAGCAAGTTCATTTCGGCAAGGAAACCGGCATCGTCCCGCGGAGCAAACGGCGGCTGGTCCAGCAGGCGGCTCATGGGAAGGTCTGGCGGAAGTAGTCGAGGGCCGATGGACGAACCAGCGTGCTGTTGGTTCGCGTGCATGGGTTCAGCAGTACGCTCCGCCAATGCTCGGCCAGAATCGGTACGATGCCGTTGTACGTCTGAGGGTTGAACAACTCGCGGGCCACGGCCATGATCGCGGCCTCATCCAGCTGATAGTCAGCCAGCTTCTGGCTCCATGAATCGGAGATCGTGCGATTCCATTGCATGACCGGGTAGAGAAACAGCGAGCAGAGTTTGGCGTGATGCCAGCCTGCTGACGGCTGCGCAGCGCGAAGCGGCGACTCCAGGGCGTGGGCCAGGCCGTGCACCAGCCCTACGCTCGAACGCGCCTGCCCGGCGCACGCACGTGCGCCCACCTCGAACCAACGCGGGTCGTTGGCCAGTGGCAGTGCCAGCATCGAGCGCATCACATCAGACAACTCCTGGCGGAGGTCATCGCCGGCCAGCGGCGAGAGGAAGCCCTCCAGCGCGTGTGCCCAGCAGTCGCCGCATGCTTCCCGGGCGCGTGCGGGAGGAATCGAGGCAGCCAGTTCCGGCCAGATGGCCCGGCCGTCAGGGAGGTACTTCGAATGGATCCGGATGTCCTTGGCGCCCTCATGATCGAGCACGACGATCGGCGACGCTTCGGCACCGCTGCCCCAAATCGAAGGGATGGCTATCAGGCGGATGCTCCGGCCGGAGTCCCGCGCGCGAAGCTTGGCCTGATCGATGATGGTTCCTCCGCCAACGACGATCAGCGTGGCCACTCGGTCAGGGAGCGGATCGCCGGGCGTGGTCTGCGCGTAGCGAAATTGCGCGGAGACGCGCGCAGCGACGGTGGGGCCGGCCCACACCCAGGTCGTTTCCGGGTCCAGTGAGCCTAGCTCCTGAAGTGTCCAAAGAGGCGGCAGCTCACTCTTCAAAACGAACACCTTTCTCGCTGAGGATTCGAATGACATCCCGAACGCTATGGATGCTCATTGCTTCGGCGGGCGTCGGATGGTAGCCGAAGGTCGACTTGATGCCTACCGCCAGCGACACCAACGCCAGCGAGTCCCAGGTATCCACCTCTTCCCGGGTCAAGTCGAAACGGAACTCCGCCGGATCGAGCAGGAAGACATCGATCACCAACTCCCTCAACTTTTCAAGATTCGTCATCAATCAGATCCTTTGATACCAATGGACAGTTCTGCCGGGAAGGGTCGACGCCGTCAGCACGTCCACCTTCCCGTTCGGCAGGAGCGGAAAGGAATCAACGCTTTCGATTCGCAGTGGCCAGAGGACTCTCGCATGGTTGGCGCGAAATCCTTTCAGGATTGCTCTCACTTCAGTTTCGGATGGGGCCGGCGCCAGCAACAGGACGTGTCCCTCTTCGCCGGCCCGATCCTTTTCACGATAGAACAAAGCGTTATTCTTCCAGGCTCCGCTCACCGTCGACATCAGCAGAGAAAGCGAGATCTTCTCCCCGTAGCGCTTGAACACCTCCCTGGAACGACCCGACAGCCGCCATGTGCCCGATGGCGTAGGTTCTGCGAGGTCGCCGGTGCCGGCCCATTTGTCGGGGCCAATCGCCTGGAAGGCTTCCGCGCCAACGAAGCCTACGGCACCGTACGGGCTTTGAAACAGCAACTCGCCATCGGCTCCGTTTTTCAGCGCAACGCCGGGCAAAGGCTTGCCGATGTCGTTCGGATCGTCTGAATCCTCGGCACGGCGCAGCGTCAGCCGCGGCATGGCCTCGGCGCAGCCATAGTTGCTGAAGATCATCGCCCGAGGAAACAACGACCGGACGACATCAAGCCGCTCCTGGGGAAAACGGCCACCTGCAAAGTGAACCCGGAGGACGCCTGGAAACGATCGGTCGCTGAAATAGCGAGCCAACATCGGAACTTGTGCGCCGACCAGACAGAGCATGGCATCCGTAGCCGTCTGCAACGCCGCTTCGACCCCTTCCGGATCGCTGAGGCCGTGTGTCGGGACCAGCGTCCTCTTGTGAACCGTGGCCCAAACCCATTGGTTTACGAAGGCATATGTGTAACTGAGAGGGAGAAGCAGGACTGTCTGCCGCACCGGCTCACTGAGCTGAAGCCTGTGGAGGACCGCCGCCAGGCTCTTTGCGCGATCGCGCGACCCAATGATCAGCTTCGGCTGCCCGGTGCTGCCGGAAGTTAGCAACCCGAAATGGTCGTGGTCCAACTCTCGAGGCACTTCCCCGAGCGCGTGGCCAAGCCACTCCCGCGACACGCCGGACTTGTCCGGCAGCAAGACGAAGCTCTCCGGCCGCCGCCACGCCTCGTCCAACGGCGTGAGGTCTGCACTTAGATCGGTCTCGCTCAGGATGTACATCCGATTCAGCTTTCAGGGTCGGTGCCTGTTAACCTGGCCACGAGACTCCTCATCTCTTCAAAGGACTTGCGCAAGTCCCTGAGCTCCTTCTCAACTTTCTTCAACTCACGGCGTGCGGTAAGGTGCGGGCTGATGATCTCGCCGTCAGGAACGTCGCTGTCTACCATCGCGAACGGGGAGATGATCACGCCGTCTCCTATCGTTACGCCGGGCGCGATGACGGACGGACCGGCGATGAAACAATTCTTCCCGATCTTCGTCGGGAAGTACTCGATCCCTTCTTTGCTCAGGCTGCCGGTTTTTCCTGCGAGCGCCTGCATGTGGCTGGTATGCGTCCAGATGAACACGTTCAGCCCAATCTGTGTATTGTCGCCAATGGCGAGCCCACCCTGCGCGTCCAGAACGGCCCCCTCGCCGATCCAGACATTAGTTCCCATGATGAGTTTTTCCGGAGCCAGGATTTTCGCCCGCTCCCGAATTCTGCAGCCTTCCGGAAGCCCGAGCAGCCGTGCGCGCTCGCGATCGGTCATCGCTTCGCTCAGGAGGTACGTGAGAATTTGGTTCCGAAGTTCAGGGTCGGTGTTTGGGTCGAGCATGATCCGTCTCTCCAGAAGACTTACGGTGAGGTACTCTGCACCGGCGGCAGGATGATGTCGAGATCGCTGTCAAACGGCGAACCGCGACCCGGACGCGTTATGATAAACCGATGAGAGATTCTGTCCCTGCTCGGATGCATTTTTGCACTCGGGACACCAATGGATTGGTAACGTGAACGAGGAGCTTCTGCAAGCGGCGGTCCTGGGCCTCGGCTATTGGGGACCGAATCTCGCCCGGAACTTCTCCGCTAGCATTGATTTCCGACTATCGGGGCTGTGCGACGCCGACCCCGCGCGTTTGAAGTCGGTGGCGGCGTTCTATCCCTCGGCGGTACCCGCGGAAACCCTGGATGGACTGCTGGCCGGGAAGCCCGATCTCGTGGCTATCGCAACTCCGGTGGCATCGCACTGCGCATTGGCGCGCCAATGCCTGGAGGCCGGGTCCAACGTTCTGGTTGAGAAGCCCTTCACGGCGACAGTCGAGGAAGGGGAGAAACTCCTGGCGCTGGCGGATACGGCCGGCCTGAAGATTTTCGTCGACCACACGTTCCTGTTTACGAATGCCGTTGAGGAGATCAAACGACAGTTTGACGCCGGAAACCTTGGCGACCTCCTCTACATTGACTCGGTTCGGATCAACCTCGGCCTCTTCCAACCGGATGTCGACGTCATCTGGGATCTTGCGCCGCACGATCTCTCGATCCTTCACTACATCCTCGGCCGGGCGCCGAGAACCGTCTCGGCGATGGGCACGAGCCACAATCCGAGCGGAACGGTCGACGTGGCGTATCTTCATCTGGACTATGGCGACGGAATGACCGCTCACCTGCATCTCTCCTGGCTCTCTCCCGTCAAGGTGCGACGGATGATCTTCGCCGGTTCGAAGCAATCCTTGATATTCGATGATCTCGACCAGGACGCGAAGATCAAGCTCTACGACCAGGGAGTCGCATTCGATGTGACCGACCTCGAGAGCAGGCGACAGATACTCGTCAGTTACCGCAAAGGGGACATGCGGGCACCGGCGATCAAGGCGAATGAGGCGATCGCGGCCGAATTCAGCGAGATTGCCGCGGTGCTTCGTGGCCGCGGCGTATCGCGCGCGAGCGGACACCACGGACTGGCTTCGATTCGAACCCTGGAAGCCGCGATCCGATCGCTACGAGATTCAGGCAGGCCCGTCGAGCTATGACTCTCGAGTTTCCAGACAGGCTGGTGGTCCTTTGACGCAAGACTCCGGCAACGGCCTGTCGGTAGTCCTGCCGGCGTATCGCGAAGCCGCGAACCTCAGCGTAATGATCCCGCGCGTGCTCGCGAACCTGCCGGCGGATACGAGCTCGGAGGTCATCGTCGTGGACGACCACAGTGATGACGGGACCCTCGAAGTGGTGCGTTCCTGGGCGGACCGCGACCCGCGTGTACGAGGAATCCGTCTCGCCCGAAATGCCGGCAGCCACATGGCGATACTTTGCGGCATGTCGTACGCGAGAGGCGCGGCGGTCGTGATTCTGGCGGCTGACGGTCAAGACCCGCCGGAGCTCATCCCCGATCTCGTGCAGTCGTGGCGAGGTGGCGCTCAGGTCGTCTGGGCCGTTCGAGAGGGGCGCGAAGGCGTGTCCGAGCTCTCACTCGCGCTTTCCTCCGCCTATTACCGCTTGATGAATCGGTGGACGTCCGTCCGCCTTCCCGCGACCGGCGCTGACTTCTTTCTCCTGGACCGCCGGGTGGTGGACATACTGAAAGCGATTCCCGAACGAAACACATCGCTCGTCGCGCTGGTTTCATGGTTGGGTTTCCGCCAAGCGGAAGTCCGGTACGAAAAGAAGGCGCGATCGTCCGGCAAATCGAGCTGGACACTGCGAAAAAAACTCCGACTGGCCATGGACTCGCTATTCGGCTTTTCCGTGGCTCCGCTGAAGCTCGCTTCGGCGCTTGGTTTCATCTACGCCCTGGTGGGTTTCGCGTACGCGGTTCTCTTGATCGTCAACAAGCTCACCTCCGGACGGGTGTTTGGGGGTGTGGCCGCTGAAGGATGGTCCGCGCTGATGGTGGTCATTCTGATCTCTTCGGGGACTCTGATGCTGGTGCTGGGTCTCTTTGGCGAGTACCTGTGGCGCACCCTGGAGGAGGTCCGAGGTCGCCCTCGCTTCATTGTCGAGGAAAGCGTGAATGGAGCCGGACCGGAGGATGGGAAGGACGGATCATGACCCAGGGCCTTCGTCGCGATTGCCAGGCAGGGTCGAGGAGAACGAATGCCTACGGTCGTTGCTGAAAGCTTGCTCGACTCAGACGGCCGTCCGCGCCGGTTGAAGTTCGAAGCAACGCGCGCCTCGCTGTTTGTCGAGTTGCTCGGACTGTCGCTGGACGGCGAAGACCGGCAGGTCACATGCCAGCGGTCGTTGTCGAACGTCGACGTTCGCGATCACGCTGGTTCGCTGGTCTATTTTGACTCTGAAGCTTTGCTTTCCTTGATCGAGCCATTGTCTGGATGCGTTGTCCTCACGCGTCCCGGCCTTGCGCAGCGTGTGCCGGAAGGCAACAGTGTTCTGACTACGCCTGGATCCCCGAAGGAAGCGTTCTACGCCATTCATCAATGGATGGCTCAGCATGATCGCTATGAACGCCTCGAAGGCCGGATTGCCAGCGACTCGCAAATTTCAGCTCACAGCATCATCGGCCCGAATGTCGTGGTCGGGAGTGGGGCGGTGATCGGCGCGGGTGTCGTGATCGAAGGAAACACGTATGTCGGCCCCGGTGTCACCATCAAAGCGAATGCGACCGTGGGAGGAGACGGCTTTGAGACGGCGGTTGCCGATGGCAGGAAGATCCTAGTCAAACATTGCGGAGGTGTGTGGTTACAAGAAGGCGTGGCAATCGGATCCAGCACGTGTATTGACAAAGGCTTGCTGGGCGACTGGACGTTTCTTGGTGCGGACACGAAGGTCGATAACCTCGTTCACGTGGCCCATAACGTGCGCGCCGGACGGGGAGTCTGCCTTGTGGCATGCAGCGAAGTGTCGGGTAGCGTCACGATCGGCGATGGCGTTTGGCTGGCACCTTGCGCCGCGGTCAATCAGCTCGTCGCCATCGGCGACCATGCCTTCATCGGCACCGGATCCGTGGTGACGAGAGACATCCCTGCGCACTCCCTCGCGTTCGGATCTCCCTGTCGTGTTGCCGGAGTTGTGTGCGAATGCAGAGAGAAGCTGAAGTTTCTTGCGGGAGTGGCAGTATGCGGTCGCTGCGGACGCCGGTATTCCGAGACCAGCAAGGGGATTGAGCGTGCCTGAGAAGGGGACCGGGATCCTGTCGAGGCTCGAATCAGAACCGGTCTTCGTCCTTACGTCGGATCAGGATTGGGCCCCGGCCTGGGCCTCCAAGACGCTGCTCGATATCGCGAACGATCACGAAATTCCGCTACACGTATTCAGGACAAACGCGTGCCCCGTGCTGGATGTTTCTGTTCGCCTCGGGTCGTCGACTAACGGCTGGCATCCCAATTTCGGATCCGGATCGTCACATGGCTCGAGCCCCCGCGAGGTCGTTCAGCATTTGCAGATGGCCTTTCCGTCTTGTCGCACTTCTCGTAGCCATCGTTTCATCGAGTCAACTGAGGCCTGGCAGCAGCTGCGCCGGGCGGGAATCATCGCTGACTCGCAGTTCGCAACGTTGATGGCGAAGGCGATCCGGCCGCTTCGCCACTGGACCGGCATCGTTCGTATCCCGATATTTCTGGAGGACGATGTTTTTTTTGAATACTGGCCGGATGAACTGCCTCTGGCGGAGATCTCGCGAAGACTTTTTTCTCCCGGGCTGAAGGTTTTCAATTTCCATCCGACGTTTGTTGGTTGCAATGCGCCGTCCCGGACTTTCTATGACTCCACGCGTGAGAAAATCTTCGGCTCGCTGGAGCCGGCGAAGGGTGTCACTTGGCAAAGACGCGGTACGCGCGATGTGCTCCTGGAGTTACTCGACTTGATTCGTAGCCGCGGAGCGGCATTCGAGAAGTTCGACGACATCGCCGCGCTTGCCGACCATGATCTCGATAACCCGAGCCCCAATCTCAAGACCAATGATCACATGGGGGATGTTCGATGATTCCGTTTCTTTCATTGAAGAAGCAGACAGCTGCCCTTCGCGAGGAAGTTCTCGCTGCTCTGGAGAACGTTATCGACACCCAGGGGTTCGCGAATGGTCCGGCCGTCGCGAGATTCGAAAAGGAGTTGGCGGCGTACCTGGGTTGCCGCGAGGTCGTGTGTGTGAACTCCGGGACTACGTCCGTGCACGCGGCGCTGCTCGGTGCCGGCGTTGCACCGGGAGACGAAGTAGTGACGGCTCCTCACACCTGGATCTCGACGGCGTGGGCGATCAGTTATGCTGGCGCCCGGCCCGTGTTCGTCGATGTCGATCGGGCGACCTGCGGGATGGATCCGTCGAAGCTCGCGGAAGCCATCGGCCCGAAGACAAAAGCCATCCTGCCGGTCCACCTTTACGGCCAGCCTGTTGACCTCGACCCGATCGTGGAGATCGCCGGCGAGCGCGGCGTTCCTGTCATCGAGGACTGCGCGCAGTCGATCGGCGCGAAATACAAAGGACTCCAAACCGGCACCTTCGGCCTCGTCAACGCCACGAGCTTTTACCCCGGCAAGAACCTCGGAGCGTTTGGCGAAGGTGGGGCGGTCATGACTGACGACGTCGCCATCGCCGATCGTGTCCGAAGCCTGCGCGACCATGCGCAGCAGGGGCGTCATAACCACGTCGAGTTGGGGTTCAACTGGAGGATGGACGGGTTTCAGGGGGCTGTGCTTTCGGTGAAGCTCCGGTATCTGGACGCCTGGAATGCGCGCCGGCGCGCCATCGCTGCTCGCTACTTCGAAGGATTGAAACTGGCCGACGGTCTTTCTCTCCTGCCGAGGAATGAGTGGTCGGAGCCGATCTGGCACATCTTTCCCGTCTTCCACGCCCAACGAGACGAGCTCCGTGCGCGGCTCGAAGCGCGGGGGGTGCAGACGGGCGTCCACTACCCGCGCCCAGTGCATCTTCAGCCTGCCTACGCGTTTCTTGGGTACAAGCCGGGCGACTTCCCGGTGGCTGAGGAGCTGGCTGCCACGGAGATTTCGTTGCCGATGTTTCCGGAGCTGTCGGACGCCGATGTCGATCAGGTCATCGATGCCGTCATCGAGGTTTCCCGACAGCTTCCCCGGTCGAGAGCCGTTTCCTGAGACAATCCTGACCGATGCGCAACCGGCAGTGGTTCAACTTTCTGGAGGATCCGCGGCTTTACAAGATTGTCCAGTTCATCGCCGCGCCGGGAGCAGCGAAGGCGCTCATTCGACAACTGTTGCGGCAACGCGGCGACCGGATTCGCCCGGGCCGTGTCCTTGACGTTGGCTGCGGGCCCGTATCGTTGCTCGAGCAACTTCAAATCGATCCGGTTGGTGTCGATGCATCTCCGTCGTACACCCAGGCGTTCGTCGGACGCGGACGAACGGCGATCGTCGGCACCGCCGATGCCTTGCCCTTTCGCGATGGGGTATTCGATGAGGTCTGGAGTTTCGGACTTATGATTCGCGCAACGCGGGAGGGGGGATGGACGACCGTGTTTGACGCGGTGCTTCCGAGCCCTACCATCCTGAACTGGTTACCGTACTTTCTGCGCAGAATGGACAGAGGGCGGCATGTCCGGTCGGAGACAGACAATCGGCTGTTGTTTCCGGAGAGAGATGGATGGTCGATGCGCCGCTTCCGGTATACCTACACCGGGCTGGAAGGAGTCGTGTGCTCGCGAAAGAAGCCCGTGACACCGGTGTAGAAGGGGAAGACCACTCGACGGAAACGAATGCGGGCACGAGCCCGCTGCGGCGGTGGACGCTTCGCATTCTGCCGGCAGTCATCGCACTGGGAGCATCGATCTGGTGGATTAGCGGCGCCGGAGTTCTGGCGGTGCTCCGCGGATGCCGGATCGGTCCGATGGTGCTTGGCGTGATGCTTCAGGCGGGAGCAGCCATGGTCGCGGGCTTACGTTGGAGGGCGGTTCTGGTAAGCGTAAGAGCTTCGCCGCTTCGCGCGCGACGGGCAGCGATGGTTCTGAGCCTAAGGGCGCAGGCGGCTGTCGTTCTCGCTCCGGGAGGAATCGGTGTCGACGTCCTTCGCGGCTTCGAGGCGGGATACGGACAAGCGATGCTGGGACGACTGACGAAGGTGGCGATTCTGGAGAGGCTGGCGGGAGCGGGCGTATTGACGGTGATCGCGGTCGCATCCAGTCTGCTGTTCCTGAGCCCGAGGTGGGGCGGGATTCTGGTGGTGTGCCTTGCCGCGCTTTTCATCATCATTCTTCTGATCCCCGGCTCGTTCCGACCGATCCTCGGTTGGACGACCGTCAATCAGCTGCTGGCGTTGGGAGGCCTTGCCTCTGGAATCGCCGCCACCGGCGTACACGCTCCCGCCGCCGCCCTCGTCTCCATTGCGGCGGTGGCGGCGTTCGCCACAATGCTTCCCGTGTCGTTCAATGGCTACGGGGTGCGCGAACTGGCTCTGGCCATGCTCGCTCCCGGGCTCGGTCTTAACGCGAAGGTCCTGGCGGCATCAGGGCTGGTAGCATCGACGATCCTTCTGGCTGGCCTCATGATTGCGGCGCTCGGGGCAAGGATGATTCCGACGGGCGAGGAAAAGGCAGGACACGAGTGACTGAACTTCAGATTCCAACGCTTGACGGCCTGGCCGGACGACGTTGTGTCGTCACCGGGGGGGCAGGATTCATCGGGTCGTCGCTCACGCGGCTGCTGCTGAAAAGCGGCGCCGAGGTCGTCGTGTTCGACAACCTCGCCACCGGCGCGATCGCAAACCTCGATTGTGGCGGCGAGGTTGGGAGAGAGCCGGAAGTGGTCTGGGGCGACGTCCGCGACGGAGAGCGGCTCGTGCGTGTTCTCCGCGAAGGCGATACGGTTTTTCATCTGGCATGTCTCGGGGTCAGGCACTCGATTCATTCGCCGTTCGAGAACGAGGACGTCAATGCCCGCGGCACGATGACCGTGCTGGCCGCAGCTCGCCAGGCAAAGGCCGGACGAGTCGTCCATGTGTCGTCGTCGGAGGTGTATGGGACGGCGCGGTCGGTGCCGATGACGGAGGACCATCCCACGGACCCGCACACCATTTATGGATCGAGCAAGCTGGCGGGCGAGTGCTACGCGCGATCGTTTTACCGCTGCTACGGATTCCAGACGGTGGTCGTGCGGCCGTTCAATTCCTATGGACCGCGTTCCCACTTTGAAGGCGACTCGGGCGAAGTGCTTCCTCGCTTTGTCCTTCGGGCAGTGACCGGCCATCCTCTGGTCATCTTCGGCGACGGCGAACAGACCCGGGACCTGACGCACGTCTACGATACGGCCACGGCCATCGCTCTTGCCGCGGTGGCGAAGGGAGTGGAAGGCCGTACATTCAATGCCGGCTCCGGCCGGGAGATCTCCATCAACGAGCTGGCGGAGTTGGTCCGGCGGGTGGTTGGAAACGCCGATCTGCCCATCGAGCACGTCGAGCCGCGGCCGGGTGATGTACTGCGGCTCCTGGCTGACTCGAGCGAGGCGGAGCGCGCTCTTGGATTTCGTCCTTCCGTTCCCGCCGAGCGCGGAATCGCTGATCTGGTCGCCGGCTTCCGCGCGATACCATTAGCGCGCGCCGAGCAGCTAGCCTCGGGGATGCGCGTGAAAAACTGGGAATGACCGATACCGTCCGCACTCGTGTTCCGATCGTTCGCCCGTCGCTCGGCGACGAAGAGGTCGATGCCGCCACGCGCGTGATCCGTTCCGGTTGGGTCACGCAGGGGCCGGAGGTGGCGGCCTTCGAATCCGAGTTTGCCGCCGCTGTCGGTGCATATCATGCGGTTGCCGTGGCGAACTGTACGGTCGCTCTGCAACTTGCGCTGCTGGCCGTTGGAGTGAAGCCGGGAGACGACGTGGTGACCGTCAGCCACAGCTTCGTGGCTACCGCGAATTCGGTGGTCGCGGTCGGCGCGCGGCCCGTATTCGTTGATGTTCGACGCCAGACACTGGGGATGGATCCGCGCGCGCTCGAGGCCGCGCTGACGCCTCAGACAAAAGCCATCCTCTGCGTTCATCAGATCGGCATCCCGTGTGATCTCGACAGCATTTTGGCGATCGCCTCCCGTCACGGGCTGCCGGTCGTCGAGGACGCGGCGTGTGCGATCGGAAGCGAAGTGCATTGGAAAGGACGGTGGGAACGGATCGGACGTCCCCACGGTCTGGTGGCCTGCTTTTCGTTCCACCCGCGAAAGATCGTGACGACCGGGGACGGCGGCATGCTGACGACCGCGGACGAGGCGCTTGCGGCACGCTTCCGATTGCTGCGCCAGCACGGAATGACCGTGCCCGATACGGTGCGTCATCGGTCTACAACGGTCGTATTCGAGGATTACGTCGAGCCAGCATTCAATTTTCGAATGACCGATCTGCAGGCCGCGATCGGACGGCCGCAGCTCGCGCGCATGAGCGCTACCGTCGCCGAGCGCCGGCAACGGGCGGACCGCTACCGCGATGCGTTTCGTGATCACCCCTTCTTCACGCCGCCCGCCGAAGAGCCATGGGCGCGTTCGAACTGGCAGAGCTATCCCGTGTTCCTGCGAGAAGGAAGCGACATTTCTCAGATCGAAGCGATGCAGTACCTCCTCGACAGAGGAATCGCCTGCAAGAGAGGAATCACCAATGCACACCAGGAACTGGCGTATGCGGACCGCTCGCGCTGGGCTTGCGGTCCGAAACCGTGCCCAGAGCAGTCCTGCCGCTGTCTGACCGAGAGCGAATGGCTGCGCGATCACACCATACTTCTCCCTCTGTTCCATGGGATGACGGACGACGAGCAACAGCGCGTGATCGAAGCCTGCATCGATCTGGCGGAAGATCGAGGGAGAAGAACGTGAGCCACCCCAAAAGAGACGCGAAGTACGACATCGAGAACTTCATCCGCCTCGCGGACGACGTGGAGCTGGGCGAAGGGGTTAGGATCTTTTCGTTCGTCAATCTCTATGGCTGCCGCATCGGAGACGGATCGCAGATCGGCGCGTTCGTGGAGATCCAGCGAGGTGCTTTTATCGGCGCGCGCTGCAAGATCTCCAGCCACACATTCATCTGCGAAGGCGTGACCATTGAAGACGAGTGCTTCATCGGGCACGGCGTCATGTTCATCAATGACCGGAGACCGAAGGCGGTGAATCCTGACGGATCGCTTCAGGCCCGCGAGGATTGGACGTGCGAGCGAACCCTGGTCAGAAAGAGGGCCAGCATCGGCTCGGGCGTGACCATTCTCGGCGGCGTGACCATCGGAGAAGGCGCGTTGGTTGGTGCCGGTGCTGTGGTGACGCGCGACGTGCCCGCCGGCGCCACCGTGGCTGGGGTCCCGGCACGGTTGAAGGCGCGCTGACGAAAGGCGCGACTTCGGGCCGGATCACGAATGAAGAAGCTGATCCTCATCGCCGTGGTCCTGCTCGACGCCGCAATCGTGGTGCATCTTGCCGGCGGCTTCGCCGGCGCGATTGTCTTCGTCGTCTTCGTTGGCGCGTTTCTCCTTCCCGCGTGTGCGCTGGTCATGCGCCTTCCTCATCTGCGTGCGATGCCCGCTGATCTGCGTTTCACCGCCGCGAGCGTACTGGTGGTGATCCTGATCGTTCCCTGGTTTTTCGCGCGCAAGCTCCTTCCGGTTACTCCGGCGATCGCGGACGTCGTGGTCTGTGTGGTTCTCGCGGGCGCCGCGGCGAAGTTTGGCCGGTTTCGGACCACGCTTGCCGAGCTCCTTCCGGCGTGGAGGCGCTCGCGATTCGTCGTGTCGATCGTGCTGCCTGTTCTATTCGCGTTGGCGTGGCTCGGATACGGAGCTCCCGCCGGCAACGACGTGGTGTTTCACGGGCTCTTCGCCATCGACTTCGGCAATCTCGTGTCCATCCTGGCCACGATGCGAGCCTCGCCGCTGTTGCCGCTGGCGCATGTCACCGATAGCGGCCCCCTCAACTATCACTGGCTGTACTTCGCGCTGCCGGCGATTCTGACGGACTTCTGCGGTGTAGCCATCCCCGCGTTTAATGCTCTGATCCTGGTGAACCTGCTCACGGCGGCGTTGCTGGTGCATACGCTGGTTGCGGTCGTCGTGGCGACCGATCCGCAAAGCGACCCCCGCACTGCGCAGGCAACGATGGCGGTGGCGCTCTTCGCGCCGTTCACCGTCTACTACTACCAAACCATCGGCGCACGGTTTTCACTCGGGTGGTTGGCGATGCCGACCCGGAACCATCTCCTGCTCTCGCCGCTCAACAGCATGATCGTGTTCGGGAACAACACCTTTGCGCTCGTGCTGGCGCTGTTCACGGCGATGCAGGTAGAGCGCTGGAATCGCGAGCGGCGCACGATCGACCTGGTACTGGGAACGGCAGCGTTGTCGATGGTGATCGGCTACAGCGTCACGCTGCTCTTCGCGCTCGTCGCAGCACTGCTCCTCTGGCTTGCGCTCGGTCGCATTGCGCGCCCCCTTTTGGTGCTTACCTGGGCCGTGGTCATGGGGGGAGCGGCGGCAGCGATGTTTCTGGCGATACACGTGCTGAGCTCCAGCGACTCACGCCACGCAGCGTTTGCGTTCGACGGGGGGCAGTTTCTGAGAATGGTCACTTTCGGGATGCTGCCGCTGTGGGGACTGCTGGCCGTGGCGGGACGGAAAGCGCTGTCGTTCTTTCACGTGCTGATTGTCGCGGCGGTCGCGATTCCGTCGTTTCTTTACATCTCCGGCAGTTCGACCGGCCAGGTGGACTTCTCGATCAAGACCGGCTCGCTACTGGCCGTGGCCTTTGCTCCGCTGATCGCGATGACGATCGAGATGTGGTTCCGTGGCAGCCTGGACCGCTGGCAGAAGATCACGGCAGCGTTTCTGGTCGCTTTGGGAGTTATCGAGACCTCCGCCTACATCTTGCAGTTTCCGTACTACCGGCTGATGCATTCGGAATCCCGAGGGGTAACGATTCCCGGTGACTACTACCGATCCCTCGTCTGGATCAGGGATCACACACCGCGGCGCTCGATCTTGGTCGATCCTGGCGGTCTTACCATTCGCGGCGAGCTTCCTGCGACCTGGATCGCCGAGCGGCGGTCATGGCTTCCGACGCCATACACCGAGCAGTTTCTCGCTCCTCCGGGAGTTTCTTCTGTGTCGCAGCGCGCCGCGCTCTGGTCAGCGTTCCTGCGCGATCCCGCCAATGTGGCCGTTGCCAGCGCAATCGCCCGCGAAGCGGACTACCTCGTCGTTGCGCGGGACGTGCGATCACAGTTCTGGACTCCCGTGAGCCGCTCGGGTGCGTGGACGATCTACCGCTCCAGTGAGCGATCTCGCACGGCCGATTGAATCGAGCGAACCACGACACGGCAGCGGTTGAATCAGTTGAAGTTAGAATCGAGCATGGCTCTGTGCAGATGATGATTGAGCCGGTCCGTACGAATCGGCTCCGAACGCTGGCGGTCGGCGCAGCGGCGATGCTGCCGCCGTCGGTCGACTGGTGATCCATGGCGGCGGCGGGTCTCACTCCCGCCCGGGGCGAAAACCTGGGATGTGGTTGTTGTCTCACCGGCTGACCTTCGCGCGTTTCCGGGCGCGAGGCCGATCGCGCAGGTAGAGGACTTCGTCGTTGCGACTGCCGGAGATCACTCGTCCCGTGTGAAGGCGACGCGCTAATCCTTTCTGCTTGTCACCTGCTATCGCCTTGTTGGTGCGGCCGGGCTTGCGCGCGACAGGGCAGCGGGCTAAAAGCGGAAGTAGATGAAAGGGCTTGACTCGGTGGCAGCGAAGAGCGCGATTAACAACACGATGGTGGAGACGAGGAACGCGCCGCTGACTGTCCTCATGCCGAAAACAAGTTGGCGCCCTGACAGAGGATGGTCCGTGATCTGAAGGTCGAACGCCTTGAGGACGAAGTTCGCGCTCCGGTCCGATTTCTCGATCCACACTCCAATGGCGTGCCCTGCCAGAACGAGGATCAGGCCTGCCGGAACGACGATAGGAAGCCAGTGGTTGCCACTTCCATCGACCAGGAAGAGCCGGCGGAACATCACTTGGGTTGTTGCGGCGTCGACCGCGCGGAACGGCACCCATGCAAGGGAGACGAAGAGGAGTGTGAGAATCTGGCCGGCCCGGCGCGGCATGCGAAGCCCCATGCGGCTCCATCCCCGATGAATCGAAAGGGCAGCGCCGTGCAGCGCGCCCCAGAGAACGAAGTTCAAACCCGCTCCGTGCCACAGTCCGCCGAGGATCATCGTAAGCATGAGATTGAGATACGTTCGCGAGGGTGTCTTGCGATTACCGCCTAGTGGAATGTACAAATAGTCACGCAGCCACTCACTCAGTGTGATGTGCCAGCGACGCCAGAACTCCGAGACATCCCCGGAGAGATAAGGCATCCGGAAATTCTGCGGGAGGTCGTAACCCAGCATCCGCGCAGTACCAACGGCCATGTCCGAGTAGCCAGAGAAGTCGCAGTAGATCTGAATCGTGTAGGCGATCAGTCCGGTCCACGCCATGCCGATGCTCCAGGCGCCGGGGTGCTGGAAGACTGTGTCCGCGATGGGTCCCATGTAATCCGCCACGAGAAGCTTTTTTCCCAGACCCACAAGGAAAAGAGAGCTTCCCTCCTGGAGACGGCTCCGCGTCGGGCCGATCTGGTTGTCCAGCTGCGGGATGAATACCGATGCGCGCACGATGGGACCGGCGATCAGGTCAGGGAAGAACGACACGAACATCGCGTACTCCATCAGCGTGCGTGCCGGAGTGAGCTGACGACGGTAGACGTCGATCGTGTAGCTCATCGACTTGAAGGTATAGAAGCTGATGCCGGCAGGAAGGAACACATGCAGCAGCGGAACCTCTCTGCCGTAGGAGCCCAGAACGCCGTTGAGCGAATGGATGAAGAAGTCCGCGTATTTGAAGTACGCGAGAATTCCAAGATTCGTGACGATGCTCAGCGCCAACCAGAAACGCCGCTTTGAAAAGACATTCGTCTCATGAATCCGGGCCGCCGCCACGAAGTCGATGCCGCTGATCAGCAACAGAAGTCCGAGGTAGCGGAAGTCCCATGCCGCGTAGAAGAGACACGAAGAGATGCAGAGCACCACTTTATTCGCGCGGTTCGACCGAATGTGCGCGACCAGCAGCAGGAGAACGATCAGGAATACAAAGAATCGAAGGCTAGAAAAGACCATGTTGTCGCAGCCTCTGAAGCTCGTCTGCCAGAAGTCGCGCGGGCTGCAGCATGTCCGTCGCGGTTGAGATGCCCTTCTCCGAAACGGCTGTTCGGAAAACCGTAAGGAGCGGTACCCCGTTGCCGGAAACCATCGAACGATGCCCGGAGGTTGACGCAGCTCCCCGGTGTTGAAAGGCAATAGCGTTCAAACCGAGTTTCTCCGCTCTCGATCGCGGTGTTGAAGGGAGGCAGAAACAGAAACGTGATCCGGTTTTCGTAGGACGCTCGCATCAAATCCAGCTCCCGTTCGACGGGATACTTCCTCGCTTCTGGCGCGGGTCTGCCATCCGGTTCTGATCCAGCGATGAACCAGCGAGGCGGACGTCGTGTCTGCCGGATTACGTCGAGGCGATAAAGAGCATAGTTGACGAGGGCCGAGTGACCGCGCAGCACGCCAAGCAATCTGGTGATCCGACCGTAGACATGAGAGGGCGGCGCTACCGGAGTTAATAACTTTGTCCCTTGCTCCAGGAAGTGAATCTTCGCGTCGATGAAGGCGTCCGGCCCCAGGTCATCGAGGTTCAACTGAATGACGGTCCATGCGGGTTGTACGAGCTGTCGATTTCGCAGTGCATCGAACACATAGTCCGCAGGCGAACGGCTGGCTTGTCCCGCATTGACGAGCAGGATGGGTTGCGTCGAAGAGAGAAGTGCCTCGGCCACTGCCGGGTAGGCATCCGGGTCATTGACCTGCAGAGCCTCGGTAAACGAGTCGCCCAGAACCAGGACTCGCGGGCAGCTCGTGCAGTTTGCAGGGGATTGCCGAATTCCACTTGCGTCCCAGTGACTGACTCCAAATCCCTCTCCCAGGCGATGCGTCATGGTCAACACCTGACGATGACTCACCGGGTCTACGCGTGTCACTTCGAAGGAAAGGAAGCGGAACACTGCTTCGAAGGCGAGAACGGAGAGAGCGATGCCGCTGATCGCCCGTGACCACCCGCCGAGGCGGCCTCGCCGATCGACAGAGGAGTCAGCGCTGGCCGCGTTAGGGGTGTGGATTGCGGAGCTCATCATGGTTATTCGATCAGGTGTGGAGCCTTTGAGCGACAAAGCAGACGCTGGCGGCGCGATGAATTGCTTCGATCTCCTTTTCACGCTTCGACCCGCGAAGGAACGCCCGCGGGGCAAGGAAGGGTGTCGCCTTCGCGAATCGGTGAAGGGCCTCGATCAGCAATCGGGTCAGACGCGGATAGCGGCCCATCACCGCGAGCGCATGCAGCGTGTCATAGGACGGCCACATCTGGCGGACTGTGAAGCCGGTCGCATTCAGGAGTGCCAGTACGCCGAGCGCAGTGTGGTGGAAGTACGACTCATGGAATGGCTCGCCTTGCGAGACTGCGCCAAAGAACAGTCCGCCCGGCACCAGGACGCGCGCCACTTCCGTTGCCCCGATGTACGGGTTGTGCAGATGTTCGAAGACAGCATAGGAAAGGACGTGATCGAACGATGCGTCGCTGAAAGGTAGCGCGTGTGCGTCGGCCAGCAGGTCCGCTTCCGGTGACGAGTAGTCCACGCCTGCATAGCGCAGGTCGTAGTGCGCGGCCACCGGGGCCTGATCACGCTGGCCACATCCGAGGTCGAGCAGCCGGGCGCCGGGAGCAAGCGACGCAGCAACCGCGGAGAAAAGCTCTGCCGAGTCGCGGACGGCTCGAGGGCCTGTGTATGTCACAACGGGGCGGGCAAGCGAACAGCTCCTCAGATCCTGCGGCGCGGTCGTTCCGACAGGGAACCTCACCGTTCGCCAGAGCGGTTGTCGTGGGCGCAGATCGAGGGGACTGCCTTGAGGCACGCGAAATCCGCAGCTGCGGCAAGATTCCGAAAGCACAAGCGGCGCGCGGCACTCCGGACAAATCAGACGATCGGAATACCACGGCTCCCGTATGACCGAGTTATGCGTGGAGTTGCTCAATGCGCGTTCGCTCGGTGGTGCCGGCCAGTTTGGGCGAGTAGCACGATCGATGAGGCCAGGAGCGGGGTCCAGTCAGAGACCATCAGTCGATGTCCCTGGGAGTTGAGGATCACGCCGATCAGCACTGTTCGCACGACGACGAAGAGAATGCACAACGCGCTGAACGGCTCCGCCGGGCCTTTGCGGACAGTTTGGACGACGGCAAACGCGAATGCCGCGATCGCGGCGAGTTTGAAGAGGAGCAGCATTCCAAGCAGCGCTTGCCGCACTCGCCGCGGAACGCGGGTGAAAGCCGCGAGCAGTTGCGAATTTGTCTCACTATTCACCCAGAGATGGATGGGGTGCCAGAGGCGGGCGGCGAGTACCGTCACCGGATGATCGTGCCAGCGCTTCCGGGCCAGCGCTGCAAACGCTCGATCATCAGTTTCTGAATAACCACCTTCGCGCTGAACGCGATTGATGATCGTCTCGAACGCCGCCTGTTCCGCAGCGTCGCCGAAGGCTCGATCGGGCACTGAGCGAGCTCCCTGTCCGTTCCTCAACGAAAAGACGAAGTAATCGTTCTCATGTTCCGTACCTATCCACGTGCCTGCCCAGTCGAATGCCCCCTGGTCCGGCAGACGCTGTGGCCCGAACACTTGCAGTCGTCCGACGAATGCCTCGCGATAAGCGCATTGTCCCGCGAGCACAATCGCGAATGCCCCCACGCCGGCAAGAAAAATGTGCCTTCGATGTCGCGATGAGAGGAGAGCTGCGGCCACGATCAGCAGCGGCGGCAGCACGATGGTCTCGGGGCGGAATGTGAACGTGATGCTGAGCAGCAGAGCCCCGGCAAATGCTGCCCTTGCGCTCGACTTTCTGACCGCGCTGGCGAGAACCACCAGCCCGATCGCGCTCACGCTCGCAGTGAGCGAATCGGGCCCGATCAACGTTGTGAATTCGAACGGCCATGGCGCGACTCCCAGTGCCGCCGCAATCGCAAGATGTGAGCGATTGGAAGTGAGGCGTGCGATGGTGCGAAATACCAGGATGATCGCGATAGCCATGAGCCCCGACTGAATTGCCGCGACTCGACGGTGTAGTCCTGGCGGATCGAAATTCCGGCCGGCGACGAACGCGACGAAGAGCGGGTAGCCCGGCGGCCTCCAGTCCGACACTCCCCACCTGCGACCTGATTCAACCGCAAGCTCGGAGGAGGATGCGGGGGCGAACCGATGATGCTCAGCAAAATAGCGAGCCTTCGCCGCGTAGTACGGTTCGTCGCCGGCCAACGGACCGGTGGCCGAGCGGATCGCGAGGAGGATCTGCACGGTGAGTAGAGCGCCGAGGAGCAGAGTGGCGGCGGCGCTGGCGTTGGGCGGCTGGCTCCTCGGTGCACTTGCACGAGAGCGCACGTCGCTCTTTTCCGGCTCGCTCATCGGTGGGGGAGTATAGCTCGCGAGCGCGCCGCTCTAACGCAGACCAGAAGAGCACGAGCAGCAGCCGTGCGCGATTCGCCGCATTCTCGGCGACCATCATGGTACCAACCCCTACCGCAGCCGATCGAGCCACGCCGCGGCGCGCCCGGCGTTCCGCCAGCCGATGTGGCGAGCGACGAATTCGTAGGCGCGGATGTCGCGTTTGTCGCCGATCTCGCGCGCCTTCTCCAGAAGCTGCTGCGATTCGTCGATGAGGCCTGCGGCGCCGCACTGGCGGCCGACGTGAAAGAGCTCGCGAGCGAACTGCTGCATCGGCGGCGACTGCGGATCGAGTCCGGCGCCGCGGGCGTGCTCGAGCACGAGCATGTGGGACCGCGCCCGGTCGCGCATTGTGGCCTGCGTCACCGGCACTGGCTCGTGCGCGCGCACTTCGCATACCCATTCCGCGCACCAGGCCAGGCGAACGCCGCGTGCAGCCATGCGGCAGTCGTACTCCCAATCCTCTTCGATGCGCAGGCCGGTCCACGGTCCCGCAGCGACGATCAGCGACACACGGTACAGCGGTGTCGGCGTGTCCCACCAACGCATCGTGAGCATAGCGGGGAACATCGTCTCGATCCGTTCGCCCGAGCGTTTCCACGGGCGCGGCTCGACGCGGCCGTCCCGGTGCCGGAATCGAGTCCAGCCGTATGCGGCGCCGCATTCGGGTGATGCTTCCAGCGCCGCGACCTGCAGTTCGAACTTGTGCGGAAACAGCAGATCGTCGCTGTCGAGATGCTGGATGTAATCGCCGCGTGCGGCGATCCGGCCTGCCTCGCGAGCTAGTCCTGGCCCGCCATTGCCGATGTGGATCGTCCTGATGACTCCGTGATGCCGTGCGGCCAGGTCGTCGGCAACCGCGGGCGTGTCGTCGGTCGAGCCATCGTCGACGATGATGATCTCGATCGGACGGTACGTCTGATCGAGCACGCTCCCGACCGCCTCGGCGAGCAACGCCGGCCGGTTGAAGACCGGGATGATCGTCGTGACGAGCGCGCCGTTGCCCATTCGCCAAGGATAGCAACGAGTGACCCGGTTAGAATCCGGAGCCATGAAGGTCAGCCTTCGGCACACGATCGGCGCTCTGGTCTATGACTGGATCCCGTTCGAGATGCGCATGCTCGGCATCGGCGCGGAAGACGGCCGTCCCGAGCCGTGGCTGCAGATCCGCAACCGCCGGGAAACGATCGCGATGAATGATCGTGGCGTGCAATGCTGCTGGCGGTTCGCCTCCGACCTTCATATCGGCAAAGTCTTTCCCTCGACGGCGGCGCGGTTGATGAAAAAGGCGCTGACGCGCTGGCCGGTAACGATGCGCGATGCTCCGGTGCCGATGAGCGGCCCGCCGCGTCTGTCGTTTCTGATCGGTCACCGCGGCATGGACCGGCTGCCGCATCTCCTGGCCACACTCCGCAACATCGCTGCACAAAGCGGAGTCGCCTTCGAATGCATCATCGTGGAGCAATCGGCTGAGCGCGAGATCGAGCGCCTGCTCCCGTCCTGGGTCCGCTACATCCACACGCCGCTTCCCGAGCCCGGCCTTCCGTACTGCCGCGCTTGGGCGTTCAATGTCGCGGCGCGTCATGCGCAGAGCGACATCCTGGTCATGCACGACAACGACGTGCTCGTTCCCGAACGGTACGCCTTCGAAGCGGTGGCGCGCGTGGATGAGGGATGGTCCTTCATCGATCTGAAACGCTTCCTCTTCTATCTCGACGCTGATGAAACGAAACGTGTGTTTGTGACGGAGGCCCTGCCGCCTGGCGTGCCGGGGATGGTGGTTCAGAATCTCGATGGCGGCAGCATCATCGTGCGCCGCGATGCGTACGAGGCCATCGGCGGTTTCGACGAATCGTTCGTCGGCTGGGGCGGAGAGGACAACGACTTCTTCGATCGAGCGCGCTTTCTCGGCGGCGTGTATCGTTTTGCCTACATGCCGCTCCTGCACCTCGAACATCCGCCGCAACCTGGGAAGACATCGCAGACGACAGGAGCGATCCGCCGTTACCGCGGCATCGAAACGGTCGATCCAGGGGAGCGGATTGCCCGGCTCCGCGCGATCGAGCAGGGAAGGATGTCCGGGCCGGCTCTTACCGGCCGCCAATTCCGATCAGGCTCGATTCAAAACGCCGCGAAGTGATCGAAGCGCCTGTCGTCGTCGCTGACTTTACGAACGCCGACCATTTGTGCCGACTCAATCTGACGAAAGATCGCCGCATGTGCTTCGGAAGGATCCAGATTGGTTCGCGCCAACCGGTGCAGGAGCCGTTTACCCATTCGCTTCGCCCGAAGGAGCGGCCGGGTGTAATGGTCGACATGTTCAATCCCAGCCAGTTCGTAGTTGCGATTGGCCAGCACGAATCGGACGACGCGGTGGATCGAAGGGTAGAGCGTATCGTCGAAAACGATGTGACCGCCGACGTCGAGCATCTGATCGATGTAAAAGAAATCGATGAGCGTGTGATCGAACGTATGCCAGCCATCGATGAATCCGAGCTGACAGCGATATCCGGAGTCGACAAGCTTGGGCAATCCTCGCTGCGACGTTTCGTGGCGCAGCTCGACGACGCTGGAAAGCCCGGCGCGCTCGACCTGCCAGAGTCCCGCGCTGTTCCATGAATCGGTGAGTCGCTGCGTCGGATCGAAGGTGATCAGTCTCGCCTTTGGGCCGGCAATGGATCGCAGCGCGTCAGCGAGGCAGACAGTCGACACCCCGAACGCCATCCCGACCTCGACACCTTGTGTTGCCCCGCTTCGCTCTGCCAGCTCATAGATCAGTTGACACGATTCGCGTGAAACGAACGAGGTTGCGGGAACGACGCTCCCATCCGGCAGCGGCGCACTGCGAGTCGTAATCACTTCCTCTGCTACAGGATGAATCGGTCTGGCCATAGCTAAGCTTAAGCTAGGAGCGGCGCGCCGGAAAGCCGAGAGTGCGCTTGACGCGCGAGAGAAAGCGCCAGATCGGATAGCGCCCCGGCAACAGGTCGCGGATGGCGCGAAAGTCGGCATTGCAGATGACCGCAGGATTCACCATCAGCGCGTGATACGCGGCGACCGTGCGTTTGACCCAACGCGCTTCCGGCGTGTAGTGCACCCGCGTCAGGTCGATGCTGCCTCGTGCGTATCGCCGAAGACGCCGGTCACCCGATCGCGTCAAGGGCTCGATTGCTTTCTCCCAATCGCGCTGGATTCGTCCCCCAGCCTTCTCCCGCTGCGCGTCGTGATAGCGATAGCGCGCCAGAACGCGATCGATCTTGCGGACGGGGCGTCGCAACGCGATGCGGAGATAGAACTCGGCATCGGCCGCGTAGCTGATGTCTTCGCGCCATTTGCCTGCCTCGCGCATTGCCTCGGCCGTGAAAAAGGCGGCCGGCTGCGGGATGTACGTCAGCTTTCCGACGTACTCGTGCAGCGTGAACGGCGGCAGGTGCGTTCGTCCGCTAACGACCGAGGCGGCATCGATGTACTCGACGTCGCCGTAGACGAGACCCGTGGCGGGGTCTTCCTGAAACGCGGCCACCGCCTCGGAAAACGCGCCGGGAACGTAGACATCATCCGAGCTCTGGATGGCCACGATCTCGCCCCGTGCTCTCTCCATCCCTTTATTGACCGCGTCGACGACGCCGCGGTCCGGCTCCGACCACCATTGCAACTCCGCCACGCCGTCATAGCTTCGCAGCACGGCTACCGTGTCGTCCTTCGATGCGCCATCGACGACGAGTACCTCGATCGGCCTGTAGTCCTGCGCCAGCGTCGAATCGATCGTCTCGCGGATGTACGAGCCCTGGTTGTAGCTGGGGATGATGATCGTCAGCAGCGGACGCGCAGCCGTCATGCGCGGCATCTTACCCGCGCGGCAAGACGCGGTCGCGAACGAACGACTTCACGCGCCGCGCTGCGGCGACGGCATTGTCCCGAAGGTAGTGCCACCGCCGCCACGCCGGAATGTGCAGCAGCCACACGACGCGCTGTTCCGGCGCCGCGTTGCGGAACAGGTCGAGCGTGCCCGCATCGAACTGCGACGGGTGCGATGCCATGTCCCGCACGAGGTAATCCCAGGTGCCCGAAACCGAAAGACAGACGGCTTCCGGCACTCCCGGCTCGATGTGCAGGGGCCGTGAGAAGTTGACACGCGATTCCGCGAGAGTGACCGGAATCGGCAGCGCAAGCGACTGCACGAGGGCACCGAGCGCGCGATGATCAGCGTGCCACGTGCAGCCGTGACGGCGGTCAAACGTCACAATCCAGTCCGGCGCGAAGCGGCCGATGGCTGCACGGAGCTGGTCGCGAAGGTTCTTCTTCCCGCCGGCGTCTGCCGCCCAGATGCGAAGAACTGCATTGGGCTGGGACGCGACACCATCCCGCCACCCTAGAAAGTGCACATCGCCGCCGAACGCCGCGGCGGCGTCGTGCATCTCCGCTTCGCGAAGGGCGCCGAGGTCGCGGCCGTCGCTGCCGGGCAACCGGCAATCGCCGTGCTCACCGCGGGTGGCGATCAGAAACGAGAGTTTGGCTCCGGCCGTGGTTTGCAATCGCGCCAGCCATGGGGCGACGAACAACTCATCGTCGGGATGGGCGCCGATCCAGAGAATGCTGATACTCATCCGATCGTCTTTACCGCATCAAGCCAGGCGCGCATGTTCGCGGCGGTGTCGACAAGGAAATCGCGACTGTCATCCTGTACGAAGCCAAGCAATGTTGCGCTCGTCTTTTCGAACAGGCCGGCGGTCACGGCGTCATCTTACCCCTCGTCGCATATCATCCAGCCTTGTTGGTCGCTTCGTCTGTTTCCGACCGGTTGACGTATCGGCCTCAGCTGGATGGAGCGCGAGCTATCGCCATCGTGATCGTCCTGCTCTCGCATTTTTGGCCGGAGGACTGGCCTTCCAGGCGATTCGTGCCCCTCGGATACTACGGGGTAGAGCTGTTTTTCGTCCTCAGCGGATTCCTGATCACGAGCATCCTCTGGATCGATCGAGGGATCATCGCCGCTGGCCCAAAGCGGCTAGCGCAGGCGATGGGTAACTTTTACTTCCGTCGTTTCCTGCGTATCTGTCCAACTTATTACCTCGCGCTCTTCTATGCCTGGATCGCGGGACTTGGCGTCTTTGCAGGCTCGCTTCCTTGGTTCGCCACATACCTGACGAACTTCTACTTCGTGACGCATCGCTTGCCGGGGTCGTCGACGCATCTTTGGTCACTGGCAGTCGAGGAGCAGTTCTACCTGATCTGGCCAATCGTCATCCTTATCCTTCCTCGTCGTGTGATTTTCACGTTGCTGGGTTTGGCGATTTTCGGTGGAGTTGTCTTTCGCTGGGCCACCACGCTGCCCAACGGCGAATACCTCCTGCCCGCCTGTGTGGACTATCTTGCTGCGGGCGCGGCTCTGGCCGTCGTTTCTTTCGAGGCTCCGGCGCAGCTTTCGCGCATTCTGGGCTTGAGCGCAGCGTTGTCGGGGGTGCTCTTCTGCATCGGTGCCGGTGGAAGGAACCGTGGCTTTGTGGAGGTTGCCGTGATGACTCTCTCCATCGCACTCGTGGGGGGCGCCGCTCGTGGTATTCCGGGCATTTTCGGCAATCTCCTCCAGACTCGTGCCGTGATGTACGTCGGGCGTATCAGCTATGGCCTATATCTCTTTCACAACTTCATTCCCGAGGCGGTTTTGAAGGCGTGCGGGTTCTATCGGCTGCGCGCGCCCGCGGGAGGAGCCCTCATGTTCGTCAGCATCACGCTTGCCTTCGCAGCGGCCGCGGCGTCGTGGCACTTCATCGAGCGGCCGTTGAAGGATCTTCGAAAGCACTTCGCGACGGTCGACCGCTAACGGCGTCATCCGATCATGCGAATGGCGTCTAGCCACGCGCGCATGTTTGCGGCGGTGTCGACGAGGAAGTCGCGGCCGCCGTCATCCCAGACGAAACCGCGCATCGACGCGCTCCGTTCTGCGAGCGCATCGGCCACAGCTGCGTACATTTCGGAATACGTCCCTTCGCCGATCGTCATCTCCTTGAACCATGGCAGCAGGTCTTCGAGCAATACCATCCCTGCCAGCTCGTGGTAGAGATCCTTGAAGAGATTGTGTGGCGTGCGGCGGTGATCGGCGATGGGCGAGCCGATGCGGATGGCGTCGCCGCGCGTTTTCACGCACTTCTGAATCAGGTAACCGCTGAGGATGTCGCCGTAGCGGTCGATCGTCAGGCCGCCGAGGGAGAAGCCCATGCGGACGTAGTAGTAGGCGGCGATGGCGTCGCGCACGACAGCCGTGTTCTGCGTGTTGATGGGCGTCCACGTGTTCGTTCCGAGACGCAGTGAACGGTCCTGCGCAGAGCCGATGCGGGGTGCCTGCACGAGTCGCGTCATGGCATCGACGTCCGGATCGCTCAGCCAAAGCCCGACGTTGATGGCCACGCGCGCGGGATCGCAGCGTTCCTCACTCAGTGTCCGTTCGTGCCGGCGCGCGAAATAGGGAAATCCTCGGGGAAAGATCTCGTCCTTCGTCGATGACTGCAGCAGCGAGCAGATGTTGAGCCATCCGTCGCCGCTCGCGGTGGCAGCGGCGTCGATGGTTCTTCCTGCCGCGAGATGCTCGCTGACGAAGTCGACGTCATCGATGCAGTAGTTGTCGTCGTCGATGCTGATCAGCAGCTCGGCGCCGCGGTCGAGGGCCATCAGAAAACCGATGTTGCGCCGGTTGTCGCTGTCATACGGAATGCGGCCTGCCATCGACGGAAAGCGGGCGAGAAACGCTTCCTGCTCATCGAGCGTCGGGCAGATCAGACCGTAGTGCGCGCAGCGCTCGGCCACCGAGGCCGGTGTCTTCCGGTCGATGATGACGATGATCTCGACGTCCTCGCGGCCGAAGCGGCGGAGGTTCTCGACGTAGCCATCGATGAAGAGGGGCTCGAAGATCGTGGTGACGACGATGGCGATGCGATTCTTCATGCGTGGCGAACATTGTAGTGCGCTCTAGAATGTCTCATGTTTCGACCAGCGGTTCTGGCGCTGACATCGTTGCGCCTGCGGAATGATTTGCGCCTCCGCTTGGGGCGTCACCCGATCGAGTTGCGCGAGCGGTATCCGGACCTCGCCGACCTGTCCCTCCGGCGCGGCGCTGTCGTCTTCGACGTCGGCGCGAACATCGGCAACTTCAGCGAGAGCGTCCTGGCGCACCAGCCCTGGGCGTCCATTCATGCCTTCGAGCCGCTGGCTGGCCCGCGCCAGAAGCTCCAGGAGGCCCTGACTCCCTATGGCAATGGCATCGTCATCAACGCGACGGCTCTCGGAGCGGAGCGCGGAGAGCGCGCTTTCCATGTCAGCGGATTCGACGAAGCTAGCTCGTTTTTCGAAAATGGCGCAGTCCTGAAAGCCGGCCTTTACGGCATCGATTTTTCGACCGTCGACAGCATTCCTGTGGTGATCGATACAGTCGACAATTACGTCGCCGAACATCGCATCGAGCGCATTGGTCTGCTCAAGCTCGATGTCCAGGGCTTCGAGCTCGAGGTGCTGAAGGGAGCGGAGCCGGTGCTCGATCGCATCGACGCTATCTATTGCGAAGCGCAGTTTGAGGAGCTCTATCGTGGCGGGCCGCTGGCGGGCGACATCTTCACTTGGCTGCACTTGCGTGGCTTCGAGCTTCTGCGCATGACGGAGTTCAGGGCTAATGACGAAGGGTGCCTCATCGAATGCGACATGCTCTTCTTGCGGCGCGGCTAGAGACGCTGCATCGTCCACTCCAGTAGTGGCGCAATCCGTCCGGCGCGCGCATCGCGTGCGAACAGGCTGTTCTCTTCGCTCACGGTGAACGAAAGAACGCTGTCGTGGACGACGGCGTAGGCGCCGCGCGGTTCCGAGATGGATACGAGATAGACGCCGGGAACGAGAAGATTGGGCGGGATGCGGCACCGGAACCGATGCGAGCCGAGCGTCCACTCGTGATTCTGCTCCGGTAGGTGGTCCGCGCTGGTCGAGGAAAAGAGGATCTCGCCGCTGTCGCTGGCAACCCGCACTTCAATCCGGCTCGGGCTGAGCGGCTCGCTGACGGTGAAATCGAGAATGATGTCGACCGGCACGTCGCCCGGAATGGGATCGATCGATTCTCCGGTATCGCCGCGGCTGATGAAGACGGTGTCGTAGTTGAGAGGAAGTGGATAATGCGTTCTCGGACTCCAGGAGATCTCGCGCTTCGCTCCCTCGGATAGGTAGCTGGAGATGACCTTGGACGTTTCGCCGGCCATACGAACCCGGCCGGCATCGATCCAGAGAACCTTCTGACACAGCGCGCTGACCGTCGACATGCTGTGGCTGACGACGATGACCGTCCGTCCCTTCGAGCGGATGTCGCGCATCTTGCCGAGGCATTTCTGTTGGAACGCGGAGTCGCCGACGGCCAGGACTTCATCGACGATGAGGATGTCCGGCTCGAGGTGCGCCGCCACGGCGAACGCCAGCCGCACGTACATGCCCGATGAGTACCGCTTGACCGGCGTATCGAGGAACTTCGAGATCTCCGCGAAATCGGCGATCTCATCGAACTTGCGCCGGATCTCCTGCCGCGACATGCCGAGGATGGCGCCGTTGAGGTAGATGTTGTCGCGGCCGCTCAGCTCCGGATGAAAGCCGATCCCCACTTCGAGCAGGCTGGACACGCGGCCGTAGAGATCGATCCGTCCCTCGGTCGGCTCGGTGATGCGGCTGAGAATCTTCAGCAGCGTCGATTTACCAGCTCCGTTTTTTCCGATGAGGCCGACAACCTCGGACGCGCCGATCGTGAACGAGACGTCTTTGAGGGCCCAGAACTCCTCGACCCGAGGCGGCGGCTCACCGCGGCCGAAAGGTGCCTTCACCGCTTGTGCGATGCGCTCGCGCAGCAGGCTGTAGGCCGCAGCCTGCTCGCCGAGGCGATAGATCTTTCCGATTCCCTGCGCGTTGACGGCCTCGCTCATCACATCACGTCCGCGAACACGCGCTCTGTTTTCTTGAAGTAGAAGAGACCGACGACGAGCAGAACGATCGATGTGATCGTGCCTGCCACGATTCCCGGCACGTACAGCTCCGTCGTGCCGAGGAGCGACCAGCGGAAGCCGTCGATCACAGCCACCATCGGGTTGAGCGAATAGAGAAGCCGCCACTTCGCCGGAATCTTCGTGCTGCTGAAAATCACCGGTGACACGTACATGCCGAACTGCGTGAGGAACGGGATGAGATGGCGCATGTCGCGAAACCGCACGTACAACGAGGCGAAAAAGATGCCGAGTCCCATCGTGAAGACGACGCAGAGCAAGAAAAAGAGCGGCAGCGCCGCCGCACGCGCCGAGACCGGCGTGTGGTAACCGATCATGATGAAGATGAGGATCACGAATGAGATGAGGAAGTCGATGATGCCGACGGCTACCGACGACAGCGGCAGGATCAGCCGCGGGAAGTAGATCTTCGAGATCATGTGGCCGTTCCCGACGATCGAATTCGCCGCCTCGGCAAACGCGGTCGAGAAGAACTGCCACGGCAGGAGAGCCGTGAAGCTGAACACGGCATAGGGAACGCCTTCGGACGGCAGTTTCGCGATCCGCCCGAACACGACTGTGAAGATGACCATCGTCAGAAACGGCCGGATGAAGGCCCAGAGCACGCCGATGGTGGTCTGCTTGTATCGGATGACGATGTCGCGCCAGGCGAGGAATCCGAGAAGCTCCCGGTACTGCCAGACTTCCGCGAGGTCGAGTTGGGCAAGGCCGCGGCGCGGTTTGATAATCGTGTGCAAGGGAGGGCGTAGTTTATCGCGCGATGTGATCCTCAGGTTAGTCGTGCTGATTGCGCGATTACGATCGCTCGGTCACCCACGCGACGTGCTGGATTCGTGACGATCATCTCGGACACTGAACGCTCTCTGTCAATAGCCTGACCAGTTCCCCAAACTTCGTCTCCGCCTCCCACGCGAGGACGCGGCGCGCTTTTTCGGGATTGCCCCGGCTGTGGGTGATTTCGGAGGCTCGGAAGAGGGAGGGGTCGATGTCGACGTGGTCGTGCCAGTCGAGATTGAAGTGGGCGAATGCGGCGGCGGTGAGCTCTTCCAGCGTGTGGCTCTCACCGGTGGCGATGACGAAATCCTGGGGCTCGTCCTGCTGCAGCATGCGCCACATGGCCTCGACGTATTCGGCGGCGTAGCCCCAGTCGCGGGAGACGTCGAGGCGACCGAGGGTGACGCGGCGGCGGCTGCCGGCGGCGATCTCGGCGGCGGCGGTGACGATCTTTCTGGTCACGAATCGCTCGGAGCGCAAGGGCGATTCATGATTGAAAAGGATGCCCGAACAGGCATAGATGCCGTACGCCTCGCGATAATTGACAGTCGTCCAGTGCGCGGCTGCCTTGGCCATCGCGTAGGGGCTGCGGGGAAAGAATGGCGTCGATTCGTCGCTGGCAGTTCCCGGCGGCGTATCTCCAAAGCATTCGCTTGACGCGGAGTTGTAAAGGCGCACCGGCAGCTTCAGGTAGCGGATGACTTCGAGCATGACGAGCGTGGCCTGCGCGATGCTGTCCATCGTTTCGACCGGCTGCGAAAACGAGAGGGCGACGGAGCTCTGACCGGCGAGGTTGTAGATCTCGTCGGGACGGATGCTGCCGATCAGTTGGAGCAGCTCTCGGAAATCGCGCGCCGCGGCGGAGTGAGTGACGACGCGATCGCGGATGCCCAGGGTGCTGAGACGCTGGAACGGTTGCGACTCCGCATCGCGCGAAGCGCCATGCACTTCGTATCCACGCTCGAGCAGCAAGCGGGAGAGATAGGCGCCATCCTGCCCCGACACCCCGAAGATCAACGCGCGCTTCACGGTTGCTAGTGTCATGCAGTCGTCAAGGCGTCAATGATGGCGTGCGTACGGCGTTCGAAATTTTCGTAGCTGAAGAATTCCAACCCTTCGGGAATCGCGCGCGGCGCACCGGAGGAGAGGGCGTCTTCAATGGCCACACGGATCTCCGCCGGATTGGTGGGGTCGACGAGCGGTCCCAAAGCGCCCAGGCGCACTGCTTCGCGTCCTCCGTCGAGGCAGCTGGCGATTACCGGAACACCGCACGCCATGGCCTCGAGAAAGACGAATCCGAAACCTTCGCCGCGGCTGGGCATCACGTAGACATCGGCCAGATTGTAGAGATCGGGCTTCTCGTCCTCCGCGATGAAACCTGTGAAACGAACGGAATCAGCGACGCCTAGCTCGGCTGCCCGTAGCTTCAGGCGGGGAATGTCGCTACCGCTTCCCGCAATCATGTAGACGACCTCGGGCTGCGCGCGAAGGAGAGCGGGCATGGCGTCGAGCACCTCATCAAACCCTTTGTACCGTTCCGTGCCGACGATTCGGCCGAGCGTGAGCAGCACGCGTTTGCCAGCGAGTGACCATCGGTCGATGAGATCCTGCCGTCTCGCCCGGACGCCGTAATTCTTGACGCGAACGGCGTTGGGGAGCACGAACGCCGGGCCGCTGAAGTGCGACCACGCGATGAAACGCTCCCGCGTTAGATCGCTAACCGAGATCACGCCGCGAATCTTGTGAACCAGATAGTTGGAGATCGGATCGCGGAGTCGCTTCCACGCGTCGATGCCGTGAGTAATCAGAAGCGGACTCTGACCCGTGAGCCGTGCGAGGGGAAGAAGGTTGACGTGACCGCACACGACCAGGTCGAATGGCCCGCTGCGCAGAGCCTGCCGAATGGCGCGCACGTAGGCGAATTTCCCTCGTGCGGCGCCGGTGACGAATGTCGCCTTGTCCGGCACCGCCTCGGGTTGCCTCGGGATCAGCCGCGGAAGGACGACGACTTCCTCGCACGCGGGATGCGCAACCAGTGCGCTGATGAACTCGCGATTGAAGAGCGCAATGCCGCCGTATCCGCCGAACGAGTCGGTGCCGAGGTGAAGAATCCTCATGACCAGCGCTCCAGGACCATGCGGGCCCAGCTTCGCATGCGCGTGCTCGTTCCGTCAGGGGCGAGGTCCATCCACTCCGCGAGTGGCACGGTGAAGCCGGTCTTTCTGCGCTCGCTGAGCCAGTCCGGGAGCGGGTTGCGAGGACTGTTCGCGAAGTGCCGTTTGCACCGCTCTTTTTCGACGAGGAGCAGAGGCGCGATCTGGCGGAGCAGCGTGGCATCGACGAGCGGTGTGCGCACTTCGAGCGAGTGCGCCATGCTGGCCCAGTCGGTGTCGCGAAGGAGTTGGTTGCGCATGTAGAGCGACGCTTCGAGCGCAGCGACGCGGCCAAAGGCGGTGCCCGGATCGGGATTGATCGCTTCCGCAATGTGCTCGATCATCGACAGGTGGCGCAGTCCTTCTTCCGCCGCATCGGCGCCCATCAGGGCCGGCAGATCATCCGGCAGGAACAGACCGCGTTTGAGAAGATACGCGCCGGCCCATGAACGGCCGTAGCGCGCCGCGGCTTTTGCTTTCGGATTGCGGGCAAGCCGGCTGGCGGTTGAAGCGGCGAATGGAATGCGCGCCGCTACGACGATGCGCGGCAATGCACGAAACGACGGGTAGCTGCCGAAAAGCTCGTCGCCGCCGAGTCCGGAGATTGCCACTTTCAGTCCGCGCTCGGCCGCTGCTTTGCTGACGAACCAGGTGTTGGCACCGTCGATCGTCGGCTGATCCATGGCGTCGAAGAACTTCGGCAGTTCGCTGATGAACTCATCGCGCGTGACGAGCCGCGTCACGTGATCGGACCCGATGCGCTGCGCGAAGCGGCTGGCCAGAGGCGACTCGTCGAAGGCCTGGCCCCGAAATTCGTCGAACCGCAGCGTTACGGTTCGCGGCGGCTGACCTGTTGCTTCGGTTGCGAGCGCGACGAGAGCGGTGGAGTCAATACCGGAGGAGAGAAACGCACCCACCGGTACATCGGAGATGAGATGGTGGCGAAGCGAATCGGTGACCAGCTCGCGAACGAGGATCGGCGGATGGACGAGACGAGCGGCCGGCTCATCTTTCACGCCGCGACCGAGTGTGGAGGCGATCGAGTAGTAGCGCCGCGTGTTTCGTATCCCGTTCTCATCGATGAAAAGGGACGTTCCCGCTTCGACTGCGCGAATGTCGCGGAAGATCGTGTACGGTTCAGGAACGCTCCCCATCAACCAGAATCCCGCCACGCCGGCGGGATCGTGAGCTCGCGCGATCTGCCCGCCCGCGAGGAGAGCTTTGACGGTTGACGCTGCGCGGAATGTGCTGCCGTCATCGGCGACGTAGAGCGGCTTGATGCCGTATGGGTCGCGGGCAACGAACATCCGCCGTTGCCGCGGTTCCCAGATCGCGAAGGCAAACATGCCGCGCAAGAGCTCGACCATCGATGCACCATCGTGCCGATAGAGCTGCAGCAGGACTTCTGTGTCGGTCGTGGAGTGAAAGCGCGCGCCCAGCCGCTCCAGGCGCGCCCGCAGCTCGCGATGGTTGTAGATCTCGCCGTTGAAGACGATGCGCAGATCACCATCGGTATCGGTCATCGGCTGCGTGCCTTCGTCCGTCAGGTCGATGATCGCGAGGCGCCGCGCGCCGAGGGCCACGCGCCGGTCGGGCGAGATCCAGGTGCCGCCGGCGTCCGGACCGCGCGGACGCATCCGCTCGGTGATCGCGTCGATCTCGTCCGCATCGGCCGGAGGAGCGTCGCTTCCGTAAGCGAAAAGAGCGGCGATTCCGCACATAGCGTCAGGCCTGCCGCTCGACCGGCGGACTGACTGCGTGACGCCGGAACCAGTAGCGGAGAAACAGCATGGCAAGGAAACCGGCGACGCCGACGCAGTAACCGGCGTTCCTCAACTCCTCGATCACTGTGAGCACAGCGGCAACGGCAAAGAGCAGCGTGATGAACCAGATGGATAGGATGGCTTTCGTGATGCTGCCGTACTTCTCGACGAGGATGTGATGGAAGTGGCGGCGGTCGGCGTTGAACATCCGCGCCACGCGCGCCCCGATTGCCGACTCTGCACCAAAACGCTGCTTCATGACGATGAGCGTGTCGAGCACCGGGAGCGCGAGAGCCAGCATCGGTCCGCCGACGATCAGGGCGGTGGGCGATTTGATCGGGCGAGCGATCGAACAGGCCGCAAGGAGCAGGCCGATGAAAAGGCTGCCGGTGTCGCCCATGAAGATTTTGGCGGGCGGCCGGTTCCACCGGTAAAACCCGATCAGGCTTCCCGTCAGCGCGGTCATGATGACGAGAGAGAACACGTCGTGACGGATGATCGCGATGACGCCGAAAGCCACGGCGATCGTAATGGACACCAGCGTCGCGAGCGAGTCGATCCCATCGATGAAATTGACAGCGTTGATCACGCCGACAATCCAGATCACTGAAACGACCGATCCGAGAATGCCGAGGCGGAGCGTGAACCCTGCGATTGAGATCGATGAAAACTGGAACCCGAAGCTGACGAGGATGATGGCGGCAGCGGTTTGAACGATGAACTTCTTCGGGGCGTCGGAACCGAGGAGATCATCGTAGACGCCAAGGCCGACGATGAGCGAGCCGCTGGCCAGGACGGCGAAGAGGTACGTGAGGTTCTTCGAGACCAGCTCCGCGGCGTGGTCATTGGCGGCGAGGAGCATCAACGGAAACCCGAAGCCAAAAATGATGGCCAGCCCACCCATCCGCGGCGTTTCTACCGCGTGAAACTTCCGCTCGTTCGGGCGATCGATCGCTCCCACTTCCTCGGCGATCCGCTTTACCGCGCCGGTCGTGACGACGGACGTGAGCGCGCTGGCAATGAAAAGGAGGACGAGGGGAACGGCGTATTGAGCCATGGGAGTGGATGAGAAGAATAGCAGTGGGGGGTGGGAAGTGGGGAGTGGGGTGTGGGAGATCGGTGTGGGATGGATCACGTGTGTGCGTGTCGATAGCGGGTATCGGATGTTGAAAGAACGCGCCGATTGATGGTGGTGCGTCGAGCGGAGTCGAGTGCCGGTGGCGATTGCTTCTCAGCGACGCCCGAATCTCAACCTCCAGGTAATGCAAAGCGAGCGACGATCAGCTTTACTCCCACACCCCACCCCCAACACTCCACCCCCCACGTATAGAATGCCGCGACTTTTCTGAAGGAGCAAACGCATGGCTGAACTTCCCGGCATCGAGCGGGAGACCCTCGAGGTCGATGTCGTGATCGTCGGTGCCGGACCGGCCGGGCTGGCCGCCGCCTACCGGCTCGCCGAGCTGGTCAAGGCTCACAACGATTCCAACCCTGAGAAGAAACTGGAAGGGCTGTCGATCGCCGTGCTCGAGAAAGGGCAGGAGATCGGCTCTCACGGCATTTCCGGAGCAGTCATGGATCCGCGCGGAATCGCCGAGCTGATGCCGGACTGGCTCGAGCGCGGATGCCCGATCGAATCGCCGGTCACTGACGATGGCTTCTGGTACCTCTTCGAGTCGATGAAGATCGCGGCGCCGATCATGCCGCCGCCACTGCAGAATCTCGGCAACTACGTCATTTCGCTCGGCGAGATGGTCCGGTGGATGGCGCCGATCGTGGGCGAGATGGGCGTCGACCTCTTCGCGGAGTTCGCTGCCTCTCGCGTTCTGATCGAGGACGGGCGCGTCGTCGGCGTCCGAACCGGCGACAAGGGCATCGACAAGAACGGCCAGCGAAAAGCGAACTTCGAGCCCGGCGTCGACATTCGCGCCAAAGTGACGATTCTCGCGGAGGGCCCGCGCGGCACGCTCACGAAACAGCTTGCAAGCAGCTTCGATCTGTACGCGGGAAAAAATCCGCAGGTCTACTCGGTCGGGGTGAAGGAGTTGTGGCAACTGCCCGACGACCGTTTCCCGCTCGGAAATGTGATTCATACGCTTGGCTGGCCGCTCGACGGCGATACGTTCGGCGGTGGCTTCATCTACGGGATGAAAGACCGCGTCATCGACATCGGTCTCGTCGTCGGACTCGATTACAAGAACCCCACGCTCGATCCGCATCAGGAGTTTCAGCGTTACAAGACGCATCCCTCCATCCGACCGCTGCTGGAAGGCGGCAAGATGATCAGCGCCGGAGCGAAAGCGATTCCCGAGGGCGGCTACTTTTCGATGCCGCGGATGTATGGTCCCGGCTTTCTCATCACGGGCGACTCGGCTGGCTACCTCAATGGCGCGCGCCTCAAAGGCATCCACCTCGGCATCAAGTCGGGATCGCTGGCTGCCGAGACGACGTTCCAGGCGTTGCTCAACAACGATTACTCGACCGCGCAGTTGAGCGAGTACGAGGCGATGTTCGAAGCTTCATGGGCGCGCGAGGAGCTGTGGAAGCAGCGCAATTTCCATCAGGCGTTCGAATACGGTCAGCTCGCGGGATTGATCAACGCCGGTCTCGGCATCGTGACCGGTGGCCGCGGCTACGGCGTCATGAACCGACTCGAAGGACATGCCGGTCACGAGCGGATGGAGCGGATCCAGCGCTACTTCGGCGCCGATCATCCGCATCCGCCCGAGAAGATCAAGTTCGACGGCGTGCTGACGTTCGACAAAGTCACGGACGTCTACAACGGTGGCGTCATTCACGAAGAGAATCAGCCTGCGCACCTGCTGATCGCGGACACCGAAGTCTGCATCACGCGTTGCACCGAGGAGTTCGGCAATCCGTGCTTTCACTTCTGTCCGGCGCAGGTTTACGAGCCGCAACCGACCGCTGATGGCCGCGGCAAGGTGCCGTTCCTCAACTTCACGAACTGCTTCCACTGTAAGACGTGCGACATCATGGACCCCTATCAGGTCATCACATGGGTGCCGCCGGAAGGTGGAGGCGGCCCGCACTACAAGAAGTTGTAACCTGCGAGCGCGGCGCGGCGTCGAAATGACATGCCGGTTCCCTCTGTTGCATCGGGCGCTTTGAAATGACGACGCAGCCGCTTTCACGCCACCCGACGTTCGAGAAAATCGCTGCGCTGCAGGCGAATGTCGAGCGTGTGATCCGCGGCAAGAGCGAAGTGGTGCAGTTCTGCATCGCCGCGTTGCTCTCGAAAGGGCACATTCTGCTCGAGGATGTGCCCGGTGTTGGCAAGACGATGCTGGCGCATGCACTGGCGCGGTCGTTGTCGCTATCGTTCCAGCGCATTCAGTTCACGAGCGACCTGCTGCCCGCGGACATCGTCGGCGTAACGATCTACAACCAGGACGCGCAGGAGTTCGAGTTCGTCTCCGGCCCGGTGTTCACGAACATCCTGCTCGCGGATGAGATCAACCGCGCAACGCCCAAATCGCAGTCCGCGCTGCTCGAAGCGATGAGCGAGGGGATGATCTCGATCGAGAAGAAGCGCTTGCCGCTGCCCGATCCGTTTCTCGTGCTGGCGACGCAGAATCCGATTGAGCACGTTGGGACGTATCCGCTCCCCGAGTCGCAGCTCGACCGCTTCCTGATGAAGCTGACGATCGGCTATCCGAATCCAATCGACGAAAAGAAGCTCCTTCGCTCTGGCGGGGCGCAGGACGCGCTCGAGCACCTCGAGCCGGTCCTCGAAGAGCAGGAAGTCCGCGATCTGCAGGCGCATGTCGCGTCGATTCACGTGAACGAATCGCTTGTCGATTACCTGATGGCGATCGTCGAGACCACGCGCACGCACGCCGAAGCAGCCCTCGGCGTCTCCACCCGCGGCGCGCTGACGTATTTCAAGGCCTGTCAGGCACTGGCAATGGTCAATGGCCGCGACTTCGTGATCCCCGAGGATGTGAAGCGGCTGGCGGGTCCGGTGTTGTCGCACCGGATCGTGATGAAGGACCGGCGCCTGCTGCGCGCCGATGGCTCGCCGGAACAGCGATTCATTCAGCGGATCGTGAGCGAGATTCCGGTGCCGCGGTAGAGGCGGCGGCATCACGCTCGCGCTTTTCCTTCTTGATGCCGTGGACCGCCCAAAGCCCGCCAATGATGAAAAAGCTGGAAAACCCCAGAAAAGCGAACGTTCCGTAGTACATCGGGTTGATCTCGGCAGCAGGGATCATCGCGATCATGTGGGCTCCTTTGCGACGACATCCTCGCAGTCATCAAATGTCCGCGCCGGCGCCTCGCCGGAACAAAGGTTCATTCAGCGGATTGTGAGCGAGATTCCGGTGCCACGGTAGAGAACCCGATCTGCCGCTTCTTCTGTTTCTTCAAGTTATGAAGAGCCCAGAATCCGATACTGGCGAGCATGCCGGAGAAGATCAGGAACGCTAAAGTTCCGTAGTACATCGGGTTAATGTCTGCGACGAGCATGGTCAGATTCATGCGAGCTCCTTCACCACGAGTTCAACGTACATGCCTGCAAACCAAACCACAATCGATCCGATCGAATTCGCCGCCAGCCATGGCGCCGTCAGGCGGCTACTGACTAGCGCATCGAGTGCTGAGAATACGAACCAGAGCAGTGCTGCTTCGCGAAGGCCTTCCGCTACTCTATCGGCCACGAGCTGAGATTTCGGCGTCGATGCAATCCTCACACTCCGAGGCTACCTCGGAAATCGCGAAGCGGTGCAAACCTCTACCTTATGTGGAAAAAGCTTACCGGAGGTCCTGCGCGATCACCTGTTGCCGGTCGAAGCCGCTGACGTTCGAGACGTCGTCGACCACGCCGATGGAGATCTTGTTCAAGCCGCGCTCGCACATCAGATCGAGGGTGTATGTGTAGTACCGCCCCTTGCTCTTCGGAAAGTCGGCCAGCGGAATCGTGATCTGGTGTGACTTGCGCGAGACGTCCGACATGTCGCCGTCTTTGTTCCCGACGACGACGTAGATCGAGAAGCCGCCCATGTAGGCTTCACCCTGCTGCAGTAGCGTGAGGTTGTCGACCGGGATCTGAATCTCGACAGGGATCTTGAAGAGATCGTCAGCCGGAATCGGCGCATTGACCTTGACGCGGACATTCAGATCGTTCGACTTGGTCTTGTAAAGCAGGTTCGCGATGACGCGGTCGCTCATGTCCTGGAACGTTGATTTCTCGACGAAGGTCTGCCGGTTACGGACCTTGAGTGCTCTGTTATTGACACGCACTTCGAGGGTGCGCTGCCGGTCGACACGCTCCGTTCCGGCGCGGTACCCGAGGGAGTAATACGAGTCGAGATCGCGCCCGATGTTCTTGAACGCGCCGGCGAAGTTGTTCGTGCGCGTGGTGGCCAGGCCGCCGGTCAGCTCGGCCATGAGCTGGAGCGATTCGGTGGTATTCGAGACGGCCGCGGAAGTGACGTTGTATGAGATCGCCTGCTGGTTGTCAGCCGACGTCCCTTCGCTCCCCGCGGCGAGGCCGCCTGCGTGAATTGCGTAGATCGTGATGCCGTTGGCGTTGGCCGTTTTGGCGATCGACTCGATCAGTGGCGCGCCGTTGTAGCTCATCGCCTCGAGCGTCGAGCTGGACTGCCACCCTTTGTCCTTCGCCACGTCATCGATCATCGCGAAGACTTCGCGCCCCGGCTGAATCTGGAAGCCCTCGGTTGTCAGGACGAGAATCTTCTTTCCTTCCACGCCGGCGAGTGTCGTGAGGAGACCGTTGATCGACTCCACGCTCTGCCGCAGATCGTGGTCGACGGACGACGCGTAGGTACGCGCATCGGCCAGCGCATCGTCGTAATTCGTGGCGTCCCGGATGCGCCCCATCACGTCTTTGGCTTCGCTCTTGTTCGCAATTCCAAATCCCGACTCACCGGCGATGGAGTCGAGCATCTGCTGGATCTGGATGGGGTCGCGTGTGAAGGGCACGCGCACTTTGAGGCTTCGGTTGTATGTCGCCAGCATGGCCTCGTCGCCCGGCCGCATGACGTCCTTGACGAAGTCCTTCATCTGCTTGAAGACGCGGTTGCGGTTGAAGGGAGCGAGGGAGAGGTTGTCGATGTAGAAAATGATGCGGCGCTTCAACTGCTCGCTGATCTCTGCCTTCGGCGCTGCGGCCGGTGCGGGTACCGGCGTGGGCGCGGCCCCGGCAGTGACTGGAGGTTTGGCCACTCTTCCGTCGATCTCGTAGAAGTTCGAGATTTGCTTCTCCTCGTTGTTCTCGAAGATCCGGAAGTCGTCCTTCGTCAGGCCGGTGACCGGGTTGCCCTTCTTGTCCGTGACGACGACATCGACGCCGATGACGTGGACGTCGATGTTCTCGACCAGCTTCGGGACTTCAGCCGGCTGTGGCGTTTTCTGCTGGGCTGCCAGAGGTCCGGTGGTGAGCGCTGCGATGAGGATGGCCGATGTGACGCGAATGAAGCGAAGTCGTTTCACGAATATGCTCCGATTGAACGAGATGTCGGTCATTGCCGATGGGACGGCGGCTTCCGGCGCCGGTGCGTCCCCAAGTTAGACGAATCAAGGGAGCGCGCCGTTACATGCGAGAATGAGCCGCCGGTCGGAACCCACGCCCGGCACAAAAACTTCCGGCGGCACGCTCGCGTCCGCCGTTCATGCGCAACCCATGCAACTGCAAGCGTCGAAACAGGATCCGATGACGTTCTCGAAGATGGCGGGCGGGGGAAACGACTTTGTGGTCATCGACAACCGGTCGGGCCGCATCGGCGATGCCGCCGCGCTCACCAGGCGCATCTGTACTCCCCACCTTTCGGTCGGGGCGGACGGTGTCATCCTCATCGAGAACACGGGGAAGGCGACGTTCCGTATGCGCTACCTCAACGCCGATGGCTCGCCGGCAGACTTCTGCGCGAACGGTACCCGTTGCGCGGCGCGTTTTGCTCTCGTGAACGTGATTGCGCCGAAGAAGATGACCATCGAGACGGGCGCAGGCGTCGTCGCCGCCGAAGTCAGCGATGGCGGACTCGTGACGCTAACCCTGCCGCAGCCACACTCGTTTCAAGCGGATCGCCCTTTGCGCGTCGGCGAGACCGTGATCCGCGGTAGTTCGATCGTCGTCGGCGTGCCGCACTATGTCGTCTTCCTGCGCGACAACCTCTGGTCCCAGGACATTGTCCCCCTCGGCCGCGCCCTTCGTACGCACCCGGGCCTGCAGCCTGCCGGCGCCAACATCAACTTCGTCGTCGTCCGCGAGCCGGGAGCGATCGAAGTGCGCACCTACGAGCGCGGCGTGGAAGCGGAGACTCTTTCCTGCGGATCGGGCGTCGTTGCCTCGGCGGTGACGAGCGCGCTCTTCGGGAAGACGAAGTCACCCGTGAAGGTGCTGACCCGAAGCGGAATCACGCTCGAGGTTTCGTTCGCCCTCGACGGCAGCGACGTTCGTGACGTCCAGCTCCGCGGCGACGCACGCGTCGTTTACCGCGCCTCGATGACGCCGGATACGATCGAGGGCTTCGATCCGGAGTGGGTCCGCAATCCAGCCGAGAACGTGGTGTGCTGACGACACCCATCGACGTCCATCTTCCGCTCGTAATCGCGCTGGTCCTGATCTGCGCGTGGACCGTGCGCGGGACGCGCTGGGCAGCCGCAGTGCAATGCGCGGTGCCCCTCCTGATCGTGGCGATGATGACGCTGGCCGATGAGCGCGGGCGGCTGCTTGCGTATGGCGTGATCGTGGCGCTGGCGTACGGGGCCGCGGCGATGGCGGTGTACGCGAGCACTGCGAACGTGGAGGAGCGCTGGCGTCCCGCCGGCTGGCTCGGCGGCGTCTCGCCGCCGGAGATCGCGCTGACCGTCGTCGGAATCGTGCTGCTCCGCTGGATTCCGTTGCACGACGTGCGCATCGTTCGCGAGCTCGTCGTGCTGGCGGGAAGCCTGGCGCTGCTCTTCGCTATGCGGCGGCGGCGAGACGCCGCCGGGCCAGCCGGCGGGACGCCGGCGTTCCTCATCGCCGTGCTGGCCGTCGCTGTGGCGACGCCGGTGCGGGCGGGGATGATGACGTTTCTGCCGTTTGCACTCGCGTTGCTCGTGGTTGGGTTGCGAAGTCTCGGGATATCGACGAGCACAAGCTCCCGCAACATCGCGAGCCTCGCCATCGCCGTCATCCTGCTCCTCGGCGCCTGCTTTGCGCGCTACTCGCTGGCGACGGTCTATGTAGCCTCGGCGATGGTCTTCCTCGTTCCTCTGATAGATCGCATACGGCCGCTATCGCACGCGACGGCTGTGGCTGTATTCGCGCTCTGGCCCTGGAGCGGCATCATCGCCCGGGCGTTGCCGATCGCTCGCAACTACACGCCGCTGGTGGGGGAGGCGCAGCCAGTCTCCCGCGCATTGGCGGCCGGCGAGTCGCTGCCGATCGCGTTACCGCCTCACGTTTCCGAGGCGACGGTGACGACGTATGGCGGGTACTTCGAGCGCCTTCGATCGGGACACGTGGTCGGCGCGATCGAAGCGAAGGATCAGCGCGGTCGCGTGACCGTGCGCCCGATCCGCATCGGCGACACGGCCGACTTCGGATTCATGCGCCGCGAGCAGTTTTTCGCTTCGCGCAATCCGCTGCCGCGATTCTCGCCGGGCGAGATCCGCGGCTACGGCGCGAACACCTGGGTCGTCGGCGCGGGCCGCACGACGGTGAGTTGCGCGTCCGATATCGTCTCCCTCCGCGTCGTTGCCGCTGGCGATCTTCATGCGCAATCGCGGCTGGCGGTCGACTCCGTCGAGTATCCAAAACGATGAAACTGGCGCTTTTCATCGTCGCTGCTCTCGCAATGCCGCTCCTGGCATTGCGCGCCCGCGCGCTCTGGCGCTGTCTGAGCACGCAGCTCGGGGCGGCGATCGCCTTTGCCATTCTGTGGGCCTACGGGCGCGTGCTGCATGTCGACATTGACCCGTATCTCGCGCTGGTGACGATCGGCGTGGGCATCCTCGCCATTCCTCTCGCTTTCCTTGCGTTTGCCGATGAAGTGCGCTGGAGCGCGAACCGCGCCTTCCTCATCGCTGCGATCGGTTACGCGGTGATGATCCCGCTTCAACTGCGGACGCCGATCGATGGCGATGAGCCTTATTACCTGATGATGTCCGAGTCGCTGGTGCGCGATCACGATCTCGATCTCACCAATCAATATCGGGAGATCGCGCACTCCGACATCGGCCGTCCCGATCTCGCTCCGCAGCCGGGTGACCCGAGGGGAGCTCATGGCGAGCAGTACTCGCGTCACGAGCCCTTCCTCCCGATCCTGATGATGCCCGGCTACGCGCTCGGAGGTGTGCCTGGCGCGCTCGCCGTGATTGCGTTGTTCGGAGCCCTTCTTGCGCGATCGACGGTTCGCTTTCTCGAAGACGAAGGAATCGAGGACGCGACAACGCGCGCGCTCTTCCCGCTGATCGCCTTCGGGCCGCCGATTGTGTTTTATGCGACGCGCATCTGGCCGGAAGTGCCGGCGGCGTTCTGCTTCCTCGAGGCGTTGCGCGGCGTGCGGCAACGGCGTCCCGCTCGATGGATCACGGCGATCTTCGCGCTCGTGCTGCTCAAGATCCGATTCGGCCTGATTGCGATTGTGTTGCTCGCGCGCGCCTTGCGGACGCGCAAGCAACTCGTCATCGCCGGGGCAGTCGTCGCTGTGCCGCTGGTGGTGGCCTGGCTGATCACAGGCAATCCGATGAACACGCATTCGTGGCAGGAGCTCATTCCGGGCGGACCGATGTCGTATTGGCGCGGTCTCTTCGGCCTCGTGCTAGACGGCGCAGGCGGTCTTCTTTTTCAGGCGCCGCTGTACGTACTGGCGATCGTGGCCCTTGCGCGATGGCGTGAGATGCCGGAAGGTTTCCGTCTGGGCATCAGCGCATCGCTTCTCTACATTCTTTATCTCGTGCCGCGCTCGGAATGGCACGGCGGCTGGTCTCCGCCACTTCGCTACATCGTCGTCCTGATGCCCGTCCTCGCACTCGGAAGCGCAGCATTGTGGGAGAGGGTGGGCGCGGGGATGCGGGCTCTCATTGCCGGCTGGACGCTGATGCTCGTCGCCCACGGCGCGGCGTTTCCCTGGCGGCTGTTTCACCTCGCCACCGGCGAGAACTTCGTCGGTGAGGCGCTGAGCGAACGGTGGCACAGCGATTTCTCGCGCCTCATGCCGAGCTTCATCCGCCCGAACCTCGCGGCAACTGTTGGGAGCGTCTTACTGATCGTCGTGCTCGGCATGCTTGGTATTGCTGGATCAAGGGGGTGGGGTGTGGGGAGTGGGGTGTGGATGTTTCCGGGCGGATCGAATCTGCGTCGCATTCTCCACCACTCATCCGCGGCTCCCCACTCCCCACTCCCCACCCCCCACTCCCGCTCCGCTCGGCGCGCGATGATGGGGATCGCACCGCTCCTCTTCGCCGCGCTGCTTCTCGCGGCATTCACGTACGGACGTCGACCCGCTGACCGCGTCGAATTCGAGGATGCGCACGTGATCCATTCCGGCGGCGAGCTGTTCCCTTCCGAGTGGACCGTTTCGCGTTTTCTCTATCAGGGAGGCTGGGTCGTTCATGCTGGAGACACGCTCTCGTTCCTGGCCAAACCCGGACCTTCCACGCTCCGCTATCAGTCGCGCAGCGGGGCCACGATCGAGATCGGCGGGCACGCGTTCGTCCTGCCGCCGAGTGGTGCGATTTACGGCTACACCATGATCGATGCGGGCATCAACGCCGGCTCGGGCGGACGCGCGCAGTTGCGCTGCCTGGACGGAAGCGCCAATCTCGACTGGATGCAGCATGACTGACGTCTCCGTGATCGTTCTCGATATCGACGGCGGCGACATGCTCCGCGCCTGTCTTGATTCGATTGCTTCGCAGACCCTTCCGCCGAAGGAAGTGATCGTTCTCGACAACGGCTCGCGCACGCCAGCCGCGGAGCGCATCGCCTTCCGGCACGGCCTTCACGTCTTCCGAAGCGAGACCAACCTCGGCTTCGCGGGCGGCAACAATGAAGCCTTCCGTCACGCAACCGGCAACTACATCGCGCTCGTCAACAACGACGTCGTTCTCGATCGCGACTGGCTCGCCACAGTCGCTGCCGCGCTCGACGCCGATCCGAAACTTGCCGCAGTGCAGACGATCCTCCGCCGCGACGAGACCACGATCGACGGCGCCGGAATCGACATCAGCGACGGGACGTTTCGACAGATAGGCCATGCTGCGGGAGTCGGGAGCCGGGAGTCGGGTGTCGGAGTCATGACAAGGTCGCTCGTTCCGACACCCGACCATGCTGCGGGAGTCGTGAGTCGTGAGTCGGGCGTCGGAGTCATGACAAGGTCGCTCGTTGCGACCCCCGACCCCCGACCCCCGACCCCCGCATGGGGCGTCTCCGCAACCGCTGCGCTCTACCGCCGCGAAGCCCTCGGCCACACAATCTTCGACGAGCAGTTCTTTGCCTACTACGAAGACGTCGAGCTCTGCGCTCGTCTGCACGAAGCTGGCTGGCGCACCGAAGTTCTGCCGGTCATCAAGGCGACTCATCGCGGTTCGCAATCGGCGCCTCTCCTTGGCGGCGACGCGCGCCGTCTTCGAACACGCAACCGATATTTCGTAGCACGCCGCCATCGGGGCGTCGGCCGCATCAGCGCGCTTCTGTGGGAAGACGCGAAGTTACTAATGACGGGACGCTCGTCGCTGCGAGGAATCGTTGAGGGGCTGATACGAAGGATGAAGGATGAAGGATGAACGAAGAGTGCTTTCAACTCATCCTTCATCCTTCTGACTTCATCCTTCGATAGAGTGCGCCGCGTGAACATCGTCGTGCACACGCCGGATGTCGTTGGCGAACGGATGGCCGGCCCCGGGATTCGCGCGTGGCATCTGGCCGGCGAATTGGCGAAGCACTTCACGGTCACGCTAATCTGCAAGCGCGAAGGGGAGCTTCCTGCGCCGGCGAGTTTCAGCGTTGCTGCTCGCCGAGTCGTCGAAGCAAACGCGCGAATACGCGAGGCCGATGTGCTGATCGGACAGCCTGCGCGCGGCTTCCGGCGGCAGCGTCGCGGACAGCGGATCGTTTACGATCTCTTTGATCCCGTGCTTCTCGAGCTCAACGAGATGTACGGCCGTCATCCTTCGATGCGGCAGAGGATTCACATCGAGGCGGAGCGCTGGCGTGTCCGGAGAGCGGTCGCCACCGGCGACCTGCTCGTCGTCGCTACGAAGAAACAGCGTGAGCTCTATCGCGGCGCGCAATGCCCCATCATCGAGGTCCCATTCGGCGTCGAAGACTTTGGTGCACCGGCACCACAGGAGCGCGAGAACATCGTTTTGTGGGGTGGCGGGATCTGGGAGTGGCTCGATCCGGCGACTGCGGTCGAGGCGATCATCGCGGTCAATCGCCGCGGCATCGACTGCCGCCTTCTGTTCCTGGGCCGTGCACGTCCGAATCAGCACACCGTCGACCGGAGGCGCGAAGACCGTCTCGACGAGTGGATCACCGCCGGCGGAGCGTTCGTCGAAGCCAACGACTCGTGGATGCCGTACAACAGCCGCCTTTCGTGGCTGCGCCGCAGCAAAGTCGCTATCATGCTTCATCGTCCGACAGCGGAGGCTGCGTACTCGATTCGAACGAGGTTGTTCGATGCGATTGCGGCGGCGGTTCCGGTCATCACAACTGAGGAAGGGTTTGCTGCTGAGCTGGTGGCGGCGGAAGAGTTGGGTATCGTTGTGCCACCATCGGACGCGCCGGCCGTTGCCGACGCGATCGCGAAATTGATGACGGACGACGCTTTCTACGCGCGGTGCGTATCTAACCTGATCCGGATCCAGCCTCGCTTCGGGTGGGCTGCGGTGACAAGGCCGCTGATCGAGGCAGTCAAGCAATGGCAAAGGCAACGAGACAACTGAGCAGCGACCAGCCAGCGCCGATGTTGCGGGGCATTGCCACCGGTCCGCTCGATCTCTCGATCGCCATCGTGACGTGGAACAGCGAACGTTGGATCGAGCGCTGCCTGCAGTCGCTCCAGGCCGCCTGCGGACGCCTCGAGTATGAGGTCGTCGTCTATGACAACGCCTCGTCCGATGCCACGCTGGCGGCGATGGGCAAGGACGTCGAAGTGATTCGCGGCGCGGTCAACGACGGCTTTGCGGCCGGCGTCAATCGCGTGGCCAGCCGCACCAGCGGGCGCTATCTGTTCCTGCTCAATCCCGACTGCGAGCTCTCGCCACGCACGCTCGAGATCCTGGTGGAGTTTCTGGACGAGAATCCGGCTATTGCCGCTGCCGCCCCTCTTCTTTCCGATGAAGCGGGCGAATCGCAGCGCGAGTTTCAGTTGCGGCGCCTGCCGACGCTGGCCACGCTCATCAGCGAAGCGTTCGGCATCGACAAGCTTTTTCCCGACAACCCGATGACGGCGCGCTACCGCTACCGCGAGCTCGAACTGACGCATCCGCAGCCGGTCGAGCAGCCTGCAGCGGCGGCATTGCTGGTGCGGCGCGAAGTCTTTACCGAGGTCGGCCCGCTCGACGAGCGGTTCACGCCGGCCTGGTTCGAAGATGTCGACTACTGCCGGCGTCTTGCCGCAGCCGGCAAAACGATCTTCGTCGTCCCCGCAGCGCGCGCGCGGCACTTCGGCGGCGCCAGTCTCGAGCACGTTCCGTTCGCGGAGTTCATCGCGCTCTGGTACCGCAACATGTGGCTCTATGCGCGCAAATGGCACACACCCGGTGAGGCCGAAGTTCTGCGGTGGGCGATCGTTTTCGGGATGCTCCTCCGCATCCCTCTCGCACTCGCCGGCCTCGCCAACCGTCACCTCGGGCGCCTGCACGCCGCGCGCGCCTACGCCGGCGTGATGCGGAAGGCTTTCGCACGATGGAGCGGGGTCTGACGAACGGATTGGTCTCCGTCATCATCGTTAGCTGGAACAGCGCGCGATTTCTGGAGCGCTGCCTCGCTGCACTCGGCAAGCAGACCCACGACCGCATCGAGCTGATTCACATCGACAACGCCTCCGACGACGATTCAATCATGATCGGGCGGAACGCGTGGCCGTCCGCGCGGCAGATCATCAACGATACGAACCGCGGGTTCAGCGCTGCGGTCAATCAGGGGGTGCGCCTCGCCAACGGCGAATTCGTGCTCCTCCTCAATCCCGACGCCTTTCTCGAACCGGAGTACATCGATCGTCTCGTCGCAGCCCTCGAAATTGCCGGCGAAACGTTTGGCATGGCCACCGGCAAACTACTCCAGGCGGAGAGTGGTCTGATCGATTCGATGGGCATTCGGATGACGCGGTCTGGGCGGCATTTCGATATTGGGCAAGGTCGGGGGTCGGGGGTCGGGAGTCGGGAGTCGGAGAGACTCAACCCCGGCTCACAGCCGTTCGCAGAGCCCCTTGCAGCCGCGCACGAATCAGCAAAGCAGGTTGCCGCCTTTCGCTCCGACCCCCGACCCCCGACTCCCGGCTCCCGCATCGAGGTCTTCGGCGTCTCCGGTGCCGCCGCGCTCTACCGAATGTCGTTCATCCGCGACGTCACAATCGGCGGCGAGTTTCTCGATGAGGATTTCTTCGCCTTTCGTGAGGATGCGGACGTGGCCTGGCGCGGCCAGCTCTTTGGCTGGCGCGCGATCTACGTTTCCGATGCCGTCGGTCATCACGTGCGCACGGTGACGCCGGAGAAGCGGGGCGCGCTTTCCGCGGTCATCAACATGCACGGTGTCAAGAACCGCTTTCTGCTGCGGCTGAAGAACGAAGGGATTTATCTCGCTCTGCGAAATGCGCCGTTCGAGATCGGACGCGATCTCGTCGTCATCATTGCTGCGCTGACGATCGAGCGCAGCTCGCTTCCAGCGCTTGCGTGGCTGTGGAAGAATCGGCGCCGGATCATGGAGAAACGACGCGCCATTCAGAGCCGGCGCCGCGTCTCCGACCGCCAGATCGCCGGATGGTTTCGTTGAAGATCGCCATCGCCGGCACGCGTGGTGTGCCTCCGCGCTACGGCGGCTTCGAGACGTTCGCCGCGGAGCTATCGACGCGGCTGGTCGCGCGCGGGCACGAGGTGTCGGTGTACTGCCGTGCGGGGGGTGGGGAGTGGGGGGTGGGGAGTGGGAGCGGCTCCGGGCCAACTCCAGCACCCGGAGAGTTGGCAGTTCGTGGCGAGAGTGGAGCCAAAACCTCTCCCACCCCCCACCCCCGACACCCCACCCCCTGGCACGGCGTCCAACGCATCGTCCTCCCTGCCCTTCGCCACAAGTACTTCGAGACCGTCAGCCACACCTTTCTTTCGGCGCTTGATGCGCTGCGGCGCGATTTCGACGTGATCCTCCTCTGCAATGCAGCCAATGCCTTCGTGCTCCCGCTTCTCCGCGCGGCGCGGATTCCGGTGGCGATCAATGTCGACGGAATCGAGCGTCGCCGGCGCAAGTGGAATGTGATGGGAAAGGCGGTCTACGCGATCGGCGAATCGTTCTCCGCGCTCTTCGCCTCGCGCGTCGTCGCCGACGCCGATGTCATCGCGGACTACTACCGCGGGCGTTACGGCATCGAGCCGGTCATGATCCCGTACGGCGCTGAGTTTCCGATCGAAGAGGACAGCGATGTCCTCGACCGGCTCGGCGTCCAGTCCGGCAACTACATCCTCTACGTGAGCCGCTTCGAGCCGGAGAACAATCCGCTGGAAGTGGTGAGGGCGTACGAGGGGGTGGGGAGTGGGGGGTGGGGTGTGGGAGAGGAGACGACGGGAGTCGCGGATCGGGAGTCGGGAGTCGGAACGCTACGACCCCCGACTCCCGACTCGCGACCCTCGCTTGTCAAGGGTGTGGGGAGTGGGGGGTGGGGTGTGGGAGAAGAGACGACGGGAGTCGGGAGTCGCGAGTCGGGTGTGGGGGAGGAGTCGACAGGCAGTCCGTTGGTGGGCAACGCCCGCTCCGGCAACATCCTCGACGCCGGCACTCGTCGGTCTTCGGACGCTTCTCTCCCACCCCCCACCCCCCACTCCCCACCCCCTCTCATCATGCTCGGCTCCGCCTCGTACGCCCGTGACCTCGAAGCCGAGCTGCACAGCCACGCATCGGAGCGAATCCTGTTTCCGGGGGCTCTGTTTGGCGCCGACTATCGGACTCTTCAGCGCCATGCGCTCGTCTACATTCAGGCGACCGAGGTGGGGGGGACGCATCCGGCGATGATCGAGGCGATGGCTTCGGGGGGCTGTGTGCTGGCGCATGACACGCCGGAGAACCGGGAAGTGGGAGGGGACGCGGTCGGTTACTTCAAGCTGCGTCCGTCCGAGACGCTTTCCCGGGCAATTCAGGAGTGTCTCGATTCGCCGGCGAGGCGGGCGCAGATGAGAATCGCCGCGCGGGCTCGGGCGGCTGAGAAGTATGGCTGGACGGCTGTGACCGATGCGTACGAGCGGCTTTTTTCGGAAATCGCCCGCTGAAGATTGTCGTAGACGCGTTCGCCGCGATTTCCGTATACCGGTCAGCCCGTAGTGCGTTACATTCGAGAAGTCGTTCGCCGAGGCAAGAGGTTAGATGCTTAAAGAGAAAGCGCGCATGATCGCGAGGGTCGTCTATGTTGCCGACCTGGCCCTCACGACGGCTGCTTTTTTTGCAGCGTTCTTCGTTCGTGATGTCGTGCTGCCGCGCGTGGCTCCGGCACACTTTCCCACCGGCCTTTTCCCCCTTCGCGATTACATCAAGATCTATCCGGTCGTCTTGATCCTCTGGTCGGTTCTTCTCTTCAGTTACCACAGCTATCACAGCCACCGCACGATCCCGCTCCTGCGCGAGGCGCTGACCGCCATTCGCGTGGTGTTCGTCGGCAACGCCATCCTGGCCACCCTGGCCTACCTCATTCCACTCCGCCAGTTGTCGCGTGCGTGGTTCGTCCTCTTCGGCGTGCTGGCAGCGCTGCTGCTGGTCCTCGAGAAGATCGTGGTCCGGATCATCGCCCGCTACGTTCGTGCGAAGGGTCTCAACTACCGGACGATTCTCATCGTCGGCACGGGCCGGCGGGCCATCGAAGTGGCGCGCACGGTCGAAGGCCACAAGTACTGGGGCTACAAGATCCTCGGCTTTGTCTCCGATGGTCACCGGCTGTCGAACGGCTGGGCGCGTTTCCGCGTCTATGGCACCGTCCCCGATCTGCGCCGGCTGCTCGAGGGCGGCCAGTTCGCCGAGCCGATCGACGAGATCGTGTTCGCCGTCACGCGCAAGAAGCTCGACGAGATGAAGCAGATCTTCCTGATGTGCGAAGAGCTCGGCATCCGCGCCCGCGTGGCGATGAACTTCTTCCCCAACCGGGTGGCCCGTATCGAGTTGGAGGAGCTGGAGGGGATTCCGTTCCTCACCTTCACGACGACACCCTCGAACGAGACGCAGCTCGCACTGAAGCGCCTTCTGGACATCGCCGTCTCGATGATTCTTCTCACGCTGTCGCTTCCTGCGATCGCCATCGCCGCCCTGGCCATCAAGCTCTCGTCACCGGGCGCGGTCCTTTTCAAGCAGGAGCGGATGGGTCTCAACGGACGGCTCTTCATGCTCTTCAAGTTCCGGACGATGTTCGAGGATGCGCACGAGCGGCGCGGCGAAGTCACGCACTTGAATCAGATGACCGGGCCGGTGTTCAAAGCGAAGTCCGATCCGCGCATCACCGCCGTCGGCCGTGTGCTGCGGAAGTTCTCGCTCGACGAGCTGCCGCAGCTCTGGAACGTGCTCAAAGGCGACATGAGCCTGGTCGGCCCGCGCCCGCCGATCCCCGAGGAAGTGGCCGCATACCACCGGTGGCACCGCCGCCGGTTGTCGATGAAGCCGGGACTGACGTGTCTGTGGCAGGTGTCGGGCAGGAACAACGTCGATTTCGACCGCTGGATGCAGCTCGATCTGCAGTACATCGACAACTGGTCGCCATCGCTCGACCTGAAGATCCTGCTGCGAACGATTCCGGCGGTTCTTTCAGGGCGCGGCGCCAGTTAAGGGCAGAATCGGCCGCGCGACGCCGGTCGGGCTGTGAATGCCCAAGGGCAGCGTTGCAAAACCGTCCGCTGGTCCTGCCTCGAAGGTTGCGATCCTCGGAGGAGCGAATGTCGCGATCAGGCTTGAGTAGCTAGCGCTCAACTCCCATTTGACGGACTCCGCCTCGCAATTACTCAAGCTCGATGGAGTCTGTTTCTTCATTCAAGGCTGGTAAGTTACTGATCTTACATGCCGTTAGTTCATCTGCCACTCGCCATCTTGCAAGAGATCAGAGTCTTTCGTTAAAGACTCGGGGGTCTTTCGTTAAAGACCCGGGGGTCTTTCGTTAAAGACTCGGGGGTCTTTCGTTAAAGACTCGAGGGTCTTTCGTTAAAGACTCGAGGGTCTTTCGTTAAAGACTCGAGGGTCTTTCGTTAAAGACTCGAGGGTCTTTCGT
>JADGNZ010000015.1 GCA_017883205.1 Thermoanaerobaculia bacterium | reverse complement strand
AAAAAAGCGTGGGGGAGAAGGCGCTCGATTGGGAGCGCGCGGAGATCCGCGATTCGATCGCGGAATGGAAGAAATAGTTTCGAGGGTGTCGGGTGTCGGAGTTGTTTCTCGGAGAGTTCAAGCGAGGTTTGAACGTTCTTTCTCAGCGACTCCTCTCGATCGAGCGCCTTCTCCCCCCGTGCTTTTCGGGGGGAGAAGGTGCCGAAGGCGGATGAGGGGGGACGCGCAGTTCACGATGCTTGATCATCCGAAGCGGGTTCCTCATGCGCGACCGAGGCACTTGCTACACACCCCCTCATCCGGCTTCGCCACCTTCTCCCCCACAAAAAGCGTGGGGGAGAAGGCGCTCGATTGAAAGGCTGACCAGCAATTCCGTCTCAGGGTCCGAGGTTCGAAGCTTCGACACCCGACACCCGACTACCGACCCCCAGAAGAAACGTCTGAATCACCACCGCCGCCACCACGCCCACCACACACCCCACTACGTTCCACCAGAGGTACGCCGTGTTCGTGAAGATCGCGCAGAGGCCGACGGCGATCTGACCGACGACGGCGCCGGAGACTGCGGCGATGTCGCCGACTTTGCTGAAGAAGAACGCCAGTACGAAGACGCCGAGGATCGTGCCGTAGAAGAACGAGCCGAAGCGGTTCACGGCTTCGATCAGTGAGCCGACGTGCGATGCGAACTCGCCGACGCCGATCGAGACGAGGCCCCAGAAGACGGTCAGCATTTTCGACATCCGCACGCAGTCGCGGTCGTTCGCATCGCATGAGATGAAGCGGCGGTAGACGTCGACCACACTCGTCGAGCTGAGGGCGTTGAGTCCCGAGGCGGTGGCGGACATCGCCGCACAGAAGATGGCGGCCAGCAACAGGCCCACGACACCGGCGGGAAAGAAGCCGATGACGAAACTGAGGAAGACGTAGTTCGTGTCGTTCGTATCGGCGGCCGGGTCGGCTTTGGCGATGAGATCGGCCGCGGCCTTGTGCGTGTTCGCGTCGGTTGTCTGCAGCGCACGCACGCGGGCCGCGACGGCATCGGCGCGCGCAGAGTCGCCGGTGTGCATGGCCGCGAGCATTTCGCGCATTCCGTTGCGCTTGGAGGCGAAGGTCGCTGCGTGCGTTTGTTCCAGAGCTGCGTATTGACTGGCGTAGCGGGTCTTCACGACCTTGTTCCGCGCCGCGCTGTTGAAGAAGAGCGGCGGCGCGGTGAACTGAAAAAAAACAAAAACCATCGCCCCGACGAAGAGGATGAAGAACTGCATCGGCACTTTGATCATGCCGTTGATGAGAAGGCCGAGGCGGCTCTGCTGCACGGTCTCGCCGGTCAGGTAGCGCTGCACCTGCGACTGATCGCAGCCGAAGTACGAGAGCATCAGCAGCGTGCCGCCAATGATTCCCGACCAGAAGTTGTAGGGCGTCTTCAAGTCGAATGAGAAGTCGATGACGTTGAGCCGCCCCATTTTTCCGGCGACGTGCAATGCATCCAAGAGACTGACGTCAGTGGGCAGCGAGTGAATGGCGATCGTCAGCGCAACCGCCATCCCGGCCAGAGCGATGAGGAGTTGGTGAACATGCGTGCGGCTGACGGCCTTCGTTCCGCCGACGGTGATGGCGATGACGAGCAGTCCGATGCCGATGTTGGTGACGTGAATGTTCCAGCCGAGGAGGAGCGAGACGATGACGGCGGGCGCGTAGACCGTGAGGCCGGTCGACACGCCGCGCTGCGCCAGAAAGAGCGACGCCGTGACGACGCGCGTCTTCGGCCCGAAGCGCGTCTCGAGGTATTCGTACGCGGTGTAGACCTTGAGGCGGTGGTAAATCGGAACGGCCACGATGGCCAGGAGCACCATCGCGATCGGAAGCCCGAGGTAGAACTGCACGAAGCGCATGCCATCGGCGTAAGCCTGCCCGGGCGTGGAGAGGAACGTGATCGCGCTGGCCTGCGTGGCCATGATCGAAAGCGCGATCGTCGGCCACTGCAACTGACGGCCGGCCAGGAGGTAGCCGTCAAGATTCTTGCGATGACGTCCTTTCCAGACGCCGTACGAGACGATCGTGACGAGCGTCCCGATCAGAACGATCCAGTCGACCGGCCTCATGCGAATGCTTTCGTGAACGCGTAGAACGCGACGATGAGGATGACCAGCTCAGCGAGGACGGTGGCGTAGAGGATTGGCCAGTCAGGTTCCGCGGGGGTCGTTTGTCGGGAGTCGGGTGTCGGAGCAGAACCCGCTGCATCCCGGTCTTTGCCCATCTCCGACCCCCGACCCCCGACATCCGACCCCCGCGCGTTCATTTCGCCGATACGAGATTCGCGAACATCTTGTACGCGCCCGGCACGCCGGCCGGAAGCTGACGGAACCAGGCGTAGCTGGTGTAGACGAACGTTCCCTTGCCGTAGTGGGCATAGAGCTCGCCGCCCTCTTTTTCCGGCTCGTTGGGATCGTTGCTCGAGAGCACGGTCTGGTACTGCGGATCCCAATCCTTGACGAAATTGAGGCCGCGCTCCTGCACCCAGTTGTCGAAGTCGGCCTGCGTGATTTTGTTGGGCGTATTGAGCAGAGGCGAGTCGGGATGGACGAAACGCACCGGCGCCTCTTCGACTGTCACGCGCTCAGTCGTCACTTTGAACGGATACGGGCCCGGCACGTCGACGAGCAGCGGCTGCGGATTGGTGCTGTTGTACTGCACGACGAGCGTGCCGCCGTTCTTGACGTACTCCATCAGTTTGGGATGCGCGAGGCGCATGCGAGGCCGGGCGTTGTAGGCGCGAACGCCGGTGACGATGGAGTCGTACTTGGCAAAATCGCCACGGTCGAGATCGTCGTCCGTCAGCAGCGTGACGTCGTATCCGACCTGCCGGAGGGCGGATGGGACGTCATCGCCGGCGCCCATGATGTAGCCGACTCGCTCGCCGCGCTTTTTGACGTCAACGCGTACGAGCTTGGCGACGGCATCGCCGAAGATGCGCTGCGCGGGGATGTGCGGATACTCGATCGCAGTCAGCCCGACGTCGATCTTTTTTCCATCCGTCGTCTCCGCCTCGGCCGCCATGTACATCGTCATTTCGGCCTTCGGTGGCGTGACCAGGAACGTGGCGTGGGCCTCATCGCCTTTTTTTGCGAAGGTGACGACGGTCGAGATGGGGTCGGAGCTCCAGTCCTGTGTTGCCCCCGGAGGCGCGGCCGTTCCGCCCGCGAATTGGACGAACTTGAGACGCACGCTGACCGGCCCTGTCGCGCCGAAGTTGCGGAGCCAGACCGTCACCGGCTTCGGCTTCGTATCGGGGAAGACATACACACCCGACCCAAGGTTCGCAGTCACCTCGGGGACGACGTCGACGCTGCGTGTGCGCTCACCCTGCACCGCGTCTGTCCAGCGATAGACGGCCGGCGCATCGAGGATGATCGTGTGCATGGCGTTATCGGTCAGCGTGACGACGATCGGAATCGCTGGTGGATTCTCGGGTACGCCGACCAGGCTCTGGTCCTCGACGGTGTAGGTTCCCTTGAGCGGCGTTTTCTGCAGCCAGTACGGCTGCGACATCGGGAAATCCGCGGGCAGTTTGATGACGAGATCGGTCTTGACCGGCACGTTGTTCGTCAGCGGCGTGCTCATCGCCTTGCTCGGGTCGGCGTAACGCGACGCCACCATCGACAGCGTGAACGGGTAGTCGGAACGATTGATGACGCTGACGCTGACCGGAATCGATCCGCCCGCGATGACCGACGAATCGCTGGCGGCGACGTCGATGGAGAGCCCGGCGCAGGCCTTGATTACGTTCTGCAGGTCGCGCAGCTTCACCTGAGGCCAGGGATCTCGTCCCCATGATGCACCGGCACCGAGTACTTCGAGCCGGTCGTGCGCCTGCAGAAGCAACGGGATCGTCTTCGCCGGGTTCATCGGATCGAACGTGTCGGAAGCCTGTTGCAGAATCTTTCCCACTGCCTCGCCGCCCGGGTAGCGCGACCAGGTCGTGTTGATCCCTTCGAACATGTCTTTGGTGGCCGGATCGCCGGCGAGCTGCTCGAAGTAGTTCGGCGTCGTGCCGCGCCGCTCGGCCACACCGAAGCCCTGGCTCTTGTGCATGCTGCGGCTGTCGGCGGCGATCTCGGTGTAGGAACGCCCGAGGAGCGGGTTGAACGCGCCTATGTCGAGCTTGAGCGACTTGGCGATCGAGGGATCGTCAGGCTTGATCGGCTGGAACGAGAACTTGTTGAAGAAGAGGCGGCGCGGTTGCCAGACGCTTACGTACTTGAGCTGCTCGGGAAACTTGGTCGGATCGCCTGCCTGGGCGAAAGCCTCGACGGCAAGGATGGCCGACGCCGTGTGATGTCCGTGTCCGCCTTCGCCCGTCGTCGGGAAGCGCGTGATGATCACGTCGGGCTGGAAGCGGCGGATGTTCCAGACGACGTCAGCGAGGATGAGGTCATGACCCCAGATCGCCAGCGTCTCGGTCGGATTCTTCGAGAAACCGAAGTCGATGGCGCGCGTGAAGAACTGCTCGCTGCCGTCCGTGCGCCGCGCGGCCAGCAACTCCTGCGTGCGGATGACGCCGAGTAGCTCGCCCTTTTCGTCGCCGAGAAGGTTCTGGCCGCCATCGCCTCGGGTCATGGCCAGATAGCCGGTGCGATAGAGCCGCTCGTTGCCGAGGTAGGCGATGAGCGCGGTGTTCTCATCGTCAGGATGGGCGGCGACGTAAAGCGCGCTGCCGACGACCGTGAGCTTGTGGAGAGCAAGCTGGATTTGGGCAGCATCAAGCGGCTTCTGCGCGAAGAGCGAAGCCGGGATGGCGATGAGAATGACGAGAAGAGCAATCGATCGACGAAGCATGGGGCCGAATGGTAATGGCTTCGCCGGTAGAATCGTGTTTCGGTGTTGTCACGCGAAGCCGCTAAGACGCTCACGCGAAGGCGCGAAGACGCGAAGGGCACTGAGTCTTCGCGGTCTTCGCGTGAGCAAACCAGTTCGCCGTACAATCTCTGTTGCAATGCGGAAACGGGTTTCAGCCTCTCGCGCCGCCCTTCCTCGGAAGCGGACAAATGATCTCGACGACATGTTCGAATCGGTGTCGCCAGAGGCGGCTGCGTTCGTCGCAGGCAATCCAGCGTTGAGGGCGAAGCTGGCGCGGGCGGCGGAGAGACTGAGTGAGGCATTTCCTGGGCACCCGCTGCACCTTGTGCTCGCGTTCGATCACGAATCCGGGGATCGGGATCTGTTTATCGAGATCGAGCCGCGCGCAGCAACGCTGAGTGACCTCTTTCAATTCGAAAGGCAGTGGATCCGCGATCGTGAAGATCCACAGTTCGAAGTGAACTTCGGTTACTCCTACAAATGACCTTCGACTGGCGCGGCTACCTCACTCTCGCTGAGACCCTGGTGTCGTCCGAGCTGCCGGTGGACAGTGATGCTTGTCTGCGTACGGCGATGAGCCGCGCGTATTACGCCGCCTTTGCCACGGCCCGGCAGCAGTCGCGGGAAAGGCACGGAGGCGTCATTCGCCAGAGCGCTGCCGAGCATGGCGAAGTGGCAACGTTCTACGCGAAACGCGGTGAAGCCGGCGGCGCGATCACAGCCCACCTCACTCGCCTTCGCTTTCTGCGAAACCGTGCTGATTACGACGACGATATCGATGACTCCGAGGCCAGTGCCGCGGAAGCGATTGCGCGCGCTCATCAGGTACTTGAGCTCCTTGCCACCCTCTGACCACTTCGACATCGCCGTAATCGGCGCCGGCGCCGCCGGGCTCATGGCGGCCATCGCCGCCGGCCGCGCCGCGCGCGAGCGGGGTGTGTTGCTGCGTATCGCCGCCATCGACAGCGCGAAGAAGATCGGCGCGAAGATCCTCATCTCCGGCGGCGGACGGTGCAACATCACGAATGAAGTCGTCCGCGCGCAGGACTTCAACGGCATGCAGAACGGCATCGCCAAGGTTCTGCGCACGTTCGGCGTCCCGGACACCATCGCCTTCTTCGAAGACCTCGGCGTCCCGCTCAAGCGCGAGGAGACAGGCAAGATTTTTCCCATCAGCAACCGGGCACGCGATGTCGTCGATGCGCTTCTCGCCGCGGCTGCCTCTGTCGGCGTTGAGATCGTGAGCGGGATGCCGGTGACCTCGATCGAGCCCGGCTTCATCGTTAATAAATTGATACACGCAGACCGCGTCATCCTCGCAGCGGGCGGCCGCTCGGTCCCCAAAACCGGCAGCGACGGTTCCGGCTACGCCCTCGCCCGCAGACTCGGACACACAATCACGGCTACGTTCCCCGCGCTCGTCCCGCTCATCGTGACGCCGGGCCACTGGATCACGGCGATCAGCGGCACGAGCGTCGACGCCGAGTTATCGGTGAAGTCGCCGACCGGCCGCGTGTTGCACCGTCACCGCGGATCGATGCTCTTCACTCACTTCGGCCTCAGCGGACCTGTTGTTCTGGATGTCAGCCGCCACTGGATCGCCAATCAGCCGGCCACGCTGTCCGCCAACTTCCTCCCCTGCGAAACCTTCGACTCGCTCGAAGCGATGCTGCTCGACGCCGGCCGCCGCAACCCGCGCGCAACCGTCGCCAGCGTTCTGCGCGGCCGCCTGCCCGAGCGCCTCCTCAACCAACTCGCCCCCGACACGCCCCTCGGCCGCATGACGAAAGACGATCGCCGCCGCATCGTTCGCGATCTGGTCGATTTCACACTCCCGGTCATCCGCGACCGCGGCTTCGACTACGCCGAGGTCACCGCGGGTGGCGTCCCGCTCGAAGAGATCGATCTCGCCACGATGGAATCGCGCCGGTGCAAAAACCTCTACCTCTGCGGCGAGATCCTCGACGTAGACGGCCGCATCGGCGGCTTCAACTTCCAGTGGGCCTGGGCAAGCGGACGGGCGGCGGGGATTTCCGCGGCATGGGGTCAGGTCTAAAGTTGAAAGTGCCGGCATACGCTCCTTGCATTTTTTCGGTGAACGCGCGCCGGCACTTTCAACTTTAGACCTGACCCCTTCCCGGAAACCGAACCTTGACCCTCGTCGAAACAACATGATTCGTCCCGAACCTGCAAGAAACGCGCAGAAATGGACGATTTTAGCTTTTTCGGACAGCCTTTCGAGGTATGGGTGTACAATACGTAACGTTCGATTGCTGAGGCGTTCTCAGCTCACGGTGAAAGCCGATACGGTGTCGAGCCCATCGCAGGATGGAAACATGAACGAGCTGACAAGCTCACATTATGCAGTTGATCCGAATGGATCCCGGAGGCATGTATGGCCAATCCAGGCAAAGCTACGCCCACCCCACCGCAGGACCTCTCCCAATCCTTCCAACGTCTCGCAGAGTCCGCCAACCGTCTGAACAAAGCGTCGGATGAGCTGTCTAGGGCTATCGGGCCGATCGAGGCTGTGCTTAAGAAACTAAACCTCGGCATAGGGAAGTGGCACAGATTCTATGGTGGTACTCCAGACCAAGATGGCGACTACGATCAGATCGAAATCGGCTACGCGAAGATTGGTGGAAAGTGGTGTATTGCGCTGGCGGAAGAAAGCGGGAACGTCCAATCTTCTGATCCGGACTATGGGTCGAGAACGGCTTGGGCGTTCAATGATGCCCCGAGACAGTTGAGAATCCGCGCAGTAAAAGAGATTCCGAAACTCTTGGAAGCCCTCGTTGAGGAAGCCGATAAGGTCACGAACGAACTTGAAGCAGAAACGAAGCGGGCGCAAGAGGTAGGGGAAACCTTAACAACGCTGGCGGCAACCAGCGGGGTAAGGCGATGAGTGCGATAACCGCCTTCCTCATTCTGCTCATGATAGGGCTGTTTGTTTTTTACAAATTAACAAACACAGCGTTGAGCCGTCGGGCCAACGTGCGAGCTGGCGCGAAGCTAGGACCGGGTTCTTTCTTTCTTGAAGTGAAAGACCAAAAGGCCGACGATCCCTCGAACGACGTGTAGGGTTTGAAGGGGGCTGGTTCGTGCCATCTCGACAAGTTGACGGCGGTTGTTCGTAGACTCAACCTTGAAGTGATACAGACTGTTAGCCGCCGTTGGGAGGAGACAAAGCCGTGAATCTCAAGACAGCTCTTCTCGCGACCATCGTGGCGTTCGCGGTTCAGCAGGCTGTTGCCGCAGATCCATCTGATACCACGCTCAGCCTTCGGAATGGCCGGTATTGGCTGAGGATGCCTGCGGAGGCGAGAGTAGGTTACATTGTTGGTCTGATCGACGGGATACACCTGCAGGGTGTATCGCGAACTGGCTGGTCCCAAATCATTGACAAGTGCAAGTGCACAACCGGCGAGATCGTGAATGGTCTCGACGAGTTTTACAAAGAGCCGGCGTTCATTCGTCTTCCGATCGGTGCAGCCGTGAGCTTGTATGCAGAGCGTGCCAGCGGTGCAACGAGAGAACAGGTTGACGCAATGGCACGTCAATATCTAAAGGACCTCGATGAAATATCTAAAGAACCTCGATGACCACTAGTGAGGCTGGCGTGGAAGAAGATGGGTCTCTGATTCCCGACGATGAATACCCCGGAGAGCTGTGGAAGTGTCAGGATTGTGAATGCACTCTTCGGGAGCATCCGCCCGACACTGAGTCGGCTTGCGGCGATTGTGGACACCCTGTGCGCTGGCACGTAAGCATAGGTCCGACGGGAGCAGCCGGGGAGTTGGACTGACCCACTGTGGGTCGTCCAACTACTCCTTATAAATCAACACGTGCGGCACCCCGTCCGGGCCGATCCATCCGCGGTACATCCCTTCGCTGTTGAACGGCATGGCGAAGTTGCCTTTGCGGTCGAGGATGATGGCGCCGCCGTCGCCTTTGACGGCTTCGAGTTTCTTGTGGATGACTTCGTTGCCGGCTTGTTCGACGGTCAGTCCTTTGTATTGGTAGAGCGCGGCGATGTCGTGGGCGACGGTCCAGCGGATGAAGAACTCGCCGGTGCCGGTGCAGGAGACGGCCACGGAGTCGTTGTCGGCGTAGGTGCCTGCGCCGATGATCGGGGAGTCGCCGACGCGGCCGTATTGCTTGTTGGTCGTGCCGCCGGTCGATGTGCCTGCGGCGAGGTTGCCGGCGGCGTCGAGCGCGACTGCGCCGACGGTGCCGTGGCGGGTCTCATCGTCTGACTTGATCTCGGCGTGGGGATTGGCCTGGCGCTCCTGCTCTTTGAGCAACTCCTGTTGCAGGCCTTTCCAGCGGCGCTCGGTCCAGAAGTACGACGGGTCGACGATCTCGAGGCCCATCTTCGTGGCGAAGAGCTCCGCGCCGCGGCCGACCATCATCACGTGCGGTGACTTCTCCATCACCGCGCGGGCCGCGGAGATCGGATTGCGGATGATCGTCACTCCGGCGACGGCGCCCGCCATCTTTGTCTTCCCTTCCATGATCGCGGAATCGAGCTCGTTCTTTCCCTCGTGGGTGAAGACCGCGCCTTTGCCTGCGTTGAAGAGCGGCGAGTCTTCGAGGACGCGGATGCCCGCTTCGACGGCGTCGACGCTCGTGCCGCCCTTCATTAAGATTGCCTGCCCGGTGCGCAACGCCTCTTCGAGTTTGTCGCGATACTGTTTCTCGACTTCGGGCGTCATACTGCCGCGCGTGATCGTTCCCGCGCCTCCGTGCATCACGAACATGATGTGTGGCGGCGCCTTCTCCTGGGCGTTGGCGGCGAACGGAATCAGCAGGGCGAGCAGAATCGACAGTCGTTTCATGAGGCGCATTTTTGCATGATCCGCAGGTTCGCGTTTGCCGCGCTCTTCTTTGCTGCCACGGCCGTCGCTCAGGCGCCGCACGGAGCGTGGCGCACGATCACGACGGCGCACTTTCGCGTTCACTATCCGGCGCGATACGAAGCGTGGTCGATCCGCGCGGCGTCGCGGCTCGAATCGGTGCGCACGGCGGTAGTGGCCGAGGTGGGGTTTGCGCCGGAGACGGTGACGGATGTGATCGTCGAGAACCCGATCGCGGAGCCGAACGGCGCCACCATTCCGCTGTTGGATACGCCGAGGATTGTGCTGTATCCGGAGGCGCCAGGGCCGGAGGAAGTGATCGGCGAGTACTCGAACTGGATCGACCTGCTGACCGTGCACGAGACCGCGCATCTCGTCCATCTGCTGCGGCCATCGCGCAATCCGTTCGAACGGGCGATGGCGCATCTGCTTCCGCTGAATCCGATCACGCTGCACGCGCCGCGCTGGGTGCTGGAGGGATACGCGACGGCGATCGAAGGGCGCATCACCGGCAGCGGACGTCCGTCGGGAGCGATGCGTGCGGCGGTGCTGCGGACGTGGGCGATGAACGGTGAGTTGCCTAAGTACGATCAACTCGATTCCAATCCTCGCTTCCTCGGCGGATCGATGGCCTACCTCGCCGGCTCGGCGTTTCTCGAATGGTTAGTCGAGAAGAACGGACCCGATTCGCTGCGCCATCTCTGGGCGCGGATGACGGCACGCCAGCGGCGTAGTTTCGACGACGCCTTCACGGGCGTATTCGGCGAATCGCCGGAGCGGTTGTACGGGCGTTTCTCCGCAGAGCTGTCCGAAAACGCGATGACGCTGGCGCGAGCGGGCGGCTGGCGGGAAGGGGAGTTGTGGGAGGAGACGTCGCGCGGCAGCGGAGATCCAGCCGTCTCGCCCGACGGAAAGAGTCTGGCCATGGTGCTACGCGATGCGAAGGGGAAGGCGAAGCTGGTCGTCTATTCGACCGGAGCGAACGAAGAGGAGACGAAGGCGCAGAAGCGGATCGCCGAAATGTTGAAGCGCGATCCGGAAGACGTCGCGCCGGTTCGAACAAAACCATTTCCGCGCAAGCCGCAACATTCGTATGAGCCGTCGGATGGTGGTGGCATCGAAAATCCGCGCTGGACGCGCGACGGCGCGGCGATTCTCTTCACGCACAAACAGCCGGACCTCGACGGCTTGCTGCATCACGATCTCTTTCGCTGGGCGCCGGCGACAGGACGCGTCGAGCGGCTGACGCTCCTGGCGGATGTGAAGGACGCCGATCCAATCGATGCGACGCGCGCGATTGCTGTTCGCAATCGATTCGGCGCGTCGCAACTCGTCGTTGTCGACTTGACGACCGGCAAGGTCACGCCGCAAACGGAGCCGTCGTTCGACATCGTCTACTCGCATCCGCGCGTCGCCGCGGACGGCCGCATCGCATGGGCTGAGCACGCGGACGGAGAGTGGCATGTCGCGATCGACGGAAAGCGCCTACCCGCCATCGGCGCGTTCGCTCCCGAATGGGGAGCGGACGGTGCGCTGTTCGCCGCGGTGGCCGGACGCGGCTTCATCGACATAGCGAAGTTCGATACACGTAGGTCGGATGTACGTAGGTCGGACTCTCCAGTCCGACAAGAGCTCTCCGTCGGACTAGAGAGTCCGACCTACGTCAGTCCGACCTACGTCACACGAGTCTCCGGCATGGCAATCGATCCTGCGCCGTCGCCGGACGGGTCGCTCTTTTTCATGTCGATCGAGCCGCACGGTTTCGTCGTGCGGCGACTGGCGGATACGAGTGCTGCGCCGCAGACGAAGCTGGCATTCGATCGATCGCTCGTTCCCGCCCTTCCGCCTCCGCCCGCCACGCCCGTTGCATTGCGCGACGAGCCGGTGACGCCGCACGACTACGGCATCGGGCGTCGGGAGTGGCGGTCGATCTTTGGCGGTCAGTACACCGCATTCGGCCACACTACCGAGCTTGGCCTCCGCCTCGGCGACGTCGCCGGGCGGCTCGATACGATTCTGATCGGCGCGTTCGGTAGCCGTGAGTTGCCCCGAGGAGTGGCGATCGCCTCGATGTGGCGCGGATGGCCGGTCGATCTCGGCGTGCATGCATTCGATTCCCATGAAAGCCGAGGTGTGGAGTTGCGGGCAACGCGTGACGCAGAGTTTCCGCTGGCGCGGCTCTCTATCAGCGGCGGCGGGCTCTTCGAGCAGAATCGCAATCGCGCATTCGTTGAAGCGCATGCCGTCACCTGGCAACGCCGCATCGCTTCCGAGGGAATCGACGTCGCTGCCGATTCGGCGAATCACGCGCAGGCTACGGCTCACGCTTCGATGCGCCTCGGCGGTCTCACCTTCGGCGCTGCGCTCGGCGCCGGACGAAACCTCGCCCTAGGCGGCGCAGCATCGACGATCGAGCCCGACTCGCTGCTGATCGCTCGCGTTCTCGATCCGGCGCTGGAGCGCGATTCGGTGACCGGCAAGAGCTATCGGCAGGAGCGCCTGTCGATCGGTGCGTCAGGACTGACCGTGTTCTGGCAACGCCATCACCTCGGAGGCGACACCGATCTCCTCGGCGTCGAGAGCAGTGTGTCCGTGCCGCCGATGCCGATCGTGAAAACTCCCGCGCTTCAGGTAAGCGGCGGCATCGCGCGCGTGCAGGCCACGCACAAGACGCGTGCGTGGCTGACGATGCGATGGAGACCGTAGGCGCGGGTGTCGGTTCTCGGGGGTCGGAGATAAAGCAAATCGTTTCACGCGGAGACGCGGAGATCGCGGAGGTCTCTCCGACTCCCGACTCCCGACACGCGACTCCCACACCAGCTATCATCCCCCGCGCATGATGCACTTCCACAACGGGGACGTCTCGGCTTTGTTGGCGCGGCGGGCGGGGGTTCCGGGGCGGCACGTGCCCTTCCGCGAATCGCTCGTCGGTGGTCCGGTGCAACCGAGCCTTCCGCTGCACGAGTGGGTGGAAACGCGGGCGGCGTTTCTCTCCGAGCAATATGGCGAGCACCTCCTGCGGGTCCGCAATGAGCTGCTCGAGCAGGAGAGCGTCATCGACCGTGCGCACGAGGAAGAGGAAGTCGTCCTCTGGTTCGAGCACGATCTCTTCTGCCTCGTCCACCTGCTCTATCTTTTCTCGCGCCTTTCGAAAGTGCGGCGCATCTCGCTCATCTGGTGCGCGGAGCCGCTGGGCGCGCAATCGGAGGAGGATATCTTTGCGCGATTCGATTCGCGGGCCGCGGTCACTCCGGCCATGAACAGCGCGGCGAAGCTGGCCTGGAGTGCGTTCACGAGTGCCGATCCGACATCACTCAATCGTTTTCTGAGCGCGGACGTTGCCGACTTCCCCTTTCTTCGCGACGGTTTTCTGCTTCACGCCTCGCGCTTTCCGTCGATCCGCAACGGACTCGGCGAAGTCGAGCGCCGCGCGGTCGAGGGCATCGATGCGGGCGCCAGCGATTTCGTCTCGCTCTTTACGCGCTTCGATCAGAAGCCGCCGCGCTTCGGCTTCGGCGATGGCGAGTTTCTGCGGCATCTCAAGCATCTCGCCAGCGCAGCCGTGCCGGTGATCACGATCATGGGCGAAGAGAAAGCGAATCCGCCGAAAGCGCTCTTCACGCTGACGCCGGCGGGGCGCAACATGATGGAAGGGAAGATCGACTTCGTCGAGATCAACAACCCGAGCTTCTGGCTCGGAGGGACGCACCTGACGCGCGAAAGGATGTGGCGATGGGACGGCGAGCAACGCCAGATCGTGCCGAGCCCGCCTGCCGCCTCGTAACGTTCGAGACGGCGGATGGTGTTGCTCTGGCAGGGGTGCTGTACGAACCGGCGCGCGCGTCAAAGCGCGCCATCATCTGGCTGCACGGTCTCGGTGCGTCGGTTTTCGAATCGCGCCGCACGAATCTTCTTGCGAAAATCTTCATCGATCGTGGCATCGCCTTCTTCCCCTTCAACAACCGCGGCTCCGGACTCGTCCGCCGCGCCGGTCCCAGCCTCGGCGGCGCATCATTCGAGCGCATTCGCGACTGCGTCGCCGACATCGACGGCGCGATCCGCGAGCTTTGGCACCGCGGATATCGCGATCTAACGCTGGCCGGTCACTCCACCGGAGCGAACAAAATCGCCGCCTACGACCACTACAAATCACGCAATCGCGTGAAGCGCTACGTGCTGATCGCGGGCGGCGACGACACCGGTTTGCTCTATGAGCAACTCGGCAAGCGGCGCTTCAAGGCGATGCTGACCAGATCGCGAGCGATGATCAAAGCGCGGCGTGGCGAAGAGCTCGCGCCGCGCGCTGTGAGCCCGATGATGATCAGCTGGCGCTCGCTCTACGACGTCGCCAATCCCAACGGGGACTACAACGTCTTTCCGTTCATGGAAGCGATGCGCGGCGTGAAACTCTCGCGCCGGCCGTTTCGATTCATCCGTGCCATCCGCAAGCCGTCGCTCTACATCTACGGCGATCGCGATGAGTACTGCTTCGGCGATGTTCTGCGCTGCGTGGCCATTCTTTCGGAGCACGTCAACGATCGTGCAGAGCTCATCGTGATGCGCGACGCCGATCACGGCTTCGGCGGACGGGATGAAGAGCTGGGGATACTGATTGCGGAGTGGGTTGGGTAGGTCGTCTACGCCGATTCAGCGCCGATGAGCATGTACTCCGCGAACGCCGTCGATTCCGGAACAGGCAGCCCGTCTTCGCGGAGACCTTCGATGTGCATCTGGATGGCCTCGTACATATTCGCCTCGGCATCGCTGCGGGTCTTGCCGGTCGCGGCGCAACCGGGGAGGTCGGGGGAGTAGGCGGAGAAATTCGCGCCAGCGTCTTCGATGATGATGAGGAATCGATGCATGTTCATCGCTTGAGGCCCGCCTGTTTGAGGATGCTGTTCATTGTACCTGGCGCTATGTCGTCGCTTGATCCGCCCGAAATCGTGACCCGTCCTGGTTTCTTTGGATGCTTGAACTGACGATGGCCGCCACGCGATTTCACCTGAATCCAACCGTCCTGCTCGATCATCCGGACAGCTTCCCGAACCTTCGTCGGCACGTGACAAGTTTACCTCGTCCTTTGCGTACAATCCGCCGCCGTGAACTGGATCATCGAGCAGAGCGAGATCGGCCGCATCGTCGTCCCTCCGTCGCTACCCGAAGGACTGGCGCTCTTTTGCACGACTATCGATTTCGAAGGACGGCTCAACGATGACGTCGCTGCGCGGTTGGTGCGCGTCGTTCGCGATCGCTTCGGCGTCGATGCTGCGCTTTCCAGTTGCACGCAAGTCCACGGCAAGAACGTGGTCAATGCGACTGCCGGCGAACGATGGCGCGAGTGCGACTCCTGCGATGCACTCTGGTCGGCATCGACGGGCGCAGCGCTCGCGATCAAGATCGCCGATTGCCTGCCGGTCTCGATTGCCGACATGCAGCACGGCATCATCGCCAACGTCCACTGCGGCTGGCGCGGTGCGGCGCAGCGAATCACGGCAGAGATGCTCGACGTGCTCGAGCGCGAGACTGCGTTCGATGCCGTGGTCGCTCAGGCATGGCTCGGGCCAACGATTAGGGCGTGTTGCTTCGAGGTGGGGGAGGAGGTCGTCGATCAACTTCGCGCCTCGTACACCGATGCCGAAACCTTCGTCGACCGCAGCCGTGCAAAACCGCATGTCGACGTTGCCGGACTCACCGCGGCGCTGCTCGTCCAGCGAGGCTTCGCGCCGGAAAACGTTCACGACTCGGGACTTTGTACGCGTTGCGATGACTCGATCTTTCACTCCTATCGCCGCGATCCGAAGCGAGGTGGACGGAACCTTGCACTTATCGCTCGCTGATGAAGAGACGAGAAACGAGCGAAGAGACAAGGGACAAGAGATCAGAGATCAGGCGAGGGAGATGTCTCTAATGTCTCTAATCTCTGATCTCCGAACCCTGACAGACCCTGACCTCTGAAGTTTCATCCCCTGATCTCTGATCCCTTGTCTCTGATCTCTGCTTTATAAACCATGCCGACCTTCGCAACACATCTCCCTCGCCGCCGCACCGTCTTCCAGGCGATCTCGATCTCCGTTGCGGTGATCCTCGCCCTGATCCTCGGGTTGACGCTCTACGTCTACAAACAATCCGTCGGGAAGTTCGAGATCCGGCGCCTTTCGCTGCCGACGCGAATCTTCACCGACTTCACCCCGCTGCACAGCGGCGTGGTGCTGGCTCCCGACGATCTCGTCGAGAAGCTGATCCGCCTTGGCTACCGGCAGACGGATTCACTCACGCGGTCAGGCGATTTCGTACCGGGCCGCAATCAGATCGACGTCTACACGCGTCCGTTCACTCATCCAACCGGTGAGTACCCTTCGCAGCCGGTGCGCATCGCATTCACGAATGGTGCGATCAGCTCCGTCGTCTCTCTGCGCCAGGCCTCGCCCATCGACAACGCGGCGCTGGAACCGGAGCTGCTCACCTCGATCCTCAGCGATCAGCTCGAGAACCGGCGACCCGTCACGCTCGATCAGGTGCCGAAGTCGCTGCAGGATGCGGTCGTCGCGACCGAGGACGTTCGTTTCTGGCATCACCCGGGCGTCGATCCGATCGGTCTGTTTCGCGCACTGTTTCGCAACATCCGCGCGGGTGGCGTGGCCGAAGGTGGATCGACGCTGACGCAGCAGTTGGTGAAGAACTACTACCTGACGAACGAGCGGACCTACAAGCGAAAGGTCACCGAAGCGTTCATGGCGGTGATTCTCGACGCCAAGTATTCGAAAAAAGAAATCATCGAGGCCTATCTCAACGACATCTACCTCGGGCGCAACCGATCGATCTCGATCCTCGGGGTCGGCGAGGCCGCGCGTTTCTACTTTGGTAAGCCGGTGTCCGAGCTCACGCTCGCCGAGTCTGCGCTGCTGGCAGGCATGATCCGCAGTCCGAACAACTACTCGCCTTTCACGCATCCGGAGTTGGCCATGCAGCGCCGCGCGACGGTGCTTGGCCTGATGCTCAGTCAGAAAAAGATCACGCGCGATGAATACGACAAGGCGACGGCCACGGCGCTGCCGCCGCGTCCGTTCCGGCAGCGCAGCGGCCTTTCGTCCATCCCGTACTACGTCGATCGCGTGTTGCAGGAGATGGCCAGCGACTACGGCATCAAAGACGTCAAAGGCCGCGGGCTGCAGATCTACACGGCCATCGATCTGAACGCGCAGGACAACGCCGCGCGCACCATCGAGGCAGGTCTTTCGGCGCTGGAGAAGGGGAGCAGGCGTCTGCTCCGGCCCGATCAGCCGCTGCAAGGCGCACTCATCAGCGTGGACGTGCCGACGGGCGAGATCCGTGCGTTGATCGGAGGCCGCAATTACGACATCAATCAATTCAACCGAGCGCTCAACGCCAAGCGTCAGATCGGATCGCTCGTCAAGCCGTTCGTCTATGCGACGGCCTTCGAGCCGAGCTTGTCGAATCAGAACATCACGCCGGCGACGCTCGTGAGCGACACGCGATTCGTCTACAAGCGCAAGCTCTCCGAAGACTGGTCGCCGCGAAACTATGAAGACGTTTACCACCAGACCGTGACGGTGGCGCAAGCGCTGGAGCAGTCGCTCAACTCGGCGTCGGTGCGTATCGGTTTGGCGTGCGGGCTCGATCCGATCGTCAAAACTGCGCACACCCTCGGCGTCACGTCCGACATCGACTCCCGGAATCCGTCGATGCTCCTCGGCGCAATCGACGTTGCACCGATCGAGATGGCCGACGCGTACGCGACGATTGCACGGGTAGGATCGCGCGTCCCGCTGCACACGGTGAAGTTCGTGACCGACGATCGAAACCATTTGCTCTCCGCCGGCGGGGACGTTCAGGCCGTGCAGGTCTTTCCAGCACGGGACATGTACATCCTCCTTAACGTGATGAAGGGCGTGGTCGACCGCGGGACGGCGGCGGCAACGCGCTCGATGGGATTCAAGCTCATCGCCGCGGGCAAGACCGGCACGACGAACGACAAACGCGACGCCTGGTTCATCGGATTCACTCCGAAGACGCTGACGCTGACCTGGCTCGGATTCGACGACAACGAGCCGACCGGACTCTCTGGCGGCTCGGGCGCCGTCCCTATCTGGACTCGCTACATGCAGGCAGTGACTGCGGGCCAACCGAACGCCGACTTCGCGTTGCCCGACGGCATCGCGATGGCCGAGATCGATGAGACCAGCGGAGGCCTGGCCGTGCCGGCCTGCCCACCGAGCTCAGTCGTCACGGAAGCGTTCAAGTCGGGCACGCAGCCGATGAATCCGTGTCCGCTGCATAGCCCGCAGGCAGCGCCGGCACCGGCAGTCGATCAATTTGGCAATCCGATCACGCTCGACACAGCCGGGATGCCTGTCTCGCCCGAGGTTACGACGACCAGTCTGCCGCCGCTGCCACCCGAACCGGGAGACAACACGCTCGGCGGAGGGATCTTCAAGACCGGCACTGCCACGCCGGCGCCTACGACCACGTCAGGAGAGCCGCGTCGCGATCAGGTGAATCCCAATCGCGAACCGAACCGAGCTCCAAGCCGCGAGCGCACGGATCAACCGCCTCCGACGACAACGACGGGCGAATCGCCACCGACCGACACGAACAAGCCGCCGCCGACTGATACGAACAAGCCACCGTCACAGCCGAGGTAGTATCGATCAATGGGGTTGGCGGTATTGAATCTCAAGGTTGGCAACGTCGCCCGACCTGAAGAGATGGGGCAAGTCGAGCTTCTGATCGATTCAGGTGCGATCTATAGCGTGGTTCCGGCAGCGACTCTTGACGCGCTGGGAATCAAGCCGATTTCGACGCAGGACTTCAGGCTCGCTGACGGCCGGAAGATCTCCCGGCGAAAAGGCGTCGCGCTTTTCCGGTACGAGGATCGCATCGGCGGAGCGGACGTCATCTTTGGTGAGCCTGACGACTGCAATCTTCTCGGCGCCTTTACACTCGAGGCGCTTGGCCTCGCGCTTGATCCGCTACGACGAGAGCTCCATCCTCTGCCGATGATCCTCGCCGGTTGGCGTAGCGAGACAGCGACGGAACGCTGACGAGCGCGAGCGCGATATCCGCGTCTGGTACGCTCCGCCGTCGTATCGCATAGGAGTAGGCATTTCGCTTGCGACGATGCTGGGATGGCATTCGCCGTCTGGCACTCTCGCCGTCAAGTGCCTGATAAGTGACTGATTCTACCCGGCGGGGAAAAAAGATGGCCCGAATCCGTCTTTTTTTGTGATGGAGGGGTAGGGACTGCCGCCTTTCCGTCACTCCTTGTACAGGAGATATCAATCGGCGATGAGGATTCGGGCCGGCAACGGTGCCAAGCAACGCCTCCTGACGGCAGAAACAGGGTCCGTCGGGACTGCGAAGCCGGGCAGGTGGGAGTGGCGTTCGGAGTACCGGCGTCACAAGCTGGGGTTCAAAACGGACCCAGTGCGTCGGACGATTTGTGCTTTCGGAGCAACCCGAAACCGGGCACACTCGCGGTGGGCGATCGTGACGAATTATCATTCCGACACATTGGCGAGTCAGTCGCTGGACGTGCTCTACCGCGAGCACGAGGGCCTGCTGCGCTCGATCGCTCAGTACCGCTACCGCATCTGTTCCTCCGACGCCGAGGCCCTCGTTCACGATATTTTCGCGTCATTTCTGGAACGTCAGCCCGAGGCGCTCGACCCGAAAGCATTCCTGATCGGATCCATCAACAACGCCTGTAAGCACTACTGGCGGAAACGGGAGCACGAAGTGCCGCTCCTGCCACACCATGAGCTGACACCCAACGACGATGAAGCGGCAAAACTGGAACGTTGGGCGCTGCGCCTGAGTCTGGCTTCGACGCTGACACGTCTTGGCGGCAAGTGCAGCGAAACGCTCCGCCGCTACTACCTCCGCGACGAAAGCGCGGAATCGATCGCGCAGGAGCTCGATACGTCTCCGGCCTACATCTGGCAATTGCTTTCCTCCTGCCGTAAACGCGCCCGACAGATCTATCAAACGATCACCCATTCACGATCATGAGTCACTACACCGAAGACCAGTTATCCGAGTACGTCCTGCGCCGGGAAAGCATCACCGACCCGCAGTCCATCGAGCAACATCTCGCCCGCTGTGCCGAGTGCAGCAAGGCCCTTCAGCTCGTTGCCACCTTCGACGACGCCCTTCGCGATCCGCTGTCATGGCAGATCGCCGACTCGATGGCCGTCCGGCGCGAGGCGCCTCCCGAGCTCATGGCCCAAGCGCGCGCGATCGCGGCCGAGGATCGCTATGCCCGCGAAGTGCTGCTCCCGATCGTCGAGTCGCCAATTCGATTCAGTGAGGCGCGCGTTGGCGATGATCCGCGCTTCCGAACCCTCGCGGTCATCCGGCTGCTCTGTGCCATCGCGAACAAGACGCACGAGCAGCAGCCGCAGTACGGGCTGCAGCTCGCGGATACTGCCCTGAGTATCTGCGCGAAGCTGCCCGAGCCGGCGAAGTCGAAGTCCGCCTGGTTCGCCGGAACGGCCTGGAAGGAGAGGGCCAACGCTCTCCGATACCTTGGCCGTTTCCGGGAAGCCGAGGCCGCTCTCGACGAGGCTGAGAAGGCGTTTGCATCGGATGAACGTCCGGAACCTTTCGATCTGGCGATCGTGGCGTACGTGAGGGCGACGGTGTATTGCCAGATGGAACGTTTCGACGACGCCGTCACAAACGCTCGGGCGGCGGCAACTACCTTTCAAGAATACGGCGATATGGGGCGCTACCTCTCTGCGCTGATGGCCGAGGGTCTTGGCTACTACTGTGCCGATCGCGACATCGAATCGGCTGGGCTGATGGAACGGGTCGCTGGCCTTGCGCGCTCCACTGGGGAAGTCGAGATTCTGTCTCGCGCGCTTGTTAACGCTGCGAACAGTTATACGCGTCTGGGTGAACATGACAAGGCGACGGAGTTCTATGCTAGCGCGCTTGATTTGCTGGTGGCCCTCGATCTTCCCACCGAGTACGCGCGAGTGTCCTGGGCGGTCGCTGCGTTGAAACTCGAGACGGGATCTTACGAAGAGGGCTTGGCAGGGCTGGACGCATCCAGGATTCGGCTTCTCCAATTGGGAATGGCGAACGACGCCGCCCTCGCAACTCTCGACCTGGTGGCAGGCCTCCTCGCTGTTGGTGAGGTGGATCGCGTGCCGGATCTTTGCCGTGCGATCTCCGTGACCTTCTCCTCTGAAGGGGTGATGCGAAGTGCGAAAAAGGCACTCGCGTATCTTGCCGAGGCAGTCGCGTCAGGCAAGGCAACGATCGAGGCGGTTCGGCATGTCCGGATGTTCCTGGAGCGTCTGCCAAACCATCCCCACGAAGAATTTCAGCACATTCAGTAAAAAAAGACTCAGGATTCCGTGATCTGCATCACCTCGTAATTGGAAGGCGATGAACTCGTCCGTCCGAGAACGAGGAGGATTTATGCGGAATCAGGTTCGCCGATATGTTCTGGGTCTCACTCTGGTCGTTTCCATAGCAGCGTCGGTTCCCGTGATGGCAGTTGCGCGCGACGGGCGCACGCCGTCCGATTTACTGACGCGCCTGAAGAACGTGATCATTTACGTTCTCGACGTCGTCGAGATCAAAGGGTCGTTGCCACCCGGCTGAGTTCTTTAGCCCAAGCTCCAGCGCCGCCCGATCCCACTCCGCCCGCATCTGCCGGGACGACGTAGGTCGTCTGCCAGAATCGCAGCAGGGGAGCCTTGCGATCCGAGGATAGCCTGGCGGACCGCGTAGTTCGCAGCGCGTACCGGCAGGTTCCCCGTGCGCGAAGAACGAGTCGACGCTGCCAGGACCAGGGGCTCGCCGGTGCGGGACCGAGGGGTAACGGTTCGTCGCCAGCGGTACGGAGCGCGGCACTGAGGGGTCCACAGCTGTGACAAGGAGACCTCATGTCCCACTGGGGCTGTCCCCCGTGTCCCACTGGGGCACCCCCGTGCCCCACTGGTACACCCCCCATGTACCACTGGGACACCGACCGTGTACCACTGGGACACCGACCGTGTACCACTGGGACACCGACCGTGTACCACTGGGACACCGACCGTGTACCACTGGGACACCGACCATGTACCACTGGGACACCGACCGTGTACCGCTGGGACACCGACCATGTACCACTGGGACACCGACCGTGTACCACTGGGGCACCGACCATGTACCACTGGGACACCGACCATGTACCACTGGGACACCACCATGTCGCACTGGGGTACGTCCCGGGTCCCACTGGGGCATCCCCCGTACCCGCCGATTCCAAACCTGGCGGTCAAGCGTTCATCTCGACGCGCTCCAGCGCGGCCCTGTCCCACCCGCCCGCATCTGCCGCGGCGACGTACGTCGTTTGGCAGAATCGCAGCAGGGAATCCTCGGGATCTGCGGATTCCCGGACTGCGTCGTAGGGGAGAACGAACTCCGAGAAGGCGTCGCTGTAGAACGCCTGCGATGGCTCGACCTTCGCCCCTTTGAAGCCCTCGGGTTGGGGTGCCGCGTACGCGTAAAACGCGGGCGCTTCGAAGGCGCCGCCACCCGGCCACCAGCCGCAACTGCTCACTTCGTGCGAGTAGGCTTCGCGGGTGATCACATCGGCAGTCGGGGTTGCCGGCGCGCGCCGGCCGGAGAATCGTGTCACCGCGAGGTCGAAGCTCCCCCAGAAGAAATGCACCGGGCTGCTCTTGCCGATAAACCTTGCCCGGAAGCGGTTCAGCACGCGGTCCGAGAACATCAGCACGCGCCAGAAGCGCTCGACGGCGTCGCGATCGTACGACGCGTGTTCGTGGTCTTCGTCGAAACGAATGGGGTTATCGACCTCGGACGGCACCGGCCAGATCTCGACGTCGACACCGCACTCCCGCAGCCGGGCCATTGTCTCCTGGTAGAAGTCGGCGACCGAGCGCGGCTGCAACGCTACGCGTGCGGTGCGTCCGTTGCTCGCGCGGATCAGGAGTTGGTGATCCACGAAATCAAACTCGCAGTCGAGAACCAGATCGCCGTACGGGATCGCCGACGTTGTCAGTCCCCGCGCGCTCACGTAGAGTGGCACTTCCCACCAGTGATTCAGAAGTGGCGCGAGTTTCAGCCGCACCTTCCCGATGATCTGGGTCCACATGTGCAGCGTGTCGCAGGTGGGCTTCCATTCGGCCAGCGGCAGGGGAGGGAGCGCGGCGGCGTTCATGATCTTCATTATGCATCTCCGGTGCACGGCGCCGGTTCTGGCAGACAGATTGCGATAGTAGAGCGCAGCAGTCATCGGTCCTAAGGAGATAACATGAACAGCATAAAGAGGTTAGCAGCAAGCATGACGGGCGCGGTGGCGATTGCAGCGCTCGTGGGAACGTCCGCTTTTGCGGAATCGCGTCACTCGGATGCGACGAACGACCATCACAGCCATGAGCGCAGCGGACGGTCGAGTGACAGTCGCGACCACGGAAGCTCACGGTCGAACGATCACAGCAACCGCACGCAGAACAACACCTACCGGAATAACGATCGCGGCCGTACGCAGAACGACACGTACCGCAACAACGACCGCGGCCGTACGCAGAACGATACGTATCGGAACAACGACCGCAGCCGTACCTACGGCGACACGTACCGCAACGAAACGCGCAGCCGTTCGAACGACGCCTCCCGCTACAACGGCGCGATTCAGTCGGATGCGTATCGCAACCGCGGATCCTTCGATCGTGGACGCACCGGCTACAACGGTGGCACGCAGAACTTCAGTTCCCGCAACAACCGTCCCGCGTACGACAGCCGCGGGCGCCGGAACTACTCGATCGGAGGCCGCATTAACCGCTTCACGCACGAGCGCGGCGGGTACCGCATCTGGCTCGATGGTGGCCGCTATCCGGTCTGGATTCCTGAGGCGCGCATCGGCCTCTTTCCTCGCTTGCGGGTGGGCCTTTCGCTGAACTTCGGCGGCTACTACGATCCGCTGGGCTACGTGGAAGCCTATGACTACTACGACGGCGCTGGATACGGCTACGAAAACACGTACAGCTCCGGTCTGCTCCGCGGTGTGGTCGAAACCGTCGACTACCGCAGGGGAACGCTGGTGATCCGCGACGACACTTCCGGAAACTTCGTGACGGCGCTCATCCGCGACCGCCGGCTGGAAGACCTGCGACCGGGCGATTACGCCGAGATCTCGGGCGACTGGACACGCAACGGTGTGTTCGAAGCGCTTCGCCTCGAGAACGTCGACGGCGGCAGATACTGATTCTTCGCGTATCGGTTTTCGGGAGTCGGGAGTCGGAGCGAGTTGCTCCGGCTCCTTTTTTTCGCGGGTGTCGGTTTTCGGGGGTCGGGTGTCGGAGCAGTCTCCTTGAGTCCCTCTCCCGGCCAGGAAACTCCGACCCCCGACCCCCGCCGCCGCTCCGACCCCCTCCCCGGTGACCCCCATCACGCTTGCCGCTTCAAACTGCGGTACAGTTCGCGGCACAAAACCACAGGAGAAAACGATGCGCAAAGTCTTGTTCGTGATTGCTTCGCTTACCTTGTTCATCTCGTCGGCCTTTGCCGCCAAGCCGGTACTCGCCGTCGCGGAATTCAGAAACGACACGTCCGCCGGCTGGTGGTCGTCTGACGTCGGCAGCGACCTGGCCGGCATGTTGAGCAATGAGCTCGCCGCTACCGAGAAGTTCAAGCTCGTCGAGCGCCACAAGATCGGCGCCGTGCTCGACGAGCAGGACCTGGCCACCTCCGGCCGCGTCAAGAAGTCGACCGGCGCCAAGCTCGGCCAGATGACCGGCGCGCAGTACGTCGTCATCGCCACCGTCAGCGCGTTCGACTCGCAGACGCGTGAGACCGGCGGCGGTCTGAGCTTCCACGGAATCGGCGTCGGTGGAAAACAGGAAGAGGCATACATCGCCGTCGATCTTCGCGTCGTCGACACCACGAGCGGCGAGATCGTCGTGACGCGGACCGTCGAGGCCCGCTCCACCGGCGGCGGCATGGGTGTCAGCGTCTACCGCGGCGGTTTCGGCGGACACCTCTCCAACTACGAGAAGACCCCCACCGGCAAAGCGATCCGCGCCATCATTCAGGAGATCTCCGAATACCTCGGCTGCGCGATGGTCGACAAGGACGCCTGCCTCGACGAGTACAAGGCGAAGGACCAGTCGCGCCGCGCCAAGAACAAGAAGTCGATCAAGCTCGACTAAGCTCGATTCATCGATGATGTCAAAAGCGCCGCTGCTCGCAGCGGCGCTTTTTTTGTCCGTTCGATCGGCGGCTCACTCGATGTTGATTCCGCCGTTCGCTGTCTCGAGCTGCATGCGGCATGCGCCGTTGCCGATCGTTCCTCGTAGTGCGTTATCCGACTTCGACGTGATCGTCACCGGCACGCCGGTCGTGATCGAGCCGAAGCTCGTTCGTGCGTCGACCTGGTAGCCGTTGTTGTGCGGAATGGCCAGCCTGATCGATGCGAAGGTCGTCCTCAGATTGATTGCCGCGCAGGCTCCGCGGAGATCGGCCACCGAGATCGAGCCGTTCGCGTTCTCCACCGTGACGGGGCCGGCAATCGTCTTCAGCAGCACCGCGGCGAAGCTCGTGTGGACACGCACGCCGCCGGAGACATCGGTAGCCGTCACGCCGCCGTTGGCGTTCTCGACGTCGAGGGAGCCTTTGATCAGCTCGACCCGCGCCAGTCCGAACTTCGTATCGATGTCGACGTTTCCCCGGATGTCGGTGGCCGTGACGTTTCCGTTCGAGTTCTTGATGTGAGCGGGTCCATCGATGTCGCGCACCGCGATCGCGGCAAAACTCGCGGTGAGCGTAGCGCCACCTCCGGCGTGCGAGCCTTCGATGCTGCCGTTGTTCGTCGTCACGGAAAGATCGCGTCCGATGTTGAGGAACTTCGTCGTGCCGAACGAATTCTTGATCACAGCCCGGCCCTTGATGTCGTGAACGTCGACGCGGCCGTTCTGGTTGCTCAGATCGAGATCGCCGGAGACGTTGCCGACGGTCACTGTGTCGAACGAATTGACGATCGTGGCGTTGCCCGCGACGCCGAGCAGCTCGACGGAGCCGTTGCCGTTGTGGATCGTGACGTTGTGCGTGTCGTTCACCGTGACGGAGCCGAAGCGGTTCGTCACGTTCAGCGAGCCGTCAACATTGACGACGCGCACCGAGCCGTTGGCGTTCTGCACGGTCGTGTCTCCCGCGCTGCGCTCGACGAGGATCGACCCGAACGAGCTCTCCACCCGCTGCGCTCCCCGGCTATCGCGCAGCACAACGGGACCCTGCGCGTTCACGATCTCGCTTGCGGCATGAATGCCCGAGACGTCGACGCTGCCGAAGCGGTTGTGGAGCGTAAGCGGTGCGGTTGCCGGCATCGTCACGTCGAGCTCGACCGAATAGGAATTCGACGTGTGGAATCCGTGAAGGAAGCTCTCCGGGTACTCGGTCTTGATGGAGATGCCGCTCGCGGACGCATCGGATACGGAGATCGTAATGGCCTTTCCGAGCTCGGCGTCCGATGCGCGGATCAGGGCGTGGACGACGACGTTGTTGCCGGCACCGGCGTGAACGGCCACAGCGCCGAAGGAATGATCGATCGAGATGCGCCCGCCGGCGTACGTCTGCGTTCTGCTGAACGTGCGCTCAAAGCGGTCGGCACAAAGTGCCGGCGCGGCAATCAAGAGCAGCACGGTGGCGCACAACTTACTGATTCGTAGCATGGTTCTCCTCCTGGATGACGTCCTGCAGCGTCCGCTGTTTTTCCGAGTACATCGTCAGCAGTTGCGTGCGGAGATAAGCGTTCTGCCGGTTCTTGTTGATGGCGCTCTGGCACTCGGCGATGGCGTCGTCGAGCATCATCAGCTTGTCTTTGTAGCTGACGAGAAGAGGCGTCGATGGTTGATCGAGTTTCGAAGCGGTGATGGCTTCGAGGTGGTTGATGGCCGCGATATGGGCCTGTTCGGCGCGCTCCACTTCGTCGACGGCGGCGACTTCGAGGATCGCGTTATCGAAATCAGCCGCGTGCATCTTCCGCTGCGCGATCCACGCCGCCGCTCCGAGTGCGGCCAGGAGGATCAGCGCCGCGGCGATCTGCCACACGCTCGTCCGTCTGCGGCGTTTGTCGTCGCGGATCGCGCGCTCGATCCGCGGCCAGAGCATGTCGTTGTTCCAGGTAGTCCGCAGGTCGCCGGCGGTGGCGGAGATCTCGTTCCAGCTCGCCAGCTTTTCCAGGCACGCATCGCACCCCGCGGCGTGCCGCGCAGCGACTTGGAGCGAGAGCTGGTCGCCTTCGAGCAGGAGATCGTCAAGTTGATTGCAGTTGATTTTCATGGCTTTGGGTTTGCGCCTTCGGCGCGTTGTCTGTTGTCGGTTATCGGTTGTCAGAACCCTGATCTCTGATCTCTTGTCTCTGATCCACTAATCACTAATCCACTGAGAATCACGAGCCCCCAGCCTTCCACTGCTCCTGCAACTGCTTCTTCGTCGAAAAGAGAATCCACTTCGAGTTCCCTTCGGTGATGTCGAGGATGCCGGCGATCTCGGCGTGGCTCAGTCCCTCGATCTCGAACAACGCGAAGACCGTGCGGCGCTGCTCGGGCAATTCGTTGAGGAGCTTGCGCAAGGCCATCCGTTTGACGTCGTCCACCGCATGCGCGGCGCGGCTGCCGGCGACAACGTCATCGATCGGTGCTTCCCGTATCCGGCGGCTGCGTTTCCGAAGCAGGTCGTAGCAGGTGTTGATGAGGATGCGATAGAGCCAGGTCATGAACGATGCTTCGCCGTTGTAGCCCGCTGCCGCCCGATGCACTTTGAGAAACGTCTCCTGCACCGCATCCTCGGCGTCGGAGATGTTGCCGAGGTGGTTGAAAGCGATCGACTTCATGCGTTCGCCGTGGCTGGCGTAGATCGCTGCGAACACCTCGGAGCTGCCGTCCGCGCAGGCTCGCGCCAAGCGAAGGTCGTCCTCGCTCGTGGGCGTTTGCGGCGTGATCGTCAGATTCGTCAAGGTCCCGGGCAAGTCCCGCAGTGAGTCTATGTTGAGGGAAGCATCCATCGGTCTGAGGGGATAGACGCCGGGAATGGGGGAAAGTTAGAGGGTCGGCGAAATGTGGGGCGACCTCGGGTGTTGATGCTGGACCTGACGCGATCGTTTTGACGACATTGGCCTATCCGTCTAGAGTCAACGACGGCAGTTTGGGCGAAGCCGCCCGCGCGGTTGGAGCGGACAGTTGAACAAACGTGGATGGCCGCCATGGTGGGCGTGGGATTTAGAGTTCGGTCCTCATCTGTTGAAGCGGATGGAGGACAGGCGCTTCACGGAAGTGGATCTCAGGCGTATGCTGGAGAAAGCGAAGGGCTATCGGCGGGACGTCGTTGCCGGACGATGGGCCATCGTGACGCGGCACGGTCGACGAGCGTGGGAAGTGATCGTAGAGCCGCTGGCATCTGAACGCCTCATGCTTGTAGTCACGGCGTACCCAGTCGAAGACGAGTTTGAGCCATGATCAATACCCCGTATCTCGAAGTGACTTACCGGCGAGGGCAAGCGATTGCGGCCTACTATTACTTGCCACGCCGCCCTGGTCAGCGCAGCGTGCGAACACGTCGAGTCGACGGGGGTCTCCTTGTCGACTACGCCCGAGGCGGACGACCGATCGGCGTCGAGATCACGGCTCCCGGCACCTTTTCTGTAGCTGCCTTCAACCGCGTGCTGCGAGAGCTGGGCTTTCCGCCGGTCAAGCGGGATGAGTTCGTGCCGCTCATCGCGGCATAGAGGCACTCCAGCGCGCCGGGATCGCAAGCGGTAGAGTGACATCGATCGAAAGAAGAACCCGATGGTTGACCTCGTACATTTGAAGAGGGAACAGATACTCCGGCTGGCCCGCCAGCATGGCGTGACGGGCGTCAGGGTCTTCGGCTCGATGGCGCGAGGTGATGCCGGACCGGAGAGCGACGTCGATTTGCTAGTCGAGGTCGGCGCAGAACCGAGCGCGTGGTTTCCCGGTGGGCTGGTCGCCGACCTGGAAGAACTTCTCGGGCGCAGAGTGCAGATCATTACGGAGCGGGGCCTCGATGAATTACTCCGCGATCAGGTCCTCGAAGAGGCTATCGCGTTGTGAAGGACGACAGCGTTTATCTGAAGCATGTTCTTCGCTGCATCGCCCGCATTGAGGAGTACTCAGCCGCCGGGCCGGAGAGCTTCTTCTCATCGACTCTGATTCAGGATGGGATCATCAGAAACCTGCAGACCTTGGCTGAATCCAGTCAGCGCTTAAGCGCGTCGATCAAGGACTCCTATCCGGATGTGGATTGGACCGGGCTGTCGGGATTCCGGAACGTTCTGGTGCACGACTACCTGGGCCTGGACCTCGTCCTCATCTATCGCGCGGTCGAACAGAATATCCCGCGGCTAAAGCGTGCATGCATCGCCGCGCTGCAAGAGCGCGAGCCCTCGGAGAGGACTGGGGGTCAGGTCTGATGGTTATCGAGACGCAAATGACACGGAGGGTCTCTGTGACCTTTGTGCCTCTGTGGTGATGCGGTTTTTGAAATGGTCCAACTCACAACTCGTCAATCGATTTCGGCCAATCGCTGTGCAGAAGCCGGGACAGCGCCCGATCGGCGAGGAGCTTGCCGCCGGTCTGGCAGCGCGCACAGTAGTTCGTCTCGTTTTCGGAGTAGACGATGTGCTGCACTGGCGAGCCGCAATCAGGACATGGTTTGCCGTAGCGGCCGTGGACGGCGAAGTCGGGACGAAACGCAGTGACTTTCTCGGGGAACATCACCGCGGCCTCGGCGCGCAGACGTTCCGTCCAATCGATGAGCGTACGGCGCGTGGCGTCGTAGAGTCGGGTGATCTCGTCTTCGGAGAGGTTTGTCGTCATCTGCACGGGCGAGAGGCGCGCGCGATGGAGGATCTCATCCGAGTACGCATTGCCGATGCCGCTGAAGACGTGCGGATCGGTGAGGGTTCGCTTGAGCGTGTGCCGCTCGCGGGTGAGTGCGTCTTTGAACGCGCTGAGCGATACGTCGAGCGGCTCGATTCCGCCGGGGTCGTGCGCGTGGACGGCCTGCTCGCCGCGCACGATGTGAATGGACGCGCGCCTCTTCGATCCAGCCTCGGTGAGCAACAGCGTGCCGTTGGGAAAGTCGAGCGCGGCGAGTCCGAGCTTACCCGGCAGTTTCGCGCCGGCCGACAGCCATTTGAAGCGGCCGGCAATCATCAGATGGATGACGATGAAGAGATCGCCGTCGAGGCCGATCACAATCCGCTTGCCCATTCGCCGAACGCTGATGACGCGCCTGCCAGCGAGCTCGGACGGCGGCGGATCGACGGTGCGAAGAACGAAGGGATTGCCGAGGCGGAGCTTGACGAGCGACTGATCGACGATGCGGGTCGCGATCGCTTCGACGTAGACGGTGACGTCAGGCATCTCGGGCATAGGCGGATTATCCGCTGCGGGCGAAGTGCTCGCGATTGTTAACTTGCAGCGAGGCTTCGAATCGCCAGCGGGCTGGCGGTACAGCCGACGAGGCCGTCGGCGGTACGATCGATGAATCCTACGATCGATGAGCTCTACGAAACCCGCTTCAGCGCCTCCGCGACATCCTTCTGGCTCGGGTTGAGTTTGAGGGACGCTGCAAAGCTGGCCTTCGCCTCCGCCTTCTTCCCCTGTTTCTCGAAGATCTGGCCGAGCCAGTAGTGCGCTCGGGCGGTCGCCGGCTCGCCTTGTTTCGGCGTGTACATCAGGTACTTTCGGAGAAGCTCTTCGCCGTGGGCGAGGTTCGTGTTGCTGAGAACGGCGAGCTGTCCGGCTCGGAAACACGCCGGCATGAACGCGCGGTCGAGGGCCATCGCGTTTTCGATTTCGTCGCTGGCCGTTTTGTAATTCTTCTCGCCCATGTAGAACAGCCCGAAGTCGAGGTGTGCCCGAGGGGACTTCGGGAACTCCTTCACCTCGTCCGCGTACTCCTTCTTCGCCTCATCCATTTTCTTCTCGGCCGAGTAGATGAACGCGGTGACGCTGTGCCCCTTCATCGGATCGCGTTTTCGAATCTCAGCCGCCTGCGCGAGTGCCTTGTCGTGCCCTCCGCCCATGAACGGCGGGGCCATCGTGTAGAACTGGACGAGCCCCTCGCGGGCCTCGAGATGATTGGGATCGAGCTCGACGGCCTTCTCGAACTCCTCGCGTGTTTTCGATGCGAGCGAAGCCTGGCTGAAGAAGCTCGCGTTCCGCGCCATCATCCCGTATGCGCTACCGAGCGAGTAGTGCGCGTCTGCTGATTTCGGATTCTGCGCGATCGCCTTCTCGAATAGTCCCGACGCCGTTTCGGCATCCCCTCGGGTCATGGCGGCCCGGCCCTGATCGATGAGCGAATTCTGAGCGAGTAGCGGAAGGGCAATCAGCGCAACAAGGACAGCAACGATTGGACGCATGCACCTAGTACGCGATTTGCGTAGGACATGTTTCCGGCTGCTGGAACCGGCAGGGAGACGGTTTCACGCGGAGACGCGGAGTACGCGGGGGTTTCTACTCCGCGGCCTCCGCGTCTCCGCGTGAAACATAGGAGTTGCGTACTCGCTGAATCGCGTGCGTTTTATCGCGGAGCCTCCTAGAATGCGCGTCCCGTCGATCACTTGAGCGATGACTGAAACGATCGAAGCAACCCGACCGACTATCCCGATCTACGACGCCTCGGTGCTTTCCGCTGCGGCGGAGAAGGCCTTGTCCGATGCCCGTCGCGCGCTTGCGGCGATCGAAAACCTTCCCTTCGAAGCCCTCACGCCCGAATCGGTTCTCGAAGCGTGGGACCGGATCTCGATCACGCTGGAAGATGCCTACGGCCCGGTCTCCATTCTCAACAGTGTTCATCCCGATGCAGCCGTCCGTGACGCCGGGGACCGGGCGCTGATCGAAGAGTCGGTGTTCATGACGGAGCTCTTCCAGAACGAGCAACTGTTCGAGCGCGTGCGCCGCGTCGAGCCGCGCACGGCCGCGCAACGGCAGTTGAAGAAGGATCTTCTCGAAGCGTTCGAGGACAGCGGTGTGGCGCTGCCGCGCGAGCGGCGCGATCGTTTCAAGGCCATCTCCGAGCGGCTCACCGAGCTGGCGCAGGAGTTCAGCAGGAACATCCGCGAGAACAAAACGCTCCTCCACTTCACGCCCGGCGAATGCGCCGGTCTGCCGCAGTCGTATCTCGACCGCGTTGCGCGCGACGACCGGGGAAACATCGTGGTCGGATTCGACTATCCCGATTACGTCCCCTTCATGGCCAACGCCGTCAGCGAGGAGGCGAGGAAGCGCTACTACGTCGCCAACACGAATCGCGGCACGGCGCGCAATCTGGAGATCCTCGACGAGATCGTGGCGCTGCGGAAAGAGATTGCCGACCTCTACGATGCCCCCAGTTACGCACACTACGTCACCAAGCGCCGCATGGTGGGCAACCCCGAGACCGTCGCGCGCTTCCTCGATGAGGTGAGGAGCGCAGTCGTCGAAGCGGAGGTGAGCGACCTGCGGCAGTTGTCCGAGGTGAAGGCGGAGCTCACCGGCATTGCCCTCGAAGACGCGTCGATCGAGCGATGGGACGTCACGTATTATCGCGAACGGCTGCGCGAGAAACGCTACGCCGTCGACCAGGAAGCCTTGCGCGAGTACTTCCCGACGATGCCGTGCGTGAAGTGGATGCTCGACATCACGGAACGGCTGTATGGCATTCAATTCCGCGAAGCGATCGTGGACGTCTGGCACGACGACGTCATCTACTACGACGTCGATGATGCCGTTACGGGCGAGCGCATCGGCGGCATCTACCTCGACCTCTTTCCTCGGGACGACAAATACAAGCACGCCGCCGCCTGGCCCGTCCGCGGCGTATCGCGCAGGGCAGCGCGCAAGCCGATCAGCGTCCTGGTGACGAACTTCAACCGGCACGGATTGACGCACAGCGAAGTCGAGACCTTGCTTCACGAGTTCGGGCATGTGATGCACGGCGTCCTTTCGCGTACCGAGTACAACCAGCATTCCGGCACCAGCGTGGAACGCGACTTCGTCGAGGCGCCCTCGCAGATGTACGAGGAGTGGGCGAGCCGGATGGAGAGTCTGGCCCTGATGCGCAACCACTGCACGACCTGCCCGCTCGTCGACGAGTCGCTCGTGCAGCGCATCCGCGCCGCGAAAAAATTCGGTTCCGGCATCGATTACGGCCGCCAGCTCTTGTATGCGAGCTACGACATGGCGCTGGCGGGGAAGGGTGTGGGGAGTGGGGGGTGGGGAGTGGGAGTTGGGAGTCGTGCGGCAGTCGGAAGTCGGGGGTCGGGAGTCGATGAGAATCCACCGACCGCGATTACTCCGTCCGTCGCGACGCCGACTTCGGCGACAGCGAGCACATCATCCGCCGCAAATCCAACTCCGACCCCCGATCCCCGAAACCCGAATACCGGCTCCCACGCCCCACCCCCCACACTCCACTCCCCATCGCTATCCCTCTGGCAACAAATGGAAGGCTCCACCCCGATGGGCACCATCGCAGGCACCGCCTTCCCCGGCACGTTCGATCACATTGCCAGCGGCTATGCCGCCGGGTACTACGGCTACATGTGGGCGAAAGTGATCGCGCTCGATCTCATCTCTGCGTTCGGAAGCGACCTCATGAACGCGGCCACGGGGCGGCGTTTTCGTGAGCTGATCCTGGCCCGAGGAGGCGAGGAGCCGGCGCGCGATCTGGTGGAGCAATTCCTGGGGCGGCCCGTTTCCAGCGAAGCCTTCTTCGCTGAGATTCGTGGCGAGTAGACTTATTCGCACAAATAGTGTAAGGTGTGAGTCCTTGAGGAACCTTCCTCATCCTTCAGGCCGCCTGAGCTGAGTCAGCGCTTCTGAACTCAATCTTCTTAGCAAACTCACCTTTCCTCCGTGCGTGCGAAGCTCGCCCGCTGGAAGCGGTCAGGAGTAACAACCCCCATGAAAGTCTATTTTGGAAATCTCCCCAAAGACATCGATGACGCAAAGCTTGCCGACCTCGTCAAGCCATTCGGAACGCCGACCACGTCGGAAGTCGTCAACGATCGCGTCACCGGCCTGTCGAAGGGCTTTGCATTCGTCGAGTTCGCCAATGACGCAGAAGCACAGGCCACAATCAAAGGTCTCGATGGTACCGATGTGAATGGCCAGGCTGTTGTAGTCAATGAAGCGCGCTCAAAGAAGGACGCGCCGAAACCTGCCCCAGCAGTTCAACACTAAGAAGGAGCTTGTCCCATGACGAACGTTTTGAAACCGAAGCGCGCTGCGAAAGTCACTGTCTCAGAGAGCAATATCCGGAAGGCTGCTGCTCGCCTGAGCCAGCGTCCTCTGGTCTCGCCTGAGGTGCAGTACATCCAGCGGGTCCTTGGTGCCACGGCAACGCAGGATGCGGTCGACGAGAAAGTCATCGCCGTCCGCAAGCTGCCGTGGGCAAGCATCGTCATTCCGGAGTAGCCAGCGCCGGGCATTGCCCGCGTGTGACCCGCTCCGTTCCCCGAGCGCCCGCGCCGATACCCGGCGCGCGGCGCTTTTTCGGGCTCGGCCAATGAATTGCTCAGCGAAACGCGCTGATGCCGACTTCCGCGTTCCCCGTCGCCAGTGCGTGAATGACGATCCCGTTCGCGTCGAGCGTCATCGAGTGCAGCTCGATGCCGTCGACGTACCCGCGCATCATGACGCCGGGCGCGAGTGGCCGTGTCACCGCGCTCGCGATCGCGCTGCGGATCGAATCGATCTGCGGCGCCACCGACCAGTGCGCCGTTTTCGCGAGTTGCGCGCGTAGTGTCTCGTGCGCGAACCGGTCGGCGATGCGGACGAAGAGATTCTTCCGCTTCGAAGCCAGCGTATATTCGAGCTTCTCCAGCGAGACCGTGCGCGTGGCGGCGTCGAACACCGGCGTCGCGTCCAGATCGACCGGACCGTTGTAGTGCCGGAGGCGCGACGCGCGGTAGTCGACGATCAATTCGATCGAGACACGCCCGTCCGCGGCCGGAGCGATGCGGATCGAATCGACGGCGACTCCCTCGTATTTGCGCTTCCCGAAATTCTCGGTCATCACGCGGCTCGCTTCGTCGTATGAGAGCTCGACGTCGAACGGGATGCGGATGCCGCCCGCGCCCGCTTGCCCCACCCGAAGCGCCGGCAGCGGTTTCTGAGTCACCGGCGGCTTCTCTCCGACGATGACTCGCGTTCGTGCGCGGAGCGTGAGCGTGCTGGTGACTGAGAGCCCCGACCCCGTGATCGGCCCCAGCGCCACGTCGGCGGGCTCCATCACCAGCCACGTTCTCGGCGCGATGGCCACCGGTGACTGAAGCGACGACCACACCTGGTTTGCGGCGGGACGGATGTTCGTCAGCTTCGGCGTGTTCGCGTCGATGGTCTTCAGCACCTGGCGAAGCTGGTCTTTGACGATCGGTGCGATCTTCCAGTCGGTGATGTCGATGTTGGCGAAGGTGACCTGGCAGCGGTTGGACGAGAAATCGACCGGCATCGCCCGCGTCGTCGAACGAAGGCGCCAGTTGGCATCCCACTCCAGGTGCGAGGAGAGCGAGATCCAGGCATCGCGCATCGGCTCGCCGAAACCGCACGAAAGGCACGGCCACATCACAACCTGATCGGTGAACGGCTTCTTCGTCCTGCGGCAGCCTTCCAGAGCGAAGTGCATGGTCGTGGTGGCGTGGATGCCGCCTCCGATCGCGTTCAGGACGATCGGATCGCGGACCACGCGATACTTCATTCCGAACTGCTTCTGCGGATCGAGCTCGAAGGCGTCCGTTTTCGAAAGGCTTTTCGGTACCTGCGATTCGAGCTGTGGCAGCAGCGGAGCGAGCGAAGCGCGGATCGGAACGACGATCGTCGACAGCTCCGCAGGCGGCGCAGTGGTTACGGGCGCGGGTGCCGGTAGCGTTTGCGCCAACGCCGGCCAGCAGGCGATGGACAGGATCAGGAGCAGGGGAGAGCGCATATTTGGTATTTTGTTGACGGGTGACGCGTTGCTGGGTTGCTGGGTTGCCTCACGGTCGATTAGCTTCTGAACCCGATCCTTCCAATGCGCGAATGATAAAGTCCTCAATGTAACCAACCAATGTCCGACACCACCACCCGCGGTATCCGCATTCAGGTCGAGAGCATCTACGTCGAAGAGCGCAGCGACCCGCAGGAGGGTTACTTCTTCTTTGCCTACCACGTCGTAATCTCGAATGTCGGACGCGAGACCGCCCAACTCATGAGCCGTGAGTGGATCATCACCGACTCCGACGGCAACGTCGAGCGCGTCGAAGGCGATGGCGTCGTCGGCGAACAGCCGCTCCTCGCTCCGGGCCAGGTCTTCGAATACACGAGTTTCTGCCCGTTGCGGACGTCGATGGGCTCCATGCAGGGCAGCTATCTCATGCGCCCGGCCGGCGGTGAATCTTTCCGGGCGGAAATCGCGCCCTTCACTCTCGCTGTTCCGGGTGTTGTTAATTGAAGGTTCTTCCGTGCGACGGCGAGTCCAGATCTCCTTCCTCTCCGCGTTTCTAACGCTCCTCACGGTTGCGCTCGCGACCGCGTTGGTCGTGCGCGTCCGTGCCTACTCGGGACGGACGACCACGGAATCGTCCGCGTCAGCGTCGACCACGGCGGAGACAAGCGCGGCTGCACGATCGAATCGCAGGACGGACGGTCTCCCCGGCGACGGCGACGAGCCGCTTCCGGCCGGAACGACTACGAGCACGCGTGGTGCGGTGGCATCGAGCGCACCTGCCGCTGCCGCGCGCGCAAAACGTTTCCGTGAGCTCCTCGCCCTCGGCGCGCCGAAACTAGACGCGCCGGCCTCTCCCGTCCAGGCGCCCGTAAAAACAGTTCCCGTACCGGTCGTGGCGAAGCCGCAAACGCCGGTCAGCCGGCCCACGCAGGCGGCCTCGAATGCGTTCCGAGGATCGGGGGCATCCGGGACGGCCGGGAGTGGCGGCCCGCCGTCATCCAACAGCAAGCCGAATACCGGCACGAGCGACCCGAAGGATCCGAACTCGGATACCACGCCGCCGCAGCTCATCTCGATTGCGTTCGATCCGCCCCAGGTGACGGACGGCGGCGACACCACGCTCGTCGTTACCGCCACCGACGACCTCTCCGGCATTCGCGGGATCTCCGGCACGCTGACGAGCCCGAACGGCAAAGCGGTGCAGGGTTTCGCGCAGCAACGCGACGGCGAGACCATGCGCTACGTGAGCCGCATCCACATTCCGGAGAAGGCTGAAGAGGGCATCTGGAAGATCACCTTCCTGACGATGAGTGACATGGCCACCAACTCCGTCACCCTCAGCGCCGCGCAGGGGACGTTGCCGCCGACGGCCTTGCTGAAGGTGAGCTCATCGGCGTCGGACTCGACGGCACCCACGCTGCGCAACGTCTGGCTCGACCGTGGCGCGATGCGCGCCGGCGAGCACAACACGCTCTACGTCGACGCGCAGGACGACAAGTCAGGTGTCCATCTCGTCGCGGCCGTCTTCCTCAGCCCGTCGAAGCTGGCCCGTTTCGGCGTCGGCTGTCACACGGGGGCGAACAACGTGTGGGAGTGCGATGTGTTTCCGCCTACGTGTCTCGACTGCGGCGACTGGACCCTCGAGCAGGTGCAGTTGCAGGACAACGCCAACAACTTCGCCACGATCCGTCAGGAGAATCCGGCCGTGCAGGCAGTCCGGCTCAACATCACCAGCGATACCTGCGACAACCAGCCGCCGGTGTTGCAGGGACTGACACTGAGCCGCACCGAGATCGTGATGGGGCGGGACGAGCCGGTCATCGAGTTTGTGGCGCAGGTCTCCGACGACAGTTGCGGCATCGGCGGCGTCAGCGGACAGATCGTCGGCCCCGGCGGAAACTCCAGCGGCACCTTCTTCTCGCTCCAGCAGCGCGACGCGACCACCTTCGTTGGAACGGTCCGCCTTCACCCAAACTCCGCGCGCGGTCTGTGGCGGGTGCAGTCGATCACCGTCAACGACAAGGGGCAAAATTTGAAGATCTACTACGCGAACGATCCATTGCTGGCGAATGCGATGTTCAGGGTGAAGTAGCGGGGTAATTGACAATTGACAATGGACAATTGACAACGAATTGCGATGGACCTGCTACGCGAACGAGTAGCCGGACACATTCCCTTCGTTGTCAATTGTCCATTGTCAATTACTTCCGCCCGCCCCAAGTCTTCGACAGCCTGTTCTTCGGCACATCGGGCACATCGCCAGAGTAGTGCGAGGTGTCGTTGAAGAGCGTCAGGCGGGGACAGGAGACATCCTTGAAGTCGAGGATATTGAGCGCGCAGGGGCTCTGATCGAGCCGGTCGCGGTACTTGCGCGGATCGACGCCGATGAGCGAGCTGACGAGGAGGCGGATCGTGGCCTTGTGCGACACCACGAGAATGCGCTGATCCGCATGCTGCTCGACGATCGTCAGGAGCGCCGGCAGCGCCCGTGCGGTCACCTGCAATCCGCTCTCGCCATCGGTCGGCGCGAACGAAAAGGGATCGGTCTCATACCGCGCGTATTCTTCCGGAAACTCCGCCTCCACCTCGGCGCGCGTCTTTCGTTCCCACCGGCCATGCGCGATCTCGCGGATTCCATCCACCGGCGTGATCGGCAGGCCGTGCGACGCCACGATCAGCGCGGCCGTGTCCATCGTTCGCTCCATCGGGCTGGCGTACGCGGCGCTGATCGGCTCGCCCTGGAGACGCAGGCCGAGCCGCCGCGCCTGGTCCCTTCCTTCGTCCGAGAGCTTCACGTCGATGGCCCCGGCGAAGCGGTCCTCGTCAGTCAGCTCCGTGGCTCCGTGGCGGACGAGGTAGACGCGCGTTGTCATGAGGGGATCGTAGCAGTTTGAAAACCGTTTCACGCGGAGACGCGGAGGACGCGGGAAGGCTTTTCTCCGCATCTCCGCGGCTCCGCGTGAAACGTTCTCCCTGTAAAACCGCGGAGAAAAGCAAAAGGCTCGCGATCCCTGATCTCGCGAGCCCGTTCTCGATCCGTTAACAGCCACCAGGGGGCATTCGAACCGACTGGCTCCGACGTTCTTTGCCCGTCGCAACCGCTTGCTGCGCGTTGACAGCCGCAAAGTGGCATCCCCGCAGCTGCTCCTGGACCCATCGCGTCCCGGAACCACCCAGCGCGCCGTTACCATCTGCGATGAAGCATCCGGCGCGTCAGGGATCTGTAATCTAGGTCCGTGTTTCGCGCGTGGCAAGTGGGTAACAAAGATTTTTTTCGGCTCACGCACGAGGCCGGAAACCGATGGGCGGAAGAGATGCGGGACATCGGGCGTTCCGGTGTCGCCAGCGATTCCACTTTCGAGTAAGATACGCTGCCCAACCGATCTCGGAGACCTGAGATCCAGTCCACTGAAAGGTTTCTCCATCCATGACCCAGTCGAGAGAAAGCGCTGAAGCAACGTTCGCCGAAGCGTTCGAAGCGAGCTTGAATTTCAAAACCCCCGAGCAGGGCGAGTTGCTCAAAGGACAGATCGTCTCCATCTCCGGTGACGATGCTTTTGTTTCCTACGGCGGACCCTCCGAAGCGGTGATGGCGACGAACGAGCTCGATGGGCTCGACGTCGGCGACAACGTTGAAGGCACGGTCGTCAAAACCTCTCCCGAGATCCGCATCTCGCGGAAACTCGCCAAGGGGAAGGCCAATCTCGACCTGCTCCGGCAGATGTACGAGAACCGCCTGCCCGTGGAAGCGAAGATCGCTGCCCGCAACAAGGGTGGCTTCGACGTGAACATCAGCGGGCTGCGCGCCTTCTGCCCTCTCTCGCAGATCGCCCTCGGCAAGATCGACAACCCCGATCAGTTCATCGGCCAGTCGTATGAGTTCCGCGTCACCGAGCTCTCCGATGACGGCCGGCGCATCGTCGTCTCCCGAGCGGCTCTCCTAAAAGAAGCGAACGCGTCCCGCGCCGAAGAGACGCGCCGCAACATCGTTCCGGGCGCGGAGCTCAGCGGCACGATCAAGACCATCACCCCCTTCGGTGCCTTCGTCGACCTCGGCGGCATCGACGGCCTCCTCCATGTTTCCGAGATGAGCCGCCGCCGCGTCACCGATCCGAACGAAGTCGTCGCCGTCGGCCAGCAGGTCAACGTCAAGGTCATCAAAGTCGAAGGCGAAGGCAAGCGCATCTCGCTCTCGATGAAAGATCAAGAGCCTGATCCCTGGAGCGACGTGGCCGAGCGCTATCCGGCCGGCACGCAGTTCAGCGGCCGCATCGTCCGTACCACCGACTTCGGCCTCTTCGTCGAGGTCGAGCCCGGCATCGACGGTCTCGTCCACTATTCGCAGCTTCCCTTCGGCGTGAAGCAGGGTGGTGCGGAAGTGGCCATCGGCACCAATGTGACGGGGTGGGTGCGCGAAGTCGACCCCTCCAAGAAGCGCCTCTCGCTCTCTCTACGCGAAGTAGCCACGCGCGATCCGTGGGAAGGCGCCGCACAGCGCTATCCCGCAGGCAAGGTCGTCGAAGGCACCGTCGATCACGGCGGCGCGCCGGGCATCTTCGTCCAGATCGAGCCCGGCCTCACCGGTCTCATCCCGAACTCCGAGATCAACGTCGCCCCCGGGGCCGATCCGTCGCGCGCGCACGAAGCGGGCGAGAAGCTCGCCGTCCGCATCATGAGCATCGACACGCAGCGCAAGCGCATCTCCCTCTCGCACGAGGCAGCCAAAGCGGCCGCCGAGCGCGATGAGTACGTCAAGTTCGCCGAAGAGCGAGGCGACAACGAAGCGGGCGAGAGCGCGATGGCCCTCGCGTTCAAGCGGGCCATGGAGAAGAAGAAGTAGTGCGCGTCTTCGTCACCGGTGCCACTGGCTACGTCGGCAGCGCGGTCGTCCCTCTGCTTCGCGAGCATGGGCACGACGTGACCGCGCTCGTGCGCCCGGAAACGGACGCGAAGGCTCTCCGAGACAAAGGCGTCGTCATCATGGCCGGCGATCTCGCGTCGCTGCCATCGCTCTCCGACGCGCTCGGCAGCTTCGATGCGTTCGTGCACATCGCCCAAAGCAACGGCCCCGATGCACCAGTATTGAGCCGCACGGCACTCGATGTCTTCACCTCGCACCCCGGCTTCCTCATCTACACCTCGGGTGTCTGGGTCTTCGGCAACACCGACAACGAGACCGTCGATGAGTCGTCGCCAGTCAATCCGCTTCCGATAGTGGCTTGGCGCCCCGAACAGGAGCAGGCCGCTCTGGCCACCGGACGCAGCGCCGTCCTCCGCCCCGGCTGCGTCTACGGCGGAAAGCAAAGCCTCTGCGCCGGCTGGTTCGAAGCCTCCGAGAAAAAGCAGCCCGTCTACCTCGTCGGCGACGGCAACAACCAGTGGGCCATGGTCGACCTCCACGACCTCGCCGACTGCTACGTCCGCATCACCGAGCAGAAAGCCACCGGCATCTTCCACGCCGTCGATGACACCAACGACACTCTCCTCGGCTGCGCCCTTGGCGTCGCCCAGGGCTCGATCATCGAAACCATCCCCATCGAAAAAGCCCGCGAACAATACGGCCCCTTCGCCGACGCCCTCAACATCGACCAGCGCGTCTCCAGCACCGCCACCCGCAAGAAACTCGGCTGGACTCCCAAGCGCGAGTTCACGTCATCGATCGACGAACAGTGGGCGGAGTGGCGGAGCAGCCGGGCGTAGAAGCGTAGAGTTGGCGGTGCTGAGAGTCTCGCCAGCAAACAGGCAGGGCCGAAACGATGAACGCTGGATATGTTGTCGTCATCGAGCAGAGCGAAACGGGCTTTGGCGCGTATGTGCCGGATCTCCCCGGGTGCGTTGCAGTAGGCGAGACGCGCGAAGAAACCTTGCAGCTCATTCGGGAAGCGATCGAGCTCCATGTGGAAAGCCTACGCGAGGCTGGCGAGCACATTCCACCGCCTACTTCAACGGCGGAGAGCGTCGTCGTTCACGTCACGGCGTAGCGCCACACGCAGCTCTCGATTTGATTTCGCGCGAAGCGCTATGGAGTGCGGCAGCGCCAGCTGCCGCTTTCTGGAAGGTGGCTGTCGCGACATAGCTCATTGGCAAGCGATGGCTGCGCTTGGATCGTCCTTCAAAGCGGTGGCTGGCGCCACCGCAGTCCAAAGCGCTTCGCGCGAAATCTGGGGCTGACCCGCTAACGGATACGGTCGTTATCTCGGGTCGATTCGGCCCCTCACTGCTTCGACGTCAACTGATCGATGACCTCGGGTGACAGCGCGACGTCCTCTGCCTCCGGCGGTACATACGAGGCATCGACCTCGACGCCTGACTCTCTGAGTCTGGCCATCTCCAACTTCATGTTCTCCATCTTGGCCCGGAGCTCGTCGTTGTCCTCTGCCAGGCGGTCCGTATCGTCCATCCACTGCTGAATCTCCGCGTCGCGCTGATGGTGATAGAGCATCAATGCGTATTGCTCTTCGGCGATATGGTCCAGCGCGAAGGCGAGGAAGACCGCATCCCAGAGTCCGTAGCGGGGATACATCCGATAGACGTAGGCAGGCGTGCTCCAGCGATAGGTGTCATAGAAGACGTTTCGCCGGTAGTAGTAGGACGCCGGAACGATATGCAACCTGGTCAGCACGACCCTGTGTGCCGGAACGAAGTGGATTGCCGCCACGTGTCTCTCAAACCGGCCCCGCTCTTCATGCGAGCGCTCGAATGCGTGTACACGGTCTTCGCGTCCGGGATGCACGTGCATCGCTTCGCGCAAGTGCTCATGATCGACGGCGTGCTCATGGTTGAAAGTGCGGTCATGAGAATTGCTCGTGTGCGAGGAACTGCTGCTCGTCGCCTGGTGGGTGCTGCGCGAATGGCTCGAGTCCCCGCTCGTCGACGACCCATGCGGATGATTGGAATCGCCGGTTGCCGTTGACCCATGTGAACTTGAGTCGTGCGAAGAGTGCTGATGCGAGGAGCTTCCGGATGAATCTCCGGTGGTAGTCGTTGTGGTCGTGGATTTGGTGTGGGTCTTCGTTGTCGTCGTGGTCTCTTTGGTGTGCGTCTTCTTGTCCTTCTCCTTGTCCTTCTCCGAATCGTGTCCGAAGGCACGTGGTACCGCCAGAAGGCAAATGAGAGTCAAAGCCAGACCAAACCCACGATAGAGCTTCATTGCAGTTCTCCGTATGTAATCTGTCGGTTGGAGCCAGGCAGAGCGGTTCATGGTGGCCGTCGGGGCTGAGGATGTCAATGTCGCCGGGGAGGCGTCACATCCTCATGCTGCAGCGATCACAAAACGTCGCCGGCAAAACCCGCCATCAACTCGCTCACCCTCACCGGGGCGTCGGTCTGGACGAAGTGGCCGCTGTCGGGGATGTGCTCGATGCGGAGGTCGGGGACGTATTCGGCGAAATCGGTCAGCGTCTCCGGAGTGAAGAAGGGGTCGAGGTCGCCCCAGATCATGAGGGTGGGGATGTCGATGCGGCGGACCAGACCGCGCATGCCTTTTCGTAAACGGGTAGCTCGGTAGTAGTTGGCCATGCCGGAGAGCGCGCCCGGTTTCGACCAGGCCTCGACGTAGCGCTCGATCTCCTCAGGCGTGAAGCAGCCGAGGCGGGAGAGGGAGCGGCGGAGGAGCGCGTAGCGGAAGCGGCGGAGGACGAATTCGGCCAGCCACGGCGGATGAAAGAGGAGTTGGTATTTGGCGCGCCATTGCTGCCGCGCGGAGCGGCGCATCTCGCGCAGGTAGGCGACCGGATGCGGCGAGTTGAGGATGATGAGGCGCTTGACCAGTTCCGGATAGAGCATCGCCATGAACCATGCCACCGCGCCACCCCAATCGTGTCCGGCGACGACGGCCGGCCCTTCGCCGATCTGCGTGATCAAGCCGGCGATGTCTTTTGCCAGCTCGGGCAGACGGTAGGACTCGATCGCGCGCGGCTTCGACGATTCGTTGTATCCGCGAAGATCGACGGCGACGGTGTGAAAGCCTGCCGCAGCGAGCGCCGGAATCTGATTGCGCCACGAGTACCAGAACTCGGGGAAGCCGTGGAGCAGGACGATGAGCGGCCCGCGGCCCGCTTCGACGTAATGAATGGTGACGTCGCCGACAACACAGGTGCGGTCGGTGACGTTCAACTCCGGTACCAGCGGCATTGCCCGCATTGTAGCGACAGCAGTGGAACGCCGCCGTCTCGCCGACGATCGCGTTGAGGGCGCCGAGGACGGCGCCCGGCCAGCCGGCGAGGACGCCGGCGTTCCACCAGAGTTAATCCCGATTCAACGCGCTGATCAGCAGGCCGGTTCCGACGGCGAGCACTGCGACGCCCGCGGCGACCTTGCCGGGGTTTTCTTTCGCGTAGGTCGTCGCTTTTTCGCTGCCGCCTTTGAGGTAGTCGCGGGCGGTGTTGAGGTACTCGTCGATGTCGACGTTCTGGATCGAGGACTTGAGGTTGGTGATCATCTCCTCGGTGATGCCGAGTCGGCCGAGGAACTGCTCGAGAGCGCCGTTGCCCGAGGCGGAGCGGGATTGGCCGCAGGTGGGGCAGTAGCCGCTCGATGCCGAGGCCATCGAACCGGTGCCGCCGCTCGATGTTGGGGTTGGTGCGTTGCCGAAGCCGGTGTTTCCCATCGGTGTATCCATGTCGTTATCTCCTTGCCTCGTTCGTGGTCGCCGCGCGTTGTTCGCCCGGCTCGTAGGTGCGGCCATGCGTGCCGATCCGTGAGTCGCCGGACTTGTTGGTGAAGTGGTCTTCGTTCTCGAAGCGCTCGCCGGCGCCGGGCGGCATTTCCTGATCGCGCTCGTGATCGGCGCCGTCGCTTCGGAACGACGTCTTGATACTGGTCTGGCTCGGCGCGTACGCCTGCGCGATAACGTCCATCGGGACGTCGGATTCGCGGCGTATGGCCCTTGCCGGTGCCGGGCTGGCCTTGGCCGGCGCTGCCTTTGGTTTTGCTGCTTTTGGTTTTGCTGCTTTTGCCTTCTTCGCTACCGGAGCGGCGGCAACCTTTGCACGCTTCCGCGGATCGAGCTTCGTCGTCAGTTTCCTGGCGGTGCGCGCGATGGCGCCTCCAGCCCGTTTGACAGTCGATTTCCCCTGCTTTCGTGGCATCTGTCTTCCTTTCGCTCTGCGGTTAGTGACGAAGGCTGACAGTGCAAGAGGGAAGCCGTGAATAAGGAGTGCGGGCGTCTCGCCCGCGGCGCCGAGGCGTCCTCGCCTCGGCGTGAGACCCTGATTGGAAAAGGGAAAACCGCTACCGAAGAGTCTTCAGAGCCTACCGAAGAAGGTCAAAACCCTACCGAAATGGGTCTGGGACCAATTTCAAGAAGGTAAAAGCTTTACCGAAATAGTCTCGGGACCGATTTGAAGAAGGTCAAGACCGTACCGAAATGGGTCCGGGACCAATTTGAAGAAGGTCAAAACCCTACCGAAATAGGTCCGAGACCCATTTGAGTAAGGTCAAAACCCTACCGAAATAGGTCCGGGACCCATTTCACGAGGTCAAAACCCTACCGAAATAGGTCCGTGACCAATTTCAAGAGGTCAGACCCCTACTGAAATGGTCCGCTACTTCCCGTACGTCACCCGCCAGATCTTTTCGCCGCCGTCGTCGGAGATGAGCAGTGATCCGTCGGCGAGAACGAGAAGGCCTACCGGACGGCCCCACACGGTCCGGTTCGTTTCGTCCGGCATCCAGCCGGCGACGAAATCGTCATACCCGCCCGCTGGCTTCCCATTTTTGAAGGGGATGCTGATGACTTTGTAGCCGGTTCGCGGCTCGCGGTTCCATGAGCCGTGAAGAGCGACGAAGGCGCGGCCGCGATACTCGGGAGGAAACATCGAACCTTGATAGAAGGCAATGCCGAGCGGCGCGGAATGGGACTGGATCAGCACAGCCGGAGGAACCGTTTTCTTGACGAGGTCGGGACGCTCGCCGGCACGGCGCGGATCTTCGTGTGCGCCGAGGTAGGCGTAGGGCCAGCCGTAGAAGGCGCCGGCTTTCACGTCCGTGGCGTAGTCGGGAACGAGCTCATCGCCCAGAGCATCGCGCTCGTTGACCACAGTCCACAGTGCGCCGGTCACCGGCTCCCAGGCCATCCCGACAGGATTGCGCATGCCGCCTGCGAACACGTGCCTGCCGCTCCCGTCCGGATTGAGCTCGATGATGCTGGCGCGCTCCGGTCCTTCGCCGGCGCTGACGTTCGAGTTGGAACCGATCGACACATACATCTTCGTGCCCGCCCGATTGAACAGCACTCCTCGGGTGGAGTGCCCGCCCGACGGGAGAGGCCCGATGACCTGAGGCTTTCCGTTGGCGCTCGTCTGTCCCGCGGCGTACGAAAAACGAAGAAGAGCGCTCTCGCTGCCGACGTAGAGGAAGCGATCGTGGAAGGCCAGTCCGTACGGGTTATCGAGGCCGCTCGCAAAGGTGAAGCGTTGCTCCGCGACGCCATCGTGATTCGCATCGCGAAGAATGATGATCTTTCCTGCGCCCGGCTCGGAGACGATCACATCGCCGTTGGGCGCCTGAAGCATCGCGCGCGGATTGTCGAGCTTGTCCGCGAAGAGTGAGATGTGGAAGCCAGGCAGGAGGTGAAGCGTGGCGTTGGAGGGTTGCGGTCCGACGTGCGGCGGGTTGCCGGCCGAGGGCGTCGCGTAGGGTTTCGGCAATTGATCGATGCGGATCTCGTGATGCTGCAGCATCGGGTCGTGCGCCGAGTTGATGGCTGCCGGCAAGCGGCTCGATTCAGGAGAGCAGGCGATGGCGATGGCAACGAGAAGAACGAGGCGGCGCTTCATGCGAAAAGTATGCGCGGCGGGAGGGGAGGCGCTGGAAAACATTTGATTACGGGGGGTGGGGAGTGGGGTGTGGGGGGTGGGGGGGTGCCTCTCGGGAGTTTGATGTTTCTGCGTTTGATGTTCCGACGAACAACATTCGGTAGCGCAGGCGCATCTCCGACACCTGACACCCGACATTCGATACCCGAATCCCGCAAAGACCCACACCCCACACCCCACACCCCACACCCCACACCCCACACCCCACACCCCACACCCCACCCCCCACACCCCACCCCCCGGAATCCCACGAGACCCTCACGCATTGAAAGCTCCGTGACCACTGCGCCCGACTTCGCGGCTCCCTGGCAATTTGATGGCGTCGTCCGGCTCACGCGCATCGGCTCGTCGTTTGTCGTCTTCACCGTCGTCGTCGGATTTGCTGCGATCAACACCGGCAACAATGCGCTCTACATCGGCCTCTCCTTCATGCTCGGCTGTCTTCTGCTGTCGGGCATCGCGTCGAAGAGTGGACTCAAGCATCTCGTGGTCGAGCTCGAAGGAGTCGATGAGGCCTGGGCGATGCGGACGGCGCATGGGCGTTTGCGCGTGATCAACCGGTCGCGCATCTGGAACGTTCGCGATCTGATCATCACCTCGAACGACCTGGAAGCGCCGCTGGCGGTTCCTTTGATCGGGCGGCGCTCGGAGATCGTGCTGCAGGCGCGGTTTCGTTTCCGCCGGCGCGGCCTGGTGCATCTCTCGCGCATCGATCTTTACACGCGCTATCCGTTCGGATTCTTTCTGAAGAAGCGCCGCCCGCGGTTGGATGCTGAGATCGTCGTGTTTCCGCGCCTTCTCGACGAGGAATCAACCCGGGAGCGCTTTCGCACGATCGAGGGAGAGCAGTATTCATCGAACCGCATCGGAGCAGGAACGGACATTCACTCGTTTCGTGATTACGCGCGCGGCGATTCCCTTCGCCGCGTGCATTGGAAGAAATCGGCATCGGTGGGGCGCTGGATCATCAAGCAGACGGAGCTCGAGGCAGGCCGCGCCGTGCACGTCGTCGTCGATCCGTACCGGCCGAAGGACGTGACCGAGGAAGCATTCGAGGAGATGATCAGCGACGCGGCCACGTTTCTGAACGAGGCCCTGCGGCGCGGCCTTCATACGACGCTGTCGATCCGCAACCTGACGATTCGTTCCGACCGCGACGGCGCCGCCGCGACCTTCCGCGCACTGGCGCTGCTCGAGCCTACGCGCGAACCTGTGGCGCAGACGGTTGATCGGGACAGCGTGATATTTACGGCGGGGGTCGTGGGTCGGGAGTCGGGGGTCGGAGCGTGAGGCGGGGTGTGGGGAGTGGGGGGTGGGGGGTGGGAGCAGGCATTCGCGGCGGGGGTCGCTGGTCGGGAGTCGGGGGTCGGAGTGTGAAGCAGGGATTGGGGCGTGGGGGGTGGGGTGTGGGAGCGAGTAAGGGCTCGCACATCCAATCAACTTGCATTTGCGCCCGGGCAGGCTGGCAAGGCTGCGCAGCAAGCGGCCAACCGACCAACGCCCATCGACTCGGCAATTCAGCTACCGAGCAATCCAACATCGGAGGCCGACCATGACCGCGCTTCCGATCTCCAGTCTCCGACACCCGACACCCGACACCCGACACCCGCGCGTAGACACCCGACTCCCGAACACCGACTCCCGCAGACAAGATCTCGAGCTCCTGTTCCTGGCGATGTTCTCGGCGATTCCGCTCTACGTCACGCAGACGATCTCGATGTTTCCGCTGCTCGCCTTCCACGCGGCGATGCTGGCCATCACGATGCGTGTGTTTTTCAACAAGGGTCCGGAGGTCATTCCCGCGGCGGTGATGCGCGCTCTTGCCATCGCCTACGTCCCGTTCTACGTCGTCGATGCGGCCTTGATCTCGCGCAGCGCGATCGCGGCGTCGACGCACCTGGTTCTCTTCATCGCCGTGTATCAGCCGATCGAGTCGGTGCACAGCCGCAACACGACGCAAAGGCTGTTGACCGCGTCGCTCATCGCCCTGGCCAGCATCGCCACGGCCACGCATATCGCCATCCTCCCCTTCATCATCCTCTTCGGCGTTCTGCTCCTTCGCCAGCTCATGCAGGTCAGCCACGATGAAACGGAGGCGATGACCGCCACCCGCATGCCTGCGCCGCCGACCAGCCGCGCAGCCGCGCTCTACGTCTGCGCCGCGATGGCCCTCGGCGTCCTCTTCTTCCCCTTTCTGCCGCGCATACGCAATCCGCTGCTTCCGAACATGTCGGGGGCGATGGAGAAGGCGACGACTGGCCTGAGCGACTCGATCAATCTGAACGAGCCTCGCTCGATCGCCAGCGACGCCACCGTGGTCAGCCGTGTCTGGATGGGGCCGGACGCGCTTCCCTTCTTCACACCGTTGCGCTTGAAGGGCACCGTCTACGAGCGCTTCACGAACAATACGTGGCGCCAAGGCCGCTACACCTTTGTTCCGATCGATAGCATCGAAGGCAATGCGCGCGTGGCGCGTCCGGAAGGGTTCACCCGCCGAGCCAGCGTGCAGCAGCGTTTTCCGGTCGGGAACCGCCTCTTCCTTCCGGTCGGAACGTACCAGGTTTCCGGCGCGGGCCAGGTGGTCGAAGGGCCGACGCGCGACATCTACTCGGTCTGGCAACCGCATCGAGACAACCTGTCGTACGACGTCGCCATCGCGCACAGCACCACACCGCTGCATCCCCAGCGCGTTCGGGTCTCGAACTATCCGGTGACGCCTGCCGTTCGCGCGATGGCCCGCCAGATCGTGGGAAATGAGACCGCGCCGCTCCGCCGTGCCGCGGCGATCGAGAGCTATCTCTCCACGCGCTTCCGTTACGTCCCCGATCCGGCAGCGATCGGCCACGCCATGACCGTCGACCAGTTCCTGCTTCAGGAGCGCCGTGGTCACTGCGAATACTTCGCCGCGGGGATGGTGGCGCTGATGACCGCGCTCGATGTCCCCGCGCGCATCGTGGGTGGTTTCTACGGCGGCACGCTCAATCCACTCACCGGCTACTTCATCATCCGCCGCGAGGATGCGCATGCCTGGGTCGAGGTGTGGGACGGCCAGACGTGGCAGACCTTCGATCCGACTCCGGCAGCGCTACGTCCGGGCAATGCCCATGACGGCCTCGTCCGCATGTACGCGGCCGCGCTGAGCGATTGGGTCAACTACTTCTGGGACCGCCATATCCTCACCTTCGGCCTCGGCGATCAGGTCGCGCTGGCCAGCGACATGATCGACCGCGTGCGCGTCGCCATTGCGGCGATGAGTGCCGCCGCACGCCGCGCAGCGCAGCCCACGTTCAACGTGAATTACGCTCTCCTCCTGACAGCGCTGCTGCTCGCTGGTTTCGCCGCGGCCGTGTTATCCCGCCGGCGTCAATCCGTCTTCGATCTTCTGGCCGGCCATCTGCGTAAGCTCGGCATCGAACCCGGCCCGGCCATGACGATGGAAGAAGCACTCGTCGAAGTGCGCCGTACGCAGCCGGCCGCCGCCGCGGCGCTCGCCCCGCTCATCGAGCTGTACGAGGCGGAGCGATTCTCGGCCAGCGTGGAACGGGGAAGAGTGCGCAGGATACGGAAGGGGTTGGCGGAGTTGAGGGCGTAGACGGCTCTCGGAGTGCGAGCGTGTCGTCCCGAGTGACATCCAGGATGACACGATGGATGACGCGCGGATGACACGCAGGATGACGCGTCCGACGGGAATGTCGCATGCTTCGGCAGGGGATTCCTCGCCCACCCGCCGCCCCGCCCTCTCGGAATGACAGCGTTAGCTAACCGGCTCGCCGTGCGCAACCAACGACTTTCCGTGCGTACGCGATGTCTTTCCGTGCGTACGGGGTGTCTTTTCGTGCGTACGTGATGTCCTTGCGTGCGTACGTGATGTCTTTTCGTGCGCACATGATGTCTTTTCTTGCGCGCGCAATGGCTTTCCGTGTGCCCGCGACGATTCTCCGCGCGCACCGGCCGATACACCGCGCGGGCTGACTGAACCCGGGTGCGGGCTGACTGATCCCCGGTGCGGGCTGACTGATCTCAGGTGCGGGCTGACGGAACCCGGGTGCGGGCTGACTGATCCCAGGTGCGGGCTGACTGATCCCAGGTGCGAGCTGACTGATCCCAGGTCCGGGCTGACTGATCTCAGGTGCGGGCTGACTGAACCCGGGTGCGGGCTGACTGATCCCAGGTGCGGGCTGACTGATCCCAGGTGCGAGCTGACTGATCCCAGGTCCGGGCTGACCGATCTCAGGTCCGGGCTGACCGGTATCATGTGGGGCCTGACCGATATACCGTGCGGGCTCACCGATCCACCGGGTAGGCGGGGATTCTCAAAGACGACGTGCTGGCCGACGCTGTGGTGCTGTGAAATCCTTCGGCTCACAGGACGTGCGCACTCCCGCTCCTCACCCGAATCGTGTCATCCCGATGGCCATTCTCGTTTGTCCGCACTTTTCACACCTTCCAGCAACGCGCTGCCAATTCGCACAAGTGTGAGAAATGCAGGTTAGGTTTGTCCGTATCGCGATGACTGCGGTTTGTCTCCACCCCCCGGGATGACATCTCCCGCTCCCCTTGTTTAGACGGCGGACACACCCTCACCGTACACTCTCGATCGACATGCCCTCAGCCACTGCCACGGATCTCCGCGTCAATCCTTTTCTGCACATCGACGCGGATCGGATCTATGACCCGCTGACCGATCGTTCTCTCCTGGCTGGTGAACCTGAGTATGAGGCCCTGCGGCGCGTCATCGACGGCGGCGCGGTGGATGAGAACCTCGAGCAAGGTGGCTGGCTCGTACGCGGCGACATCTCCCGCGCGCATCGGCTGAAGATCGTCTCGCTGGAGACGATGATCGCGTGCAACCAGAAGTGCTACTTCTGCCCCGTCTCGATCGCGCCGCGCGAGGACTTCGACATGCCGGTCCCGCTTTTCGAGCGGATCGTCGGCGAGCTCACGGCATACCGGGACACGCTGGAAAGCGTCTTCCTGCAGAGTTACAACGAGCCGACGCTCGACCGCCGTTTCGTCGAATTCTGCCGCACGCTCTTCGCGGCGAAGCTGCCAGTGGCGGTGTTGAGCAACGGTTCCGGCCTCACGCCGGCGAAGGTCGATGCGCTCATCGAATCCGGCCCGCTTCGCTACATCTGCATCAATCTTTCGACGCTCGACCGCGACCGCTATATCCGCGACCGCGGCGAAGATCACCTCGGCGTCGTGCTCCGCAACCTCGACTACGTGAAGTCGCGTCCGCTCGCCGAGGTGATGAAGATCGTCGTGCTCGGGAAAGGTGATGCTGAGCACGACGTCGATTTCGAATCGATCCGCGAGCGCTTTGCCGGAAGCCTCTTCACCGTCGAGCGCCACGTCGTGATGGATCGCGCCGGCTGGCTCGACATCGGCCTCAAGCCCGACGCCCCAAAGAAACAGTTGGCAGGTTGCGACAACCTCGGTTCCCGCCCTCTGCAGCATCTGCACATCACGCCGCGCGGCCAGTGCGTTCTCTGTTGCGAAGACTACGACGAGAAATACATCGTTGGCGATCTCACGCGGAATACGATCGCCGAGGTGCTGGCGGGGCCGGAGCTGGCGAAGATGCGGAAGTGGGTCTACGGCATCGAAGAAGCGCCGGATGATTTCATGTGCCGCGATTGCGTCTTTGCGCGGACGCGTGTTTGATCCGCAGATGACGCAGATAAAACGCAGATGAAGCGCAGATCAGGGACAGGATGCCATGTCTTGCACCGCTGCGCTTGATGGCAGCAGCCAGACTCGGCGCTGATCGGCCGGTATCGCTTGCAGCAGCGCGATCTGCTCAGCGTCGAACTGGCTTTCGTGGATGGCCGCGTCGTCGACGAGGTAGTGCCAGGTGCTCGTGGCGTCGATTACCGTCGCTGACGATGTGGCTGGAGCGAAGCCGGTGATACGCGATTCCGCGTCGCGCACGATCAGCGTCTCGAGCAGAATCACCGGAGGGGCGTGGGTGCCGAGGGTGGCGACGGCGTCGAGCGTGAGTTGGCCGGCTTCGCGATGTGCCGGATGACACGACGAACCGTGCCGCGGGTCGAACGTGTAGATGACCGCCGGCGACTCGCTGACGATGTACGACGCAAGCTTCGACACGAGCGCGGCGCGGTCTCCCCACTGCGAAACGTCGAATACGTCAGGAAGGTCCCACTGTGTAACCTGTGCGTGCAGCGCTGCCGCGGCCCGCTGCACCTCTGCGGAACGCACCTGCGAGCCGCTGGTGAGGACGAGGATCGCGCAGTCGTTGATGCGCTCGACGCAGGCAACGCCGAGAATCGGCGCCACCAACGCTTCATCGTCGGGATGCGCTCCGATCCATAGCAGCCGGACGGGTGGGCGAACCGCACGCGACCGTTGTGCTTCCGCCGGTTCGAGGGCCAGTGAAAGCGCAAGCGCGACAAACAGGAATCGCATCGCTGCTGATACGGAGCCCTGGTCCCTTCCGTCGTTATCGGACATGGTTGAACCTTTCTTTGTGGGGCAGTGAGTAGACGGCAGATCGCCGCGGCATGAGTGCGCCTTCCGCCGGTCGAGGGAGCGACTCCTCATAGGGCGCTGACGTGATTTGCAAAATCCTCCCCACTTACAACGAGCCGCCCAGTCGGCTGGGTCACCTATTCGCCTGACTTCGCACTCGACTTCGTGCATCATCCCGACGTGACATGGCGCCGCTGACTCTTCATCACGATGCCGCCGCGCTGCACGCGCAATACGGCAGCGCCGAGCCGTTTCCTCACATCGTGCTCGACAGTCTCTTCGACGATGAGGCTCTCGACGCGGTTTTACGGGAGTTTCCCGACCGCAAGGCGATGAAGTGGCGCGAGTTCGATTCGGCGTCGGAAAAGAAGCTCGGCTACTACCACGAGAGCAGCACCATCTCGAAGACGGTGCGCGATTTCCTGAACGACATGAATTCGTTCGAGATGCTGCTCTGGTTGGAGGCGCTCACCGGCATCGAGGGGCTCATCCCCGATCCCTACTTCGGCGGCGGCGGGCTGCATCAGATCGAGCCCGGCGGTTTCCTCAAGGTGCACGCCGACTTCAACGTGCATCCGAAGCTGAAGCTGGACCGGCGGCTGAATCTGCTCGTCTACCTGAACAAGGATTGGCGCGACGAGTACGGCGGACATCTCGAGTTGTGGGACCGCGAAGCCCAGAGCTGCCGGACGAAGATCCTGCCGCTGTTCAATCGCACCGTGATCTTCTCGACGAGCGACACCTCGTTCCACGGCCATCCCCATCCACTCACACCGCCGGCCGGCGGATCGCGCAAGTCGGTCTCGCTCTACTACTACACGGCCGGACGCCCCGAGGAGGAGCGATCGGCACCGCACGACACACTCTTCATTCCGTGATGCCGTAGAATCGCAGGCAATGCGAAGTAGAAGGACATGAACGGGACGAAGGTGGCGACGTTCGCGGTCGGTCAGAAACTGGCGCCGGGGAAGTACCATGTGCGAGGCTACTGGGGTGGCAACATCGCCGACGACCGGGATTTCGTGGTCGTGGCGAAATCGAAGCGAACGAAATGACCCTGGCGCGCGAGAGCGAGTTTCTGCTGCCGCTGTTTCCGCTGCCGAACCTCGTCTTCTTTCCGGAGACGCATCTACCGCTTCACGTCTTCGAGCCGCGCTATCGCCAGCTCATCGCCGACGTCAACGCCCGCGATCAGCGCTTTGGCATCGTTCTCCTGCAGCCGGGTTGGGAGAACGATTACTTCGGATCGCCGCCCGTCTACGCCTGCGGCACGATGGTGCGGATCGAAGAGACGATGCCGCTCGACGACGGCCGGTACAACATTGTCGTCAGTGGCGAGACGCGCTTCCAGATCGTGAACGAAGTGTCGCGCGAACCGTACCGGACGGCGCGCGTCATCGCGCGGCCGCAGAACGAGGATGACCCGGCTGCCGCGTACGCGCAGCGCACGTGGCTCGCGGACCTTTCGCAGCAGTATCTGCACTATCTGCCCGAGCAGGGGAGCGTGCCGGTGATGCACACCATCGGCCTCGAAGCGCTGACGAACTCGGTGATCATGGCCCTGAATCTCGATGTCATCGAGAAGCAGCGCCTGCTGGAGATCGACGACGTCACGGCCCGCGCCGAGGATGTCGGTACCGAGCTGCAGCACAGGATCGAGAGCATGCAGTTCCTGGCGCCGTTCCGACAGGGTGGGGATCCGAGCAGGAACTGAGGGTTTCGACCTGACCCCTCCCGCGGAGCTCCGGACAACAAGACTATGGGACGCTCTGCTTTTCCAACTCCGCATCCACCATCCGCGCAATCACCTCCCGGTCCGCTCTCGTCTTGCGAAGGAAGAAAGGGCCTGCGCTGGGAACGTGCAGGCGAAGGGCGTTGTCGAGCAGGGCGGGACGGGACAGAAGAAACGCCACGCGCCGGCTCCATCCGATGCGCTGGCCAAAGAGCTGCGCGTGACGAGTGCGATACGCGTCCTCGCTGTGCTGACGGTCGCCGTTCTCGAGGGTGGCGGCGATGAACGGCGCGGCGACGAGTGCTGACTGTAGCGCCATGGCCATGCCGTTGCCGGTCAGCGGATCGATGACGCCCGAGGCATCGCCGATCATGAAGATTCCTTCCTCGACCGCGGATCGTGACCGGAAGATGACCGGCTCCGAGGAGAGAAACCCTTCCTGCGCCGGTGTGTGCCGCGCGTACAAATCATCAAGCGGCCTCTCCTCGGCGCGGATGGTTTCGATGAACGCGTCCCATCGTCCTTTGAGGCCTTGCAAACGGCCGGCGTGCACGAGACCGCAGATGTTCGTGATGCCGCCCTCGACGTCGTTGACGCCGAGGTAGCCGCGTTTGAACGAATACAGCTCGATCGTTCCGTCGCTTGTGCCGCCTGCTTTTCGATAGTGTCGTTTGAATCCGAAGTTCCGGTGGGAGCGGTCGCGTACGAACGCGCGCCCGAGTTGCTGATCGAAACGGCCCCAGCGCCCCCACGCGCCGGCGACCACCCGCGCGCGAACGGCGCCGCCGTCGAAGGTCACACTGTCACGAGTTACCTCCGATGCCGTGCCTGTGATCGCTTGCGCTCCGGCAGCCACGGCGCGGCGGAAGAGCGCGTCATCGAGCAGCATGCGGGATACGCCGCGAGCGGGATGAGGAAAGTCGAATTCGTAGTTGCGATGACGTCCCACGATCCGGCAGTGGGAGATCTCCGGCGCTACGTGGGCATCGAGCTCGTCGCGGAGGCCGAGGGCGTCGATGATGGGCATGGCGTCGTAGGAGAGGAACTCGCCACACAGCTTGTCGCGCGGAAAGGTGTCGCGGTCGATCAGCGCGACAGAGTAGCCGCGGTGGGCGAGGAGCGCGGCGAGAGTCGATCCGGCGGGCCCGGCTCCGACGATGGCGACATCGACACTGATCTCAGTCATTGCTGCACCGGGAGCACAGACAAGAGTGTCTGTGCCACATTAGAACCGCTGCTGGTTGCACAGGAAGCGTGACGAGCCAAACACGCTGGATGCACAACGGGAACTGCCTGCGCCATGTGCGAGGAGTGATGTGGCACAGACACTCTTGTCTGTGCTCCCCCGCGAATCACTTCCATAGCAACAGGCCGAAGCGGAAGGGAAACATTTTCACGACCTCGAAACGCAGCGCGCCGGTTTTCTCGCCGACAGCTCTCGCTTCCTGCGCCGTGTAACCGCGCAGAACCGAGGCCGGAGCATCGTACGCGGTGATGCGGCCGACCAAACGAAACTTAGCGAGCAGCCAGACGAAGAGCAACGGCAGGTGATGGCGCTGCGTATCGCTTGCCATCGCGCCGATGCGCGCCACGCGCAGCGCATCGCGCAGGATCGCGGCATTCTCGTCCGGCTCGAAATGGTGAAAGAAGTGCGAGGACGTGACGATATCGACCGACGCGCTGCGAAACGGCAGGCGGTTCGCGTCGGCGAGGACGCGCAGCGCCCGCGAGTGGTTGCGTCCGTATGAAAGGTGTTTGATGTTGAGGTCGACGGCGATCGTCAACACATTCGGCGGCAGCGCGTCGAGCAAGTCGGCGGTTCCGGCGCCGAGGTCGATCACGACCCGCGCGGTTGGCGCGAGACGCCGCACGAGACGCAGATAGGTCGGCGTTCCTCCCGCCCAACGGTTGAAGCGGCGCAGGTCGCGCAGCGAGCGCTCCATGTCGGCGCGCGGGGCATCTTGCTCGTCGAGTAGCTCCTCTGTGTCCACGCGCTTCGGGACGAGAAAGCTCATGGAACCTCGACGAAGGCCGTGCGCCACGATGGCAGGTCGACGCTGATGTGCGCGACCGGCTGGCGGGCTTCATCGAAGACATCGATCGTGTACGGTCCGGGCAGGAGTTGGCCGCAATTGAGCGACTGTCCGCAGCGCAGGGCATGGAAATCGTTGCCGAGGTTGCGCACGAAGTCGGTCGTCTCCTGGCCGCCGGCAGCGTGGACTTTCACCCAGCGGAGAACATCGAGGTTCGAGGCGATGATCAACTCCGTCGATTTTTCCAGGCGCACTTCGAGCACATCCGACTTTGGCCACGGCGCAAAACGCCCAAAACGGCGCGAGGCGCTGACGAGCGCTTCATTGATGACGGTCGAGTCCTCGACGTCGAAGCGCACCTCATGCGCAGCGTGAACCGGCTTCTGTTTGGCGTCGACGCGCGTATGCCAGCGCCCAGCCATCATCGTCGCGGTCCCTTCGATCGGTGTGTCGTCCTCGGCGGCGAAGAAGCGGATAGTCAATGTGCGCATGATCTCAATTGATAATTGACAATGGACAATTGACAATGGAGAACGGACAGTAGGTCGCGACGCGATCACTTCTCTGATCCTGGTCCCAGTCCATTGTCAATTGCCTCCTCTGCTCGTTGTCAATTGTCCATTATCAATTGTCAACTCTCTTCAACACCAGCGCCGAGTTCTTCGAGCCGAAGGCGATCGTGTTGCAGACTGCGGCGTCGATGCGGGCGCGGCGGCCGAGGTCGGGGATGTAGTCCAGGTCGCACTCGGGGTCGGGCGTGTCGAGGTTGATCGTCGGCGGAAGGATGCCGTCGCGAAAGGCCATCAATGTCGCTGCCACGCCCGCCGCTCCGCACGCTCCCTGCGGATGGCCGATCATCGACTTCGTCGCCGATCCCGGCAGCGTCCGGGCGCGCTCACCGAAGGCGAGCTTGACCGCGCGCGTTTCGACGCGGTCATTCAACTCGGTCGATGTGCCGTGGTAGTTGAGGTAGCCGATGTCGTCCGGCGCGACTCCTGCGTCCTTCATCGCCAGCGTCATCGCGCGCGCCGGCTCTTCTCCCGATTCATCGAGCCGTACGCGGTGGTAGGCGTCGCACGTCGATCCGTATCCCGCCACCTCGGCGTAGATGAACGCGCCGCGCGCTCTTGCCGTCTCTTCGCGCTCCATCACGAACATCCACGCGCCCTCGGACAGCACGAAGCCTTCGCGGTCTTTCGAGAACGGACGCGAGGCCGACTCCGGCGCGTGATTTCGCGTGTTGGAGATGATGCGCATGATGCAGAAGCCGGTCATGACGCCCTCGGTGATCGTGGAGTCGGCGCCGCCGCAGACGATGTAGTCGGCAACGCCGAGCTTGAGATTGCGATAGGCGTATCCGAGGGCGTCGGTTGATGAGGTGCATCCAGTCGAGATCAGGTGCGAGAAACCGTGAAGGTCGTAGGCCATCGAGATCTCGGACGCGATCGTGCCGATCGTGCCGGAGGGGATGGAGTAGATCGAGGCCTGTTTCTCGTGGTCCGCGAACCAGAGCTCGTACATGCGCTCGCTGAACTCGATGGCACCACCGCCCGAGCCGAGCATCACGCCGATGTTGCGCCGCGTCTCGAGGTCGACCGCGCGCGGATCGAGCTTCGCGTCGCGCAGCGCCTCGTCGGTTGCGGCGATGACCATGGGCACGACGCGCGAAACGTGCTTCATGTTCTTCGCATCCACCCAGAGCGTCGGATCGAAATCGACCTCGCCGGCGATGCGTGAGGGAAGCGACGATGCGTCGAACTGCGTGATTGTGCGAATGCCGGAGCGCCCTTCTTTGAGAGCCGAAAAGTAATTCTCCCGGCCGATTCCGTTGGGGCTGAGCGCACCGGCGCCGGTGATGACGATTCTCTGGTTGGTCATCTCGCGGGCCGGACAACGTGGATGACAAGGGAAACATTGCAAAAGCACCGGCAGCGAGGCACTGACGGGACTTTCTCAGAAATGAGTGCGCCAGAACGCTCCGGCGCGCATGACGGAGCGAGAGCGCGTAAAGTCTAAGGAAATGGACAGCGATCGCGGCAGTGCCGCTGACGGCAAAACTGCGAATGAATCCGCTGCTTCTTCTTCCGGCGACCTGATCGACCAGCCGCGCGGATGGTGGACCACATGGGGGTTCGCGATCGCCGGCTTGATCTGTCTCGCGAACGTTCTGTTCCTTCAGTTCGTAGCTGATGACGGGACATCTTCGTCTGCTCTCATTCTGAAAGTCGCTCTCCTCGTTGCCGTCGCGACCACATTCGGCGTCTCACTGTGGCGTGCCGAGGTACGTCGCCGTCACCTGGCGAGCCTCGTGCGCATGGCGCAGGAGTCGGCGCGGAAGCGTGAAGCCGAGGTCGTCGCGATGCGAGAAGTGAGCGAGCGCGCCGAGGCGGCCAGCGCAGCGAAGAGCGAGCTCTTCGCCGGCATCGCGCACGAGCTGCGCACGCCTCTGCAAGGCATCATCGGCGTGCTGCGGGTGGCTGCCGACAGCGATGCCTCGGAGAAGCGCACGGAACTGTTCGAAATGGCGCGTCGTTCTGCGCAGTCGCTCCTGGCGACGATCGGAGACGTTCTCGACTTCACAAAGCTCGAGGCCGGCCACCTCGACCTGGAGCCGGTTTACTTCTCGATCCGGCTGCTTCTCGCCGACACGCTCGAGCCGCTCGGCATCGCGGCGGCGGAGAAGAGCCTCACGCTTGCCTACGCGGTCGCCGCCGAAGTGCCGGATCGCCTCTGGGGTGATCCGGGGCGGGTCCGCCAGATCCTCGTCAACCTCACCGGCAACGCCATCAAGTTCACCGGTAGCGGCGAGATCGTCGTGCGCGTTAGCTGTGAGGCGATGTCAGCCGATGGCGTGACGGTCGTGTTCGAGATCTCCGACACCGGCGTGGGAATCGATCCGTCGCTGTGCGCACTCCTCGTCAATCCATTCGCCTCGTCACCACTGCGCCGTCAACACGGCCTCGGGTTGCCGATCGTGTCGCGCTTGCTCGGCGCAATGGGCGGCGCGATGACGATCGAGAGCGAAGTCGGAAGAGGAAGCACGTTTCGCGTCCTCGTCCCTTTTTCCTGCGAGCCGATTGGAACGGAACCGTCGCCGGAATGGGAAGAGCGTCTTGCAGGCATCCGCGTCCTGCTGATCGAGCCCAACACGACGACGCGCGGCATCCTCGCTGAAATTCTGCGGGCACACGGCATGGTGCCCGAGGCGTACGACTCGATCGAGCGCGCGCTGCAGCCGTCGATCCGGGCCGCTTACGGCTGTCTGATCGCGGACGCGAACATGCTCGCAGCGACGCCGTGGATTCCGCCCGTGCCGGTCGTGCGGATCGCGTCGCCACTCGTTCCGCCGGTGGGTGATGGGGTCTTCGTCACGCGGCCCAGCAGCGAGCGCGTGTTGATCCAGGCGATCGGCGCTGCCCTCGGCATCGCGGAGCCGGCGATCGCCTACACGCTGGAACGCCGCCGCGAGATCCTTCGCCCGCTTCGCGTACTGGTCGTCGATGACAACACAGTGAATCAGGAGCTCATCGCGGATGCTGCCCGCCGCCTCGGGCATGTCGTCACGAAGACGGCTGCCGCCGAAGCGCCGAACCTCCTCGCCGGCAGAGAATTCGATGTCGTTCTCGTCGATGTTCCGAGTCCGCAATTCGACGGACTCGAACTGGCGCGGCGCTTTCGAGCGATCGATCGCGATGGCCGGACCGCAACGATTGCGGTCACGACGAACGCGACGGCGGAAGAGCGGGACCGGTGCATGGCTGCCGGTTTCGATGCCGTGCTGGAAACGCCGGCGTCGCAGACTGCGATCGGGTCGATCCTCCGTGACGTGACAAGCCCGTTGACGCCCACGCGTGTTCCGCCGGAATCCGCGGGCTCGATCTTCGATGCCGTCGGCGGCAACGCGAACCTGTTGATGCGCGTCCGCGATGCCTTCGCCACGCAGGTCCCGCGCTTGCTCACCGCGATGCGCGACGCTGTCGAAGCGAGAGACCGCGATGCGCTCATCCAGGCCGCACGCACACTCCGCGCTTCGATCAGCAATTTCGATGTCCCCGAGCCGCTCGCTGCGACGCTTCAGATCGAGCACGCAGCGGCCGCCGATGACTTCGCGCGCGCGGCCGCGCTGCTTCCCGCGATCGAGACCTCGATCCGGGAGTTGCAGGAGAAGATCGACGCTGCGGTGGGGTGAGCGCGGCGCAGTGGGGACGAGCGTTGCGCAGTGGGCTGACGGCGGCGGGACGCCGCCGGGCCAGCCGCCGAGACGGCAGCGTTCCGCCCGCAAGTGGCCAACTCGCGGCAAGAGGCCAAGGAGCCGCAACTGGCCAGCGGAACGCTGGCGTCCCGCCGGCTGGCTCGTAGGCGTCTCGCCTGCGATTTTGGCCTTACCCGATCGCCGCTGCCACCAGTGCCTGCTGCTGTTCCTCGTGGCGATGATGCGAACCTGTCGCTGGCGATGCGCTGATCGGACGTCCGACGTAGCGCAGCGTTTGGTTCGCGGAGGTCAGTGCGCCGAGGCGTTCGTGCAGGAATGGCCAGGCGCCCATGTTGCGCGGTTCGTCCTGCACCCAGACGATCTCGGTCGCGTTCGGATACTGCGCCAGCGCCGCGGTAAGCATCGCTTGTGGGAACGGATAGAACTGTTCGAGGCGGATCAACGGCACGTTTGCGTTCGCTTTTTCGCGCGCGGTGCGAAGATCGTAGTAGACCTTGCCGCTGGAAAGTACGATACGTGAGACTGCGGCGGCGTCCTTCGCGGCATCGATCATCACCGGCTCGAAGCGGCCGCTCGTCAGTTCTTCAAGAGACGACGTGGCCTGCGGATGGCGCAGCAGCGACTTCGGCGTCATCACGATCAGCGGCTTGCGCGGATCGTTCTTCATCTGCCGCCGGAGGGCGTGGAAGTGTTGCGCGGGCGTCGTCGGATAGACGACCTGCATGTTGCCTTCCGCGCAGAGGGTGAGGAAGCGCTCCAGGCGCGCCGACGAATGCTCCGGCCCCTGTCCTTCGTAGCCGTGCGGAAGAAGCAGCACGAGACCGCTGTGCTGGCCCCATTTCTCTTCGGCCGATGAAATGAATTGGTCGATGACGATCTGCCCACCGTTGACGAAATCGCCGAACTGCGCTTCCCACAACACGAGCGCGCCGGGATCGGCGACGGAGTAGCCGTACTCGAATCCGAGCACTCCGTACTCGCTGAGCAGTGAGTCGTACACCGCAAAACTAACCTCGGCGCCGCCCTCGCTCGCGGTCTGCTCGCCGAGCGCGTTCTCTGCGATGACGTGCGGCGCGATGGCCGTCGTGTTCGACGACTGCGCGGCCGGTGACGCGCTACTCCCCGTTGCCAGCGCGTTGAGCGGCACGAGGCCCTTTCCGGTGACGTAGTCGAAGAGGATCGCGTGCCGCGACGAGAACGTGCCGCGGCCGGAATCCTGCCCGGAGAGCCGCACGCGGAAGCCGTCGGTCATCACCGTGCCGAACGCGAGCATCTCCGCAAAGGCCCAGTCGATCGGCTCGCGTCCTCCCGCCATCGCTGTCCGCCGCGCGATGATCGGTTTGAGTTTCGGATGCAGCGCGAGATTGGCCGGGACGGTTGTCAGCGCTTTGCTGACGACGTCGAGCGCGTTGCGCGGCACGGACGTATCCGGCGAGGGCTGGTTCTGGAAGCCGGTGATCTCCTCGTCGGTCCAGAGCGCGCCGCGCTCGTTCGACGGAGGCGGTGCATCATCTTCGCGCGTCCGATCGAACGCTTCCTGCAGTTTCGCCTGAAAGTTGTCGAGCCACGACTCCGCTTCCTTCGGATCGATGTCGCCTTTTCGCAGCAGCGTCTCGGTGTAGATCTTTCGCACCGAGCGGTGCTCCTTGATCGACTTGTACATCTTCGGCTGCGTGAGCGACGGCTCGTCGCCTTCGTTGTGGCCGTGACGCCGGTAGCAGATCATGTCGATCACGACGTCTTTGTGAAACTGCTGGCGGAAGTCGTACGCCAGTTTCACGGCCCGGATGCACGCCTCAGGATCGTCGCCATTCACGTGAAAGATCGGCGCCTGCACCATCTTGGCGACGTCGGTCGCGTAGACCGAGGAGCGCGCTGATTCCGGACCGGTCGTGAATCCGATCTGGTTGTTGATGACGAGATGGATCGTGCCGCCGGTGCGATAGCCCGGAAGCTGCGAGAGGTTCAGCGTCTCGGCGACGACGCCCTGTCCGGCGAATGCGGCATCACCGTGGATCAGCACAGGCAGGACCCAGGCGCGTTTGTGATCGCCGATCAGTTTCTGCTTCGCGTGGACCATGCCCTCGACGATCGGATCGACCGCCTCGAGATGGCTCGGGTTCGACGCCAGAGTCAGCTTCATGTGCGAGCCGTCGGGCGTTTGGTGCACACCGTCCGCGCCGAGGTGGTACTTCACGTCGCCGGAGCCCTGCGTGGTGTTCGGATCGACGTCGCCTTCGAACTCGTGGAAGATCTTCTCGTACGACTTGCCGAGGATGTTGGCGAGCACGTTGAGGCGTCCGCGGTGGGCCATGCCGATTACCGCTTCGGCCACGCCATCCTGCGTCGCTTCATTGAAGAGGTAGTCGAGCATCGGGATGGTGCTCTCGGCCCCTTCCATCGAGAAGCGTTTGTGGCCGATGTACTTCGTGTGCAGAAACTTCTCGAACGACTCGGAGTCGTTGAGCTTCATCAGGATGCGTCGCTTGGTGGCCAGTTCGAGCGGCTGGTGATTGCGCGACGGCTCCATCCGGTCCTGCAGCCATTTCTTCTGCACGGTTTCAGAGATGTGCATGTACTCCGGCCCGATCTTGCCGCAGTAGGTTTCGCGGAGCGTGTCGAGGATGTCGCGCAGCTTCGCAGTCAGCTTGCCGCACAAGCCGCCGCTGATGAACTCGCGGTCAAGGTCCCAGATGGTGAGGCCGTAGAAGGCGGGATCGAGCTCGGGATGGCGCTTGACTTCGTACTCGAGCGGATCGAGATCGGCGAGCAGATGACCGCGCACGCGATAGGCGTTGATCATCTGCAGCACGGCCGCTTCGCGCGCAACCCTCTCGTCTTCGCTGGCGTTCAGGCGATGACGATCCTTCCCCCAGACCACCGGCTCGTACGGGATGCGGAGATCTTTGTAGATCGCTTCGTAGAAACCGTCGGCGCCGAGAAGCAGCTCGTGGACGCGGGCGAGGAAGGCGCCCGATTCCGCACCTTGAATGATGCGATGGTCGTAGGTCGACGTCATCGTCATCACTTTGGAGATGCCGAGGTCGGCGAGGACGGAGGGATCGCTGGCGGAGTATTCGGCCGGATAGTCGATCTGGCCGGTGGCGATGATCGTTCCCTGCGATTGCATGAGGCGAGGGACCGACGCGATCGTGCCGATCGTGCCGGGGTTGGTGAGCGAGATCGTGGTGCCTTCGAAGTCCGACATCTCCAGCGTGCTGTTCCGCGCCTTGCGGACGACTTCGTTGTAGGCCTTGAGGAATTGCGCGAAGTCCATCGTCTGGCCGCGCTTGACGTTGGGCACGAGCAGCGACCGTGAGCCGTCTTTGCGCTCGACGTCGATGGCGATGCCGACGTTGACGTCTTCGTGATCGATGCGCGAGGGCGTGCCGTCCGCTTGCATCACGAAAGCTGCGTTCATGCGGGGAAACAGCTTGACCGCATTGACGATGGCCCAGGCGATGATGTGCGTGAACGACGCTTTCGGCTGACCTGTGAGGGCGAGGTGATTGTTCACGACGCGCCGGTTTTCTTCGAGCACTTTGACCGGGATGTTGCGGATGGAAGTCGCGGTCGGCATCGACAGCGAGAGCTCCATGTTCTGAGCGATCTTCCCGGCCGCGCCGCGGAGCGGGCTGGTGGTCTGGTTCGAGGGGACCGGGGTGGGGCGGGGTGTGGGTTGCGGCTGCGGGGTAGCGGGTTGCGGGGTTGGGTTGCTGGGTTGCTGGGTTGCTGGGCTGCTGAGTTGCTGAGTCGGCGGAGGTGCGGCTGGAGTTGGAGCTGTAGTTGGCGCGATGGATGCGAACGAGCCTGCCGCTGCCGCTTTCTGCTCCTCGATTTCCTCTTCGAACTCCTCCTCGAAGCGGGGCTCGTAGTCCTGGAAGAACTCCCGCCAGCTCGCGCTCACCGAATCGGGATTGGCGCGGTAGCTCTCGTAGAGATCTTCGATGAATGCCGTGTTGGCGCCGTAAGTCTGGGTGACAGATGACATAGCGAGGTACCTAACGAATGTGAGGTGGGGATGATTCTCTAAGAAGGATGAGGGCTGAAGGATGAAGGATGAAAGGGGACGACGCAGCTCCGGATCGGTTCATCCTTCAGCCTTTATCCTTCATCCTTCTGTCGCTCCTTTGCCATCAACGAATGCGACAACGACGTCAGCCCCAGCCAGCCGATTCCGGCGGCGAATCCGCCAAAGACGTCGGACGGGAAGTGGACGCCGAAGTAGACACGCGAAAAGCCGACGCTGAGGATCGTCAGGCCGGTCAGCGTGTGCACAACGGCCTGCGTGGCTACTGATTCATGCTGCACGAAGTGGTGGGCGACGATCGGATACGTGGCCGCAGACAGAAGCGAGTGGCCGCTGGGGAAGCTGTGCGAGCCCGGGAGCGTGATTCTGCGGGCCCGCTCGATCGGACGCTGGCGTTGAAAGATATTCTTCAGGATCGTGTTGATGGCCATCGCGCCGCCGGTGGAGACGACGACAGTCCAGGCATCGTCGCGCCGTCCCTTCCGCCACATCGCCAGCGCCGTGATGCCTGCCGCGCTGCCGATGGCGAAGTGCGTGCCGAGCTGCGTGATGGCGTGCATGACCTGGTGCATCTGCGGATTGTCGATCGTGTGGACCGCGTCCATGATCGCTTCGTCGTAGCGGTCGGCGCGCCCCTGCACGACCTGCTCGGCCTGCTTTTGAAAGAACCAGAACGCCACTCCGGCCAGCGCAACGCTGCCGGTCGTCCCGATCGCCAGCGGCAGGAATCGATGACGGCGTTTTGGTTTCTGCGTGGGTGGTTTCTTCACGAGGCGAGTCTATAACAGGGGGTGTCGGTGAGGCCGTGAGGGCGCTCGAACACGCAACATAAAGCCCTCAACATTCCGACGATTGGGGCTGTGAGCGTAGCCGCTGCCGAAGTCTTCAGCGCCGCGCCGGACCGATCGTGAACATCATTCCCATCGTCTTCCGATCGATGAGTGGCGTGGCCTGCCAAGCGAGATGCTTTCCTATGTGCCGGGCCAGAATACCTTTCGCGACAGCATGGCCGATCAGCGCGCCGGCCACGACGTCGGACGCGAAGTGCACGTGATCGTTCACGCGGGAAACGGCGACACCGCTGGCCACCGTGTAGACGATCGTCGGCACGACCCAGCCGTCGTAATGGCCGGCCACGGCCGTGGCGAAGGCGAAAGCGTTGGTGGCGTGGCCGGAGGGAAAGCTCTCGAAGTGTGTGTCGAAAGGGTGGAACGAGTGGCTGCCTTCGTTCTGGATGGGCCGGGCGCGGCCGAACGCACTCTTGAGCAGCGGCGTGACGATTCCCGCAGCGAAGAGCTCCGACTGTAGCGAGTCGCGGCCGGCGTCGCGCAGCGTGTCATCGTGGATGCCGGCGCCGGTCAGAATCATCAGCGCCGAAATTTCGAGCGCGCGATGACCACCGAACGGCGTCAGCGTCTTCGCGAACTGATCGGTCGATGAAGAACGTTGCTGCGCCACGCGGTCCGACATCTGCTTGTCGGTGGCGTACAGTGCGACAACGACTGCCGTCCCTTCGCCGAAGCGCTGCCACGCCTGGCGATCCCAATGCAGCGGCGCGGTCGCCAGGCTCTTTGCATCGCGAACGTAGCGGACGACCTCATGCTTGACGGCGATGGCTGCACACGCGACCTTGCCGCCGCACGCATCGTCGCCGTACGCCAGCGGCGAAACGAGAAAGATGATGAGAACGAAGTGGGTGAGGGGCCGCATGCGTGAAGATTACACAGGCTCCGAGGTGAACGGTCGATAAAGCGAATGTTTAGCGGAAGTTTAGGCAATGCGCTGAATACTCGACGCGTTGGCAGTGGTCAGTTGTACGAATAACCTGACAGGGGGAACGATCATGTACAAGAAGATCACTGCCGTATTTGCATTCGCCACGATCCTTTCGGCTGGGGCCTTTGCCGCCACCTCGACCGCCAAGGACACCAAGCAGCAGCCGAAGATCACAATGGAGCAGGCCCGCGCCACGGCGCTCAAGAAGGCGCCGGGCAAAGTCACGAGCGAAGAGCTCGAGAACGAGAAGGGTAAGCTGATCTACTCGTTCGACATCGCCACATCGAAGACTGACGTGACGGAAGTCAACGTCGACGCCATGAACGGCAAGATCGTGGCCGTGCAGCACGAGAACGCCGCGAAGGAAGCGGCCGAGAAGAAGCAGGAAGCAAAAGAGAAGACGAACAAGCAGTAGTCAATGCATCGCGCCAATTGCACTGCGGTGGCAAAGGCCGCCGCAGTTTCCGCCTTTCGATTTTGCGCGCGCCACAGATGGCCGCAACGACTCCGCGCCGAGGCTTCGTGCACGCGAACGTGAATGGGGTGCAGAATCGGGGCGTGTTCGCGGATGTCAACCAGCCGCCCCTTGACAACCTGATCGAGCCCTTTGGCTTGATCGGACACTTTCTGGCGCACCCTCCCGCCGGCTTCTCGATCCTCGACCTCGGCAACGGTGTTCCCGCGTTTTCTGCGCCGTTCGATTTGCTGACGACGGTTGAAAAGCCGGTTCGCCGCGTGATCGACATGTTGCTGTTTTCGCGGGTGCTCCGGCGGCTACTCGTCGCGAATACTTGCTTTGTCGGGACGACCACTTCGGAGTACTCAATCTTCCCGGCCGGCACCTCGGCTGATGACCTGGCGAACCGGCTTGTGATGGATATAGCGCCGCACTACCCCTTCCTGATCATCAAGGATCTCCCGGGCGATTCCGTGCTGGTGGGTGAGGCAGCGTATGCATGGTCGCAGACGCTCATTGAGTTGTGCCGCGCCCGCGGCTTTGTCGCGCTGGAGGGACAGGCGCTGGCATATGTCCCGATCGACTTTGCTTCGACGGACGAATTCCTCATGCGACGCTCACATGCCCGCCGAAAAAACCTGAGGCGGAAACTGAAAGCCGCCTCGGGGCTGCGCATCGAAGAGATCCACTCCGGCGATGACGCCTTTTCCTCGGGGCCGTTGCTGGCGCGTTTGTATGAGCTCTACAGAAACGTCTACGACCAGAGTGAGATCCATTTCGATCTCCTGACGGAGCCTTTCTTTCGATCGGTCCTGCAGGATGCGGCAATCGGAGGGATCATCTTTCTCTATTACGATGGCGCAGAGTTGATCGGGTTCAATCTCTGCTTTCATGAGAAATCGATGCTCATCGACAAATACATCGGGCTCTCGTACCCCCAGGCGCGCGATCACAATCTCTATGCCGTGAGCTGGTTCCACAATCTCGAGTATGCGCTGGCGCATGGCCTCCGCTACTACGTGGCCGGCTGGACCGATCCGGAAGTCAAACGAGAGCTGGGAGCGCAGTTCACGTTCACGAAGCACATGGTCTATGTGCGAAACTCGTTACTTCGCGGCCTGCTCCGACGATTGAGACGTCTGTTCGAAAGTGATCACGCGAGGCATGGACGATGAGCCGGCCGCTGATTCTTGATTTCGATGGATCCGCCGGCTTCCTGGACGGTACCGTCGTGGACCTGCGGGGACGCCAGGAGGCCATTCGCTTCGGATGCCGCATGTCCGCCTTGCGAGCCCTCGGCGACGAGCTTGCGCCAGCACTGAGTGCTATGCCATCCACCGTCTTCCTGGGAAGCGGCGACTATCACCACGTCAGCTACCTGCTCATTGAGCGCCTGCGCCGTCTTGCCACTCCGATGCAGGTCGTCGTCTTCGATAACCATCCGGACAACATGCGCTATCCCTTCGGCATTCATTGCGGCTCGTGGGTATCGCACGTCAGCCGGTTGCCGTTTGTCTCATGCGTTCATGTAATCGGAATCACGTCGGCGGATGTTGAAGGCTTCAACGTCTGGCAGAACCATCTCGCGCCGTTGAACTCGGGCCGGGTGCGTTACTGGTGCGTGGGTAGGGATTTGCGAGGGATGCGCAGACTGGGTATCAAGCGTAGCCACTCCTTTGCGACGGTGAGCGATCTCCTCGATCAATTCGATCATGAGTCGCGAACCTGGAAGCAGCCGGTCTATCTATCCATCGACAAAGATGTGCTGTCCCCCGACGTCGTGCAGACGAACTGGGATCAGGGTGTCATGACGCTGGAAGAGCTCGAGCGGGCGATCGGCATGGTGCTAAAGCTCGTGATCGCCAGCGACGTGACCGGCGAAGTCTCCACGTATCGCTTCACGACGCGCTACAAACGGATTCTGGCTGCGCTCGACCATCAGCCTGAGATTCCGGAAGGCTCATTGACACTCTGGCAGGAGCAGCAGCAGGCCGTGAATCGCCGGCTGCTGTCAATGCTGGCCGGAGTCTCGGAGCACGCCGGTCAGTTCGGCGCAAATGCGCTCGAAATCGCGCTCCCTTAGCCAGGAGCTGTTCGATATCGTCAGCATGCGAGCCGCAAAATCTCTCGCGTTGTTCACTTCACAGTCGCCGAGCTGGCGGCTCAGATACTGATAGTCCGGCAGCGCGTGAATGAACAGCCGCGTCACGCCGAGGCCGGCGCGCCACAATCGATCCAGTGCGAGATCGCGTGCCCTTGCCGACGGCATCAGCACCATGAAGAAAGGCCACGTCCCTTGTGAGCCTTCTGGGTCTCCGATCACCGTGATGCCCTCGATGGATTCGAGCATCTTCTTGCGAGGATCGGCTTGAATGGAGAGATCCTCGATGAATGCAGGTAGACGGACGGCGGCTCGTGCTCCCACCGCGCGCCGGAACGCGCCGACGCGATGGATCGGGATTGCCGCCGAAAACTCATCGCCAACGGCGGCCACCAATCGGCCCTTCCGAAGAGCACTGCGCAACGGCATGCCGTACACGAGGCGAAGCAGGCTTGGTCGATACGAGATGCCATAAGCGATCAGCTCAAACGACCGGCGCAATTCCCAAAGCAATCGATAGGGAGCAATTCGCTCACTTGTTGCCTGCAGCGCCCGGCGTACCTCGGGATCACGCGCGACGAGAACGCCGCCTTCATAAAGTGTGAGGCCCTTGCCGGCAGCGAGGCTGAAGAAGCCGATGTCGCCGACGGTACCTGCACGCTGACCCTTCCATTGCGCGCCAAGCGACTGCGCGGCATCCTCAATGACAAAGGCGCCTTGACGTTGCGTGACGGCGCTGATGGTTGCGAGATCGGCAACTCTCCCGCCTAGATGGGTCGCAATGACGGCGAGAGTGTCGCGATCGCAAAGACGATTCAGTGTCGCAGGGCAGTAATCGAACGTGCCGGGCGCAACGTCGCAGACGACAGGCACCAGTCCGCAATGAAGAACGGCCAGTGCAACCAGCGGACAGGTATATCCAGGGAGGATCACCTTGCGACGCGTGGAGATACGCGCGAGTGTCGTCAGAGCGATCACGAGCGCCGAGGTTCCGGAGCACTCCAGCCTGACCCACGGCACGCCCAGCCAACGAGCGAGGAATTCTTCCAGCGGAACCGAGGCAGCGCGGCCGATGAAGTCGCGCCAAAACAACGGAAGTCCGGCCGTCGGCGGAACTTCCATCCACTCAGGCATGGCTCTGCTTCGATTCACTGATGCTGAGCAGGACAATGCCCGCCACAATGCAGACCGCTCCCGCCGCCTTCGCCGCCGAAACACGTTCGCCGAAGAGCGGGATCGAAATGAGCAACACCGTGACCACTTCGAGGTGCGACGCGGCAAACGCCGGCCCCACGGGAGCGTGTTCCAGTAACTTCATCCAGGTGAAGAATGCGCCGAGGTAGCCGGCGACGGCGGCGTAGATCCATGGGCTGAGGACGGCGGCGCCGAACCAATGCGTGCTCATGACAAACTCGCCCGTCTGCTTCGATGCGAGCTTGAACGAGACCTGCGTCCATGTATCGATCAGTACGAGCGCGCAGAACCCGAACAGCACCACCCGCTCGCGGCTCATAGCGTGCCGCCCGCAAGCGCCACACCGGCCGCAATGAGTGCCATTCCCGTCAAACGCAGCGGGTCGAGCCGCTCGCGGAACAGCAGCCTGCCTGCGAGCATGACCACGACGATATTGATCGAACCGATCAGTACCGCCTGAGAAAGCGGAATCAGCGAGAGGAGCGCAAACCAGACCGCGAATTCGAGGCAGAAACAGGCGATGCCGATCCAGAGGTAGACGGAGCCGAACATCCGCCGCCAGCGACTTTGTTCGGCCGTTGCCTTTGTAGAAGCGGCCGCCTTGAACGAGAGATGGCCGATCGTGTCGAGAAAAATGTTGAGAACCCAGAGAGCGCCGGCCAGTCTCGACATGGCGAAGTCAGGCCTCGAACTTCAATCGCGGCGTGCGATCAGGACGGCGTTCGTTCCGCCGAACGCGAACGAGTTCGACATGACGCAGCGTACGTCCTGCCCGCTCCTCCCTCGTCCCGGCACATAGTCGAGGTCACAATCGGGATCGGGCACGTTGAGATTTGCGGTAGGCGGCACTGCATTGTGCGCGATGGCCAGGAGGCTGATGACGAACTCCAATGCACCGGCGCCGCCAAGAAGATGGCCGTGCATCGATTTCGTGGAGCTGACGGGAATCCTGGAGGCGCTGTCGCCGAACACGGACTTGATCGCCCTGGTCTCGGTTACGTCATTGAGGGCCGTGGCGGTGCCGTGAGCATTGATGTAACTGACATCCTCGGGCGCAACCCCGGCATCGGATAAGGCCAGTTGCATGGCTTTGGCCTGTCCCTCAACAGAGGGCTTCGTCAGATGCCGGTAATCGTTGTTCGATCCATAGCCGGCGAGCTCCGCATAGATTCGTGCGCCGCGCGCAATGGCGCGGCCGCGCTCTTCGAGCACCACCATCGCCGCACCCTCGCCCAAGACGAGGCCCGTTCGGTTGCGCGAGAACGGACGGCAGGACGCGGAAGGATCCTCGCGGTCGGGTACAGCCAGAATGTGCATCGCATTCCACGCTTTGAAAAACCCGAATGTCAGCTCCGCTTCGGCTCCTCCAGCGATCATCACGTCTGCGGTCCCATACTGGATTTGACGGAACGCTTCGCCGATCGAAACGGACGACGAGGAGCAGGCGCAGGAGTAGGTCAGATCGGGTCCGCCCAGAGAATGCTGGATGGCGACGTGTGCCCCGGCGGCGTTGTTCATCACTTTGAGAACCGTGAGCGGTTTCACCCGGTCCGGATCGCGCAGGAGCAACTGCGTGAAGGTCTCCTCGAGTGTCGCCGCCGCGCCCATCCCGGTCCCGAACGAGACGCCGGATCGTTCGCGGAGCTCGTCGGTAAACGCGATTCCACTATCGCGGACGGCCATGCCGGAGGCAGCCATGGCGAACAGTCCCACGCGGTCGATGTGATCGGTCTTCTGCAGCGGCGGAAAGTAGAGCTCCGAGTTGAACGCAGCAGCAGCGGCGACGTTTGAGGACGGGCCGTTCGGTCCTTCCGTGATCACCTCGCGGATCGCCGACTCGCCCTCCATCAGCCGTGAGAAGAGCGTGTCGGGATCGTTGCCCAGAGGCGAGATGACGCCGAGGCCGGTGACGACCACACGTCTCACGTAGCTGGCTCCACTCCGGTCTGGGCTGCGGTATCGGCTAGCATCTTCTGGACGCTGTCGATGATGTCCTGGATGGTCGTCGTCTTCAATGCCGCCCCGCCGTCCTGCGGCACGCGGATCTTGAACTCATCTTCGACGTCGAACAGCAGCTCGATGAGGTCGAGCGAATCGAGCCCGAGACTCTCCAGCGTTGACTCGGGGGTAATGGTTTCGGGCGCGAGTGAATACTTCTTTTCGAGAATGGCCTGCACTCTCTCAAACGGTGTGGGCATAACTAAACCTCCTCAAGCGGGCTGTGCATACAACCCGGCTACTGCATCGCCCGAAAGCGGGGGACTTGCCTGCAGGCGCGTGAAGAATTCTGCGACCCGAGCGGCGACGTCGTCCCGCCGTTTGTCGAGGGTCAGCACATGATAGGTGTCGTCGACATAGAAAGTCTCGATGGAACTGGACGAAACTTCAGACTCCAGAAAGCGCGCGTTCTCGAGGCTGGCCATGTCGTCTTCCGTGGAGTGAACGATGAGCATCGGCGCAGTGATCACCGGCAGGTCTCGCTTCACGGCCGCGATGAGGCGAAAGGTCTCGCGGATGGTCACTCCGGGGAATTCCGAGTATCCCCACTTCTCCGGCATCGCTTCCGTCTTGCTCTGATAAACGGCGTCGATCACATTGCGGATTCTGTCGTCCTTGATGCCGTAAGGCGAAGGCTCGTGGTACGAGAGGAAGAAGCGGAGCGGGGAGTAGATGAGCAGCGGCAGCAGGTACTTCTGACGAAGGCGCGGGACGTTCCAGCCGTCATAGAAGAATGTCGCAGAAAGAGTAGCCACGCCCGAAATCAGTTCCGGATGTCTGGCCGCGAGCCGCAGTGCGAGCAGAGCGCCCATCGATAACCCTGACACGAAAACGGTGTCGCACTGCTCGCGCAGGGTGAAGAGCGCAGTCTCCAGCGAGCGATACCAATCGCGCCAGCTGGTCTGTTTGAGCGATGTGAGAGACGAGCAATGGCCTGCCAGTTGCGGGCAGGCCACCGTGAAGCCGCTGGCCGTGAGTTTTCGGGCGAGTGGCTTCATCTCCGCGGGAGCACCGGTGATTCCGTGGACGAGCAGGACACCTGCTTTTCCGCGCTGGTCGAGAGCTCCGTGCCGGTTTGGGGACATGGTCGTCAGGTTCATAGGCGTCAACAGGCCCCGCAACGTTGCAGCAACGATTCGAGCAGTTCCAGGCCGAGGTCGATCTCGTCTTCGGTGATGTGAAGAGAAGGAGCGAGCGTGAACACGTTCTTGTAGTAACCGCCTACGTCGAGGACCAGACCATACTTGCGCCCTCGTGCGGGGATGTTCCCTTTCAGTCCTTCTTCAAACACTGCGTTCGTGAGCTTCTGATTGGGAGCGAAGCCATCTTCCTGACACATCTCGATACGGAGAGCGAGGCCGATTCCATCGACGTCGCCGATCATACGCCAACGCGATTTCAGCTCCTGGAGGCGGGCCAGAAAGTAGGCCCCTTTCGCATTCACGTCGCCCTCGTAGTCGGACTCCGAGATCATGCGCATGACTTCGAGCGCCGTGGCGGTGCCGAGGGTGTTCGAGGAGAAGGTCGAGTGGGTCGAGCCCGGCGGAAAAGCCTGCGGCGAGATCAGCTCCTCGCGAGCCCAGACGCCGGACAGCGGATTCAGACCATTGGTCAGCGCCTTGCCGAAAACGACGATATCGGGCTGAAGGCCGAAGTGCTCGAAGGACCAGAACTTCCCGGTGCGGTGGATCCCCATCTGGATCTCGTCGACGACGATCAGGATGCCGCGCTCGTGCAGGATGCGCGTCAACTCCTCGAAATAGCCTTTCGGCGGGATGACGTATCCACCTGTTCCCTGGATCGGCTCGATGTAAAACGCCGCGAATTCTGACTGTTGGGCTTTGCTGTCCCACACGGAGTGATATTCCGTGTCGAAGAGCTTCTCGAACTGCTTCACACAGTAGAGGCCGCAGTCTTCCACCTTCTTGTCGTACGGACAGCGAAAGCAATAGGGGAAGGGGATGAATTGAGCGCGGTCGGAGAAGTGGCCGAAGCGGCGGCGGTAACGATAGCTGGAGGTGATGGCTGACGCGCCGAGGGTGCGGCCGTGATAGCCGCCCATGAATGCGAAATTGAGGTTCTTGCCGGTTGCGTTGCGCACCAGCTTGAGAGAATCCTCCACCGCCTGGGCGCCGCCGACGTTGAAATGGACGCGGCCTTTGACTCCGGTCCGCTTCTCGATCACGTTGCAGAGTGCCTCGGCCAGTTCGACTTTCTCGGCGTGCAGATACTGACAGGCCAGTTGGGGCAGCGTATCGATCTGTTTCTTCAGGGCGTCGTTGAGGCGGCGGTTCTTGTAGCCGAAGTTGACCGCGGAATACCACATCTGCAGATCGAGATACGGCGTGTCTTCTTCGTCGAAGAGATAGCTGCCGTCGCAGCGCTGGAAAATCTTCGGAGGTACCGCGTAATGAACCGTGTCGCCGTACGAGCAATAACGGCTGTCCTTTTCGAGCAGTTCCGCCGTGTCGGACGAAACTGCAAGAACTGAGTCGTCGGTATCTATGCTTCCAGCAACGGGCATTGCCTCTCCTTCAAGCGTCTTTGGTACGGCACGATGTCCCAACCCTTGATCGTCGTCAGGATATCGGCGAATGAGTGGAAGGGGATGTACGGGAGTTTCGTCTCGCGGCAGTAGGTGATCAGCGATCCCTTCGCGAAGACGTAGCGAGCCTGGTGGGCGACGCACTGATCGGATCGGCCGTCACCGATGAGGACCGTGGTCAGCTCGCGTCCGGCGTCGACCGCGCGTGCAACGCTGCATTTACACACGCCGCTGCCCACCGTGCAGGTTTTCTCATAAAAAGGAAACGTGAGTCCGACGCCCGACTGGCGGAGCTCGACGTGGTTCGCGAAGACCGGAAGCTCAGGCAGGCCGGCCCGGCGCAGGGCCTGCTGAATCGGATAGTCGAGGCCGTCGCTGACGATGGCCAGATCCGCGAACGTCGAGGCGTAATCGACGAACTCGGGAAACGCAGGGTCGATGGCTACGGAGGAGAGAAAGCGCCGCAGCGCTGGCTCGTCGGTCGATACCAGCGCGATCTGTTCCGCCATGCACTGACGCGAGCTGATCTCGCCGTCGACCCACTGTTGCTCGATGCGGCGCCAATCAGGATCGGCGAAGCGCTCGAGTAGGTCGTCAACGGTATCCGTAGGGGCGACAGTGCCGTCAAAGTCGATGATAAATAACATTTAGGTGTGGTGGGCCGACAGGAAGTATATGGTGCACTCCCGCGGATAAATCAGCGGTGAATCGGATCACGGTGCTGCTTGCGGCTCGCGTGGCTCGAGGATGTAGCCCGAGCCCCGGATGGTGTGGATCAGTTTGGTCTGACGCTCGCGGTCAACCAGACGCCGCAGGCGGCCGATGTAGACCTCGATGAGGTTCGAGAACGGGTCGAACTCATCGTTCCAGACATGCTCGGCGATCTCTTCCCGCCCCATGACACGTCCCGCGTTGACGGAGAGGTATTCGAGGAGCGCGTACTCCTTCGTCGTTAGTTGCAACTCAGCTCCAGCGCGCGTGACGCGATGGGACCGCGTATCGAGCCGAAGGTCGCCGACCTCGATGACCGGGTACTGGCGCGTTCCGCGGCGGCGCAGCAACGCGCGCAGACGGGCAAGCAGCTCTGCGAACTCGAACGGCTTGACCAGGTAGTCGTCCGCGCCGGAATCGAGGCCTTCGACGCGATCGGCCAGCGAGTCGCGCGCGGTGAGCATCAGGATCGTGGCGTCGATTCCCTCCGCGCGCAGCCGGCGGCAGACTTCGAAGCCGTCCGGCGGCGGGATCATGGCGTCGAGAATGATCGCATCGTACGAGGAGGTTGCCGCCGCTTCGAGCGCCGCCTCGCCGGTCGCCGCGACATCGACTGCGTAGGATTGCTCGCTGAGACCGCGCGCAATGAAACGCGACATGTCCGGGTCATCTTCGACTATGAGAATGCGCATGGTGTGTTGGGCTCAATTTGAACGGTTTATCGTGGTTGCCGAATCAAAGACAACCACAGAGACACAGAGAACACGGAGGCATCTTTGTGACCTCTGTGCCTCTGTGGTGACTGGGTTTGCAATTATCACGATGACACCGCCTCTGCCGGTAATACCGCTACGAACTCGCTTCCCTCAGGTCCGGAATGATCGAGCCGCAACTCTCCGCCGTGAACCTCGGCGATCCAGCGTGCGATCGGTAGGCCGAGCCCGGCGCCACCTGCATTTGTTGGACGGACACGGTCGCCGCGATAGAAGCGCTCGAAGATCCGCTCCTGCTCGGAAGGTGGAATGCCGTGACCGGTGTCGGCCACGCGGATCGCGTAACTCTCTCCTTCGCTCGCAAGCGACACGTGAACCTTGCCGCCCTCCGGCGTGAATTTCACCGCATTCTCGACGAGGTTCAGGACGAGCCGGTGGATCAGCTCTTCGTCGGCGACGATGACCATGTCCTCGGCAGTGGAGCAGGTGATCGTCACGCCGCGCGACTGTGCGACGCTACGCATGCCGCGAACACAATCGGCGACGATCTCGCCGAGGTAAAAGCGCGACATCGACATCGGATAGCGGCCTGCGTCACCGCGAGCCAGAAGAAACAGATTCTGCACGATGCGGGTGAGTTTCCTTGCCGCACGCTGCATCACCTCGATGCTCTCGCGATAGTCTGCGGCGGAGCGGTCGCGGCGTCCGAGGGCGACATCGGCCTCGCCCTGAATGATCGCGATCGGTGTGCGTAACTCGTGAGAGGCATCGGCCATAAAGCGCCGTTGCGATTCGAACGATCCCTGCAGCCGTTCGAGAAGTCCGTTCAACGTGACGGCCAGAAACCCAAGCTCATCGCGCTCGTTGCCGGTCTCGATCCGCTCGTCGAGCGTCTCGGCGCCGATCTGACGTGCTTTCATGCTCATGACGGTCACCGGCGCGAGGCTCTTGCGGGCCAGGAGATAGCCGCCCGCGGCGGCCACGAGGAGCGCGACCGGGATGCCGAAGAACACCGCGTGAGCCGCGCTTTCGAGGCGGTCGGCCTGCTCGTTGAGGGCGCGCGCGACGACGACGGTGTAGTGCGTACCGAGGACGTCGATGGGCGTGGCGATGATGCGGATTCCGTCACCCTCTTCGCCTCCCGGGATCGAGTGCAAACCGCGGCCACCGGCACGAACGAACGCTTCGATCCGTTTCCGTTCGACCGTTCCGAGTCGCGACTTCGACGCCATGACGACCTCTGCGCGCGGCGACAGGACGAGGATCTCGCGGTCGCTGTAACGAAAGTCGAGCAGGGCATCGCGCCCATGGGTGTGCTCGGCCGGATCGAACGCCGCCGCGAATTCGTGCGCGGTGTCGGCGAGTGACGCGTCGGTCTCGGCGCGGATCTCACGTGCCAGTAGTACGTAGCTCACGGCGCCGAAAATCACGAGCACCAGCGCCAGAATCGCGGTGTACCACATCGTCAGGCGCGCGCGAACGGAGTGCAGCATCCACGGTAGTGTCGTGCCATAGGCGTGTTTCCGTCCAGTCTCGACCGGTTCCGGAGGCGACGCATCGAGCGGCTTACCGGCATCGTGTCGCTCCGCGATGTGTGTGATGAGAACGGGTTGTGAAGAGATGGATGATCGCAAACGTGGCCGCCGGAAGTTACGGCAGCGTGAGCGCGAGGAGGTGAACTGCCGATGAACCGAGCGCTTCATCTCGCGTTTAAGTCGCCGCTCATAGCTTTGCATCAAGATTGCGATAGATTCATCGCCATGATCCCGTGCAAGCGACGGATCGCCATCGTCATCGCGATGTCTGCATCGCTCGTACTCGTTGCGCCACCCGGCCGCGGCGACGATGCTTCCTCGCCCGAACAGCATTTTCCCGCGTTCCGCCTCGGCGCCTTCGCCGATATCGTCCTCGCTCATCCGGACAAACAAGGGAAAGTCGACTACGAGTCGGGCGAGCTCGACGTCTACACCTCAGCGCAACTAAACAACAACTGGTCCGTGCTCGGCGAGGGACTCGTACAGCACGCCGGAAGCTCCGAGAATCCCGACCTCACGCCGAAGTCGGATCTCCAATTCAATCTCGAGCGGCTGTACGTCGCGTACGAGACGTCCGACCGCCTGCGCGTCGAGTTCGGCCAGATCCATACCGGCATCGTGCAGTGGAACGAGCGCGAGCATCGCAGCCGGTTCCTGCAAACGCCGATCGATGTCCCTTCGATCGCCAACCGCGAGTCGCAGGGCGGGGCCTGGCCTCTCCACTTCACGGGTGCGTGGGCGTCCGGCAGCGTGCCGGGCTCGCTTGGCGCGACGTATGGTGCCGGCCTCGGCGCGGCACGCGGCAGCGAGCGGGACGACATTCAGCCTTTCTATCGCCGCGGCACCTCGCCTGCCGCGCTCTTCTCGGTCGGCGTCGCGCCCGACTCGCTGACCGGATTCGAAGCAGGCGCCGCCGGTTACGCGGGACGGATTCGCGTGCAGGGGCAGAAGACGTTGCGAGAGTTGGACTCCACGCTTTATTCGTCATTCGTTCGCGGCGGCATCGAACTGCGCGGCGAGTGGGCACACATGGTCCACTCGGAAGTCGGTGGAGACGCTGCGTTCGTGACGCGCGGCTGGTATCTGCTCGGATCGTGGCGTCTGTCCGGCCGGTGGAAGCCGTTCCGCCCGTATCTCTTCATCGATCATCTGCACGTTGCGGCGGGTGAGCAGTACCTGCGCGATGTTCACAACCAGAACGCCTGGGCGTCCGGCGTGCGGTGGGACGTCAACTCGCGGCTGGCAATCAAAGGAGACTTCCGTACGCAGCTCTTCGCCTCGCCCCATCGCGAGGGTCTTTTCCGTCTCGAGGTGGCGCTGGCGTTTTGACGCGATGAACGCTCGCCGGTCGACAGTCGCCGCCATCCTTTTTCTTGTCGCAATCGCGGCAGGAGCGGCGGAGCCATCGCCCGTGCCGAGCGTTTCGTTTTTCGTTTCGGCGCGAGGCACGGGCCGCAGTCGCGATCTTTCCGAGGGCGATCTGCGACGGATCTTTCTCGGCGAGATCAGCCGGTGGCCGAATGGTCATCGCATCGTGCTCTACGTCCGTCCGTTCGACTCTGTCCCGGGAAGGCTGTTCCTCGACCGGCTCATCCGCATGTCGGACATTGACTACGCGCAATGGTGGCTCGGTGCCGTCTTCCGTGGGAGGGCCGCCGCGGCGCCGCGCGTGATGACCTCACCGGAGTCGATGTCAAAGGCCGTGGCAGCGAATGCCGACGCGATCGGCTTCGATTCGCCGCAGACGCCCGACGCCGAGCTGCTCGTGCTAACGATCGATGGCCGGGCGCCGAGCGATCCGCAATACCCGATCCGCGCGCGGTAGGCGATTCCGACATCGAAACCGTTGCTTCCGGCATCGGAACCGTTGGTTCCGGCATCGAAACCGTTGCTTGCGACATCGAAACCGTTGGTTGCGGCATCGAAACCGTTGCTTTCGACATCGAAACCATTGCTTGCGGCATCGAAACCGTTGCTTGCGGCATCGAAACCGTTGGTTGCGGCATCGAAACCGTTGCTTCCGGCATCGAAACCGTTGCTTTCGGCATCGCAACCGTTGCTTCCGGCATCGGAACCGTTGCTTGCGGCATCGAAACCGTTGCTTGCGGCATCGAAACCGTTGGTTGCGGCATCGAAACCGTTGGTTGCGGCATCGGAACCGTTGCTTCCGGCATCGAAACCGTTGCTTTCGACATCGGAACCGTTGGTTCCGGCATCGGAACCGCTGATTCCGACTTATTACCGCCCTTTCCCGTCTTTTAAGCCCCTTTTAGCCCTGATTGGCTCCAATTTTGACCGGCATCGATCCAACTTGATGCGTTTTCGGGCCCAATTTGGCCGAACTTAGCAAAACCGAGCCCTAGCGTCTTGCTGGGGTGGGCGGCGGCGGGACGCACGCCGGGCCAGCCGGCGAGACGCCAGCGTTCCGACCGTAAACCGCTTACGTTCAGGCAACTGCTTCAGAGGTTGCAGAGAAAGCGTCTGTGTCCTCAGTGTCTCTGTGGTTCACGGTTCACCTCGCGTTTACGTCGTTCAGTTAAACTCCGGCGCCCGATGCGCAGACCGCGTCTGTTCGCGATTTCCTTGTTGTTCGCTCTGCCTCTCGCTGCGCAGACGGCGGCGACGCCGCCTCCGCTCACGATCGAGAACGCTACGCAGGCGGCGCTGCGGCAGGCCACGGCGTATCAGCAGGCGGTCATCGACGAGGAGATCGCGGCACTCGATCTCACGCAGGCACGCGCCGCGCTCCTGCCACGCGCGCGCGACTCCTTCACGGCCACGTACAACAAGCCGATCCGTCCTGGCGCGACCGATCCGGCGTTCATCGCTCAGAACTCGGTGCGTGAATACCAGCAGCTTCTTGGCGTCGAGGGCACTCTCGACTTCGGGATGCGCGCGGCGATGTCCAGGAGCCGCGCCCTGCTCGCAGCGGCGCATGCAGGAACCGAGATCGCGCGGCGGGCGCTCGTGCGCGGCGTGCGCGAGGCGTACTTCGGACTTGCGCTTGCCACGGCGAAGCGGCGGAGCGCGGAGGAGACGCTTGCTGCTGCTGAGGAGTTCGAGCGTGTCAACGCGTTACAGCAGAATGCGGGAGAGCTGGCCGAGATCGATGTGATTCGCGCGCGTCTGCAAACCGCGCAACGCCGCGACGACGTCGAGCAGGCGCGTCTCCAGGAGGCGAACGCGCTCGCAGCGATGCGTGTGCTCGCCGGCATCCGCGCGCCCGAGCCGCTGTCGGTGTCCGATCTGACCCCGCAACCTTCGAGCGCGGATGTCGAGCGTTTCACGGCGGATACGATCGCGAAGCGGCCCGAACTGACCCAGGCCGAACAGCAGTTGCGCGCCGCGCGAAGCGACATCGGTGTCGCCCGCGCGGGCCGGCTCCCGGCTCTCAGCTACTCGGTCGATGAAGGTTTCGACGCGCCGTCGCTTCATGCGTCCGACATCCGCGAGCACCGCGGCTATCTGGCCATGGCCAACCTGAACATCCCGATCTTCGACTGGGGAATCGGCCGCGCGAAGCAGCGCCAGGCCGAGCTTCGCGCGCAGGCGGCGGAGAATCAGCTTTCGATCACGCTGCGCGAGACCGAGCAGGAGTTTCGCGCCGCGCATGAGGAAGCACTCACCGCCGTACGCCGCGCTGATAACGCGCGTGCAGCCGTCGCCGACGCCCAGCGCAACGCGGATATTTCCATCGCACGCTACCGCGCCGGCGAAGCGCCGATCTTCGAAGTCACGGATGCGCTGACGACGCTGGCGCAGCAACGAAACAACTATCAGCAGGCGCTGTTCGATTTCGAAATGGCCCGTGCCCGCCTTCAGGAGGCCGCAGGAGAATGAGCTCCACACTGATGAACGGCACGCCGCCGACGGACCAAGAGCCGCTGTGGCGCAGACGCCGCGTGCAGATCAGCGCCGCCGTCGCGCTCTTCATCCTCATCGTGGCCGGGTGGTGCTGGCATCGCCACAACGCGGCCGGCGAAGCCGATGCTGAGGCGACGGTCGTCAGCGTGCGATTGGCGAAAGCGGAAGTCGGGCCGATCGCGCAACCGCTCGACATCGTCGGCACGATCACCGGCCGTCAGGAAGCGACGATCTCGCCGAAGGTCAGCGCGCAGATTGCGCAGATGGGCTTGATCAAGAATCGGGTCGTCCATCGCGGCGACATCCTCGCGGTTCTCGAATCGCGCGATCTGAACGCGCAGCGCGCCGAAGCATCGGCGGCGCTTCACGAGGCCGAGGTCGGCATCACCAACACCAGCCAGGGAGCGATTCCGTTGTCGAACGCGCAGGATGCGAAAGCCGTTCACGACGCGCAGGGGACCGTCGACAACATGCGCAAGACCTATGAGCGCCGCAAGACCCTCTTCGAGCAGGGCGGCATCTCGAAGAAGGATCTCGAGGCGTCGCAACTCGATCTGGCGAAGGCGGAGGACGACCTGCGGCTGGCCGAGCGCTCGGCGTCGCTGCACAAAGGAACGACAAACCCGTCCGATCTTGCGGTTGCCAAAAGCAAAGTCCAACAAGCGTCCGGCCATCTCGCTGCGCTGAACGCGCAGGAGGACTACGCCACGATCCGTGCGCCGTTCGACGGCGTCATCACCGACCAGTTTCTCCGTCAGGGCGACTTCGCCACCGCGGGAAGCAAGCTGCTCACGATCGCCGATATGTCGACGGTCATCGTCAAGGCGCCGCTGTCGATCGATGCCGCCGCCAATGTTCACGCGGGCGATACCGCGATCGTGATGCCGGACTCGATGCCGGGCGTCACGTTGCACGGCATTGTGAACCTCGTCGGGAATGCTGCCGATCCGCAGAGCCGCGCGGTTGAGTTGTGGATCACGCTTCCGAATCGGGATGGCCGTCTTCGCGGCAACAGCGCAGCACGTGTCAGCGTTGCCAGCGGCAACGTTCCGAACGCCGTCATCGTCCCGACATCCGCAGTCACGCTCGACGCGACGAACGCAAACAGCGGCACGGTCATGGTCGTCGACGCCAAGTCGGTCGCGCACGAAACGAAGATCACAACCGGCGCGCACACGCGCGATCGAACGCAGATCACCTCCGGTCTTCACGGCGGCGAGACGGTCGTGATCGAAGGTAACTACGGTCTGCCCGACGGCACGAAGGTGCAAAACGCCGACGCAGTACCGAAGACCGGCGCAAAGGCTCCGGCGGATAAGGACTGATGAACCTCGGCCGGCTCATCTCCAGTCAGAAGCGGGCGGTGCTGCTCGTCATTGGACTTCTCTCGATTGCCGGCCTCGTCGCGCTGGCGCGCATTCCGCGTGCGCTGTTTCCGCAGACCGACTTCCCGCGAATCATCATCGTCGCAGATAACGGCGTCGCGCCCGCGCAGCAAACGCTCGTCTCGGTGACCAAGCCGATCGAAGAGGCGATGAGCGGCATCCCCGGAATCTCGCGGATCAAGTCGACGACCGCGCGCGGCTCCGCCGAGGTCGATCTCTTCTTCGACTGGAAGACCGACATCGTGCAGACGTTGCAACTGGTGCAGACGCGCGTATCGCAGCTCGCTACGAAGCTTCCGCCCGGTGCGACCTTCGAGCGCACGGAGCGGCTCACGTTTGCGGTGTTCCCGATCATTGGCTACAGCATCACCTCGCCCGTGCGCGATCCGGGAACGTTGCGCAACCTCGCCGAAGTCACGCTGCGTCCGCCCATCGCGCGGATCGACGGCGTGTCCAGCGTCGAGGTGCTGGGCGGGCAGTTGCGCGAGTATCACGTGCTCATCGACCGTTCCCGGCTCGAAGCGCGAGGCGTTTCGTTGCAACAGGTTTCCGATGCGGTGCGCGGCTCGAACGTGATCAATTCGCCCGGGCTGATCAACGAGAATCATCAGCTCGAGCTCGCACTCGTCAGCGGCCAGGCGACCACGATCGACGACCTTGCCGCGATCGTCGTGACGACGGTCAACAACGTGCCGGTGCGCGTCGGCGATGTCGCCACCGTCAGCCCCGGACTCGAGCCGCGATTCACGATCGTGACCGCGGACGGGCGGCCCGCGGTGCTGCTGAATGTGCTGCGGCAACCGAGCGCCAACATTCTTTCTGTCGCCGACGGCGTGAAAGCAGAGCTGGCCACTCTTCGCAAACAATTGCCGCGCGACGTCGAGATCAAGCCGTACTACGATCAGTCGCTTCTCGTCAGCGGTTCAGTCTCGTCGGTTCGCGACGCGATCCTCATCGGTCTCATTCTCTCGGTCGCGATTCTCTACGGCTTTCTCCGCAACTGGGGGACGACGCTCGTGGCCACGCTCGTCATTCCTGTGACTGTGCTCGTGACGTTCGTGGCGATGTGGATCGTCGGCCTGAGCCTCGATCTGATGACGCTGGGCGGCGTGGCGGCGGCGATCGGACTCGTCATCGACGATGCCATCGTCGTCGTCGAGAACATCTACACGCACATGCTTCGCGGCGAGTCGCGCGCCAATGCGGTGCATCGAGCGATCAGCGAAATCTCCGGCCCGATCATCGGCTCGACGATCACGCCGGTGGTGGTTTTTCTGCCACTCGCGCTGCTGACGGGCGTCACCGGCGTCTTCTTCCGATCGCTGGCGCTGACGATGAGCGTGGCGCTGCTGACGTCGTTGTTCCTGGCGCTGACGTTCACGCCGGTACTGGCGGAGCGGTTCATTCGGGTGCGGTCGCGCGGTCGCGAGGTCTCGGAGATGGAGGATGCCTCCGCGACCTCAGAACCACACGACCACGAAGCCGCGGAAGAACACGGCCCGCTCCTCACAAAGCTCATCGACGCCTACGAATGGCTGCTCGCGCACGCCCTGGCGCGGCGTCCGCTGGTTCTCGTCATCATCGCGGTACTCGCCGTTCTCACATTCTTCATCTACAAAGGTCTGGGATCGGAGTTCCTCCCCGAGTTCGAAGAGCATGGCTTCATCCTCGACTACAACGGGCCTCCGGGCGCGTCGCTCGATGAGATGGACCGGATGCTGAGACACGTTGAACGGATGCTGAAAGAGAACCCAGGCGTGGACAGCTACTCGCGGCGCACGGGGGCGCAGCTTGGGCTGGCGGGTATTACCGAGTCAAACCGAGGGGACTTCGCCATCAAGTTGAAGGACTCTGCTTCGACCGATGAGGTGACGAGCGCGCTCCGCCGCGAAATCGAATCGAGCGAGCCGGGCCTGCGCGTCGAGTTTCCGGGCATCCTCTCCGATTTGATCGGCGATCTGGTCAGTGCGCCACAACCGATCGAGATCCGCGTGTTCAATGAAGACGCCGCGGCCTTGCGGCGGACCGCGGAGCAGATCGCGGTGTCGATCGCGAAAGTCGACGGCGTCGTCGACGTCTTCAACGGCGTCGTCATCAGTGGTCCCGCGGTGATTTTCCAGATCGATCCGCAACGGGCCGCGCTCTACGGCGTCACGGCCGCCGATGTGAACGAAGCGATGACCACGGCGTTGGGCGGCGACGTCGTGTCGAATGTCATCGAACACGGCCGCACGGTCGGCGTGCGCGTCCTTCTCGGCGGGCCGCGTCCGCAACTCGCCGATCTGCGCGCGCTGCCGATTCGCGCGCCGTCGTCGAACAGTTACGTGCGCATCGACCAGATCGCGGCGATCAACTACGAGTCGGGGCAGACCGAACTGCTGCGCGAAGGGTTGCGCCAATCGCTCTCCGTCACCGCCCGCCTCGAAGGCCGCGACCTCGGCTCGGCGATTCAGGACATCCAATCCCGGCTCGGCAAAGAGTTGCATCTGCCGGCCGGCACGACGATCGAGTACGGCGGCCTTTTCCAGGAGCAGCAAAGCTCCTTCCGCGAACTGCTGATCGCCCTCGGGCTCGCCATCGCGCTGGTCTTCCTCGTGCTCGTCGTCGAGTTCCGTTCGTTCGCGCATCCCGCCGCGATCGTCAGCGGCGCCGTGCTGGCGCTGTCGGGCAGTCTGGCCGCGCTGTTGATCACGCACACGACACTGAACGTGGTCTCGATGATGGGCCTGATCATGATCGTCGGCATCGTCTCGAAGAACGGCATCCTGATGCTTGACACTGTCGAAGATCACCTCCGCGGCGGCGAAGATCTGACGACTGCACTGCGCCGCTCCGGCCGCCGCCGCTTCCGCCCGGTGCTGATGACATCACTCGCCGCGATGCTCGGGATGTTGCCGCTGGCACTGGCCCTCGGCTCGGGCTCCGAGCTGCTGCAACCGCTGGCGATCTGCGTAATCGGCGGACTGCTCTTCGCGTTGATGCTGTCGCTGGTAGTGACTCCGACGATTTACGCGATGATTCGGGGGGAAAGGTGAGTCCGGCCTGAACTCGAGAGCACAGACAAGAGTGTCTGTGCCACATCACTCTCCGCTTGAGGCGAATGCTTGTCATCCTGGAAAGAGAGGGAAGTGGCTAGCGGTGTGGCCGGCTTGAGTGGAAGTGCTCGCGCTGCAGCGAGGAAACTGCAAGGGGCCAGGAGTGGTGTGGCACAGACACTCTTGTCTGTGCATTCCAACGCTGGTAGATGTTCGTGCCCCTCTGTTTTTGCCGAGGGAAACTGCCGTCATGAATGACATCGACGGCCCACTGGCACTCAAGCCATTCTATCGGCGCAATCTGCCCCACATCGTCAACGCACGGCCCCTCTTCTTGACTTTCAATACGCTCAACCGCTGGATTCTGCCGCCCGGTGCGCGAACGCTCGCTCTGCGTCATGCCCTTCACGAGCACCGAACGAAAATCTTCATGGACGTTGCGGTCGTCATGCCCGATCACGTGCATCTGATCTTCAGTCTCCTCCAGGACAATCTCGAGGTTCCCTATTCGTTAGCGGAGGTGATGAAGGGAATCAAGGGCGTTTCCTCGCGGCGTATCAATCAGCTGTTGGGACGTAGTGGGTTCTTGTGGCAGGACGAGTCCTTCGACCATGTCGTCAGGCAAGGGGAGAGGTCGCTGGCGAAGTACGAGTACGTGTGCAACAACCCAGTGCGCGCCGGGTTGGTGAAGTGTGCCGATGAGTACCCGTGGCTGTGGAGGTCATGGATTGAAGGCAGAGGAAGTGAGATGGCATGAGCAGCACAGACAAGAGTGTCTGTGCCACATTGCCCTCGCTTCGAGGGGAAGATCGGTGCGGCAGGGAGGAGACTCGCCAGGAGCCAGAAGTGATGTGGCACAGACACTCTTGTCTGTGCTTCTGTGCCGGATGGACTCACCCCGGCGCATCCGCCGGCCGCCCAAACAACCATCCCTGCCCAAACGCGATACCTAACTCTCGCGCAGCATCGGCGGTCGATGCATCCTCCACTCCTTCGATGATGATGGCGCACGAAAACTCGGCAGCCAGCGCGACGAGATTGCGGACGATCTTTGTGTGGGTGGGGTCGGCTTCGAAGCGGGTTCCGAAGAGTTGGCTGATTTTCAGGTACTCGGGGCGGATGCGCTCGATCAGCGGCAGGTGGGAGTAGGCCACACCGACGTCGTCGAAGGCGAAACGGGCGCCGAGGATGCGAAGGTGCTCGATGGCCTCGAAGAGCGCGGAACTTTGTTTGACCTCCTGCTGCTCGGTGATCTCGAGAACGACGCGCGAGAGGTCGATTCCGAAACGCCGGGCAGCGGATTCCAATGCGATGACGACACCCAATCCTTCGAGCGCTGCCGGATGGACGTTCATGAAGATCAGCGACGAAGGAGGCAGCGCCCGCACCGCGCGCATCGTCTCTTCGATGCACGCAGCCTCCAGCGCCGCGACACCACGCTTGCGTGTTGCGTACGCGAAAAGCAAGTCAGGCCGGACGAACGGCTCGCCGCCGCGGTACCGCGCCAGCGACTCGACGCCGTGTGTCGTACCGTCAGCAAGCGAAACGATCGGCTGAAACGCCGGCCGCAGTTGCCCGCCTTCGATCACCTCATCGAGCGTCGGCACGATCGTCAGCGACGAAGGTGTGGTGTCCGAGGGGGCAGTCAACAGCGGCAGGAGAGAATCGGTCTCGAACGGTTTCGCGAGGATGGCATCCGCGCCGCGCCGTTCGGCTTCCGCGACAAGCTCGTCTGAGGAGTGACCGGTCATCAGGATCACCCGCGTCGCCGGGGACACGCGAATGACCTCGGTGATGAAATCGAGTCCTTCGAATCGGAACGAGCCGGAGAGCTTGACGTCGGTCAGGATGTCGGTGACCGGCTCGTTCTCCAGGATGATCTGCGCCGACTCCAGGTCGCGGCAGACCACGATGCGGCGGCCGTCGCATTGGAGCGCGGCGGCCAGCCCGATGCCGATCGCCGGCTCGTCATCGACGATGAGAAGGCAGGAAGTCATGTCGTAGGGCGGACCTGGGGTGGACAAGAGATCAGAGACAATCAGAGACAAGAGATCAGAGACAGGGAGAGTAGTCCTGATCTCTTATCTCTTGTCTCTGATCTCTGGTCCACCCCAAGCCCAGCCTACGTTGTACTACTTTGCTTTCTTCTTTGCCGCGGGATGAACCGCAGCCGACTTGATCTCGTTCAGTTTGGCCCGGTCTTTTGCACGCTGCGCCGTGCGGCGCCGTTTTTCGATCGCCGTTCGCGCTTTGTCACCATTGATCTTTGACATGATGCCTCCGGCCGCCACCTTATCAGGTCGCGCCGTCTCGTGAGCTATTTCTTCGCTTCGAGAGCGGTCAGGTCGGCCAGAACGTCGTCGCTGTGCGTCGGTGGTTTCACTTTGAGATAGACCTTGCGGATGACGCCCGAGGGGTCGATGAGGAACGTGTTGCGCGCGGCGTACTTCGTGCCGTCGTGGTCCATCACCGAGCCGTACTCGCTGGAGACGACGTGGCTGGTGTCGGCGAGAAGCTTGAAGCTGAGGCCCTCTTTCGTGCAGAAGCCTTTGTGCGAATCGACCGGATCGAGGCTGACGCCGACGATGACGGCATTCTTCTCCTCATACTTTGCGAGGTCGCGCTGGAAGTTGTGCGCTTCGAGAGTGCAACCCGAGGTGAAGTCTTTCGGGTAGAAGTAGAGGACGACCCACTTGCCTTTGAACTGATCGAGCGAGACGTTTGCTGCTTCCTGGCTCTGCAGGGTGAACTTCGGGGCGGCGGTTCCTTCCGCTGGCGGTTGAGGTGCGTCGGCGGCAAATGAGTTGAACGCCAGCAAGGCGGTTGCGGCGGCTGCGAAGATGACTTTTTTCATGTGGAGCTCCTTGGCGCGTCTTCTTACCACAGCGATGGCGAAGTAGCCGGAAGCCTCACAAGAACGTTACGAGGGGCGGCTAGACGATCTCGTAGGGTCCGAGGCGGATCCGATTGCGTGCAGAGTGATTGCAAGGATACGTGAGAAAGAGGGGATGGATTCCGTCGGCGGTTTGAAGAACCATGAACCACGGAGACACTGAGGACACAGTGGGGGTGGGGAGTGGGCGCGTTTCGACTCCTGTCGTCATCAATGTGACCGCCTGAGGCGCCGCCCTTCAACTCCGACTCCCGACCCCCGCGCATACCGCGCTCACACGGAAGGCCGCGAGTCCTCCATCGTTTCCCGTTCCCAGCGGCCACGAAAGCACTGGCTGTACTTTTCCCGCTCTTCGGGCGTCATGCGGTCCCAGCGCTCGGCCACCCGGCGCCGGATGCGGGAACGCATGCCGTCGCGGCTGCCACGCATGCCGAAACCTCCGAACAGGATGCGGCAGAGAGCCAATAGGGCGAGGGCTTGCCAGAAGGTGAGCTGCTTCCATCCGAACAGACCGGGCAGCAGCCAGTTCCAGAGATGCAGCACCACTTCGCCGCCGATCCAGGCGAACAGCACCATCCCGGCGATGGCTGCCGGCGCGATCCACAAAAGTCTTTTCCTTCTCATGTTGTGCTCCTCACTCGTTCTTGAATTCGTCGTAGATGCTCTGCAGACGTTCGCGCAGATGAAGCACGGCGTAGCGCTTGCGTGAGAGCAGGGTGTTGATGTTGATGCCGGTTTCTGCCGACAACGCTTTGAAGCTGCGCCCTTCCAGTTCGTGGGCGATGAAGACGTCGCGCTGTTCGTCGGGGAGCTCTTCCAGTGCGAGCTCCACTTCGTCGAGCAGCACGTGGCGGATGTAGAGCGCTTCCGGTCCGGCGTCGGGCGATGGCAGGAGATCCTCGATCTGCAGCATCTCGCCGTCTTCGCCTTCGACCGTCGATTCGGTGAAGCTCTCCGGCTCGTTCTTCCGGAAGAGATCCGTGATGCGGTTTCGCGCCACGCGAAAGAGCCATCCGGTGACGTGCTCGATCGGCATCAGCAGGCGGTTCGCTTCGACGAGTCTGTAGAAGACCTCCTGCAGGATGTCTTCGACGTCCGAAGCGTCGGGCACGCGCCGGCGGATGAAGGAGCGCAACCGCGACCGCTCTGCCGCGATGATCTCGGAGATTCGAGTGTCGTCCTCACTCATCGCAGTCACGCTCGCCAGATCAGCCATCCAGTGATGTAGACGAATGGCGACCGCGGATATTGCAGCTCGGAGAATCATGAACCACGGAGACGCAGAGATCGCAGAGAAACTCAGTGATCTCTGTGTCTCTGTGGTGATAGGGTTTTGCCGCTTGGAATTTGATCTTCAGCCCACGCTCGCGGGAACGCTGCTCGATCTTCGCCCTTTGCGGCCCGACGACTTCGACGCGCTCTTTGCCGCGGCGAGCGATCCGCTCATCTGGGAGCAGCACCCGGAGAGCGATCGATACGAACGAGCGGTCTTTCAGCGCTACTTCGATGGGGCCATCGAGTCGCGCGGCGCGTTTGCAATCATCGAGCGCGCTACCGGCAGGATCATCGGCAGCTCGCGCTACTGGAACCTGAAGCCTGCGGAGAGCGAGGTCGAGATCGGCTGGACGTTTCTGGAGCGCGCATTCTGGGGCGGGCGCTACAACGCGGAATTGAAGGCGCTCATGCTCGATCACGCGTTTCGATTCGTCGATCGGGTCGTCTTCGTGGTCGGGGAGAACAATCTTCGATCGCAGAAGGCGGTGCGGAAGCTGGGCGCGGAGCTCGTGCGATCCGAGGAGCGTGCGGCGCCTGACGGAAGCATGCGGCGAAACGTCATCTTCGCGATCCCGCGCCCGGGCTCGTAGCGCGCGAATCAATGCGTCGCGGCGCGGCGCCGCGCAGGAGAGCATGGGCCGCGGTTGATGATGACCGACACGGTGTGGTCGTCGTTCGCTGTCACGAGGTCGGGATAGCCATCGCCGTTGACATCACCGAGGTCGAATGCGTTGACCGGTCCGCCGGCGTCGATGGCCACTCCTTCCTCGAAATCGCCCTTGCCGTTGCCACGATAGAAGTAGAGGTGGTTTGTCTGGAAGTCGCTCACGACGAGGTCAGAGTGGCCATCGCCGTCGAGATCGCTCACGCGGACCTGAGCGGGGAATTGATCCTTTCGCGTCCGCGCGAGCTGCCGCCGTGCACCAAAGCTTCCATCAGCATTCGCCAGCGTGACGTAAATGGCCTCCTTGACGCCGCCCGCATCGATATCGGTGTCGATGATGTCGGCGATTCCGTCGCCGTTGACGTCGGCGAACGTGCTGCTCAGATCGAATCCGGGACCGGCGCCGACCCTCGATACGGAGAGTGCTCCGTTGGCGAAGTGCAGAAGGCCGAGGTTTCCGGCGCGCTCGCCTACCAGGATCTCGAGTGCACCGTTGATCGTGCGCATCGAGGGCCACTCGCCGTTCGCGAGACCGGTCTCGAAGGTCGTCTTCGGTCCCAGCGCGCCGTTCCCGAGCCCACGAAAGAGATGCATTCGAACCGGATTCCCGGAACCGAAGGAGAGGCTGATGACGTCAGCCCTTCCATCGTGGTCGTAGTCGGCGATCAGAGAAGGGCCACCGTGCGTGGCGGTGTCATAGCGAGTGCCGCCATCGAACTGGAGAGAGCCGTTACCGAGGTAGACGACGATGCCATTCGCGAAGTAGTTGGAGACGAGAAGGTCCGGGACGTGGTCGTGGTTCAGATCGCCCACGTCCTGCAGCGCCTCTCCAAGGCCGCTCGTCACCAGTTTTTCCGAAGCGAAGGTGCCGTCACGACGATTCGCCAGGATCGAGAACGTTCCCAACGCGTCGAGGTGGTTGCCGGACGCAATGATCTCCGGCGCGCCGTCGCCGTCGAGATCGCGCACGAGCACGACTTTGTCCGCCGAGGAGGCGTAACGCACCGGTGCCTGAGCGCCCGCCCATCCGCTGCAGTCTGCCGCAAGCGCCTCGGCGGCACTGAGCGACAAGACGAAAGTGAGAATGCGGAGAGTGTTCATGTCGAGCTGCAATTCTTTGCTGTTCATGGGAACGATTCGATGACCATTCGGTGAGATTCCCCACAAAAACCGTTTCACGTGGAGACGCGGGGAGCGCGGAGAGAAAACCCCGCGTCCTCCGCGCCTCCGCGTGAAACGGTTTTGGGGGAGACACGACGTTTCTTCAGAACTTCAGCCAGAGACGGTAAGATCGATCCGCTTGGTGACCGAATATCAACTGAAGCAGGCCATCGTGCGCGTGGCCCGGCGTCTCGATCAGAAGGGGATTCTCACTTCGACGGACGGCAATCTCTCGGCACGGCTCGATGACGGCGGAACGCTGATCACTCCGAGCGGGTGCTGCAAGGGCGAGCTGGAGGCGGACAAGATCGTGCGGCTGTTTCGCGACGGCTCGGCGCGGCACGGGCGTCCTTCGTCGGAGATCGCGCTGCACCGGATGATTTACGAACGCCGGCCTGACGTTCGCGCGATCGTCCACGCGCATCCGCCCTATGCGACGGCATACGCGGTGGCGGGGATGGCGCTGGATCAGCCGATCCTCTCCGAGGCCATTCTGTCGCTGGGGCGCGTGCCGGTGGCGGTGTACGCGATGCCGACTGCCGAGGAGTTGGCGCGTAGCGTTGAGCCACTGGTGGCGCACCATGATGCCGTGCTGCTCCGCTTTCACGGCGCGGTCTGTTTCGCGCGCGACATCGAGCAAGCCGGCTACCTGATGGAAACGCTCGAGCATGTCGCACGCATCGACTTCATCCGCCGCGCCCTCGGGTCGAACGAAGTGATCCCGCAGAATGAAGTGCAGCGGCTGGAAGATTTGCGCGCCGCGATGCGCGCGGCGCGCTGATCGTTCGTGGCGAAGAAGGACCGCATGACCGTCGTCAACATCGCGGACCTCAGGCGCGCTGCGAAGAAACGTCTCCCGCGCGTCGTGTTCGACTACATCGACGGCGGTGCGGACGCCGAGTGGACGATGCGCGAGAACGCGCGCGTGTTCGATGACGTGATGTTGCGCCCTCGCTCGGCCGTGGCCACGCCGAGCGTCGACATGCGAACGACCGTCCTCGGCGCCAGCATCGACCTTCCCTTTCTCCTCGCGCCGGTCGGCAGCTCGCGGATGTTCTATCCGCGCGGCGAAGAAGTGGCTGCGCGCGCCGCGGGCGATGCAGGCACGATCTATACGCTCTCGACCCTGTCGGGCTGCGCGGTTCGCGACGTCAAAGCGGCCACGCGCGGTCCGGTCTGGTATCAGCTCTACGTGATCGGAGGCCGTGAGGTCGCCGAGAGCGGCATCGAGCGCGCGAAAAACGCCGGCTGCTCGGCGCTGGTCGTCACCGTCGACACGCCGGTCGCCGGAAATCGGGAACGCGATGTGCGCAATGGGACGAAAGAGCTCGTGTCGGGCGCACCCTTCACGATGTTTCCCTACCTCTTTCAATTCCTCGCCCGCCCGCGCTGGCTTGCCGCGTACCTCGGCGACGGCGGCTTGATGCGCTTTCCGAACATCGTGCTGAAGGATGGCCCGATGCCGTACGCAGACGTCGGCGCGGCGCTGGAACAGGCGATGGTGTCGTGGGCCGACCTCGCTTGGATCCGTGAGGTCTGGCAGGGTCCGATCGTGGTGAAGGGCGTCCACACGGCGGACGATGCGCGCCGCGCCATCGATCATGGTGCTGCCGCAGTCATCGTCTCGAACCATGGCGGGCGGCAACTCGACGGCGTCGCGCCGACTCTGCGTGTGTTGCCGGAAGTGATCGCGGCGACGAATGGACAGGCCGAAGTCCTGATCGACGGGGGCATTCGACGGGGGAGCGATGTGGTGAAGGCGCTTTGCATCGGCGCGCGCGCCGTCCTCGTCGGGCGCGCGTACGCCTATGGACTTGCCGCGGCGGGGGGAGCAGGCGTGGCACGATCGATCGACATTCTTCGCTCCGGCATCATCCGCACGATGAAGCTCCTCGGGTGCGCGTCGGTCCGCGATCTCGATCGGTCGTTTGTGCAGATGCCTTTCGAGTGGCTCGATTTCTGAGAGGCGATCACCACAGAGACGCAGAGAACACGGAGATACGTAACTCTCTCAGTGCTCTCTGCGCCTCTGTGGTTCGGTCCCCGTCCCCGCTACAATCCGCGTCATGCATCGTCTTGCCGGAGTCGCGCTCCTCGTCCTTCTCGCCACATCCGCCTACGCCCAGACCGACGCCGTTGCCGCGCGCGTTGATCGCATCCTTCGTGAGGTGCCGCTGATCGACGGGCACAACGATCTTGCCGAGCAATACGAGGAACGGGTCAAGGATCACCTCGGGCAGATCGACATCCGGCAGGATCAGAGCAAGCTCACGCCGCCGCTGCACACCGACATCGCGCGGCTGCGGCGGGGGAGGATCGGCGGACAGTTCTGGTCCGTCTACGTTCCGACGACGCTGAAGGGAGCAGACGCCGTGCGCGCGGTGCTCGAGCAGATCGACGTCGTGCATCGCCTGGCCGCGCTCTACCCCGATACGTTCGAGATGGCAGGCACCGCTGACGACGTCGTGCGCATCCATCGCAGCGGCAAGATCGCGTCGCTCATTGGAGTCGAAGGCGGTCACTCGATCGGCGACTCGCTGGCCGTTCTTCGCCAGCTCTACGCCCTCGGCGGGCGCTACATGACCATCACGCACAGCGACAACAACGACTTCGCCGATTCCGCAACGGCCGATCCGGTCCACGGCGGGCTCACGCCGTTCGGCAAGCTTGTCATCGCCGAGATGAACCGCCTCGGCATGCTCGTCGATCTCTCGCACGTCGCGCCGAAGACGATGAACGACGTCCTCGACATCGCCGCCGCGCCGGTGATCTTCTCGCATTCGTCCGCGCGGGCGCTCACGGATCACGCCCGCAACGTCCCCGACGACGTGCTGCGCCGCGTCAAGGAAAACGACGGCGTGGTGATGGTGACGTGGGTTCCTACGTTCGTCTCGGAGAAAGCGCGTGCTCGCGATGCCGCGAAAGATGCGGAAGAAGCGCGACTCAAAGCGCTCTACCGCGGCCAGCCCGAGAAGGTGAAGGCGATGCTGGCGCAGTGGGAAACCGCGAATCCCGCGCCGCGCGCGACGGTGAAGGACGTCGCCGATCACATCGACCACATCGTGCAGATTGCCGGCGCGGACCATGTCGGACTCGGAGCGGATCTCGATGGCATCACCTCCACGCCGGAAGGCCTGGAGAGTGTGGCGGCGTATCCAGTCGTCTTCGCCGAACTGATTCGCCGCGGCTACAGCGACGAGCAACTCAAAGGCATCGCCGGATTGAACGTGCTCCGCGTGATGCGAAAGGCCGAGACGGTGGCCGCGCGTCTGCAGAAGGAAAAGCCGCCCTCGGATGTCCGCATCGAGGAAGTGGACAAGCCGTTAGCTGCACACTGAATTTTGTATCGAGCGGAGGGCATTCACCGCAGAAACTCAGAGGTCACTGAGAATTTTCTGTGTCCTCTGTGGCTCTGTGGTTGGGCCGTCCGCTAGGTCTGCTACGCTCTCCGAATGCGTATACGTGCTCTTGCCGCCTTCGCTTTCACCCTCATCCTTTCCACCGTTTCCGTCTTTGCTCAGGCCAAGCCGGTCGACTCCGTCGAGTCCCGTCTCACAGCGCAGAACGCGCTGTTCGAAGAGGCGTGGCAGACCAACCTCAAGCTCGCGCCGACCCTGGCTACGGCAGTCGGCGATTATCGCTACAACGACAAGCTCGGCGACAACTCGCTCGCCGCTGTCGCGCAACGACACGAGATCGACGCTGGATTTCTGGCGAAGATCAAGGCCATCTCGCCGGAAGGTTTCGGCGAGGAAGACCGCACGTCCCACGACCTCTTTCTCCGCAATCTGCAGGAGCGGATGGATGACTACGACCTGAAAGATTACGAGATGCCGGTCACCGCACAGGGCGGCATTCACACGGGGCTGGCCGACCTTCCTAACTCCGTGCCGCTCGACTCGGTGAAGCATTACGAGGATTACATCGCGCGCCTACACCAGATCCCGAAGGCGTTGCTGCAGACCGAAGACGTCCTGCGCGCAGGTGTCAAGGACCATCTGGTGATCGTCAAGTTCGTGGCGGAGAAGATTCCGGGGCAGTGCGCCGGCGTCATCGCCGCGGATCCGTTTCTCATCCCCATCAAGAAGATGCCGGCGACCTTTTCCGACGACGACAAGAAGCGCCTGACGGATGCGATCACGACGACTGTGAACGCCGAAGTGCTTCCTGCGTACAAGCAATTCGCGGCGTTCATCACGTCGGATTACATTCCTGCCGGTCGCGCAACGCTTTCGATCGAGAGTCTTCCCGACGGCAAGCGCCGCTACCAGGCCGCCATCCGCCGCCTGACCACGACGAACCTTTCGCCGGCGGAGATTCATCGCATCGGACTGAGCGAGTTCGATCGCATCGTCGGCGAGATGACGGCGCTGGCGAAAGCGAACGGCTACGCCGATCTGGCCAGCTTCCGTGATCACGTCGAGAACGATCCGAAGTATAAGCCGGCATCGGAGCAGGCGATCGTCGACGACTTCGACCGCTACATCAAGCAGATGCGGCCCAAGCTGCCGCAGCTCTTCAATGTCATTCCGTCGGCGCCGGTGACGGTCGAACCGATCCCCGACTTTCAGAAGGCCGCGGCCACGCATTACCAGACCGGTACGCCCGACGGCAAGCGCCCCGGCCGCGTTTCGGTGGCAGTCTCCGACTACAAGAGCCGCTCATTTCTGAACGACGAAGCCGTCGCGTATCACGAGGGCATTCCGGGCCACCACATGCAGCTCTCGATTCAGCAGACGCTCAAGGGGCTGCCCGAGTTCCGCAAGCATGGCGGCAACTCTGCGTACACCGAGGGATGGGCGCTCTACTCCGAACAACTCGGTAAGGAAGTGGGCTTCTATCAGGATCCCGGCTCCGACTACGGCCGTCTCCGCTCCGAGCTTTTCCGCGCGGTGCGGCTCGTCGTCGATACCGGCATCCACGACATGGGATGGAGCCGCGATCAGGTGGTCGAGTACATGCGCAACTCGCACGCGGTCGACGAGCCGACGATTCAATCGGAAACCGACCGATACATCTCCTGGCCGGCGCAGGCGTGCAGCTACAAGCTCGGCCAGCTCAAGATTCGCGAGCTTCGCATGCGCGCCACGCAGCAGCTCGGCGCCGCCTTCGACATCCGAAAGTTTCACGACGAGGTGCTGGCCGGCGGCAGTCTCCCGCTCGATCTTCTCGATGCCCGCATCACACGCTGGATCAGCGCCCAGAAGAAATAGTCGTTTTCACCACGGAGACACAGAGGGCACCTCTGTGCTCTCAGTGTCTCTGTGGTTGATTGTTTTTATCCCACCGTCACGCCGCGGCTGTCTTGTATCGCTTCGAAAGCTTGACTTTAAATAGCCAGAAAATCGTTAGAGCGGCGACGATGAGCACGGGCACTAGCGGAAGATTGGTCTTACGCACGTCCGGTGTGAAAAGCCTGGCTCGCAGTCCGATGCGGCGCATAACCGGATCGCCGGCCATGCCGAGGAAGAAGGAGCCGGTGGCGACAAAGAGGGCGAAGCCCATGCGCCACACATGCCGCACGATGCGCTGTGCACCGGCGACTCCCCCGCGAATGAGCAGGCGAATGTCGCCGGAGGCGGATAAGAAGGTGATCAACCCAAAGACCACGTAGAGCGCCGGGCCTCCGTGCTTCGCCATCTGCGAGGCCTGCCAGGCGAGGATCACTGCGCCGATGCCGGCCGCCAATGCCAGCAGCAGCAACCCAACCTCCATGCGGCCGGTTTCGTTCGCCTTGCGCCTCACGGTCAGCCACGCCGATGCAACCAGGTAGAACGTGAATGTGCCAGCAAGGACATTCGACGGTTGTGACTTGATCACCGCGGCATATGCGCCGGCCGCGGCCATGACCAGCATCGCGATGACGAAGACGTCGCCAGACTTGCGATGCAGGCGGCCGCCCTTCCGGACGAACAATGCGATGAAGCCGGCCACAATGGCGGTGAGTCCGCCTGCAATGTGAAGAATGAGGATGGGGGAATAGGTCATTGGAGTGATCCCTTTCGTGGGGTCGTCAGATCAGCCGATCGTCATCGCGTCGTCGGGTCGGGTAGTTGATGTAATGGCGCTCATGTCTGTCGCACCGGCCTTGGGGTCACGCCCTTGATCATCAGCCAGAAGGCGAGGGTTACCTCGAAGACGAATAGAGGCGCCCAGGCGATGGACATGACTGTGCCCTTGATGAGGCCAATCCCTTCCAGAGGGGTAATCACCACCATCAGGAGCGAGCCTCCCAGGCCGAGCCAGGCGAGCCACAACGGGATGCTTCGTGCGCGCAGGAAAAGCCAGGCGAAGATCGTGCTGCCGACGGCGAAGGCGGTCGCGCCGACGGTCATGCTCCAGCCTCCAACTCGCAGCAACAATGCCGCGAGCTGGTTTACCGTGGCGGCTTCCTGTCCCGTCGCAGTGACTGCGGCGGTAGCGAGCGACAAGAGTCCCAATGACGCAATTGCCGGTGCGATGCCGGTCACCCCTTCCGTGACGCGGCAGGTCATGGCCAGGAGCGCCAGGTCAGGATCGACGTCGCGCGTGAGTGAATAAAGCGTCACTGCAAGAACCAGCGCGCAGAGAATCGTCAGCATCCCCAGCACGATGGCCAGTCCCATTTGCGGCGCGTGCTGGGCGATGTTTGCGAGTTTTGCAGCGGTGCTTGGGCCGCTTTTGATCCGCGACGACAAAACCATCTCCGTAATGCCGATGGCGATGTAGAAGAGAAACGTGAAACCGGCGAGCCGGGCGTTGGTTCTGGGTGTCATCTTTGCTCCGTACTAAGGAACGTGGATCGGAAAATGAGGAAGGCGATGAGGAGGCAATAGACGCCGGCGAAGACAATGCCCATGGCGGCGGTCTGGACGCGCAATTTGAGAAAGAGCAGCGCCAGCGCCTCGAGCTTTGCCGTGAATATGGGGAAGTAGTCGGCGACTCGTAAGATCGCCAATGGTACAAAATGAAGGAGGCAGCTCGCAGCTGTAATCGCACATCCCATGAGGTTGACGTAGGCGGCGAACAGCGAGAGGCGGCCGCTCACTGGCTTGAACAAGTCGAAGAAGAGAGCCGTCACGGCGAGGCCGGAGGCGACCGCGATGAGGTCGAACGTAAGACTGAAGCGGTACAAAGGCTCGATGACCAGGGCGTTGCTCGCGGCGGCAGCGGTGCCGGCAGCGATCACAAACCGGCTGTGGACATAGGCGGCAAGCACAAATGCCAGCATGTTTGCGCAGTAAAGGATCCCCGCGACATTGGCTTTGAACCGCGGCGTCGCCGTTCCGGTAATCGGTCCTGCCATTGCTGTTGCGCTCATGGTTTGCTCCCTTAATCGCTCATCAAAATCAGATCGGCTCCCGATCGTGGCGCAGACGCACGGCTCCGGCGAGGCAAGCGGCGGCGAATATCAGCCCGACCCATAGTCCGGGCGTGCCCAGGAATCGGGCTGGGCTGAGTTGCGATAGCTGATCGAGGATCTCACCGCTACCGTGCTGCTGGTTCGCAAATGCCTCGGTCATCGCTCCCATTACGCGGTACCGCAGCATCGAGCCGAAATACGTAGTGCTGAACGCGATCTTCTCGAGGGCAGCGGTGGCGAGCCACGGCAATAGGGCCCAAAGGAACGTAGCGCGGCGCGCCCATGCGGAGACCAGCAACAGCCAGCAATAGATCGGCGCAAACCAGAGCGCGTGCACCGTGAGGCCGTAGACCATGATGACCGGTTCCTGGAAGAACCGAAGCTCGCTCCAGAGCGTGGCTGGGCTCATGCCGCTGAGCAGCAGGATCGCGGTGCCGGCCATCAGCAACACCAGGAGCGTGGCCGCGCTGAGCGCGAACGCGATCACCGGCAGCACTACAATCGGGATGCTGGCTTTGGAGAGAACCGCCGTGCGGTCCGACACCGGCAGCGACTTCCAGAAGAGGATGCTGCGGTCGCGCCGCTCGCCGTGCAGTGCATCCAGACAGTAGAAGAGCCCGACGAGGAACGTGGCTAACATGATCGGCGCGGGTGCCATGCTGTAGTGCGAGACTACGGCCGCGTGCCGCTTGGCCGGATCGAGCGACGCAAGACCGCGCATCTTGTGCGGCAGGCCGATTGTGCTGATCAATGAGGCAAACAGCACGACCGCCATGACGATCAGCGGCGCGATGTAGATCGAGCGGTTCTCCCACAATTCGCGGCGCACCGACCAGTAGAACGGGCGTGTTGGCGGCGGAGCTTCGGCGGCGTTGCCCGAGGCGTCGATTGCGGTCGATGGAATGCTCATCGCGACGCTCCTTCGGCCTGGCTCCCGCCCGCCGATCCTGCGTGTGTGGCCCCGGCATAAGCCGCAAGCTCGTGAAGCCCGGCCGCCGCAGTGCGGTTCTTCGGATTCAGTTGGACGGCTTTTTGATAATTGGCGATTGCCAGAGACGTCTTGCCGTCAGCCGCGTATGCCTCGGCGAGGCTGTCGTAGACATTGCTCGCTTGGGGATAGGCCTCGACGTTGAGCTGGAAGATGCGAATCGCGTCGCTGAACTGTTTCTTTCGGAGCAGTTGGTACCCGAGTATGTTGAGCTCGCCCTGGTCGAAGTTGTAGGTTGCCGGGTTGGCGGCTTTCAATTGATGGTATTGCCGGATGGCCTTGTCGATGCCACCCGAAGCGATGGTTGCGGCGAGGGTCTCAGTAATTGATGTGCGGGAGTCGAATCCTGCTTTGGCCTCGGGCACCCACACAGCCATGGTAAGAGTGACAATCGCGGCAGCCATTCCGATCGTCACTACAAAGAGAACGAAAGACATCGCCATCCGCCGCAGTGAGCCGGCGCGTTTCTGCGCAAAGAGATAGAACTCGAGAACGGCCAGAGGAAGAAGGTACTGCGCGTACGAAAGAAACGTGAGGAAAGGGCCTGAAAAGGAAAGGGGATCGAACCCGAAAGGGCCTCGAAAGATGAGAAAGGAGAGGAACAATTCCACTCGGAAGAACCACGATGCACTGACCACGAGGAAAAGCCTGAGCGCCCAGGGGCGATGACTCGCGAAGTTGCGAGCGATTGCGTAGCGCAGCGCCATCGCGGCGCAGAGCCAGATCAAAACGACGTCGAGAGTGAATCCGATACGCTGTGAGAAGTCAGCAACGCTTCCCCGAAACCAGAGCATGTAAACGCCGGCTCCGCTGACCGTGACCGCGGCGAGCATGTAGATGCGGCCGTTCCAGCGGTGAAAGAGAGGGAAGCGTTGTCGGACCAGGGGTATGAGCTGCAGCGCGCCGGAGAGAATGATGATGACGGCTGAAATGAGATGGAGCTCGACAACCAGGTTGCCCATCGTATCGCCCGGAACGTGTCCGTGGGTGATCGATTTGCCCCACCGGTGAAAATCGCCGCGCAGGGCCGAAAGGCCATAGAACGACGCCACCGCAAACGCGAACAGCAATTGGCCGCCAATCGTCACAACAAACCAGAACTGCGCCGCGGCTTTTAAGGCATTGCTGGCAATGGTACGAATCGAGTACCGCGTCCGCGATGCGTCAGCGGTTAGAAGGGTCATCGGAAATTCGGCGCTCATACGGTTCCTCCTCGGCTGGCGGATCTCATACCGGTTCCCGGTCGCGGCGCAGCCGCACTGCTGCAGCGATGAAGATTGCGGCGAGGACCAGCCCGATCCATAGACCCGGTGTGCTCAGGAAATTGAGGGGAGTGATGCGTGACAGCGAATCAGTGCCGTGCGGCGCCTTGAAAACGAATGCCTCGCCAACTCCGCCAATCAGCCGGTATTTCAGGAACGAAGCGAAATGCGCACTGTTGAAGACGATCTTCTCGACCGCGGCGATCGCAAGAGGCGGTAGCACCGCCCAGAGATAGGACGCGCGCCGTGCCCAGCCGGAGATCAGCAGCAGCCAGGCATAGAGCGGGGCGTGCCAGAGGACGAGCACGATCAGGCAATAGAGCAGAAGCATCGACTGCGTGAACCAGTGGAAGTGCGCCCACGTCGAACCAGCCAGGCCGCTCGGAAGGAGGACTGCGGTGCTCCACAGCAGCATGAACCACTGTGTGATGACGACGATGGTGAAGATAAGCGCCGGCAGAGCCAGCAGCGGGATGCACGCTTTCGCCAGTACGGTCGTGCGATCCGAGACCGGCAGCGACTTCCAGAAGAGGATGCTGCGGTCGCGGCGCTCGCCCTGCAGCGCGTCGAGACAGTAGAAGACGCCGATGAGGAACGCAGTGGCGATGAGCATGAACGCGGCGACGTCGAAGGGCATCTCGATCGTGGTGTGCTGCTGTGCCGGGGCGAGCAACAGCGTCGCGCGCCTGCGCTGCGGCATCCCGATCGTGCTGATGACGAATCCGAACAGCACGACGGCCGCGACGAGCAGCGGGGCAACGTAGATCGAGCGGTTCTCCCACAGTTCGCGACGTACCGACCAGTACATCGGCCGGCTCTCCTGTATGACCGCCTGCGAACCGGCAGACTCGGCGACGAGAGGCTCGCTCATCGAATCTCTCCTGGCTGATTGCCCATCACGGCAACGAAGAGGTCGGCGATGCCGGGCGTGCGCACGTCACCGAGGGCGGCAAGTTGCTCGTGATCGGCGTGATCGAAGAGGAGGATGCTGCGCCCGAACACCTGGCGCTCGTGCATCGGTCCGAGTGCCCGTGCGGCGGCGACGTGCTCGGGCAGCACCATCACTTCGAGATAGCGCGACTCGAATTCTTCCATGCTGCAGGCGAGGGCGATGCGTCCGCGGTCGATGAACATCACGTCGGTGAGGACGTCCTGAATCTCCTCCACCTGATGCGTCGTCACGACGATGGTGCGGGTGCGGTCGAAGTAATCGTTCAGCAGCGAGTCGTAGAACTGCTTGCGATAGAGGATGTCGAGGCCGAGGGTCGGCTCGTCGAGCACCAGCAACTTCGCGTCGATGGCCATGACCAGCGCGAGGTGAAGCTGGGTCACCATGCCCTTCGACAATTCGCGGATCTTGCTGCTGCGTTTGATGGCCGTCTTCGCCAGAAACGCTTCCGCCTTCGCTCTCCGAAAACGGGGATGCACGCCGGAGACGTAATCGAGGATCTGCGAGACGCGCATCCAGCGCGGCAGGACAGCGACGTCGGCGATGAAGGAGACATCGCGCATGAGCAGATCGCGCTCGGTCCAGGGATTTCGTCCGAGCACCGTCAGTTCTCCCTGGTAGGAGGTGAGCCCCAGGATTGCGTTGAGCGCGGTGGTCTTGCCTGCACCGTTGGGACCGATGATCCCGAGGATGCGGCCTTCTTCGACGCGCAGATCGATGCTGTCGAGCGCGATCGTGGAGCCGAACGTCTTGCGGAGCCCGCGTGCTTCGATGGCTGTCATGGCTTGGGCGTCTCCTCTTCCACCTTCGATGTCTCGCTCGTCGTGGCGGCCAGCAACTCCTCGGGTGTCAGGCCGAGCCGCTGGATGGTTGCGTGGATGCGAGGCCACTGCTCCGCAAGAAACTTCTGACGCTCGCCCTGCATCAGCAGGTCGCGCGCGCCGGCGTTGATGAACATGCCCCGGCCTCGCTTCGTCTCGACGAGTTGCTCGTCGACCAGTTGTTGATAGCCCTTCAGGACCGTGATCGGATTGACTCGATATTCGGCGGCGACGGTGCGGACGGAAGGCAGCGGGTCGCCCTCCTTGAGCATGCCGTCGAGGATCATCGCGACGACGCGGTCGCGAAGCTGGCGGTAAATCGGCTGACTGTCGTTCCACTCGCGATCCATTGGTTTTCTCGTCTGTTTTTCTCGTCGCTACGTGCGCGCCTTGAATCAGGTGATGTAGTTAACTACAACACTAACGCACAAACAAGACATTTGTTTTTCATTCTTTTGTGGGGTCAGACCTTCGGTCGTGGGCTCCAAACGCGAGTCCGGCACTCTTCCGCAGGGGTAACGGCAGGTCGCAAGTATCGAGCAGTCAGTAATTTGACTCGAACCGATGTGCCGGCGCGCGACTGTACACGAGAGCGAGCTCAGGGTGGGGTCAGACCTTCGGCCGCTGGCGCCTGCGGGGTTCGGAAGGCCTCAAGGACACTCAGTCAGCGGTTTACTTGCGTGCCCAGGGCTCAATTCGCGATCTTCGCGACGGCCAGGCTCAGGGCGATCGCGACCTTCTCCCCCTCGCCGCCGTGCACCTCAAAGCGGATGCCTCGGCCCTCGGCGTACTTGGGCGCTGCGTCGATGAGGGGAACGATCGCTTCCCGCAGCTCGCTTTTCCGGGCCGCTGCCGCCGCTCGCTCGCCAAGGCCGATCGACACGAGAAAGTGCCCCTCGCACGGAGTCAAATAGAGAATGTTGCGCTCGCCGCGTTTGACGCGAAGCGACCATCCGGTGCTCTTGGTGGTGAAGCGCCAGACGAACGCCAGCGGCGCGATGTCCACCGCAAGCTGTTCGATCAGCTCCCGCCACAAGCCAGCCGCGCCGGCCAGAGCCGAGCGCAGCGCGTCGTCGGAAGGCGGGATGTTCTTAACGTGAAAGAAGCTGAGCGGCACGGTCCGAAGCATACCCGCTCACTCCAGACATGCCGAGAAGCGTCGCCTCGAGCTCCGCCGGAACCCCCCAATGGTACCCCTGGCCGTGCTCGATTCCGATGGCGCGGAGCGCGTCCGCATGCGCTTCGCACTCGACGCCCTCGGCGATGACTTCCTTGCCGAGCGTGCGCGCGACGGTGTTGACCGCCTGCACGAGCGCGCGATTGGTGGCGTTGGTATCGAGGTCGTGAACGAAGGTGCGGTCGATCTTGATGTAGTCGACCGCGAGCGCCTGCAGATACCCGAACGACGAGAAGCCGGCGCCGAAATCGTCGAGGGCGATCAGACAGCCGAGGTCTTTCAGGCGACGGATCCAGTTGCGCGCGCTGGAGAGATCGGCGACCGCCGCGGTCTCGGTGATCTCAAAGGAAAGACGGCCCGGCTCGATGCTGCTGGCGCGAAGACGCTCCTCGATGTGTTGCAGCAGCGGTTCATCACTGAGACTTCGCGCGGAGAGATTCATGAAGATCCGCAAGCTCGCTTCCGACTCGAGGATGCGCGCGACCTCGTCGAAGACCCAGCGGTCGATCTGCGGCATGAGGCCGTAGCGCTCCGCGGAGGGAATGAAGTTGTCCGGCGGAATGATGCTGCCGTCCTCGGCGCGCATGCGGATCAGCGCTTCGAAGTGGAGCGTTTCGCCGTTGCCGAGTTGAACGATCGGCTGGAAGGTGAGGATGAAGCTGCCGTCGCGAAGAGACGATCGGACCTTCGCCAGCCAACGGGTGACCTCGTGGACGACCTCACCTTTGGCAAGCGGATAGCTGGCCACGCGATTCTTGCCGTGCTCCTTCGCGGAGTACATCGCCATGTCCGCGTGCGCGACGAGGTCCTTCGGATCATCACCCTCAGCGAGCATGGCGATCCCGACGCTGATCGTGATGGTATAGACGATGCCGTCGTGCTCGAACCACATCGCTTCCACCGCGCGCCGCAGCCGCTCGGCGATATCGTGGGCGAGATTCTTTCCGACGTTCCTGAGGAGAACGACGAACTCGTCGCCGCCGAGGCGTGCCAGAAAATCACCGGGCCGGAGTTGCGCCTGGAGCAATGATGTGAGCTCGATGAGCAACTCATCGCCGACCGGATGCCCGGCCGAGTCGTTGACGAGCTTGAACTCGTCGACATCGAGGACGAGGATGGCGGCGTTGCGCGCGGTGTTGGCGTCGTGAGTGAATCGCGCCAGCGTCGATTCGAATGCGCGGCGGTTGGGGAGGGCGGTGAGCACGTCGTGCAGTGCGAGAAAGCGGATCTGTTCTTCCTGCCGTTTCCGGTCGCTGATGTCCTGCTTGATGGCCACGAAATGTGCGATTCGTCCCTTCTCGTCGCGCACCGGCGTGATGGTCTGTTCCTCGGGATAGATCGTTCCGTCCTTGCGCCGGTTGAACATCTCGCCGCGCCAGACTTCACCATTGTTCAGTTGCTGCCACATCCGCGTGTAGAACGCGCGGCTGTGATTACCCGATCGAAGCATGCGCGGCGTGTCGCCGACCGCTTCTTCCGCCGTCCAGCCGGTGAGCGTCGTGAAGGCGGGATTCACCCATTCGATCACGCCGTGCACGTCAGTGATGACGATGGCATTCGCGGCCGCCTCGAGCGCGACACGCTGCAGGCGGATCTTGGCGTGTCCCACCCCGGCGAGAATCGACAGCGCGATCTCATCGGCGAAGCTTCCCATCTCATCGTTCATCGCTTCGCTGAAGGCGTTCTTCTCTGTTGAAAAAAGCGTCAGCGCTCCGAGTGTCTGACCGTGCGCCGCGAGGGGAAGCGAGATCGATGACCGAAGTCCATGTGCCGCGGCCCTGCTCCGCCAGACTTCGAAATCAGGATCGTTCTCAATGTCGCAGATCTGCAGGTGTCCTTCACGGATTGCCCGTCCGGTGGGGCCGAGGGATTCGGATCCGGAGTCCCATCGAACGTGGATGTCGTCGAGGAAGCCGGCAGCCGCGCCGGCGGAGCCCTGAATGGAGACAAGACCGTCGCGCTCTTTGATGCTGATCTGCACGAGCGCGTAACCGTTGAGCGAGACGAGCTGCGCGCAGATGAACTCCAGCGTGGCCTCCAGCGGTTGTCCGGCCAGAATCGCGCTATCGATCTCATGGACGATGGCCTGCAGGAGCTCGCGGCGGTGCCGGTGCGCCACGTCGCGCGCCACGCACAGGACGAGATGCTCGCCGCCGATATCGGCACGAACGGTACTCACCTCGAGAGGGAGGAGCGATCCGTCCGCACGGTGATGCACGCATTCGCAGGTGCGCGGCTCCCCGGTTTCGAGCGTCCGCTGGATCGCGCAGCGGTCGCCGCTGGAGCAGAGCTGTGCCGCGGGGCTCCCGACAAGGTCTTCCGCGCTCCTGCCGTACGTTTTAACGGCAGCGGCATTCACCTCGATGATCCGGCCGTCCCCGCCGACGAAGATTGCCACGTCATGCATGTTCTCGGCGAGAAGACGGTACTTGCTCAGGACGAGCGCACTATCGGTCACACGGGTGATGGTGATGGGAGCGCGTGTATGGCTGCATGATGATCGTCACTCGCAGGTGTGATGAACTGCCGGCCATCGTCATCGGCCGCTCACGGCAGGCAGCTCGCATTTCTCACTCTCTGTTGCAGGTCCTGCCAACACCTCATCCTTTTTCTTGGAGCTCTTTCTGATCGACCGCACACGGAGGCCGGATGAGGGTGAGGAAATACGCCGGGCGATGATTCACCTCGCGCGATGGTCGCTGTTCAGACTTTCCTCGGGAAAGGCAAGGGTGTCGACGTCGGAATCGCTTCGCCAAAGTTCACGATCGAGAGGGCGGGAGTAGCCTAGTGATCGGTCTCCGCAGGGTCAGATGCGCATCTTGGCCCACGCGACCAAAGCGAGGATTGTTGCCAGCGCGATCATCGCCCACGAGGACAGCATCGGGATCAATGACGGGGCGATGAATGTGTAGCTGGCCGCAGCCACCGCAGTGCCGCCCGCGGTGTTGACCACCACGTCAACCGGACCCGATCCGTGTGCGGGCGTGATTGCTGTGATCGACGTGCCCGTGTTGGCGGTGATCGTCGCTGCTGATCCGCCGAAGGTGACGGAAACCGCACGGCTCAGATTCGTGCCGCCGATCGTAACGCTCTGGCCGCCTGTGTTAGGTCCAACGACTGGCAAGATCGACCCGAGCGTGGCGCAGGCGCTCATATTGAAAAGAATCGCAACCTTGCTGGGGTTTTGGTCGGCGACGACGAGATCGCTCTTGCCGTCGCCGTTCAAGTCGCCAGCAGTGACGGCGCGAACACCTCCTATTCCGGCGCCATAGGTTACGGCGGCTGCGAATGTGCCGTCGCCATTTCCAAGGAGGATTGAGATGCTGGAGAGTTGGTTGGCGATGGCGAGATCGAGCTTGCCGTCACCGTTGAAGTCGTCCACCGCCGCCGAGACAGGACTTCCTGCGACGCCGTAGTTGGCGGCGGCTGCAAAGGTGCCGTTGCCATTGCCTAGGAGGATCGAAACGTTGTTCGATTCCTTGTTGGCGACCGCGAGATCGAGCTTGTGGTCTCCATTGAAGTCGGCCACCACGACTGAGGATGGCTCCAATCCTGTGGCGTAATTAACGCGCGCGGCGAACGTGCCATCGCCGTTGCCGAGAAGGACCAAAACGCCGTTCCGAAAACCGTCGGTGACCGCGAGATCGAGCTTCCCGTCGCCGTCGAAATCGCCGGCCACGAGCGAGGTGGGTTCCACGCCAAAGAAGTAACTTGCGGGAGAGGCGAACGTTCCGTCGCCGTTGCCGACGAGGATCGATATTCTGCCCGAGCTTTGACCAGCGACGGCAAGATCGAGCTTTCCGTCTCGATTGAAGTCGCCCACAGCGACCGAGATCGCTGAGTCCACGACATAATGGACGGCTGCGGCAAAGGTTCCGTTGCCATTGCCGAGGAGGATCGAAACGTCATTCCCAGAGTTGTTGGCGACGGCGAGGTCGAGCCTGCCATCGCCGTTGAAGTCGCCCGTTGCGACCGCGGAGGGATCCCATCCTGCAGCGTAGTTGACGGCGTCGGCAAACGTGCCGTTGCCGGTGCCGAGCAGAATCGATACGTCTCTCGATTCGTTGTTGGCGACGGCGAGATCCTTCTTGCCGTCTCCGTTGAAATCACCAATGACGACTGCGTCGGATACTAGTCCCGTAGTGTACAAGACCGGAGAGGCGAAGGTGCCATCGCCGCGGCCGAGCAGGATGGACACGTTGCCGCCGCCAGAGCTGAAGTTCGCGACGGCGAGATCTTTCTTGCCGTCGGTATTGAAATCGCCAAAGGCCACCTCTATAGGCTCAGTTCCCACGGTGTAGGTGACGGCGGCTGCGAAGGAGCCGTTGCCATTCCCTAGGAGGATGGAGACTCCGTCCACGTTTGGATTGGAGACGGCGAGATCGCTCTTACCATCTCCGTTGAGATCGCCGATGGCAATCGCCCTGGGGGTTTGCCCGGCGGCGTAGTTGGCGGTAGCAGCGAAAGTGCCATCGCCATTTCCAATGAGGATCGAGATGTTGTCTGAATGCAGGTTGGCGACCACGAGATCACTCTTGCCGTCGCCGTTGACGTCGCCGACGGCGACGAAGACCGGGTCGGATCCAGTGGGATAGCTGACCGGCGAGGAGAAGGCGCCGGTGCCGTTGCCAAGGAGCACGGCGACGACGTTCGAACCGGGGTTTGTGGCAACGAGATCGATCCGGCCATCGCCATTAAAGTCGCCGACCGCGAGAGAGCTGGGATGTGATCCGGCGGGATAGTTGACCGGAGCTGAGAAGGTGCCATCTCCGTTGCCTAGCAGAATCGAGATGTTGCTGGAGGAGAGACTGCCGATGGCCAGATCGCTCTTCCCGTCGCCGTTGAAGTCGCCGATGGCAGCTGAACTGGGGCTTGGTCCGCCCGCATAGTTAACAACGGCCGCAAATGTGCCGTTGCCGTTACCGAGCAGAATCGAGACATTGTTCGAAGAGAGGTTGATGATGACGAGATCTTTTCTCCCGTCGCCGTTGAAGTCGCCGACCGCAATTGAGATGGGCGAAGCGCCGACGGCGTAGTTGACAGGAGCGGCAAAGGCCCCATTTCCATTGCCGATGAGAATTGAGACATTGTTTGAAAAGGTGTTGGCGACTGCGAGATCGCTCTTGCCATCGCCGTTGAAGTCGCCGATGGCGATCGACCCGGGGCCGCTGCCAGCAGCGAACGTCGGAGGTACCGCGGGGAAATCAGGGCACGCTGCGAAGCTCGGCCGAGGAATGGATAGAACGACCGTGAGGAGAGCGAGCAACAGTTTGCTCGAACGAGATATCGAGCGTGTGAAGCTGACTACCAGCGCGAGGTTGGGCAAGGGCATTGGGGTTGATTAGGAAGATCGAGGCTAACACATTCATCACAACAGATCGCTCCTTGCGCAGCTGGCTGCTCTTGCTTGCTTGAAAACGCGGTAAATGCACGGATCTGGGACTGGTTGGAACGCCTCCTCATTCGGCCTTCGGCCAACTCCTTCCCCACAAGAAGCGTCAGGGAGAAGGCGCTCGATAGAAACACGCTGCGCGCGATTCCCTACACGAGTAAGAAACGCAGGTTAGAATTCCTCTCATGTTCGCGCATCGCCTCCCGGCCGTGATCCTCTGCGCGCTCCTTGCGAGCGGCGCGATCCTTGGCGCGATTCCGTCGTGCGGGCGGAGCGCGACATCCGCCGGGCCGGCGTGCTGCAGGAGTGAGGCGACCTGTCCGATGCATCAAAAGGGTGCGCTCGGACTCAACGCCTGTCACCGCGATGCTAATAATGCCATCACCGTTACCACGCACCGCGCGGTTCTGGCGGGTGCTGTCGGCGCGATTGTGATTGCGCCTGACGATCAGACCTTCGAAGCCACGCTTCAGGTCCCGATCGCAGTGTCACTGATCCCATCCACGCCCCCTCCTCGGCTCGGCTGACGTCTCCCAAGTCACGTCATCGTTTTTCGATCGCCGAGGAGGTCCCGTTTGCGGCACGGCTCTTTGTATGGAGCGTTGTTCCTTCTGTTTTCGTTCACCGCAGGAAGCGCGATCGCGAGCTGCGGCTCGTCATCGTGTCCGATCGATCTGCACGCGTTGCAGTTCGGCGATACCGGCCGCTTTTCGCTCGATCTGTCATTCCAGTACATCGATCAGGATCAGCCTCGCATTGGCAGCCGGCGTGCGCACGTAGGCGAGATCGCATCCGATCATGACGAGATTCGCACTATCAATCGTCTTGGCACGTTGCAGATGAGCTACGCGATGAACGACCGCTTTCAGATCGCGCTGGCGCTTCCGTATGTCTCGCGGTCGCATGAGCATTTCGATGAAGAGACCGCGCAGATCGAGCGCTGGAACTTCGGGAATCTCGGCGATGCCACGCTCCAGGCGCGCCTGCGTTTGTTCAGCGATGCACCAACGCATTCGTCCGTCTGGCTCACCGGCGGCGCGAAGTTCGCGACCGGCTCACGCCATGAGATCGGGAGCAGCGGCGAGGAGGCCGAGGTGACGATCACGCCTGGAAACGGCTCCACCGACGCGCTCCTCGGCGTCACCTGCCAGTCCGCGTTTGTGCGCGACACGAAGCTGGAAGGGCCGATGGGCCACGCAACACTCATCCCGTTCTTCGTCGCGTTGAACAGCCGCGTGAATGGCCGCGGGACCAGCGACTATCGCCGCGGGCACGAGATCCAGCTCAACGCCGGAACGGAATACCCGCTCACGCAAGCGGTCCATCTCCTCGGCCAGTTGAACGGACGGATCGTCGGTAAGGATGATGTTGGTGCGACCCATGAGAACCGCGGCCTGACGGGCGGCCGCTACCTCTATCTCAGCCCCGGCCTGCGCGTGGCCATGAGCCACGGAACCTCTGCCTACGGATTCGTGCAGCTCCCGCTCTACCAGCACGTGAACGGGATCCAGTTGACGTCGAAGGCGAATTACGTGGCCGGCATGAGGAGAAGTTTCTGACGGCGCTCGTGCTTCTACGCTGTTCGGGTGAGAAGCACTCACGCGAAGACGCGAAGGTGTTCTCCGCGATCTCCGCGTCTCCGCGTGAAACGTCATCCCTCTTCCCGGATACAATGCACCCAGCGTTTGGGACGCATCCAGTCCGCGGAAAGGGCCGTGCCCACCCACTGAATTCATCGAAGGTACGAACCTTCTTTCAGCCTGACCGTGCGGACTCCAGGCATGTGATGAAAGGAGTTTCGTATGTCGGATGCTGTTCCTCTCCCGCGCCGTCCTCACCTCGGCTATTACAAGAAGCTGGCGAAGGATCTGCTTGATGCAGTTACCAGAGACGATCCGGCCGCGTTGCGCGCGTGGGTGAAGCGGTTCGTTTCCGCCGAGCAGATCGAGCGCATGGAGACGCGGATTCGGTCTACCAACATCAGCAAGCTTGCCGGCGCCCAGTTCTTCATCGCCCGTGCGCACGGCTTCGCGAGCTGGCCGAAGTTCGCGCGGCATGTCGAAGAGTTGCAGCACGCAGGCTCGGCGGACGCGCAATTCGAGGAGGCCGCGGATGCGATCGTCTCCGGCGACCTCGACACGCTCCGACGCCTGCTCGATGAACGCCCGGAGCTGGTCCGGCAGCGTTCCAGCCGCGACCATCGATCGACGCTTCTTCACTACGTCTCGGCGAACGGCATCGAAGACTTCCGGCAGCGGACGCCGCCGAACATCGTCGCGATCACGCGGCTGCTGCTCGACGCCGGCGCCGATGTGAACGCGGAGTCCGACGCGTATGGCGGCCACTCGATGACGCTCGGCCTCGCCGCCACGAGCGTGCATCCCGAGGTTGCCGGTGTGCAGATCGAGTTGCTGGAGCTGCTGCTCGCGCGCGGCGCGACGATCGAGCGCGTGCCGGGCGAGGCGGTACGCGGCTGTCTGGCGAACGGGCGGCCGCTCGCCGCGCGATTTCTCGCGGAGCACGGCGCGTATCTCGACTTCGAGAACGCTGCCGGCATCGGCAGCCTCGATCGGGTGAAGGAGCTTCTCGCGACAACGCCAACCGGAGAGCTGGGAAAGGGATTCGTCTGGGCGTGCGCGTACGGCCACAACGGCGTCGTCGCGTTTCTGCTCGACTCTGGTGTCGATCCCGCAGCGGGGGCCGACGTCGACATGACCGGACTGCACCTCGCGGCGCACGAAGGGCACCTCGACACGGTGAAGCTGCTCCTCGCTCGCGGCGCGCCGATCGAAGCGAAGAACGTGTACGGCGGAACAGTCCTCGGCCAGACGCTGTGGTCGGTGATTCATCATCCGAGGCCGGCGCACCTGGAGATTGTAGAGACGCTTCTTGCCGCGGGCGCGAACGTGGGCGACGACTGGTTCACCGGCAACCGCAGCATCGACGAGCTGCTGCTCCGCGCGCGGCCGGATCAGCCGGAGGATGCCGATCCGATCCATGAACTGGTGCGGCGCGGGAGACGTGCTCGGTTCGAGGAACCGGAACAGGCTCGTGAACTGTTCGCCGAGGCGGCGATGCAGGCGCGGCAGAGCGGCGCGCAGCGCGAGCTGGTTGAGGCACTCAAAGGCGTCGCGCAGATCGATCGCGACCTCGGACGGCTGACGGCAGCGTTGCCGTTTTACGAAGAAGCCGTGGCCGTATGCCGCGTCATCGGCGATCCTCTCCTTCTCGCACACACCGTCCGCCACCTCGGCGATCTCCATCACGACGATGACCGCGACGACCTGGCCGAACCGTTGTATGCCGAGGCGCTTGCGCTGTACCGGGAATCGGCCGCGCCGCCGCTCGATCTTGCGAACGCGCTTCGCAGCATCGCGGTTGTGACCAACAGCGCTGCATTGTGGGAAGAAGCGTTTCACCTCTACGTGAAAACGAACGTCCCGCCGGGCGCCGCGGAAACGGCCACACGGCTTGCGAAGCTGGCGCATGGGAATGGCGATCGCGACGGCGCGCTGGAATGGCTTCGCATCGCGACCGCCGCCGCCGAGGCATCAGGCGACGACGATGTGCGGCGAAAGGTGCGGGCGGCGGGGGAGGAGATGGGGCGGCGGCGGTAACCCCCATTCTTCAGAATCCTCTTCGCGTTCTTCGCGGCTTCGCGTGATCCCTATGCTCACGCTCACGCGAAGACGCGAAGACGCGAAGAAGGGAGGAGCCGAGAATCCTCGATCACGCCGGAGAGCGCGGTTTCTTCTTCTTCTTGCGCGGACCTTTGCGCCCGAGGGCGGTCTTGAGGCGGCGAACTCGGAGCGCCAGATCTCGACTGCGCTCGTCGCGTGCGAGCCCTTTGGCGATGGCGTAGGCCCGCAGTGCTTTCCCGGCGACGACGGCGAGGCGCTCTTCGATCGTGTGCGTGAGGCTGCTCTGCAGGATTGCCAACTGATCGACGATGGAACGGAACGCCGCTTCGAACTGCAGCGCCGCCTGCGCCTCCTCCGGGTCGAATTTGCTCATTACCTGTAGTGCTTCCTCATCATCCACCACCGCAATCATCGAGCGGATGAACGCCTTCGGGACTGTTCGATGTCCGCGAATGCGCTTCGACGTCGTCGAGTGAGAAGCTTTCAGTCCCGGAACGTGCCTTGCGGCTTGACGAAGAATCTTTCTCACCGTCGATGCTGCCCGTTCCGCTTCCGTAACTGTCGGTTTCGCTTTGTCAGCCACCTTTTTCCTCCTGAATACTGGGGGACCGTTCTGAAGGTTTGACGCGCAGATCTTCAAAAGGTTTCGGGCGCCTGAAGGTTCGACGGCCAGCTATCGAGAAGGCTCTCGGGCACATGAAGATCTGGCGCCAGATCTTGAAGAGCCAAAATGTCTTTCGAAGATCTGGCGCTAGATCTTGAAGAGCCAAAATGTCTTTCGAAGATCTGGCGCTAGATCTTGAAGAGCCAAAATGTCTTTCGAAGAACTGGCGTCAGATCTTGAAGAGCCAAAATATCTTTCGAAGAACTGGCGTCAGATCTTGAAGAGCCAAAACGCCTTTCGAAGATCTGGGCGCCAGATCTTGAAGAGCCAAAATGTCTTTCGAAGATCTGGGCGCCAGATCTTGAAGAGCCAAAATGTCTTTCGAAGATCTGGGCGTCAGATCTTGAAGAGCCAAAATGTCTTTCGAAGATCTGGGCGCCAGATCTTGACGAGTCGAAATGCCTTTTGAAGATCTGGGCGCCAGATCTTGAAGAGCCAAAATGCCTTTCGAAGATCTGGGCGCCAGATCTTCAAGGGTCAAAAGGCCGATTGAAGATCAGAAAGCCAGATCTTGAAGAGGACAAACGGTAGATTGAGGAGCCGAAGGGATTGATCGAAAAGGCGCCCAGCGAAGGAGATCGTGCGTCGGAGCAGAAAGAATTGTCTCTCCGACTCCCGAATCCCGATCAGCGACTCCCGCACGCGAAGGGCGCGGAGATTTCTCCGCGCCCTCGCTCGAAAATCAGTGGTGCGAGAACGGCGGTTGCAGCGGCGCGACGTAGACCACAGTCATCATGCCCGTATCTTCATGCGAGAGGATGTGGCAGTGAATGACGTAGTAGCCGGAGTAGTCGACGAAGCGGCTGCGCAGCTTGAAGTAACCGGGCACCTTGGTGCCGCTGGTGTTGCCGGCCCACGTCACGTTGAGGCCGGTGGGGATCGGGAAGACGTCCCACCAGATTCTCTCGGTCAGCGGCGGCTGCGGCGCTGCCGCGCACGGCTTCCAGGTCGCCGGATCGTTCGGGTCGAGGTAGCACTGACCTTCGAGAGGCCGCGGTGAGTTGAGGAAGACGTAGCGGGGAACGTCCATCGTGAACTCGGTTCTCGGCACGGCAGTCGAGCCGATGGCACCCGTCAACGTGAGTGTGGTGTTGTCCTGGACGCTGAGAACGATTCTCCTTCCAGTGCCGGGGATGTTCAGCACCCAGCCGGGACGGATCTCGGTGGTGAAGGTGGTGCCGTAGCCGGTCACGATCGCCGAGCTCGCGGGGATGCTGACGCTTCCCGTACCCTTCGCCGTCCTCATCGTTTCATTCGGCGTGAACACCTCGGTGATCTGAAACGGGTTGATGTGAATGTGGAACGGATGGGCGATATTCGTCCCCGCGTAGCTCTCGTTGACGATCTTCCACTCCTCGGACTGATTCATCAGAACGAGCGCGCCGACCTCTCCGTTGAACTGCTTTCCATCGATCGTCTGCTTCGTGAAGCCAGGCGTCCCTGAATTCCTGTTCGTTGCGAAGACGATCGTCTTTCTTCCCGTGATTTCGGCGTCCTTGATGTCATCAAGGAACGGCGGCTGCGTAGGCGCCGGGTCCATGAAGGGCACGTCTTTGTCGCCGGGCTGGGAGGCGGTGGTCTTGATGCTGAGCAGCATCTGCGTACTTGTTGTGGGAATCGCAGGATCCATGGTCAGCATCGCGTTGATCGGATACGTCGCGCCTTGCCCCTGCGGCGCTGTTTTCACCAGCAGATCGGCGCGGTTGCCGGACGCCAGCACGATGTCCGCGTTCTGGCTCGACTTGTAATTCCTGTCGGTAAGCTGCACGCCGTCCTGCGCCAGTTGTCTCCACGTCACGCCGGCGGGCACTTTGAGAATCAGGGTGGTGCGGCTCGACGTATTGGCGATACGCCACCATTGCACGGCGCCCGGTTTCATCGTCACGTAGGGCTGCAACCGTCCGTTCACCGAGAAGTAGGGTCCCGGGCTCGACACGTTGCCGCCTTCGCGCCTCGGGATGCCGCCGAGCTGGTTGAGGACGATGACCTGCTGCGTGATGCCGCCGTAGGTGTCGTAGAACGCCTTGATCTGCTTGTCGTAGTCGCCTTCGATGACCATCACCCCGGTCATGCCGTTGGCGACATTGAGCGTCGTCGAGCCATGTTTGTGGGCGTGATACCAATGCGTCCCCGGCGCCTGCCCCATGATCACGGGGCGTCCTGTCAACGCGTCGTCATGCTCCATCGAACCTGCGCCGTGCGACGCGGCCGTTGCGACGGGAACAGCGTCGGACTTGAAGACGGGCAGGCGATAACAGTAGGGAAATGCTCCGATGTAGTTTTGCGGAAACGCGCCGTTCTCGATCGCGTTCGCGTTGGCCTTGAGCAGGTTCGGCTGCGCTTTGCCTAACTCCTTGTCCTGGGTCTCGCGGTATTCCTTGGGCAGTTGGTTCCAGATCCGCGGCCATATTTGCGCGCTGCTGGGGTTGTTCACGTTCTTCTCGCAGTTGGCGAAGAACTCCGCGAACTGATCCTTCACGCTCGCGGCCGTGATCGCCGGCGTTCGGGCGGCGCTCTTCGACCGCGGCGAGGGGACGATCTCGAGGAACACGTTGTCGGCCGTGGAGTTGGGACTGGTGTGCGTGCCGTGATAGTGAACGTTCGTGAAGACCGACCCGTGGAAGCAGTTGGGCATCTTGTCGGTCTGCGGATAAACCTGACCGCTGTTGCCCTGCACCTGGTCGCAGTCGCCGGTGTCGGTGCCGGGGAAATTGAGGTCGTCGATCAGGTTCAGAAACGTCAGCTCGACGAGGTCGCCCACCTTTGTGCGAATCGTCGGGCCGGGCTCGGGAAGCACCACCGGCGCGTTGGGCTGCTGGCTGTTTGGTCCCGGCTCGTCCTTCCGGTACGTCCGCATCCATTGCGCGTTACAGGTGATGTTGCTCTCCGTGATCGGCCCGGTGGTTACCCGCGTCCCTTTTGGAAACGCGATGAGCTGCTTCTCACCGCTGGTGACGAGCGTTCCGTGAGTCGTCTGCTTCGCTTCGTCGTGGACACCGATCTCCGCGGGCGACTTCAGCTCTCCGCCGATGAGCTGCGCGCAGGTCACTTGCGCTTTCAGCGATGGCGCGAAGAAGCCGGCCATGAGGGCCAGCAGAAGCACAGCCGTCTTGATCGTGATCGACCCTGTTTCGTTTTCGTGGTCTTTACATCTGTAGGTGACCGCCGCCGAGACCTGGTAGGCCGGCTTCGACGATCCCCACGCTGGCGCGGGCATTGGCTGTACGTTGGGTTGCCCGTCGATGACGATCGTGTGCGGATCGTCGGTCCGGTTTGACCAACTGACGATATCGTTCGCAGACACTGGCTGAGGGTTGGGATCAAACTTCGCTGATCCCGCTGGACCCGAGATGACGATGGACCATTCCGCCATGGGAAGCCTCCTTATCTCTCTCTATAAGTTAGGAGTGACCGTGGATGCCGTAACCCTACCTCAAATCGGACGGTAGGGGAGATCGGGAGGTCTTTCGAGATCGGGAAATCGGGGTCAGAGATCGGGAGATCAGAGATCAGAGATCGGGAGATCAGAGATCAGGGATCGGGAGATCGGAGATCAGGTGATCATCGAGATGACCTCGCCACCAGCGGTGTCATCCTGAGCCTGCCGGAGGCGCTCGCATGACTCGCGCCTTCACGCAGGATGGGACGGCGCCGCAGGACGGCGAAGGATCTCAAGTTGCCGGGCACATGGCTTGTGCATCGTAATTTGAGATCCTTCGCCGTCCTGCGCCGCCCACATCTTTCTGTGCAACGGCTCGATTACGAATGGCGGCTCCGGCAGGCTCAGGATGACACCCTCCGTGGCTAATCTCGCCAAACGAATCAGACACGAACGCACAGGAAATCGGAGACCAGGAGACTCTGATCTCTGATCTCTTGTCTCTGCCTTCACGCGCTCTTCGCGGCGTTGCCGCTTTCCGCGCTGACCGCTTCTTCCTCGGTGTTGTAGATCCTGAAGACCGAGTCGAGCTTGGCGAGTTTGAGGAGCTTGAGGATCCGTTCCGAGGGGTTGACGAGGATCAGCTTGCGGTTCTGGCTGGAGAACTTGCCGAGGTAGCCGACGAGCTCACCGATGCCGGTGGAGTCGATGTAGTCGATCTTGGTGAAATCGATGATCACGTTCGCGCTCTCGTTCTTGAGCACGTTCTCGAGCGCGGCGGAGAAGAACTCCGCGCTCTCGCCGAGCTTGATCAGCCCTTCGACATAAAGAATGGTGAAGTTCTCGGCGTGCTTTTTTTCGACGATCAAGACGGCCTCCGGTATTCAGGGCAAGAGTAGCAAATCAGGTGCCGGGGGTGGGGGAGTCGCTGATCGGGGGTCGGGAGTCGGAGTCTGCGCGTCGCTGTGGGAGTGAGAACCGGGTCACGCGGAGACGCGGAGGACGCGGTTGTTTTTCTCCGCGCTCTCCGCGTCTCCGCGTGAAACGGTCCCCATGGAACTGCGAAACGAAGCCGGAAGCGATCCAAAACTCGAGAATTCGCTCCGACCCCCGACTCCCGAATAAGGACCCCCGCGCAAACTCACACCAGCGCTTCGATCGTCTCCACCATGTCGCCGAAGGTGCGGATGGCGCGGGCGCGGTCGTCGGGGATCGAGATGTGGAACTCTTCTTCGATCGCGAAGAGGATGGTCAGGGCATCGAGCGAATCGATTCCTGCCTCGGCCAGGGGTGTTTCAAGAGTCATCTTGTCGTCCGCGACATCCTTTTCTTTGCGGACGATCTCGGTCAGCTTCGCTTCGATCTCGGAACGCGTCATCGGGCCGCTATGATATCGCGCGTGTTCCGGCGCTACTGGCTGCTCTACCCCGCGTGGATTGTGCTTTGCGCGATCCTCTTTCTGGCGTCGCGGCACCGCGAAGATCCGTCGCGCCGCGCGGGCCGCATGCTCAGCGATGACGCCGCCATCCGCGCGGTGGCGATCCTGCAGCAACGCGATCCGGCCGCCTTCCGAGGATTCGAAGCGGTGCATGTCGCCTGGGCCACGCGCGGCGAGGGCGGCGGCAACGCCGATCGATGGGTCGTTCTCTGCGACCGCGTCCCGCACACCGCGCTGCGCGACGCGGTGGTGGTGGAGCTGGATGGGAAGGATGGGAGCTTGCTTCTGATTCGAAAGCCTGCAGCGGAGACAGAGATCAGGGACAAGAGATCAGAGATCGGGCAACTCGGTCCGCCTAGTCTCTGATCTCTTGTCTCTTGTCTCTGATGTGAATCGAACATTCTTCATCCTTCACTCTTCACCCTTCATACTTCACTCTTCCAATGTCCCGTCCCATGAAGCTCACGCCGATGCTCGAGCAGTACTTCGAGATCAAGCAGCAGGTGCCTGACGCCATCCTTTTTTACCGGCTGGGCGATTTCTACGAGATGTTCTTCGAGGATGCCGAGAAGGCGGCGCCGATTCTCGATCTCGTGCTCACGGCGCGGAACAAGGGGCAGGAGCACGAAGCGCCGATGTGCGGCGTGCCGTATCACTCGGCCGACGGCTACATCGCCAAGCTGATCCGCCACGGCCTGCGTGTGGCCATCTGCGAACAGACCGAGGACGCAACGGCGGCGAAAGGGTTGGTGAAGCGCGAGATCGTGCGCATCGTCACGCCGGGCACGGCCACGGAGAGTTTCATCGTTGATCGGGAGAGTTGTTATCTGGTGGCGTTGGGGGTGGGGGGTGGGGAGTGGGGGGTGGGAGATAAAGCGGCGAGATTGAACACGCCGGCCTCAACTCCTGCAACGCCTGCCTCACCGCCCACTTCCGAATCCAGCAGCGACGAGCGGGGAGTGATCGATCCGGCGCGAAAGCGGGCCGCGCCAGCTCCCATCCCCCACTCCCCACCCCCCACCCCCCCAATCGGCGCCGCCTACCTCGACGTCTCCACCGGCGATTTCTTCGTCACCTCGTATGCGGGCGCCGACGATCCGCGGCTTGCTGATGACATCGCGCGCTTTGCGCCGCGGGAGGCGATCGTTCCGCGCGAGGCTGTCTTCCCGCTCGAGATTCCGGTCACGGCGGTCGAGCCGTCGATGTTCGAGACGGTGGCGGCGCACGATTACCTCTCCCGCCATTTCGGGACGCAGTCGTTGCGCGGCTTCGGGCTCGAGGGCGACGATCCGCGCATCGGTGCTGCTGGAGCGGCGTTGCGCTACGCGGCGGCCAGCCACAAGAAGCCGCTCGACCACGTCCTCGGCCTGCGCGTCGATCACGAAGCGGATTTTCTGCAGCTCGACGCCGCCACGCTCGCCAACCTGGAGATCCTCGACTCCCGCGATGCGGCCCGGCCGCGCGCCTCGCTCTGGAGTGTGGTCAACGCCACGCGCTCGGCGATGGGCGGGCGGATGCTGCGCAAATGGATCACGCGTCCGCTGAAGATGCGCGACGCCATCTTCGACCGCCACGATGCCGTCGACGAGCTGACCCGCTCGCGGGCCATTCTCGAGCCGATGACGCAACGGCTCTCCCGCATCGCCGATCTCGAGCGGCTGGCCTCGCGCGTGACGCTGCGGACGGCTACGCCGCGCGAGTGCCTGACGCTCGCCGATTCGCTCCTCATGGTCGACGACTTGCGGACGGTGATGGCTCCGCTTCACGGTCCGTTGCTCCAGAGGTTGCGTGTCGCTCTCGATCCCATTGCGCCGGTCGTCGATCAGATCGCGGCGACGCTCGCCGATACGCCGCCGCTCAACATGCGCGACGGCGGCGCCATCAAGCCGGGTGTCGACGCCGAGCTCGACGAGCTGCGCACGATCGCGCGCGACTCGAAGACGATCCTCGTCGAGATCGAAGGGCGGGAGCGCGAACGAACGGGCATCGGCTCGCTGAAGATCCGCTTCAACTCCGTCTTCGGCTATTACATCGAAGTCTCGAAGTCCAACCTGGCCAAGGTGCCGGACGATTACATCCGCAAGCAGACGCTGGTCAACGCCGAGCGCTACATCACGCCCGACCTGAAGGTGCTGGAAGAGAGGATCGCCGGCGCGGAAGAGAAGGCGATCGCCATCGAGGCAAGGCTTTACGACGCGCTGCTCGACAGCGTCGCGCGGATGAGCGGGGCCATCCTGGCGACAGCGCGCGCTGTGGGAGAGGTCGATGCGCTTTCATCGCTGGCGACCATCGCCGTGCGCAACCGATACGTTCGAGCTACGTTGTCCGAGGCGGCGGAGATCTGCATCGAAGACGGACGACATCCCGTTATCGAAGCGATCGCCAGCGAACGCTTCATCCCGAACCACACCGTCATCGAGCGCGACCGCAACGGAATCCAGATCATCACCGGCCCGAACATGGGCGGAAAGTCGACGTATCTGCGGCAGGTCGCGCTGATCGTTCTCCTCAATCAAATCGGCAGCTTCGTTCCGGCATCGAAAGCGCGCCTCGGCATCTTCGACCGTATCTTCACGCGCGTGGGAGCGTCGGATCAACTCGCCCGAGGAGAGTCGACGTTCATGGTGGAGATGCATGAGACCGCGAACATTCTCAACAACGCCACCGACCGCTCGCTCATCATCCTCGATGAAGTGGGGCGCGGAACGGCCACATTCGACGGTCTCTCGCTGGCGTGGGCCATCATCGAATATCTGCACGACAATCCCTCGCGCGGCGGCATCACGCTCTTCGCCACGCACTACCACGAGGTCACCGACCTGGCGAAGACGAAGACGCGCGTCGCGAACTACTCGGTGGCGGTGAAGGAGTGGAACGAGCAGATCATCTTCCTCCGCCGCGTCGTCGAAGGAGCAGCCGACAAGAGCTACGGCATTCAGGTGGCGCGACTTGCCGGAATCCCGCAGTCGATCATCGAACGGGCACGCGAGATCCTCATCACGCTGGAGCGAAAAGAGCGCGATGTCGTCGCCGAAACGCAGAAGCGCGGCAGCGTGCCCGTACGACAGATGGGACTCTTCGGCGATGCCAGGGAGATGGATGTGATCAACGCGCTGCGCGCCATCCAGCTCGACGCGCTCACGCCACTTCAAGCGCTGAACGAGCTGGCGAAGTTGAAGGAGAAGTTGGATTGATGCGCCGGCCTGGCGGCCGGCGCGTTGTCGGTTGTCAGTTCGTTGCGCTTCGCGCGTTGTCAAAGGCAGGCAGTAACGCGCGAAGCGCAATCAACCGACAACCGACAACGCGCGTAGCGCAATAATGGACCCAATGGGCACTGACATCCTCGGCATCGGCCTTACCGGAACATCGCTGACAGACCTCGAGCGGCGCATCCTTCGCGATTCGACTCCCTACGCCGTCGTTCTCTTCGGACGCAACGTCGGCGAGGCCGAGGAGTTGCGCGAGCTGATCAAGGAGATCAAATCGCTAGCACCGGGCACGCCGCCGCTTTTCATGATCGATGAGGAAGGAGGCCGCGTCGACAGGCTGCGCCATCTCATCCCCGGCCTTCCCAGCGCGGAGGCATTCGCGGAAGGCGCCGAGCCGGCCGCGATGTCGCAATGGTGCGGGCGCGTGATCGGAATGGCCTTGCGTTGGTTCGACATCGAGATCGATCTCGCACCCGTGGTCGACATCCGCGGAGAGGATTCGCCGAAAGGGCTGGAGCGTCGCACGTTCAGCAGCGACACCGAAACGGTCGTGGAGCTTGCCGCTGCCTTCATTCGCGGACTCCAGGGCACGGGCACAGCCGCATGCCTCAAACATTTTCCCGGCATCGGACTCGGCTCGGGCGATCCGCACTACGGCGAGACCGTGATGGATCTCTCCCTCGACGCCCTCGACCAGCGCGATCTCGTCCCTTTTGCGCGCCTCGGCAACGAGGCCGGCGGCATCATGGTCGGCCACGGAACGTACCCGCAGATCGATCCCTCGGGCAGCCCGGCAACGCTGAGCCGCATCCTCAATCGCGATCTACTCGGCCGTATCGGGTTCCAGGGCGCGGCCATCAGCGACGATATGGAGATGCACGCCGTCTCCGACCTCGGGACCTACGAGGAGATCGCCGATCGTGCCCTGATCGCCGGCAACGACGTGATTCTCTTCTGCAGTCACATCGAGCGCGTCCCCGACTTGCAGCGTCATCTGAGCGACAAGACAAAGCAGGATTCTGCATTCGCCGCCCGTTTCGCGGAAGCCTGCAAGCGCGCCGACGGCTATCGTGCGCACGTAGCGCGCCTGCGGCAAAGCGCGCCCCCGCCAGCAGCGACCTTCGATGACGTCATCGACGAAGCCGTCCGCTTCGTTGAGAAACTCGAGCTCACCCGCCCACACCGCGAGATCGTCATCCCCGACATCGACCGCCGTCAGGGTGGACGCGTCCCCGGCAAAGGCCGCACCGGCCGCGAAGAGTGGACGTAGCGGGAGAAAGCGTAGCGCCGTTGAACAAGCGTAGCGCCGTCGGCCCGACGGCTGTATCGCCACCGGCTCGGTGGCGACTCTGATCGCGATCGAAAAACCGCCGCCGGGTCGGCAGCGGTACAGCCGTCGAGCCGACGGCGCTACGAAGGGCGGCGCTACGAAGGGCGGCGCTACGAAGGGCGGCGCTACGAAGGGCGGCGCTACGAAGGGCGGCGCTACGAAGGGCGGCGCTAC
>JADGNZ010000065.1 GCA_017883205.1 Thermoanaerobaculia bacterium | reverse complement strand
AGCACGGGTGTCGTTCTCGTACAACCCTCTCACGCGTCGTAACTCTTTGAACCTTTGACTCTCTCTATCCCCGTGTCAGACTGTTTTGGACAGCAGTGTGTGTTTTTACAACACCTATTTCCGTCTGGGGATGAATGTGGGACGGCTTGAGGCCGATAGTAAGCCAGCGCTTACCGGAGACGAGGCCTTGAAGTTGTTTTCATCGTGGCTTCGTCGCCAGGTGAAGCGATACAACGAGCATCAAGCGGAGTTGCTCCGCAAAACGCTGGACGAGAGCAACACGCCAGATTTGTGGCAAATGGCACACCAAATGGCGAGTACTCCGAACGAAGTGTGGACTACCGATTTCATCCAAGTGGCCGTCGATTTCACCGATGCGATGTCAACAATTCGGGAGTTTATACGCGCCGAGCACGCGCCCACATTGAGCCAGCTTGCCGATATCGATCGTAATTTGGAATCGCTGCGAGTTGAACTCAAGAGGCGTCCGACGATGGACTGGCCGGGACTTGTCATCGGCACAATGGTGACGGTGGTGACTGCTCTATACCTGAGCAATGATCAGGGTCGGCAGCTACTGGAGCTTGCTTACCGCGCTATCCAAGATTCACTCCGCTTGCTACGCTGATTCGTGAGCCCTTCGGCCGTGACGGAACGCCGGCAAATCTTAGAAGGAGCCAGTAGAATGAGCCACCAGGGTCACACCTTCGTATTTTCGCCACTCCGGATCATTTGCTCGCAAGTTTCGGTCTCCGAATGACTTACAGCCTCGGACACAATTCAGGGCAAGTCCCTGCGATTCGCCGAGCGGAGAAGCGACGCGCTTGCAATGACTTAGGTGTGAATTCGAGGATGACCGCACGACGACGTCTTCTGTGGATGGCTGACGTAAGTCCAAGAAGCTGCGCAAGTTATCCCCGCGTTCGAGGAGACTCTCGAAGACCGAAGGTGTGACCCGAAGGTCGATCATCTGGCTCCTGCGGAGATCTTCGAACCGTCGACGAAATCGTTCTCATCAATTCAGAGCATGAACTTTCCTCGTCTGCAGCACGTTCCTGTTCGGCTTCCATCCGGCAACGTTCTCTTTGTCGGCGGTGAGAACGGAAGTGACATTCTCCCGGGTCCCGAACTCTACGTGGCAGAAGGATCCAGCCCGCCGAGACGTCGTGCAGCTCTTCATTAGCGAGTTTGCTAGAGATACCATATGCCATGCCCGCCATTCGGACCGAGCTACCGATACCCGCACCAGTTGAAACTTCAAGCAGCGCGATCGAGGTTCTTCGCGCTTGGCAGTGCGACGGTGTGCTCCATCTCGCGATGCCCGACCGATTGCCCACCAACCTCGCCGGATGCGCGCTTCTGCTTGCGGATATCGTTCGAATTATCGCTCGGGCAGAGGACTTTCATCCGAACAAGTCTGCCGTCGAGGCGGTACAAGAGCTCAAACACTATCTCTTCTCATTCCTCCGGCCAGAGCCCACGGAGATACCGCCTGACGCGCCACTTCTCATCACCTACAGCGACTTCATCCGACTCTTCCATGCCGAAACAGATCGTGCCGCCGCCGTCCTCGCGGGGAGCTACATCGAATCGTACTTGGGTGACTGCCTTAAATACTACTTCGTTGACCATCCGTCGACGAGGTCCATGTTCGAAAACGCCGGGCCGCTTGCTACGTTCGCGGCGCGCTCCAATATTGCTTTTGCGCTGGGCCTGATGACAGAAGAAACAAACTCCAATCTCCGGTACATCATGAAGATACGGAATCACTTCGCACATCATCCCGCAGAGACGTCGTTTTCGTCATCCCCGGTACGCGATTGGTGCTCGAATCTGTCGTCTGCAAAGCAACTAAGCGACCGCACGCCACGAGAGTACTACTTTTTTGCGGTCGGAGAAGTGGCCTTGCAACTGAACAACGTAATGCTCTCAGTGCTCCGGATAAGACCGGCTGATGGCGGCGGCTAACTTGGCGGTCCAGCGGGCGCGGTGCCGCACCCTGCTGGGTCCCAAGTCCTGTACCATTCGGCGTGCGGCACCGCGCCGCTGACCTTGAAACGTTAGCCGGACTGCGGTACATGCTCACCAGAACGCACACTGCAGCCAACTACTGTCGCGTAAAGATAGCTCGGCACGAGAGATTTCTCGTTCCTCTTTGTCGAGGTTGGCGGCTATGAGGTCGAGATCTGCAAGCCGCTTCGTCTGAACGGCCAGGTCAGCCGCGAGCAATTCGTGCTGTCTCTGGTTTAGCTCATAACGGCGGAGGTCGATCGGCTCGCGACGAAGGTGAGCGACGGCGATGTCCGAGTTCATGTGCTCGAGGATCGAGTCAACTTGCTCCATCTGATCTTCGAGCTTCACACGTCGCTCACTCGCATCTCGGACGCGCTGCAAGAACAGCGAATGATCAACCGATGCCGCCCTCCGGCGATCGGCCCACTCGCGGGCACTCGACTCACGCCGGGCGACTCCTCGCGCATGCAGCACCAGCACTAGCACACCTATGAGTGCTACGCCTACTGTCAAAACGGTACCGAGCAATCGTCGAGTGAGCATTTGCCACCATTCCGAAAGCGACAACATCCGCAAAAACCGAGGTCAAAACGTATACTCTATACAAAGTTCTGGTCGCGCACCATTTCGGAGGTAGAAGTCATGAAAACTGTTCAAGCTGCGGTCCTTCAGTGTCGGTCCTGCGATTGCGAGAGCACGTATGAAGGCCCTCTCGATGTGGGTGCGGCAACATGTGGTAAGTGCTCTCACCCTCTAGTGCAGCACGTTATCCGTACGCACGCCGCCATGGCCGAAGACCCGCAGACGGGCGCCATGTCCGAAGACTTTGAGCTGTTCCCGAGGTTTAAGTAAGAGCCATCGAATTCGTACGGGAGCGCAAGGGGTCAGACCGGAAGTGGAAGTGACGGAAATTGTGTAGCGCAGAAGGAGGGCCGTTTTCCGACACTTCCACTTCCGGTCTGACCCCTTTCGCGCCCTGGTTGCGCTAGCATCGCGTCCCGGACCTCGCCTGAACCCTGGTCCGTTCGACGACGAGTTCATCGTGGATAACAAGAGCGAAACGATCGCTGATGTCTGCTCGTCCATCGAGCGCGGTGATCTGCCCGCTGCCGAGGCGCAGCTTCGACTCGAGTATCCATTCGCCAAGCGCCCCGTCAGCCAACGCAAGTATTCCGACGCGCAAGCTCTGCGCGTTTTCACTCGTGACCGATTTGTTGACCGGTACTCGGGTGATCGGCTGGTCTTTCCCGGCGTTCTACGAATCATCTCGTTGAGTCTTCCAAACGAGTTCCCGTTCCAGAAGAACTGGAAGATGGATGAAACACACATGGCGTTCTGGGAATTGATGCCCACCGTGGATCACCTGATTCCCGTCGCGCGTGGCGGTGTGAATTCCGAAGAGAACTTTGTCACGACATCTATGGTTCGAAACAGTGCAAACTCAAACTGGCTGCTGGAAGAGCTAGGCTGGAGCGTTCTCCCAGTTGTCGAGACGATGGCTCGTGGGACGGGTTGCTCATCTGGTTCATCCTGTACGTTGGCTCTCATGATGACTTGCTCAAAGAGGCGTACGTTCGGCGGTGGTTTCGGGCCGCCAGGCAAATGGCCGTCGTCTAACCAGGAGTTGACCCCGGCGCGAGCCTGGCGTTTCGTGATGGACGCTGCGCTGGAGTGGGCAGAAAGGGTGGATCAGAACCTCCGTCCTGATCCACTGATCGCTTGTCTCTGCTCTACTGCGCCGGCACGTATGTCGGGTCGTTCGTTTGCATGTCGATGACCGAGGCGTAGGCGGTGACGCGGCCTTGACCGCTGATGACTTTCACGCTGACGCGGGCGTTGTAGGTGTTTGACAGGCCCATCGATTTGAGGAGTTGCGGGTATTGGATGTATTGGTTCGGGGTGAGTTGGATTTGGGTTGATGCGGCGACTTTCGAGTCGGATGGGATCGCGGTGACTTCGACGGTTGCGGCGTTGCCGGACACTTCGGCGAAGCCGACGTTGGTGCGGTAGCGGTCCGATTCTTCGATCTGAAGGATCTGCAGCGGTCTTGTGCCTAGCGCTGCGGCGTCGTTGGCGGTGACGGCGGGGATGAACTGGCCGTAGGTGCCGTTCGCGGTCAGGTTGTAGGTGCGGGCGGTGGCTACGAGCGGGGTCGGCGCGGTGGTGGCGATGTGCAGGGCGCCGCCGTCGTTGGAGATGCCGAAGACGTTGCGCAGCGTGGCGTCGAGCGTCTGCACCTGGCCGGGCGCGAGCTGGATGTCTTTTGATTGTGGCGTGCCGCCGCTCTGCGAGTAGAACGTCAGCGTCGCTTTCACGATGTTCACCGAGGGATTGAAGATTCGGACGTCGGTCTGCCAGTTGGCGACGCCGTTGTTCAGATCGGCGACACCGGGGATGACGTACTTCACGGCGGCAGTCTGGTTGACGGCGACCGGCGAGACCAGAAGCGGATCGTTGGTGAGATTGTCGAGCACGGATGCGTACGCCGTCACTTTGCCGCTCCCCGAAACGACCTTGACCTCGATGCGGCCATCGGTGACCTGCAGGTTCTTCGTCGCCAGGATCGAGTTGAGCTGGACGTGCTGACCGCCTTTGAGATCCTGCGTGAACTCGGTGAGTTTCTGTCCGTTCGATCCGAAGACGCTGATCAGCACCGAGGCCGGATCGCCCGAGCCTTCGACGATGCCGAGGTTGGTGCGGAAGGCGGCGGACTGCGCGATCTGCTGGAGGCTGAGGATCGTCGACTTCGTCGGATCGCTTCCTCGGCCCACGAACGCCGCGAACGGAATAGCCGGTATGTACTGGCCGAACGTGCCGTTGGCGGTGGTGTTGTACGTGCGGCTGGAAGCGAAGGTGAGGATGTTGGCGAGACCGGCAGGGATAGCTGTGGCGGTGCTTGACGTGGGCGCCGTGGTGAGCGGACGGACTTCGAGTGTGCCGGTGGCGGCGCTGTCGCCGAACCACGACTGCAGGATGTCGTCGAGCGCGATTGTGCGTCCGGGATCGATGTCGACCGTGGTCTGCTTGCCCTGCGTGATGCCTGCGTCGCCGGTCGGTACGAACGTGACTTGGTACTTCATCGGCTGCGCCGAGGAGTTGGTGACGCGGATGTCGGACTGGAACTTCGAGTTGATGCCGTCGGCGTGTGCGACCGCGGGGATGATGAGCGCATCCGGCGGCGGGCCGCTCTTGGCGATCGGCGAGACCGGCTGCACGAGGTTGACAGAGACCGTTGTGTTCGACGGCGGTGTGGTGCCGAGCGCAACGCGATTGCCCGCTCCCGGTGCCGCGCCGAATGCGATATTGACCGCGCCGCTGCTCGTACCAACGGGCAAGCCGGCCGTCTTCGCCGTGACATTCAGCGTCGTTCCGTCGGCGCCAACCGTTCCACTCGACGGCGAGACGGTCAGCCACGGCTGATTCGTCGTGGCGGTGAAGCTGTCGCCGGCCGCTGCGATGATCACTCCTTTGTGCTTGGAGTTGCCCGACGTTCCGCCGATGTGGATCTCGTAATGCGTCGTCTGCGGGTTGTCCGCCGGCGTCGAGCCGTTCGCGGAGTTGGGATCGGTCACGTTCGACGGCAGAACGCTGACGGTCAGCGGCAGCGAGAAGAGGCTGCGCGCGCCGTTGCAGGTGCTTACGGAGCGAACACGGTAGTAGTAGGCGATCGGGCCGTCTGTAGCGTTTATATGTTTGAACGCCCACTCGCTGGCGTCGGTCGTGATCGAGAGCGGCGCGCTGAACGCGGCGTCGGTCGATTCCTGCAGGTCATACTGGGTCGTCGCTGTCGGACCGGACGGCGTCCATCGGATCAGGTATTCGACGTTGGTCGATGCGGTGCTCTCCGCGCGCGGCAGTGGAACGGATGGCGTTGAGCACGGCGGCGGTGGCGGCACAGCCGTGAACGTGCTCACCGTGGATTGGAGCGCGGGGCAGTGATCGAAGAGCGCTTCGACGAACCATCGGACGCTGCCGGCGGGGACGCTCTGGTTGTCGAGATGCGTGGCGGACGTCGTCCCGATGACGACGGGGGGCGTGTCGCCATTGCCGAGCCAGACTTTGTACTGTGTGGCGCCCGGAACGTTGTTCCATTGGAGATCGACCGGCGAGAAGACGACGGGGGCGCCGTCGACCGGTGCGGTCAGGATGGGACGGACGAGCGCGCAATCGGCCGGAGGGGCAAAGGTGAAGTGCGCGTGCGCCGACTCCACCGGATCGCATCCGTTGAACTGTGCACGGACGAACCACTCGACGGTGCCAGCTCCGACAGTGCGGCGCAGCGTTGTCGCGGTCGTCGTTCCGGCCGGAGATGGTGTTCCGTTGTTGAGTGCGAGCCACAACTCGTAGCCGAGGGCGTTCGGCACCGAGGACCAACTGAAGTCGACTTCGCTGTTGGCGAGCGTGACGTCGTTCGATGGCGCCTGCGGCGTGGGCGCCGCGTTGTTGCAGCTCTGCGCGGCGGGAATCGTGAACGTTGCCTGCGCCGACGGAGACGACGCGCATCCGTTGAAGAGCGCTTCGACAAACCAGATGATGGCTCCGCTGCTGAAGGTAGCGTGCAGCGTCGTGGCGTTCGCCGTGGTTCCGATCGGAGCGAGCACGGCGCCGTTGACCCCCGCCCACACGCGGTAGCCGTTGGCGTTGGTGACGGCGCTCCACTGCAGATCGACGATCGATGAGGCCAGCGTCGCACCGGCTGCCGGTGCGACGAGCGACGGCGCGCCGTGATTGCCGCAGGCATCGACTGCGGCGATGCTGAACGTTGCGGCTGCGGACGAGGTTGGGTTGCAGCCTGGGAAGATCGCGTCGACGTGCCAGGCGATGCTCGATCCGGAAAGAGGAACGGTTAGCGATATCGCGCCGTTCGTGGTGCCGACATCCTGCGCCGCGCCTCCGCCGATGGCTACCCACACGCGATAGCCGACCGCTTGCGGGACTGCTGTCCAGCTAAAGTTGACGGGCGAATTGACGACGGCGTTTGGCGATGGCGCGATGAGCTGCGGCGCGTCATGAACGCAATTCGTGGATGCCGCGACCGTGAAGTCGCGCGGCGTCGAGAAGAGCGTCGGACAGGCGCCCGGGAAGTGGGCCGCGACATACCAGGTGGACGAACCGCTGGGAAGGCTGAGCAACGCCGTCGTCGATTGCGTCGTGGCGGCGATCGCAGGCGAGGCGCCCGCAGTGGCGACCCAGAGATCGTACGAGAGCGCATTGGCGGCGGACGACCAGACGAACGCGACCGGGTTGGCGACGTTGGTCGCGCCCGCGGCCGGCGAGACGAGCGACGGCGCGCTGTTGTTGCAGGACGGCTGGGTCGCGATTCCGACCGAAGCGCTGGCGTTGTTGTTGCCGCCGTTCGAATCGGTGGTATCGGCGAGGACGTAGGCGTCATCGCCGGCGTTGTTCGTGCCGGACGCGGTGGCCGTGATGGTGAGCGGCGCGGCGGGGCCGGGCGGCAGCGACGTGGCGGAGCAGACGATGGTGAGGCTCGAGGTCGTGCAAGTCCAGCCGTTGCCGCTCGCAGCCGGGGCGCTCACGCCGAAGAGACTGTTGGTGATCCGTGCGTTCAGCGCGGCGTTCGGCCCGTTGTTCGTGACGTTCAGCGTGATCGTCACCGTGCCGCCGGCGTTGACCGGATTCGGGCCCGCGATCGCCATGAGGGCGAGATCGGCGGCGTCGGTGACGGCGACGGTGGCGCTGCCGGAGGCGGTGCAGGAGCCGCTGGTGACGACGATGCTGATTACGGCGCTGCCACTCGCGCCGGCGGTCCAGGTGATCGACGACGTTCCGTTGCCGTTCGTGATCGTGCCGCCTGTGATCGACCAGTTGTACGTCGCGCCCGTCGCGGCTGGGGGTACCGAGGCGCTGTTGCCGGGGGAGCCCGCTGCGACTGAGGATGGTGCGGTGACGGTCGTGGTCGTCGCGCCGCTCGAGACGGTGACGGTCTTTGATGCCGAGCCGCTGCAACCTGCAGCAGTCGTGACCGTGACGCTGTAGGTCGTCGTCGCGATGGGCGCGACCGTAATCGTCTGTGTGAGCGCGCCGTTCGACCAGTTGTACGACGCGAAGCCTGCGCCGGCGTCGAGGGTGACGGTTCCTGATCCGCAGATCGACGACGGTCCGGTGATGTTCACGACCGGAGTGGGATTGACCGTGACGCTGACGGCGGACGAGGTGCCGACGCAGCCGCTAGCGTTCGTGACGGTGACGCTGAAGCTACCGCTGAGCGAAGCCGCGTAGGACTGACCGTTGGCACCGCTGATGGGTGATCCATTGCTGAGCCATTGATACGATGACGCGGCGCCAGTTGAGAGCGTGACGCTGCCGCCGCTGCAGAAGGTGGTGGGGCCGCCCGGTGTGACCGTTGGCGTGGGCGCAGCGTTCTGCGTGACGGTGACCGGAGCGGACGTTCCGCTGCAGCCACTGGCGCTGGTCCCGGTCACGGTGTAGCTGCCCGCAACCGGAGCAGCGTATGTCTGCGACGTGGCGCCGCCGATCGGTGAGCCGTTGAGCAGCCACTGATAGGACACCGCGGCGGAGGAGGTGAGCGTGACGCTGCCGCCTGCGCAGAACGACGCGCTGCCGGACGGAGTGATCGCCGGCGTGAATACGCCGATGCCCACGCTGGCGTTGCCGGTCGACGAACAGCCGTTGGCAGTGGCGGTGACGCTGATCGATACCGGAGACGCCGTTCCGACGGAGAAGGTGATCGACGAAGCGCCCTGGCCTGTTTGCAGCGTGCCGTTGGTGACGGACCAGGTGTAGGTCGCGCCAGCCACAGGAGAGGTGATGCTGGCGCTTGCCGTGCTGTTCGGGCAGACGGATGCGGGAGCGCTGATGCCGGACGACGGCGGAACGTTGACGGTGACGGACTGTGGCGCCGATGTGCCGGTGCAACCCGCCGAGTCGGTAACAGTCACGCTGTAGTTTCCGGTTGCCGTCGCGGAGTAGGTGACTCCATTCGCGCCACCGATCGGCGAGCCGTTGAGCAGCCACTGGTACGAGGAGAAGGTCCCGCTGCCGCCGCTGGGATTCGCGGTGAGCGTCACGTTGCCGCCGCTGCAGAATGTGGTCGGGCCGCCCGCGGAGATCGTGACGGTGACTGTCGTGTTCACCGTGACCGGGACGTTCGACGAAGTCGCGGAACAGCCGCTGGCATCGCTCACGGTCACCGAGTAGCTGCCGCTGGCCGTGGCAACGAATGTCTGTGCGTTGGCGCCGCCAATCGGCGTCCCGGAGTTGCGCCATTGATACGAAGCGCCGGGCGACGAAGTGAGAGTGACGCTGCCGCCGGCGCAGAACGTGGTCGGACCGCCGGGCGTGACCGTCGCAGCAGGAGGCGTGCAGGGTACGATCGTGGCCGCGGCGCTGCTGCTGTTGTTGGTGTTGTTGGGATCGGTCTCGGTCGCCGTCACGCTCGCGTTTGCGGTCGCGGTGCCGGTGGCGTTCGCCGTCACGTTGATGGTTTGCGTCGCCGTGCCGTTGACCGGCATTGTGCCGATGGTGCAGACGATGGTGGTCGTTCCGCTGCACGATCCTTGCGTCGACGTTGGCGAGCCGCTGAGTGTGACGTTCGCCGGCAGCGCAATCGTGACGGCAACGTTGGTGGCGACCGAGGAGCCGTAGTTGGTGACCAGAGTCGAGTAGCTGAAGTTGCTGCCGCTGGTGACCGGCGATGCCGGGGCACTGGCGGCGACGCCGACGTCGGCAGTCGCGATCGGAGAGATCGTGACGTCGATGCCGGTGGCGTCGCCGTTGTTCGTATTGTTCTGTCCATAGCCGACCGTGAATTCGATCGTGTCGCCGCTGGCGAGCGTGGGCGAGATGTCGAAGGTCTGGGGAACGTTGTACGCGTTGATGAAGGCGCTGAAGAGCGGCGTCCCGGCGGTGTTGTTCCGGAGGATGGCTACGTCCGACGTCGTCGGCCAGGCGTTGTCGAGACCGGCGAAGCTGCCCTGAATGCGATAGACGCCCGCGGAGGGAGCGGTCCAGCGATAGACGCTGTTCTCACCCGAGGCGCCCGGGTGGAAGTAGAGCTTCATCGAGGCGGTGAAGTCGGTCCCCTGCGTCAAGGTGGTGGTGCCGGAATTGCGGCCGAGATTGGGGAAGCTGCCGTTGTCCCAGAAGTCGAACATTGCGCCGCTACGGCCATGGTTTGGATACGGCACGAACGCCGCTCCTCGGCTTGCCTCATATCCATAGCTCCAACGCGAGGAGGGGTTCGTGCTGACGAAGAAGTCGCGCGCCGCGTCATCGTTGTTGACGTAGGTGAAGGCGTTCGTCAGCGTGGTGCTGCCGGCAGTGTTCGTCACGACGACGTTGACGACGCCCGCGGCGTGCGCTGGTGCCGCGGCTGTCAACAGACCGGCGGAGCTGGAGATGATCGTTCCGCTGACGCCGCCGAAATTGACGGAGGTCACGGTGTCGAGGTTCGTTCCTTCGAAGATGACGCCGCCCGAGCCGGCGGTCGATGCGCTGCTGGGCCGCATGGCGGTGATGACGGGGGAGAGGTCGTAAGTGAAGCCGTTGGTGACGGTGGTCGGCTGGCCATCGCCGTTCGTGATGACGACGTCGACGACGCCCGACGCATGCGCCGGCGTGGTGCAGGTGATCGTCGTGGCATTGACGGCCGTGACGGCGGTGGCGGCGACGCCGCCAAAGGTGACGCCGAGCGACCCGCCGCTGACGAAGCCGCTGCCGGTGATCGTGACCGCCGTACCGCCCGAGCCGGGGCCCTGGTTCGGCGAGAGTGCAGACGTGACTGTCGGACCGCTTGCCGTGAGGATGACGGCGGCGGCGGGGTAGCTGTCGGCGAATGACCGCACCGGGGCGCTGCCGTAGGTCAGTGTCTTCGGTGAGAAGGTCGAGAAGCTCGCCGGCGGATAGGTGACGATCTGGTACTGCTGTCCGCCTTGCGGCACGAAGCTGTTGACCGGCGCGGCGATGAGCGCACCGGTGAGCCCGACCGTACTTGTGAACGACAGGCGGCCGTAGGTGGTGGCACTGCCGATGCCGAAGTCGTAGACCGGCGAGCCGCTGGAACTGAAGGAGTTGAAGGCGATCACGCCGCTCTGCGGCTGCAGCGTTCCGCTGTTGCCGAATCCGCCGTTCTGGATAGTGGTCGTTCCCGTTGCTACCGTCTTGCGGAACGTTCCGGCGTTGTTGAACGCCTGGCCGGGAGAGCAGCAATGCTGGTAGATCAATTGGTCGTTCGTGACGTTGAACAGGCCGCCGCTCTGATTGTTGATGAAGCCGGAGTTGTAGATGGAGATGTTGTTGGCGCCGCTCCAGTTGACGGTGCCGCTGTTGTTGAGCGTGCCGCCGTCGATGTATCGGGTGCCTGCGCCGGAGATGTTGAGCGTTCCGCCGCTGATGATCGAGAGCGTGCCCGCGCCGGTGAGAGTGGAGTCGGCAGTCCAGTCGACGACGCCGGTTGCCGTGGTGCTGATCGAGCCTGCCACGTTCAGCGTGCCGGAGGTTATCGTCAAATGATTGACGGTCACTCCGGTGGCGTTGACGTTCAGGGTTCCGCCGACCTGGAAGTTGCCGCTGCCGGTGAGCGTGGCGCCCGATGCGAGGGTGTAGGGACTGGTGCTGAAGAGGAAGGTGCCGCCCGAGCCGGCGTTGAAGATCGCCGAGCTCGTTCCGCCCGCGGTCGGGTTGAACGTGCCGCTCTGGATGTCGACGGTGCCGGTGTTGGTGAAGCCGTTGCTCTGGATCGTGGTCGTGCCGGTGGCGACCGACTTACGGAAGGTTCCGATGTTGTTGAAGGCCTGACCGGCTGAGCAGCAGAACTGATAGATCAGCTGGTCGTTCTTGACGCTGAACAATCCGCTGGCCTGGTTGTTGATAATTCCGGAGTTGACGACCGAGATGTTGTTGGCTCCGCTCCAGTTCACCGTTCCGCTGTTGTTGAGCGTGCCGGCATCGATGAACCGCGTGCCGAAGCCTGAGAGGTTGAGCGTTCCGCCGCTGCCAATGTTCAGTGCTCCTGTACCGGTGAGCGTAGCGTCGGCAGTCCAGTCGACGACGCCCGTCGCGGAGGTACCGATCGAGCCCGCCACGTTCAACGTGCCGCCGGTGATCGTCAGATGATCGACGGTCACGGCCGCTGCGCTGACGGCCAGGGTTCCCCCGCCAAGCTGAAAGTTGCCGCTGCCGGTGAGTGTAGCCCCTGACCCGAGCGTATACGTGTTCGCACTGAAGAGGACTGTTCCGCTCGAGGTCGTGTGGAAGACCGACGTGCTCGTCCCGCCCGAGGTCGGATTGAACGTACCGCTCTGGATATCGACGGTGCCGCTGTTATTGAAGGCGCCGTTGTTGATGGAGGTCGTTCCGGTAGCGACGGTCTTGCGGAACGTTCCGGCGTTGCTGAAGGCTTGTCCTGCCGAGCAGCAGTGCTGGTAGATCTGCTGGTCGTTCTGGACGCTGAAAAGGCCCGTGGCGAGGTTGTTGATGACGCCGGCGTCGTAGATGGAGATGTTATTGCCGCCGCTCCAGTTGATGGTGCCGCTGTTGTTGATCGTGCCGCCGTCGATGAATCGCGTACCGAAGCCGCTGAGGTTGAGCGTTCCCCCGCTGCCGATTGTGAGCGCGCCCGCACCGCTCAGGGTGGCGTCGGCAGTCCAGTCGATGACGCCGGCCGCGGAGGTGGCGAGCGAGGCTCCGCTGTTGATGTTCAGATTGCCGCCGGTCAGCGTCAGGTGGTCGACGGTCACGCCGGCCGCGGAGACATTGAGCTGCGAGCTGCCGAGCTGGAACGTACCGTTGCCGGTGAGCGTGGCGCCGGCGGCGAGGGTGTAGGTGCTGTTGCTGAAGAGGAACGTTCCGGCGGCGGTGGCGTTGAACACCCCTGTGCTCGTCCCTCCCGATATGGGATTGAACGTGCCACTCTGGATGTCGACCGTGCCGCTGTTGTTGAAGCCGCCGTTGTTGTTGACGGAGGTCGTTCCGGTTGCCACCGTCTTTCGGAACGTACCGGCGTTGTTGAAGGGCTGACCGGCGGAGCAGCAGTGCTGGTAGATCTGCTGATCGTTCTGGACGCTGAACAGACCCGTGGCGAGGTTGTTGATGACGCCGGAGTTGTAGACCGAGAGATTGTTCCCGCCGCTCCAGTTGATGGTGCCGCTGTTGTTGATCGTGCCGCCGTTGAGGAATCGAGTGCCGAAGCCGCTGATGTTCATCGAAGCGCCGCTGGCCACGGTAACGGTCGAATCGATTTCACTGTCCGCGCTCCAGTTCAGGGTGCCGTTGACGGTCAGCAACGCAGCACCGAGCAAACGCCCGCTCGACAGAGCCAGGACACCGCTCGAGGTGATCGTGCCGGCGTTGGTGAAGGTGATGTCGCGCGAAGTGGTGTCGGCGAGCGTCTGTGTACCGGTGGCTCCGCCGCCGACGGTCAGCGAGTTGAATGCGGGCGCGACGTCGAGCGTGACGGTGTAGGTTCCGCTGGCGTCGATGATGACGTTATTCGCTGCTGTCGGAACCGTACCAGTCGACCAGTTCGTGCCGGTGCTCCAGTTGCCGCCGCTGCTGTTGATCCAGTGCGCGGCCGTGATGGCGGTGAATGCCGAGCCGCTGGTGGCCGTGCCGCCGCCGGCGATGACCGAGATCGTGCCGGTCGTTGCGCCCGCGGGAACGGTGGCGGTGATCTGCGAGGTGCTGTCGCCCACGAACGTAGCGGCGGTCCCGTTGAACGTCACGCTGCTGACGCCGATGAAGTTCGAGCCGCTGATGACGACGCTCGCTCCGGCGTTGGCCGAGCTGGGCGTGAAGCCGCTGATCGACGGGGCGGACGGCGCGACGTAGCACTTGCCGAACGTGCCGGCGCCAGCGACGTTCTGCACCTCGGTTTGCGAAAGAGCGCGGTTGTAGATCGTCACCTCGTCGATGCGGCCAGAGAAGAAACCGTTGATCGTGCTGTTGTCGCTTTGCGCGCCGATGAGGAGTGGATTGGAATCGTACGCGATGACTTTCGACGTCGTGGCGGCATTGACGAGCCCACCATCGAGGCAGAGGGCCTGGGCCGAACCCGCACTGTCGTATACGTAGGCAAAGTGGTGCCAGACGCTCGTGGTTGGTGCGGTCGTGCTGGCGAGTATGTCGGTGGAGGTAGTGTCGCCGACGCCCCCGGCGAGCGTCCCATCGCCGGCGATGAAAACGAAGAACGAATTCTCGGCTGCGGTACCGACGGACTTCGAAGCCAGCATCCGTACGCCGGTGGTGCCGGAAATGTTGAACCATCCCTCGACCGTGAGGCTGGTCGGGCGCAGCGTGGCATTGTCAGGCGCGCTGATATATGCCGTCGTGCCGTTGAGGCTGAAGGCCTGTCCAACCTCGCCGGTCGTGTACGTCGCGCCGCCGTTCGCCGTCGCGAAGTTGGGGCCGGCCGAATCGACGCCGTTGTTCTCGGCGCGGTACCAGGCCACGGCGCCGCTGGGAACGGCCGTACACGCCGTCGGAGTGACGCTGGTCGACCCGCTGCCGGTATTGTCGGCGGTGTTGGGATCGGGCTGCGTACCGGCGACGCTGGCGGAAAGCGTCAGCAAGCCGGGGATGGTTGGGGTGACGACGATGGTGACGGGGTAGAGAGTGGTTGCCGGAATGGACGTCCAACTGCAGGTCACTGTGTTTCCGGAATGCGAACAGGTCCCGCCGTTGGACGCCGAGGATGAAACGTAGGTGGAGTTGGAAGGGAGCGTATTCGTCAGAACAACGTTCGTTCCCTGGGACGTACTTTGATTGTAGGCATATGCGGTGAACGTGACGTTGCCAGCGCCGAATGTGATCGGGTTGGGTGTGCCGCTGATGCTGTAGACCGCCAGATCGATCTGCGAGTTGACCGTGACCGACTTGTTGGCACTGTTGTTGGGAGGATTCGAATCGGATTCGGTGCCGGATACACTCGACACGATTGTCAGCGGACCGCCGGAAGTGGGGGTGACCACGATGGTCGCGGAGTAGAAGCCCGACGCCGGAATCGACGTCCAGTTGCAGGTGACCGTGCCGGCCGACTGCGAGCAGCTTCCGCTGTTCGTGGCCGTGGCGGACACGAATGTGGAATTTGAAGGCAGGATGCTCGTCAGGACGGTGCCCGTTCCTTGCGAGGTGCTGGGGTTGTAGATTGAGACGGTGTAGGTGACGTTGCCGGTGTTGAGCGTGATGGGATCGGGCGTGCCGCTGATCGAGTAGAGCTGGAGATCGATCTGCGCGTTGACGGTGACCGACTTGCTCATGCTGTTGTCGGCCGTGTTCGGATCGCTCTCAGTTCCTGCGACGCTGGACGACAACGTCATCGACCCACCGGACGTAGGCGTGACGACGATGGTCGCCGTGTAGAAGCCGCCCGTCGGGATCGAGGTCCAATTACAGGTGACGGTGCCGGAGTGCGTGCAGGTTCCGCTGTTCGTGGCCGAGGCAGAGACGAATGTGGAATTCGCAGGCAGCGTGTTCGTCAGGACGGTGCTCGTTCCCTGCGACGTACTGGGGTTGTAGATCGAGACGGTGTAGGTGACGTTGCCGGTGTTGAGGGTGATCGGATCGGGTGTGGCGTTGATGCTGTAGACGCGGAGATCGATCTGCGAATTGACCGTGACCGACTTGCTGGCGCTGTTGTTGGCAGTGTTGGAATCGGACTCTGTGCCGGCCACGCTCGAGGTAAGCGTCAGCGCGCCTCCGGACGTTGGGGTGACGACGATGGTGGCAGAGTAGAAGCCGCTCGACGGGATCGAGGTCCAGTTGCAGACGACGGTACCCGGGTGGGTGCAGGTTCCGCCGTTCGTGGCCGAGGCCGAGACGAATGTGGAATTCGCCGGCAGTGTGTTCGTCAGGACGGTGTTCGTTCCAGGCGACGTGCTGGGGTTGTAGATCGAAACGGTGTAGGTGACGTTACCGTTGTTGAGCGTAATAGGATCGGGTGTGCCGGTGATCGAGTAGAGCTGCAGATCGATCTGGTCGTTGACCGTGACCGACTTGCTCATGCTGTTGTCGGCCGTGTTCGGATCGCTTTCGGTTCCTGCGACGCTGGACGACAACGTTAACGATCCACCGGACGTAGGTGTGACGACGATGGTCGCACTGTAGAAGCCGGACGCCGGGATGGAGGTCCAATTACAGGTAACGGTGCCCGAGTGGGTGCAGATTCCGCTGTTCGTAGCCGAAGCAGAGACGAATGTGGAATTCGCGGGCAGTGTGTTCGTCAGGACGGTGTTCGTTCCCGGCGTCGTGCTGGGGTTGTAGACCGAAACGGTGTAGGTGACGTTGCCATTGTTGAGGGTGATCGGGTCAGGCGTGCCGCTGATGCTGTAGAGGCGGAGATCGATCTGAGAATTGACCGTGACGGACTTGCTGGCGCTGTTGTTGGCGGCGTTGGAATCGGCCTCTGTGCCGGAAACGCTCGAGGTCAGCGTGAGCGCTCCGCCCGAGGTGGGGGTGACGACGATGGTCGCCGTGTAGACGCTCGATGCCGCAATCGAAGTCCAGTTGCAGGTGACGGTGCCCGAGTGGGTGCAGATGCCGCTGTTCGTAGCCGAGGCAGAGACAAATGTGGAATTCGCAGGGAGCGTGTTCGTCAGAACGGTGTTCGTCCCCTGCGATGGGCTGGCGTTATAGACCTGGACGGTATAGGTGACGTTGCCGGTGTTGAGGGTGATCGGATCGGGCGTACCGCTGAGCGAGTAGACCTGGAGATCGATCTTCGAGTTGACCGTGACGGTCTTGTTGCCGCTGTTGTTGGCGGTAATCGGATCGGTCTCCGCCCCCGAAACGCTCGCCGTGAGCGACAGCGGGCCGCCAGCCGTAGGCGTAACGACAATTGTGGCATTGAAGGCGGTGAAGGCTCCGATCGAGGTCCAGTTGCAGGTGACCGTTCCTCCTGATTGGCCGCAGGTTCCGCTGCCCGTCGCTGAGGAGGAAACGTATGTTGAGTTCGTGGGGAGCGTCGCGGTCAGCACCGTGCTGGTACCCGCTGAACTGCTGGAGTTATAGACTTGGACGGTATAGGTGACGTTGCCGGTATTGAGGGTGATCGGATCGGGCGTGGCGCTGATCCCGTTGAGAATCAGGTCGACGCCGGCGCCTGTGCTGCCAACCGTCACCGCTTTGCTGGCGCTGTTGTTCGTGGCGTTGGAATCGGTTTGCGCGCCGGCAACGCTCGCTGCGAGCGTGATGACGCCGTTTGCTGTGGGTGTGACCGTAATGAACGCGTAATAGGTCGCTCCCGCCGGGAGCGAAGCCCAATTGCAGGTGACCGTCCCTGCCGATTGGTTGCATGTTCCGGAACCTACCGGCGTCGTCGCCGAGACAAAGGTCGTGCCCGCGGGCAATGTGCTCGTCAATACAACGTTTGTGGCCTGCGATCCGCTGTTGTTGGTCGCATAGACGGTGTACAAAACGTTGCCCGTGCCGAGTGTGATCGGGTCAGGCGTTCCTGTTATGTTCGAGATGCTCAAGTCGATGTCGGAGTTGACCGTGCTCGCCTTCGTGCCTGTGTTGTTCGTCGTATCGGGATCGGATTGCGCTGCCGAGACGGTTGACGTGAGGCTGAGCGACCCCGCTGCCGTAGGCGTTACGGTGATGTAGGCGTAGAAGGTCGATCCTGCCCCGATCGTGGCCCAGTTACAGGTGACGGTGCCGGCCGACTGCGAGCATGTTCCGCTGCCGACCGGCGAAGTCGCCGATACGAACGTGGAGTTTGTCGGGAGTGTGCTTGTGAGCACCACATTGGTTGCCTGCGACGTGCTGTTGTTCGCGTACTGCACGAGAAACTGGACGTCGCCCGTGCCGACGGTCATCGGATCGGGAGAGACGGTCATGCTGGAGATGCCGAGGTCGATCTGGGAGTTGACCGTGACCGCTTTGGTTCCGCTGTTGTTCGAGGTGTTCGAATCGCTCTGCGTTGCGGAGACGGTCGACGAAAGCGTCAATACGCCGCCGGCGGTTGGCGTCACCGTGATGTATGCGTAGTACGTCCCCCCCGAGGGTATCGAGGCCCAGTTGCAGGTGACCGTGCCGGCCGACTGCGAGCAGGTGCCGCTGCCCACCGGACTCGTCGCGGAAACGAACGTGGAGTTGACCGGGATGGTGCTCGTCAGCACCGCGTTCGTCGCCTGCGACGTGCTGTAGTTCGTGTACTGCACGAGAAACTGGACGTCGCCGGTGCCGAGCGTCATCGGATCGGGAGAGACGGTCATGCTGGAGATGCCGAGGTCGATCTGGGCGTTGACGATGCTCGCTTTGGTGGCGGTGTTGTTCGAGGTGTTCGGATCCGACTGCGCCGAGGAGACGGTGGAGGTAAGACTCAACGAGCCGCCCGCCGTGGGCGTCACCGTGATGTATGCGTAATACGTCCCGCTCGCGGGTATCGAGGCCCAGTTGCAGGTGACCGTGCCGGCCGACTGCGAGCAGGTGCCGCTGCCGACCGGCGTGGTCGCCGACACGAGCGTGGAGTTCGTCGGGAGGGTGCTCGTGAGAACTACATTCGTCGCCTGGGACGTGCTTCCGTTGCTGTATTGCACCAGGAACTGCACGGTGCCGGTGCCGAGCGTCATCGGATCGGGCGACACGGTCATGCTGGAGATGCCGAGGTCGATCTGGGCGTTGACGGTGACTGCTTTGCTTCCGCTGTTGTTCGTTGGGTCCGAATCGCTCTGCGCCGCGACGCTCGAGGAGAGCGTCAATACGCCGCCGGCCGTGGGCGTCACCGTGATGTATGCGTAATACGTTCCCCCCGCGGGTATCGAGGCCCAGTTACAGGTGACCGTGCCGGCGGACTGCGAGCAGGTGCCGCTCCCGACCGGCGTCGTCGCCGAGACGAACGTGGAGCTGCCGGGTATCGTGCTGGTCAGCACCGCATTCGTTGCCGGGGAGGTGCTGTAGTTCGTGTACTGCACGAGGAACTGGACGTCGCCGGTGCCGAGCGTGATCGGGTCAGGCGAGACGGTCATGCTGGAGATGCCGAGATCGACCTGCGAGTTGACGATCACCGCTTTGCTGGCGCTGTTGTTGATCGTGTTCGGATCGCTCTCCGTTCCGGTGACGCTCGATGAGAGTGTCAGCGCGCCGCCCGCGGTGGGGGTGACGACGATGGTCGCGAAGTAGACGTTGCCCGCCGGAATCGAGGTCCAGTTGCAGGTGACGGTGCCGCTCGACTGCGAGCACGAGCCTGAATTCGAGGCGCTGGAGGAGACGTACGTCGAACTGGCCGGCAGCGCGCTCGTCAGGACGATGTTTGTTCCGGTCGAGGAGCTGGAGTTGTAGATTCCGACGGAGTAGGTGACGTTTCCCGTGCCGAGGGTGATCGGATCTGGTGAGCCGGTGATGCTGTAGATGCTCAGATCTACGCTCGCAGCGAGTGCGGCGCCAGGCAATGCCGCGATGAGCACGGCGGCGGTGGCAATGGCGCGCAGCAACGTCTTGGACATGCCTTCTCCCCACTACGTGGTTTGATCATCCGGGCATCCGCTGCCCGGACTAGCGGAATTTGATATTGGACCTCAAGCACGTCTGCAACTGGTGAGGCTGTGCAGGCTGCTGCCTTGCTGGGTGAAGCTGGGAATTGTACGCGCTACCTCAAATAACGTCTACGTCTCGACGAACGGGGATGATTGAACATAGAACCTGTCCGTTCGTTTGGGCGTGATCACGCTCACAACTTTCTACGGCGCGGCTGCGAAAGCGGATTGACGGGATGCAGAGGTCCCAATCCGGTCGTAGACTGCGCTCGTACGTATCGGTCAAATGGAGTCGCGATTCCTCAGGTTCGTGGCCGCCTCGGCGGTCTTCATGACGGTTCTGCTTCTTGCGGACCGGGACGGATTGCTTCAACAGCTCGTGCTCGGAGCTGCCACGGCGCTCTTCCTCTGGTATTTCGCACGCGACTCCGAGGTGGCGCTGCGGCAGATCATCTGCTGCATCGTCGTAGCGACCGCCGGAGAAGTCGTTCTTTCCCTCGGATGGGGTCTCTACTCCTATCGCCACGCCGTCATCCCGTTCTACGTTCCCCCCGGTCATGGTCTGTTCTACACGCTGGCGGCGGAAACGGCGCGGCAGCACGCCGTCCGTCTTCGCGCCGGCGCCATCACCCGTCTCGTCCTCATCATCGGAAGCGCCAACGCTGCCCTGAGCCTCGTGTTTCGTCACGACACCTGGGGCGCGCTCTGGTGGATGGGGGCGGTGGCGCTGATCTATGTCTCGCGCAACCGGTTGCTGCTCTCCGCATGCTTCGCCTACACGATGATCCTGGAGTGGGTGGGGACGGCGATCGGCAACTGGCAGTGGGCAGCCGAGGTGCCGTTTCTGCGATTGCACTCAGCGAATCCGCCGGCCGGGGTGGGGATTCTCTACATCCTGCTCGACCTGATCGTCGTGGGGATCACCGCCGGACTCATGTCGCGCAAGCCTGCGGCGGAGCTTGACGATGAACAGATGTTAAACGCCGCCTGAACGTTTCTCTCCGACCTAAAGAAAGTTCTCTCCAACCCAGAGAAAATTCTCTCTACCCGAAAGGAAGTTCTCTCCGACCGAAAGAGAGTTCTCTCCGACCGAAAGAAAGTTCTCTCCGACCGAAAGAAAGTTCTCTCCGACCTAGAGAAAGTTCTCTCCAACCTAGAGAAAATTCTCTCCGACCTAGAGAAAGTTTCACTCCGCCGAGAGAATGTTTCATTCCACGGAGAGAAAGTTTCACTCCACGGAGAGAAAGTTTCACTCCACGGAGAGAAAGTTTCACTCCACGGAGAGAAAGTTTCACTCCGCGTAGAGAAAGTTTCACTCCGCGTAGAGAAAGTTTCACTCCACGGAGAGAAAGTTTCATTCCACGTAGAGAAAGTTTCACTCCACGGAGAGAACGTTTTGCTCCACGTAGAGAAAGTTTCACTCCACGGAGAGAAAGTTTTGCTCCACCGAGAGAAGATTCTGGTTCTGCTCTGAAAGGTTTTGCTCCGGTTTTCATTGCGCTCGGCACCGGTCGGCGATACCGTTCGCCCCCATGAAACGTGCACTCATCGCTCTCCTCTCGCTCGCCGTTGCCGTCAGCGCCTTTGCCGCGTGGAGTGTCGTCCGGCACATCCCGATCGCTGGAACCGGCGGATGGGACTACACCGCCATCGACTCCGTAGCGCGCCGCGAGTACGTCTCGCACGGAAACAGCGTCGAAGTCGTCGACGTCGATGCCGGCAAGGTCGTCGGACTCATTCCCGATACTCCCGGCGTGCACGGCATCGCCATCGATCATGACGGCGGACGCGGATTCATCTCCGACGGCCGCGTCGGCATGATGACGATCTTCAATCTGAAGACCCTGAACCGGATCACCGATGTGAAGACGACCGGCGATAACCCGGACGCCATCATGTTCGACCCTGCATCGAAGCACGTCTTCACCTTCAATGGCCGCGGCAAGAACGCCACGGTCTTCAACACCCATGGCAAAGTCATCGCCACCATCGACCTCGGCGGGAAGCCGGAGTTCGGCGTCAGCGACGCGCAGGGCCACGTCTTCGTCAACATCGAAGACACGAGCGAGCTGGCCATGATCGACGCGAAGAAGAACGTCGTCGCCAAACGGTGGAAGCTGACGCCGTGCGAGTCGCCGAGCGGGCTGGCTATCGACCGTAAGCATCACCGCCTCTTCACCGTTTGCGAGAACGAGATCATGGCCGTCGTCGACGCAACCAACGGCAAGGTCGTTACGACGGTGCCGACAGGGAAGGGGACCGATGCCGCAGCCTTCGACGATGCCAGGCAGCTCGCGTTCGCCTCGAACGGCCAGAGCGGGACGTTGACGGTCGTACACGAGTCAGCGCCCGACAAGTACGACGTCGTCGACAACGTAGCCACGCAGCGCAGCGCCCGTACGATGGCGCTCGACACCAAGACGCATCACATCTTCCTTCCCGCCGCGCAGTTCGGCGAAGCACCTCCCAAGACCGAAAAGAATCCGCGTCCGCGGCCGCCGATGGTGCCTGGCTCGTTCGAGTTACTGGAAGTGGCACCGTAAGCCGTATCCGCAGATGTCGCAGATGTCCGCAGATGTTTTTTTCATCTGCGTCTCATCTGCGCCATCTGCGGATCAAATGGTTTAATACGCGCCGATGAAACGAACTGCCGCCGCTCTGCTTCTCACCCTCCTCACCGCCTCGGCATCCGCACAGCAAACGCTCATCCGAACGCAGAAGCCTCCGCTGCACGGCTCGCACTGGATGGCCGTCACCGGCAAGCCGCTCGCGGCCACTGCCGGCTCGATGATCTTTCAAAAAGGCGGCAACGCAGTCGACGCCGCTGCGGCGATGATCGCTGCGACCTGCACGATGTGGGACACGCTCTCGTGGGGCGGCGAAACGCAGGTGCTCATCTACGATCCACACGCGAAGAAAGTCATCGGCATCAACGCCCTCGGCGTCGCTCCCACCGGCGCCACTCCCGAGTTTTACAAGAGCAAAGGCTTCGATCATCCGCCCGATGAAGGCGTCCTCGCCGCCGTCACTCCCGGCACGCCCGGCGGCCTCATGACGATGCTGGCGGAGTACGGCCGCCTGTCGCTCAAAGATGTTCTTGCCCCGGCCATCGAGATGGCGGACGGCTACGCGATCGAAGCGCAGTCGGCGAACACGATCGACCACAACAAAGCCAAGCTGAAGGCCTGGCCGTACTCGAAGAAGGTCTTTCTCATCCACGAGAACGATCCGAAGCATCCCGGTCCCGTCGCAGGCGAGATCTTCCGCCAGCCCGATCTTGCTGCGACTCTGCGCAAGCTCGTGGAGACCGAACAACTCGCACTGAAGCAGGGGAAGTCGCGCAAAGCCGCGATCTACGCCGCCTACGACCGCTTCTACAAAGGCGACATCGCGAAGGAGATCGTGCGCGGTACGCGTGAGCAGGGCGGTCTTTTCACCGAGGAGGATCTGGCCGGTTGGAAGGTACACATCGAAGAGCCGGTGATGACGAACTACCGCGGCATCGACGTCTACAAGTTGAACGTCTGGACGCAGGGTCCGGCCATGCTGCAGGCGCTCAACATCCTCGAGAACTTCGACCTCAAGTCGATGGGCTTCAACTCGCCGCACTACATCAATACTGTTTATCAGGCGATGAGTCTGGCCTGGGCGGACCGCGATTTCTACTACGGCGACACCTACGCGCCGCCCGAAGAACCGGTGATCGGACTTCTCTCGAAGGATTACGCGAAGGAGCGCGCGAAGTTGATCAACCCCGAGCACAACGATCCGAAGATCAAGCCGGGCGATCCGTATCCGTATCAGCGCGCCACGAATCCGTTTCCCGATCTGCTGCGCAACTGGGATGCTCCGAAAGCTCCCGTCGCGAAGCCGGCGGCGGCGCCGGAGTCGGGCTCGCTGCGCCGCAACGAGTTTCTGCACGCCACGCCGTCACTCTCGAACGATTACCTCTTCGCCTTTTACGCCGGCACCACCTCGGTCGAAGCAGCCGACGCGGAAGGATGGGCAGTATCCGTTACGCCGAGCGGCGGCTGGCTGCCTGCCGTCATCGCTGGCAACACAGGCGTCGGTCTCAGTGAGCGGATGCAGAGCTTCGTGCTCGATCCTTCCGAGGGACCGTACAACGTCGTCGCGCCGGGGAAGCATCCGCGCGTCACGCTTACACCAACGCTCGCACTCAAAGATGGTGCGCCGTGGCTTGTCTTCTCCGTTCAAGGCGGCGACAGTCAGGATCAGAACCTGCTCCAGTTCTTCCTCGATGTCGTCGAGTTCGGCATGACGGTGCAGGAAGCGACGGAGGCACCGAACGTCAATAGCTTCCAGATGCACAGCTCGTTCGGGGCGCACGACATCAAGCCGGGCAACATCCTGCTCAACTCCGCCGAGCCGCCGTGGGTGCGCGGCGAACTGCGCCGCATGGGCTACACGATGACGTTCGAGGACCGCACGTCAGGCCCGATCAACGCCATCATGATCGACCGCGCGCACGGCACGTTCTGGGGCGGATCGAGCAACCACGGCGAGGATTACGGAATCGGTTGGTAACAATTTCGCAAGTCGCCGGTGGTAGATTTCGCGCGGAGGAATCATTGGATGAAGCTCGCTCGCCCCATCGTCATCGCTCTTTCCGTTTCACTCTTCCTCGCTGCGTGTGCGGCGGTGCAGCAACAGAAGGCGCAGGCCGCGCGGGCCGACACCGGCGAGTTTCACAACCTCCAGCTCTTCCCGCAGAACATCACGCACGATGAGCTGATCGGGAACATGCGCGGATTCGCTCGCGCTCTCGGCACCCGATGCGATCATTGCCACGCCGCGAATCCTCCCGGCTCGAAAGAGCAGTTCGACTTCGCCTCGGACGCCAAGCCCGAGAAGAACGTCGCCCGCGCGATGCTACGCATGGTGCATGCGGCGAACAACGACTACCTGGCAAAGGTGAACCCGCACGGTCAGATGGTCACCTGCAATACGTGTCATCGCGGACACACGGTGCCGGATACCAACGCCCCGGCAGAAAGCGCGCCGCCTCCGCCTCCAAGCTAGCAAACCCTTTGAACCACAAAGACACAAAGGACACAGAGAGAGGGTTTTAACTTCGTGTCCTTTGTGTCTCTGTGGTGCTTTTTTTTGTCCAATCAAGGAAGAGGAACGATCGTCGGACGATGCAGCCAGCTTCCCGGTTCGCCGATGATCAGGCGCACCGGGAACCAGCCGTGACTGGCCTTGACCAGGCCGAGGTGACGGGCGTTGGGAGGTACGTCGAAAGCGACGCGGCTCTCGAAGGATCCTCCAGGACCGACGAACGAAGTCATTGGCTCGCCGGCAAGGCCAGCCTGCGCGAGCGCCTGTTGCCCTGAAGGCGAGATCTCGATGCGCCGCCCGGATTCGTCGATCAGATAGATGTAGAGATCGTTTTCGCGCTGCGTGATTCGCTTTGCGCGGCTGCTCACGCGAATCGTCACGACGCAGAACGTGCCGGCCGCTCTCGTCGTCCCGATCGCCGCCTGCCGCGCGGACTGCTCCACGGTGATGCACCAATCGTCGAAACACCGCGTTGTGCCGATGGGAACTTCGCGCTGCGGCTCCGCCAGCGAGAACCCGATCAGCACCAGCATGTAGACGGCGGCGCACACCGTCAGCCGGATGAGGACTCTTCCTGCGGCGCGGAACCGCCGGCGAATCGCAAGGTAGCCAATGCGGCCTGCGGTGATGACTGCCGCGGCGAAGCAAAGAAGAAAGAAGAGGTCGAAGAGCGACATCGATTCATCATAAGAGAAGTACTTTGCGAAGACAAGTGCAACGGCCGCAATCCAGCCCTGTGTCATGCGCCATGTGCTCGACGCCCGTCGCGCGGTAGAATGTCCGTTCCAAAACATGGCCCGGCACGAAGAACGAGACGACTACGATCTCCTGAATCAGTACCTTCACGAGATCGCCCAGGTTCCGCGGCTGACGCCGGAGCGCGAGTACGAGCTCGGCAAGCGCGTGCAGCAGAACGACAAGGCCGCGCTCGAAGAGCTGGTCAAAGCGAACCTTCGCTTCGTCGTCTCGTACGCGAAGAAGTATCGCAACGCGCACGTGCTCTTCCTCGATCTGATCAACGAGGGCAACATCGGTCTCATCCACGCCGCGAAGAAGTTCGATCCTGACAAGAACGTCAAGTTCATCACCTACGCGGTCTGGTGGATCCGTCAGGCGATCCTGCACGCATTGTCCGAGCAGGGAGGTGCGTTCCGTCTTCCGCCGAAGCGCGCCAATCTGATGTACCGCCTGGAGAAGGCCATCGCCGCGGCGATGACGGAAGGGAAGCACATCCCGACGCCCGACGAGCTGGCGACGGAGCTCGGCATCACGCTCAAGGAAGTGCAGACGTTGTTGCAGGCCAACACCGACAACTTTTCGCTGAACGCGGAGCTCGACGACGACTCGCACACCGAGCTGGCCGAGATGATCGAGCAGACCTCGGTTCCCTCAGCCGAGGACGCGATGCAGGTGCAGGGCCGCCGCGATGAGCTGCTGGCGCACATGTCGGAGCTCTCGCCGAAGGAGCGCCTCGTCCTCAGCCTTCGTCACGGCGTCACCGACAATGTGCCGAAGCGCATCGGCGAGCTGGCGTCGTTCTTCAATCGCGAGAGCGCGGATATCGCCGCCGTGCTGACCGCCGCTGTCGGAAAAGTGTGCGAACTGCTGACGATCACCAACAGCGAGCTTGCCCAGTTGCTGCTTTACACGAACCCCAACGCCAAAGCGTGGTGGCGCTTCTGGTACGAGCTGGGCGACCTTGCCGAAGGGATGACCCCGCAGATCGACCACAAGCGCGTCCCGTTTCTGGAGCTGCTCAAGCAACAGGGCGCCGTGCAGAGGACCGTTGAGTCGCTGCCGACCGCAGAGAAGACGATTCTCAAACTTCGCTACGGAGTGCTGCAGGATGAAGAGCTGACCCTGCGCGATATCGGCGACATCCTCAAGCTCTCCCGCGAGCGCGTCCGCCAGATCGAATCGCGGGCGGAAGCGAAGTGCAGGCGAAGCGTGCGGCGGCGCTGACGCTTGCCACGTCTCTCCCAAGTGCCGGTGAGCCGCCAGTGGTGCGCTGAACGGTGAAATGCTGCCGTCTGTCCATCCAACCGGTTGAGGGACATCAAAATGAACCGATTGCTCGTAGTGACGAACTCTCTACTCGCGGTTATCGCAGTCTGCCTCGTTCTCTTGGTTGTGAAGATGTATGACTTCGAGGTAATCCCAAGCGCATACGCAGCGCCAGTCGCTGCCAAGGTGCAGAAGGTCGAGCTTGTCAACATTCCCGAGCATGGCCTGCCGATGATGCTGACCAACGCTTCATTGCCGGTCTCCGTTTCGCAAAAAACGCCGGTGCCGGTGCAGGTTTTCTATCTTGGCCCAAACGGCTACAACGATTGGCAGGGCGTGAAGGGAATGAGCGGCGCGCTCGCGACAACTCGTTAATACCGTTGGCGTGGACCAGCGTGTTTCCAACGAATGATGGGACTGTGATCTGGGATCGCGAGGGAGCAAGCTGTTACCGTCCGCCGGCCTTCGCCAACAACTCCTTCACCGGCACGCCGGCTTTCTCCAATTGCTCGAACGACCCGACGTCGCTCCAGCCGAAGTCTCCGACGATCGCTGCGACGCGCGGCGCTTTCTCCATCAACGCGTAGTCGATCGAGATCGACGGCATCGACTCGTAGGTCTCCCGCGTTACGGCCGCGATCTCCGGCGCCGCAGCCGCAAGTGCGCGCCGGAACACGCTGGCGCGCCAGACGAACATGCTGGCGTTCCACGCGTAGTTGCCCGCCGCCAGAAATCCAGCGGCGCGCTCGCGTGACGGCTTCTCGGTGAAGCGCTCGACCGCGGTGATCCCCGGCTCGATCGCATCGCCGAGCTGCAGGTAGCCGTAGCCGGTATTCGGTTCCGTCGGTTCGATGCCGATGGCCACGAGGTAGTCGCTCTTCGATGCAAACTGATACGCGCGATCGAGCACGCGCACGAACTCGGCCTCGTTGGCGATGTAGTGATCCGAGGCCAGGACGGCGATCACCGGATCACCGCCGGTCATCGCTTCGATCGCGAAGCAGCAGAGCGCGATCGCCGGCGCCGTGTTCCGCCGCGCCGGCTCGGTCAGGATGTTGCCCTTCGGCAGATCGGGTAGAAACGCGGTGCACTTCGCCGCGTACTGGTCGTTCGTCGAAATGAAGATCGACTCCGGCGAAACGAGCGGCCCGACGCGCGCCACCGTCTTCTCGAGCAGCGAGACCCCGTCGAAGATCCGCAGAAACTGCTTCGGATTGTCGTCCGATGAGAGCGGCCGCAGCCGCGTGCCGGCTCCGCCGGCGAGGATGAGGGCGGTGCGTTGGGGGGTGGGGTGTGGGGTGTGGGGTGTGGGAGCAATCGCGGACGCATGTTCGCCGGATGAATCAGGAGCGGACGAATCAGGAGCAGTCATGGAAGTTTAGTGGCGCTGGAATCGTCCGCAGTGGACTTTGTCGATTCTGCTCCCACCCCCAACCCCCCACTCCCCACACCCTTTCGACCAATCGCTATCAAACTCAATCCCTTCTTCGGCCGGTCGCCGTCGAGCGCTTTGATCAACGGCACGAGGCGGTCAAAGATCTTCGACTGCGCGGCCGGAAGCGCGCCGCGATTGAAGATCTTCGAGTTCAACCGCCACGCCAGCATCGCGGCGCGGTTCTGGTAGAACGAGTCCTCGATCTCGAATCCTGCCGTGCGCAGCATCGCCAGCAGCTCGTCCTTGTCGTAGCGGCGCTGATGGCCGATGCCGCGGTCGAGCGTGCCGAAGAGATCCTTCCCGGCCGGCACGAAGATGACGACTCGCCCTCCGGGAGTGAGCAGTTGGTGAACGCGGCGCAGTGCAGCGGCGTCGTCGTCCGTGTGCTCGAGCACGTTGATGCACATCACCGTGTCGAAGTTGTAGTGGGCGAGAGCGAGCGCGGCATCGCTGTCGAGATCGAGCCGCTCGACCTCGATTCCGGGACGCCGCCGGAAAGCGTTGCGCAGACGGTCGATGTACGGCGTCTCCTTGTCCGTGGCCACGATCAGTTCGCGCCCGTAAAGAAAGCGCGTCATCGTTCCGGATCCGGCTCCGGCCTCGAGCACGCGCTGCCCGACGAATGGCGCCACCGCTTCCCAGATCCAGCGGTTGTAGCGGTTGAGCGAGCTGCGCCGGCGCAATGTTTTGTACGTCGCCGGCTCGTTCGACGGATCGTCGAAGAGGCCGTAGCGGAAGATCGTCCAGATGGCGCTGAAGCCATCCTTCCAGTTGATCTTTTTCCCTTCCCAGTAGTCGCGGCCGTAGTACGAGATCGGCACTTCGAAGATCCGATAACCGCGCCGCGCCACTTTCGCAGTCACCTCGGGCTCGATGCCGAAACGGTCGGATTTCAGATTGATCGACTGGATGACGTCGCGGCGGAAAACCTTGTAGCAGGTCTCCATGTCCGTGAGATCGAGGTTGGTCGTGCAGTTGGACAGAAACGTGAGCAGGTTGTTGCCGAGGCGATGCCAGTAGAGCATGACGCGCCGAGGGTAGCCTTCGAAGCGGGAGCCGAATACGACGTCGGCGTGACCGTCGACGATCGGCTGAATCAGCTTGGGATACTCGTGCGGGTCGTACTCGAGGTCGGCATCCTGGATCAGCACGATGTCGCCGCGCGCCTCGGCGATCCCGCGCCGGATCGCCGCCCCCTTGCCCATGTTCACCGGCTGGAACACGTGGCGGATCTCCGGCCACTCTTTTGCTAATGCTGCGACGATGCCCGCAGAGCCGTCGGTCGATTTGTCGTCGACGACGATGATCTCCTTGTCGATGGGCACATCGCGAACGAGGCGAAGCAGTTCCGCCACCGTCGATCGCTCGTTGTAGCAGGGAACGACGACGGAGAGAAGCGGCGGTTTGGAGGATGAATCGGTCGGTTGTTCGGGCGGAGAGTCCGTCATTGGAGCGCGTATTGTAAGCTGTGGAAAACGATGCTCGATCAGGGCGGGTCAACCGAGCTCGCGGAAACGCCGCGACACGAAACGAACGAGGTGCTGCGAAAGTTCCTGCACATCGGTCTGGGCTTCGGCGCGCTGTTGCTGGCGCGCATTCCGTGGCGGTACGCGGCGCTCATCGGCGTTGCCGCAATCATCGGCAACTGGCTGGTGCTGCACCGCATCGTCGGCCGTCGCGTCTCGCGCCATGAGCGGGGATGGGACATCGGCATCGTGCTGTATCCGTTCTCCGTGACGGTGCTGATCATCGTCTTTCACTGGCACCTCGAGATTGCGGCGGTGGCGTGGGTGCTGCTCGCGTTCGGCGACGGCTTTTCGACCGTGATCGGTCAACGCCTGCCGCTCGCGGCTCTGCCGTGGAATCGCACGAAGTCATGGGGCGGGTCACTCGCATTCGTCTTGTTCGGCGGCGCGGCAGCATTTCTGATCGCGCGTGTTTTCGGGGCGCCGCAGGATGTCGCCATCGCCGCCGCCGTCCTGGTCAGCGCCATCGCGGAGTCGCTGCCCCTCGGCATCGACGACAACGTCACGGTGCCGTTCATCGCCGCCGCCGTGCTCGCGGCAATGGCGATCAAGCCGATCATGACGCTGGCGGGCGCGCCGCCGATCGCGTGGCCATGGATCATCGTCAACACCGTGCTGGCCATGATCGGCTTCGCGTTGCGGAGCGTCGACGTCTCCGGCGCGGTGGCCGGATGGATCCTCGGATGCGTCATCGTCATCGGCGGCGGTCCGCCGATGTATGTCGCGCTGCTCGGCTTCTTCATCCTCGGCACGCTGGCGACTAAGCTCGGCTACGCGCGCAAAGCCCGCGCAGGTCTGGCACAGGAGGGAGGCGGACGCCGCGGCGCCGCACACGCCTTCGCGAATGTCGGCGTGGCCGCGATCTGCGCCGTTGCCTGCTGGCGTGGTCTGGGCCTCGTGCCGCTCTTCATGGGAATCGCGGCATTGGCAACGGCCGCTGCTGATACCACTGCGTCCGAGATCGGTCAGCTCTTCGGCAAGCGCGCCTTTCTCCCGCTGACGCTTCGCCGCGTCGAGCCGGGAACCGAGGGGGCGATCTCGATCGAAGGAACGCTGGCCGGCCTCATCGCTGCGTCGATCGTGGCTGTTGCGGGGACGGCCGTGGCCGAGCATCACTTCCGTCCGGGCTTCACCGGCAACATCGTCATCGACCGGACGCACGTCGTCCTCGTCATCGCCGCCTGCGCCTTCCTCGGCTCATGGATCGAATCGATCCTCGGCAGTTGGAACCGGAGAAACGGCTCACCAATCGCCAACGGCACCCTGAACTTCGCCAACACGATGCTCGGCGCGTTCTTCTTCTGGGTAGCCTGGCACTGGGTGCCGATGTTCGGGTTTGAGTTCTAGCGAACGTAGGTCGGCGAACGTAGGTCGGACTCTCCAGTCCGACGATTCTTCAAAAAAGGCGTCGGACTAGAGAGTCCGACCTACGTTTGGCTGACGGGAATTGACCTTGATTCGCCCGTCGCGTCTACAGCCTGTGGAAGCCGTGCGCGCGAAGCGCCGAAGCATACGAAACGACGTAGGTCGGACTCTCCAGTCCGACTATTCTTCAAAAAAGGCGTCGGACTAGAGAGTCCGACCTACGCTTGGCTGACGGGAGTTGACGTCGATTCGCGCGTCGCGTCTACAGCCTGTGGAAGCCGTGCGCGCGAAGCGCC
>JADGNZ010000064.1 GCA_017883205.1 Thermoanaerobaculia bacterium | reverse complement strand
TTGGCGCGACAGGCAAACGCCCCCTCATCCGGCCTTCGGCCACCTTCTCCCCCACTGAGAAGCGTGGGGGAGAAGGCGCTCGATTGGGAGCGCGGTGCCAGGCAATTTCAGTGTAAGTGTGAGAAACGCGGGCTAACAAAATGCGCGGGCGCGCCTTCGGACGCGCCCGCGCGGGGCTTACTGCACGTGACCGGCTACTTCGTCGTTGCGGTCGTCGGTGACGGGGTCACTGACGAGGGCTGCTCAGTCGTATCCGGGGTTGCCGGCTTCGGGGCCGGCTTGGACTTCGACTTCCGTCCGCTTCTGCCGAGGGCCTTTCTCATGTCTTCGACATGGGGAAGGAGATCGGCTGTCTCGGGACGCTTGGCCAGAACACGCGCGACGGCGTAGGTAGTGAGCGCGGAGCTCCCCACCTTGCTCTTTGCCGCGGCAATACTGTGGCGGAGGAAGTGAGCCTGCGCTTCCAGCTCATCGGCCACCGCGGGGTAGGCCTCGGCAAAACTCGCAAGATCGCGGTCCTGCGCCAGATCCTGGCCGGACGGACGAACGAGTGGTGCGCTGTTTCTGACGGCTACGGCCGTCAACTCCACGAACTTCTTCGGAACCGACGCGGTAGGCACAAGCCTCCGGCCGTCCCTTGCGGAAGTCGGTATCACAATATTCGGAATCTTCTGCACGATGGCGCGGATCTCTTCGATGCGCGCCTGTGCAGAATCAGTGTGGGACTGCTCGGGTGGAACGGGTACTTCGGTAGACATCTCTTCTCCTTTTTCTCATTTCAAACTGCTGTGAATCAGAGCGAGCAGGTTGAAACAAGCGGAGGAGCACGGCCTCGGAAGATCCGTCTTTCGGCCTCGACGACGGTCAGACAAGCAAACCGTTGGCGAGGAGGAATGCAGGGAGCGTCGTTGCTTTCGTACGGGAACCAATCGGGCGGCAGGATGGGTGGTGCAATCAGCCGGAAGGTGGTGACGCTCTTACCCGCATCCGCACCCTGCTCCTCGACAGGGATCGCAATGCTCCCGTCCATCACGGAATCGAACAGCCAGGTGGAAGTGCGCTCCAACCGCGCCGAGAACACGTCCAGCTCTCTGGCCGCCTTGAACCACTGGACGGAGGCCTCGGCCAGCTTGGCTGGCGCGTCGAGGGCAAGGTCCGGCGACTGCGCCGCGCGGTCTCTTGTCTTACGCAGACCAGCCGCAGCGCAGTCGAGTTGCGCCATGGCCCGGTCCAGCCAGCCCGAAGCGACCGCGATCCGACGCGCGGCCCGGATCGGACGCTCTGCCGCCAAACTCTCGGTGGCCTCGATGACGCGGCGGCAGGCGTTGATCAGGTGGAGCGAGGACTCAATGGCTCGCCGCGTGCGGCGAAACGGACGAGTCCACGACCGGCGCCTGTCCCGATCCGATCCGCGCGAGCGCAGTCCGGCCCGCCGCGAATCGTTCGCGTTCCTACGGGAGGCGGGTCTGTTCTCAGCGTTTGCCACGTTCTTGACCTTCACATCCCCTTAGACGCATGAGGTTTGCGAAAGTCACTTGTTTTTCGCCCAATTGTGGAAACTCATCGAAGATTTTACAAAGATTTTACAAGATTAACCCATCCATCCAATTTCTCGTTAACAACATCCAGATTCTGGATGAAGAATCTCCAGATTCTGGATATCAACATCCAGATTCTGGATGAAGATCTCCAGATTCTCGATAGCGAATATCCAGATTCTGGACAAAAATCTCCAGATTCTGGATAACGATATCGAGATCGGTCATCAACGTCATCGACCGTTTGAACCCGCTCGACAACGAGTATTGACGATTCCTTGACGGCAGCATGGCCGATCGTTGGGGATGGCGCAGCTTTCAAAATGGGGTCAGGTCTAAAGTTGAAAGTGACGAGAGTTCGTCTAACCGAGAAGGACATTCCTCCTTCGTCACTTTCAACTTTAGACCTGACCCCATTTTGAAAGCAATGGGCTGGTTACCCGTAGTTCGGCTCACCGCAGTTTGAAATTTACAGTGAGGCTGAAGATAACGGGAACGGCCTCTCCACCGAGCTTACCAGGCTCAAAGCGCCACTTCCGGACTGCTTCGAGTGCGGAATATGAGAGCGTCGGTGCTGGAAGAGACTTCTTAATGTGGGGCGAAGAGATTCGACCGAACTGATCGATGACGACTTCGACTATTAGCACGCCTTCGACGCCGAAGCCCTGCGCTCCTGGTGGAAACTTCGGCTCGACTCGCTTCAGCAATTTCGGTGCAGTGACATCCTTATCACCTACTCGGCAAGTAACTTCAAGTGTCCCTGGCAGATTAGCCTTGAGGAACTCGCCAGCACTACCGTACGCAGAGACGTCCGACTTACTGATGCCAGGATAAAGGGCAATCGCTACATACCAGTACCAAAGCGCGTCGTCGAGTCGCGATAGGCCCGCATTCGAAAGTGCCTTGTGCGCGACGGCGATCGCAAAGGCTTGTGTTTCCGCGTCGCCCGGGCCGAGGCGGTCGATCATTTCGTCCACGACGCGACTGCTGACCTTAAGCGCATGTTCGTAGTCGCCGCTTGCCAGAGCTGCGGAACTGTCGGACAGCATGTGATGCCACCGTGCATCAGCGAAAACAGGCGATGCCGCGGCCAACATAACCACCACCCAAAACGTACTTCGGAACATGGTGTTACATCCCCCCAACTACGAGCTAACCGATTCCTTCCTCTCCTGCGCCGCCCGTTCCCTCTCCGCTGCCCGCTCCGCGCGTCGTTCGTTCGCTTCATTCTTCAGCCGGTCGCCGATCGTGCAGCCGGTCAGCGTGGTTGCCAGGCCGCCCTCGGCGGTCTCGCGCAGGCCGCGTGGGAGGGCGCGGCCGATGCGCACCATCGCTTCGACGATCTCGTCCATCGGGATGACGGACTCGACGCCGGCCAACGCCAATTGCGCGGCGGTCAGGCCGTGCACGGCGAAGAGCGCGTTGCGCTTCACGCACGGTACTTCGACGAGGCCGCCGACTGGATCGCAGACGAGGCCGAGGGTGTTCTTGAGCGCGATCGCGGCGGCGTGGATCGATTGCCGCGTGCTGCCGCCCATCATGTACGCCACGGCTGCTGCTCCCATCGCCGAGGCGACGCCGACTTCGTTCTGGCAACCGCCGGCGGCGCCGGAGATGTTCGCCGAAAGCGCGATGATCGAGCCTACGCCGCCGGCCACGACAAGCGCGCGAACGGTCCTCTCCGGATCGATGTGGCGCTCTTCCTCCAGCGCCAGCAGCATGCCCGGAACGACACCACCCGCGCCTGCCGTCGGCGCGGCGACGATCACGCCCATGCGCGAGTTCTCGCCCATCACCGACAGCGCGTAGATCTCCGCCTTGACCGTTAGGGGATCCATGAAGGTCTTGCCGGCGAGGAAGGCGTCATTGAGCAGCTTTCCTTCGTTGCCGACGAGCTTCCCCATCGACGTTCCACCGCCCTTGCCGCGCTCGACGCAATCGCGCATGACGGCGCGCCGCCGCCGCAGCGCTTCGAGGATCTGATCGCCGGGAACGGCGTGCTCCTGTTCGTCGCTCTCAAGAAAGACGTCCGCAAGGTCGCGGCCGCCAGCGAGTTTTTCGAGGTGGGCAAAGCTTTCGATCATGGGGGACAGAACAGGAATCGGGGCGCGGCCTATTCGCGGGCTATCGATTCGAATTTGGAGAACCGATCACCACAGAGGCACAGAGGTCACAGAGAGTCCTCCGTGTTCTCTGAGTCTCTGTGGTTGGCCTTTGCCTTCGAGCGAAGCGAATGGGGTCAGACCGGAAGTGGAAGTGCCGAAAGATGACTGACGCTATTTGCTCCGTATGTCGTCGGCACTTCCACTTCCGGTCTGACCCCTTTCGCGCTCACTTCCACATATCCCAATCGATCTGATCCTGCGCGGCGATCGCCTCGTCGAAAGCCTTGTCCTCTATCCAGGTCCCGGCAATGTCATCAAGATTTCTCCGTTGCAGGCTGATGCCCGCGCCTTCCGCCAGAGCCTCGATCACAACATCATTCAGACTCTTGCCCGTGACACGAGCGCGTTTGCGCAACGCGACGTCAACGGCTGGAGGGACACCTCGAATCGTGTATTGCATCCACGAATGATAGGCACAACACACAGCCGTGCAACAACGGTTTACGGAATCCGATCGAGGTACTTCGCCTCTTCGACGTCCGGCATTGCGCGGATCCGCTGCAGCGCTGCCTCCGACATCGGCGAGTCGACGTCGATCTGCATGAAGGCGTCCTTGCCGCGTTGCTTTCGCGAGCACGACAGTGACGCGATGTTGATTCCCTCCTCGGCGATGATCTTCGTCACCTCCGAGATCATGCCGGGACGGTCGCGGTAGAAGAGCAGCAGCGTCGGCGAGTCGCCTTTGAATCGCGTTTGGAAGCCGTTGATCTTGAAGACTTCGATCACGCCGCCGCCGATCGACGAGCCGCTGATCTCGGCCTCGCGCGTTTTGCCGCGGATCTCGATGCGCACGGTGTTCGGATGCACGTCGCCGAGGTCTTCCTCGGAGAAGGTGATGTCGACGTCCATCTGCTCCGCGATCCGAATGGCCTCGGGGATGCGCGGATCATCGACGCTCAATCCGATCGAGCCGCCGACGAGCGCGAAGTCGGAGCCGTGGCCGCGGTACGTCGCGCCGAGCGGAGGGTGCAGATAGAAATGCACGGCCACCGGATCTTCGTCGAGGATCTCGCGCGCTACACGCCCGAGGCGTGCGGTGCCGGCCGTGTGCGAGCTGGATGGACCCACCATCACCGGGCCCATCACATCGAGGATCGAGACTTTGCGGTCGTGACGAATGGCCATGAAGTTTCTGTTGCGAGGCGTTGTTGCGCGGGATGACATCCCATACACTCCAGCGTCCGCATGTCTGAAAAGCCTATCATCCTCGTCGTCGACGATGACCAGCCGATCCTGGTGCTGATGCGCAGCCTTCTGCGCGAATTCGGATTCGAAGCGGTCACAGCAGAGAACGGCAATCAGGCGCTGGCCGCCGCGCGGGAACGCCGGCCAGCGCTGGTTCTGATCGATAAGAACATGCCGGGGATGACCGGCGCCGAGACCATCCAGAGCCTGCGCGACGAGCCGGGCTTCGAGCGTCTGCCGATCCTGATTCTCAGCGGCGAGCCGGTGTCGCGCTCCGAACTGGAAGGCCTTCGCGCCGACGGCGCCGTCCTCAAACCGTTCGATGTGGCAGCGCTCGTCGAGAAGATCCGCGCGTTCGTGGCGGGCGGTGACGGAGCCGGGTCTCAAACGTCCCGCGCGTGAGCACGCAGTTTTGCTAAAGTCCGCGCCGGAGGCGACCCGATGACCGACATCAATGCCGACCAGCTCGTTCACACCGCTGTCTTCGGCGACGGAGATGCGAAAGCTGCCGCCCGCAGGACCATCCACATGGAGGCGCGACGCCGCGGCGCCGTCTCCTCATCGATCTACCCCCTCTACATGGGCTTCGGCCGCAACGAGATCGCGCGCCGCTTCACCGTTCCCGCGTTCAACATCCGCGCGCTGACCTATGACGCCGCCCGCGCGCTCTTCCGCGTCGCCATGCGCCACGACGTCGGCGCGTTCATCTTCGAGATCGCGCGCTCGGAGATCGGCTACACCGAACAACGTCCCGCCGAATACGCCGCCTGCGTGCTTGCCGCCGCGATGGCCGAGGGCTTCGAAGGACCTGTTTTCATTCAGGGCGATCACTTCCAGGCCAGCGCGAAAAAATGGGCCACGCCGGAAGGGCAGACCGCGGAGATGAAGGCGCTCGAGTCGCTCATCGACGAAGCGCTGGCCGCGGAGTTCTACAACATCGACATCGACACTTCCACGCTCGTCAATCTCGACTTCCCCACACGCGAGGAACAGCAGCGCGCGAATTACGAGGGGACCGCACATCTGACGAAATACATCCGCGAGCGGGAGCCGAAAGGCCTGACGGTCTCCGTCGGCGGCGAGATTGGCGAGGTCGGCAAGTACAACACGCACCCCGAAGAGGTCCGCGCCTACGCCGACGGACTGAAGCGCCTCCTCGGCGCGGTCACCGGCATCAGCAAAATCTCCGTGCAGACCGGCACGTCGCACGGCGGTGTTCCGCTCCCCGACGGTACGATCGCGCAGGCGAAGATCGACTTTGAGGTCCTCCGCGAAACGACGCGCATCTGCCGCGAGGAGTACGGCATCGGCGGTTCCGTACAACACGGCGCGTCAACCCTGCCGGAGTCGGTTTTCAATCATTTCCCCGAGTCCGAGGCGGTCGAGATCCATCTCGCCACCGGCTTTCAGAACATGATCCTCGACGCGCCGGCGATGCCGCAGGAGATCAAGGATGGCATCCGCGACTTCTGCTTCGAGCACTGCCTCGACGAGCGCAAGCCGGGCCAGACCGACGAGCAGTTCGTCTACACCTCACGCAAGAAAGCGCTCGGACCATTCAAGCGCCGCATGTGGGAGATGGACGCCAGCGCCAAGGACGCGATCATCCGCGAGCTCGAAGAGAAGTTCGAGTTCCTGATGGAGAAGCTCGGCGTCTTCGGCACGAAAGACATCGTTGCGAAGTACATCAAAGCGACGCCGGGCAATCTGCCGGAGTACACGGCTGCGTCCGCGGAGCTGACGGCGGCGGCAGTGGTGGACCCGAACGAGGGAGAGTGAGACTCAGAGATCAGGCTGTGCTTGGTGTGTTCCGTTCCCTGATCTCTTGTCGCTGATCTCTGAATCTCTGCTTCACGCAAAAAGGGCAGCCTGTTCAGGCTGCCCTTTCATCGTGATGCCGTCGTGTCGTTTTAGACGACGAAGACGTTCTGGGCCTGCAGACCCTTGGGGCCCTGCGTGACTTCGAACTCGACCTGCGCGCCCTCGGCGAGCGAGCGGAAGCCGTTGCCCTGAATTGCGGAGAAATGAACGAACACGTCTTCGCCCTTCTCCGAGGTGATGAATCCAAAGCCCTTCGCGTCGTTGAACCACTTCACTGTTCCGGTCTGTTTCAAGATGAATCTCCTTTTTTCGATGCTGCCTGATCGGAGATTCGAAACATACGCTTCTACTCTCCCCTGTTAGGCAAACCAAGTGGACGGCAAAACGGCGCTACCGCAGGCCGAAATTCCAGAGCCTGTTGCGAGAGGTTCCATTCGATTCCGTGAGGGATAATCGTTGGATGACACGATCGCCCGTGGCGCGTATCACATCCGGTCGTCCCAGCGCGGACGGAACGCTGCCGCCCCGGCGGCTGGCCCGGCGGCGTCCTCGCCGCCGAACGACGGTGACGGTGCCTGAACAAGCGTGCAGCATGGCGATGCGCTTAGCTGCTATGAGTGCAATGCCCGAGCACGCCGCATGGCCAGCCGAGGAAGGCAGCCTGGGCTTGGTCGGCGGCGGGACGCCGCCGGGCCAGCCGCCGGGACGCCAGCGTTCCGGCGTTAGTCCCAATCGCCGTCATTCGGAGACGACAGCACGGCTCGATCTTCAGCAAAGGACCGGCGCCTTGGGATGACCGCGAACGAGCGATTGCTTCGCTTTGCACCGTATCGCGCCATCGCCGGAGCCGTCGCGGAGCGCCTGACGGAGAGCCCGAAGGTCGAAGTCCTGGCGGCCTCCGGCGGCGTCGCCAACGCCATCGCAAGCGAGCTCCTGCGGCGCAGCCCGAACGGCATCGCCGGACTGCGTATCGATACGATCGAGACCTTCGCGCGACGAATCGTCAACGCGTCCGGCGAACTTCCGCGCGTCGCCAGCGAGGCGGAACGGCGGCTGGCGATGCGCACCGCGGTCCAGCGCATCGACGATCCGATGATGGAGAGCCGCGGCATCGCGGCGATGATCGAGCGCTCCTGGCGCGACGTCCGCGACAGCGGCCTCACGCTTGCTGAATTCGAGCGGCGGCTGCGCGCGACGCGGGGAATGCGCAACCCTGCGCGATCACGGCTTCTCATCCGCGCCTGGCGCGAGTACGAGCGTCTCATCACGCAGCTCGGCGCCATCGATCCGGCTGATTTGCTCGCGCGCGCTGCCGCCATCATCGCGGCGGGAACGATCCCTGTCGAGATCCAGATCGTGGCCGGTTTCTACGACATGACCGGCGCGCAGCGAAACGTGATCGAGGCGCTGCGCAACGCGGGGAAGCTCGAAGCGATCTACATCCCCGCCGCAGGCGGCGATACCTATCGTTTCGCCAACGCCTTCATCGACCGTTTCGAGGCCGCGCCACCGCGAGACCACGACACCCCGCTACCGCAGTGGTCAATAGACCAGTTCGACACGCGCACGATCGAGCTTCGCGAGACCTGCCGTGCCGCGGGCACGCTGCTTCGCGACGGCGTGCCGCCGTCGGCGATCGGCATCGTCGCGCGCACGCTCGATCCCTACGACATTGCGCTGCTGAACCGGTTCGCGAGCGAAGAGGGCTTCGCGCCGAGTGCCGAGGACAAGACGCCGCTCGCGGCGCATCGCCTCGGACGCGGCATCGCCAATCTCCTGCGCCTTCGCGAAAGCAACTTCGCGCGCGGCGAGGTCATCGAGCTGCTGCGCGATGGCTTCGAACCCAAGATCGCGGTCGATATTGACGCCCTCGATCTCGCCACCCGCCGCGCAGGCATTGCGGGAGGTGCGAGCGAAGAGTTGAAGCTGCTGGCACGCAACGCGGGCATCGACAGCTACGTGGCTGTGGTCGCCGAGGTTGAGGGGATCACGCCGAATGCAACGATGAGCGGAAGCGAAGCGGCCGACTTTCTGGCGACGGCGATTGCGCGCTTTCGCATCGAGACGGAGCTCGACCTGGCCGCGGCGGAGGCGATCGACAAAATCGCCGCGACGTTGCGGCGCACGGCGAAATGGAACGTGCAGTTCGATGCGACGGCGATTCTCGACGCATTCGCGCAGGAGTCTCTGGAGACCACCCCCCCCCACACCCCACTCCCCACAATCTTCTGCTCCGACGTCATGCGTTTTCGCGGACGCTCGTTCGACCATCTCTTCGCGATTCGCATGCAGGACGACCTCTTCCCCCAGCGACGCGTCGACGACCCGCTGCTTCCCGATCACGATCGGCGCGCCATAGGCGTTCGTGGCATCGGCGATGGCCGCGACGAGGAGCGAATGCTGTTTCAGCTTCTTCTCGACGGGGCGGAGACGATTCATTTTTCTTTCGCCGGCGGCGATGGATTCGCGAAGGTTTTGCGGCCATCGCCGTTGCTGAAGAGTTTTGTCATTGGGCAGTGGCCGGAGCGGCGTGGGGAGCTGCTGAAGAATTTCGGTTCGGCGTTCGTGCGGCGGCGGGACGCCGCCGGGCCAGCCGGCGGGACGCCAGCGTTCCGACGCGCAAGTGCTCGGCAACTGCAATTGCTCGCGAAGTCGGGGACGCGATCGACGTTCGATGGGTACCTTTTCGCCGAGAACGACGACCTGGCGCTGCGCGCCAGACTGGCAAGCGCCATCACCTCGGTCTCCCCCACTCACCTCGAAGATTTCGGCGAGTGCCCGCAGAAGTTCTTCTTCAAGCACATCCTCGGCGTCCGCGACATCGACGATCCCGAGCACGAACTGCAGATGAATGCGCGCGACAAAGGGAAGCTCGATCACGGCATCCTCGAGCAGTTCTATCGCGGCTTGAGCGAGGACGACTTCGCGCGCCTCGGCGCGGCGCTGCCGCAGCTCGACAGCAGCGTCGCCACGCGCATCGACTCACTCGTCGATGACGCCTTTGCCGCGATGGCCCGCGATGTCCCGCCATTCAACCCGACAATGCGCGCCATCGAGCAGACCGCGACGAAGCGCATCCTCCGCGAATTCGTCGCCCACGATCTCGCCGACCTCGAAGCCACCGGCTTCCGCCCGAAATACTTCGAGTACCGCTTCGGAAAAGCGAGACATGGGAAGGTGTCCGATCATCCGGAGGCGTTTGTGGTCTCGCTGGGGGGTGGGGAGTGGGGAGTGGGGGGTGGGAGCAAAGACGATCTCTCCCACACCCCACTCCCTACTCCCCACTCCCTCATCGTAGAAGGCACCATCGACCGCATCGACGCGCGGCCCGACGGATTCCGCATCATCGACTACAAAGGCGGCAAGGCGCTTCGGCACAAAGAGCTCGGCAAGAAGATCGATCGCGGCGTGCGGCTCCAGCTCGCGCTCTACGCGATGGCCGTTTCGCAATTCTTCGGCGCGGAATCGCGGGCGGTCAGCGGCGCGATCAAGCCGCTCGTCATCGGTGAGATCAACGCGACGAAGTACGCCTTCGAGCTGGCGGAGAAGGAACCGGGTCTGCGCGAGACGCTGAATCTGTTCGTGGCCTCGATTCTCAACGGCGTCTTCCCCGCCTTTCCCGCCGACGACGATGCCGACTTCAACGCTTGCAAGTACTGCCCGGTGAATCACTCCTGCCGCACGAAGCACGACTTCGTCGAGAAGTACACCGTCACCCGTTTCGGCGAGCCGCGCACGCTACTTGGAGAGCATGGTGAGCACGGAGAGCACGATTGAGCGACGTTCCCGTTCAGTCGTCGTTCGCGTTCGGCAAACCGCAGCGGCGCAACATCGTCATCGAAGCGGGCGCCGGCACCGGCAAGACGACCGCCATCGTCGCCGAAGTCCTTCGCCTTCTCCTCGGCGATGAGTCGTTGCTGCCGGAGCGAATCGTCCTCGTCACGTTCACGGAAAAAGCCGCGGGCGAGATCGCCGATCGCATCCACGAAGCGCTCACCGAGCTCGAACTGCGATTCGACAGCGGCGACGAGATCGCGTGGCCGATCGGCTCGGCGACGCCACTCTTCAGCGTTGCCCCCGCCGATCGCGAAGCAGCGCGCCGCGCCTGCGCCGCCCAGCTCGGGCGCATCGACTCGCTTCGATCGCAGACCATCCACGCGTTCTGCCAGAGCCTCCTCCGCCAGTTCCCGATCGAAGCGGGGCTCGATCCGCAATTCACGATCATCGAAGGCTTCGAGCGCTCGCTGCTTTACGGCGAGGCGTACGACGCATGGATCGACGACGAGACGCGCGTACATCCCACTGCGGAGGCGAGGTACGACTGGGAAGTGCTGCTGGAGCATGTCGGGTATCTCTTCCTGATCCGCAACATCATCCTGTCGCTCATCGACCGCCGCGATCTTCTGCTTGACGACACGTACGACCCGGGCGCACTCGATCTCGTCGAGCATGAATTGCTGATCGCCATCGAGCGCCTGCGCGCGTGCGAGGCCGATTCGGTCTCGGGAATCTGCGAGTACTTGCGATCGAATCCGTCGCCGCCGCGCGGCAGCAACATCGACACATGGCTCGCCTACCTGAAACCGATCGCGAACGACATCCGCACGAATCACCTGCCGAAAGGAAAGAACGGCACGGCGTTCAATGCCTCGCTGCGCGTTCTGCGCGCGGCCGAGAGCACCGGCAACTCCGTCTATGATCGCCTGGCCGGCCATCGCGCAGCGCTGTCGCTTCTGTCGATGACGCGCCGCTTTCTGAAATTTCTCGATGAGGAGAAGCGCAAGCGCGGCGTCGTCGACTTCGACGATCTGCTGCTGCGGACGCGCGACGTCCTCGCCGGCGAAGAAGTCGTCGAGCGCGTGCGCGGACAGTTCGATTTCATCTTCGTCGATGAGTTCCAGGATACCGACCGCATCCAGGCGGCGATCATCGACCGCCTGGCGCGCGACCGCAGCGGTGCGTTCGTCGAAGGAAAAACGGTCGTTGTCGGCGATCCGAAGCAATCCATCTACGGCTTCCGCCGCGCCGATCCCGAGACCTACGACGCCTTCACCCGCGAGCTACTCGCCGCCGGTGCCGAGCCGCGCATCATCACCGACCAATACCGCAGCGATCCCCCGCTCCTCGCCGCCGTCAACGCACTCTTCACGGAGCTTTTCAGCGACGCGGGATACGACGTGAATGTCTTCCGGCCTGCGTACCATCGGTTGCGGGCGGCGAAGGGGGGTGGGGTGTGGGGAGTAGAGGGTGGGAGTAACGACGTGCAGTTGAGTGAAGCCGTTGCCGAGTTGCCAGGTGACCGCGTTGCGGAGTTGTCGGAGAGTCTTCTCGCCGCGATGTCAGGCAAGCGGCAACCCAGCAACGAAAACTCCCACCCCCCACTCCCCACTCCCCACCCCCCCACCCTCACCATCCTCGATTCCACCTTCGACGATCGCGCCGATCGCTTTGCGGCCGAGGCGGAGTCGATCGCGGCGTGGATCGGCAGTCGAGGGGATGATCTGCGGCGGTATGCGCTGCTCTTTCGCCGGACTACGAAGCTTGACGACTACCTCGATGTTTTCGATCGCCGCGGACTCGCGTACGCGCTGCCACCGACGCGTCTCTTCCTCGATCGCCCCGCGCCGGTCGACCTGCTCGCCGTACTGCGCGCCATCGCCTTCCCCTTCGACCGCGGTGCACAGATCTCCGCCGCAAGAACGCCCTACTTTGCGCTCACCGACACCGAGATCGCGCGCGGCGTGCTGGGCATCGAATCGAACGAAGGCGACGATGCATCTCCAAACCCCTACCAAACCTTCCTCCAAACCCTCACCTCCCTTCGCGCCGCGGCGAGCCACCTCACCGTCTCCCAACTCATCGACCTCGTCATCCGCACTTGCGCCATCGAAGACGTCTACGCCGCCGCTGCCGATGGGACACGATCGCTGCGACATCTCGAGCACCTGCGAACCATCGCCTTCGGATACGACCAACGCACGGGCGGCTCCATCCGGCAGTTCGTCGATGAGATCTCGCATCGACGCGGCGGAGAGCCGGACGAGATGGAGCCGTCGCTCGTCGACGAGGCCAGCAACGCGGTGCGCATCCTCACCGTGCATACGGCCAAGGGGCTCGAGTTCGACACGGTCATTCTTCCCGACCTCGAGTTCGGAGTGAAAACGCCCGAGCTCTTTCTCGTTGAGAACCCGCGCAGCCTCGTGCTTCGCGGCCAGGTTGAAACGCTTTCCTCGCACTACGGCCGCGCCGGTACGATGCCGCTCAAAGAGATCGGAACGCTGCGCGAGGAGGCCGAGACGCGCCGCCTTTTCTACGTCGCCGTGACGCGTGCGAAGACGGAAGTCGTCTTCGTGACGAATGCAAAGCCGCGCAAGGAGGGCTTCGTCAAATACGTCGATCAGCTCTTCGACCTCGGCGCCGCTCCGTGGCCGGCCGAAGCGGGACGCGCGGTCAAAACGCTGACGATCGGCGGCGACGCGGTGCCGATCGCGTATGAGCGCGTGGCCACCGAAGGGGGCGGCGTGCGGACGCGGCGGCGGCTTGCCGATGCGCAACGCGAGGCTGAGCTGGCAGCGCTTCCGGCAGTCGAGCCCTCGCTGCCGGAACCCGCCGCGCTGCCCGACGTTTTGAGCAGAGGCGACGTCAAAACGCGCCGCTCGTCGGCGCAGAAGCGTGCGGCTGGCATCCTCCTGCATCGCGTCCTGGAGCTTTGGGATGGGACCACGCCGGTCGAGCCTCTGCTGCAGTCGGCCGCGGCCGAGCAAGGCGTCGATGCCTCGACGATTGCTCTCGTCCGCAAGCGTCTGGCGACGGTCGCGAAATCGAAGACCTTCCTCCGCATCGTCCGCGCCGAGACCCTCGGCCGCGAGCTTCCGATGATCATCCAACAAAACGGCGCCGCCGTGGAGCGCCGCATCGACCGCTTCCTCCGCGAAGGCGATAACGACCTCGTCGTCGACTACAAAAGCGGCCAGCCCTCCGAGTCGCGCCTCGCCACCGACCGCGAGCAGGTCTCCCGCTACTGTACCGCGATGAGCGCCATCACCGGCCGACCATGTCGGGGACTGATCTGGTACATCGATGTCGATGAGGATCGCGAGGTCGATTGCGGCTTCGCCGCGTTGTCGGTTGTCGGTTAGCTGCGCTTCGCGCGTTGTCACACCTCGCGCGGCGCCGGCGGCAAAACGACAGACAACGCGCGAAGCGCAACCAACCGACAACGCGCGCAGCGCAATTAACGCGCGAAGCGCAATAATCACACCCCATGCCGCTGTACAAAGTCGCCCTCCTCTCCTTCGTCGCACTGATCACGATGGTGAATCCGCTCGCGGTCGCGCCGTCGTTCATTGCTCTGACCGATGGCGCATCGCGGAAGACGCGCGCAAGCGTCGCCCTGGTCGCGGGGATCTCCTGCGTGGCCGTGCTCACCGTCTTCTTCCTCGCCGGAAACTACGTCTTCAATTTCTTCGGCATCACCGTGCCCGCGTTTCAGATCATGGGAGGCGTGCTCTTTCTGACCAACGCGCTACGCAGCCTGATCAGCGACGACCGGCGCGCGCTGAACGCGGGCGGCGAGAAGAGGATCGAAGACAGCGACATCGAGAAGGCTGACCTTGATCCGTCGTCGATCGCCATCGTCCCTATCGCCGTTCCGATGCTCTCCGGCCCCGGCGCAATCACCTCGGTGATGGTGCTTGTGAACCTCTACCCCGGCATCGAGCAGCGCATGGCCGTGATCGTCTCCATCGTGGCCGTCGGCGCGATCTCCTGGATCGTCCTGCTCTCCGCCGTTCCGCTCTCGCACATCATCGGCGACCGCGGCCGCGCCGTCTTCACCAAGATCATGTCGCTCCTCCTCGGCGCCATCGGCATCCAGTTCATCATCAACGGCATCAAGCCGGTGATCATCGAGATCATGAAGAGCAATTGATAATGGACAATTGACAATGGACAATTGATAGCGGAAGGGAATTGACAATTGACAATTGATAATTGACAGTGGAAGGCGGACAGCGCGAATGTCAACGACGACCGGCGTCTCGCTCGTTGTCAATTGTCCATTGTCAATTGCCAATTAACCGCGAGGAACTATGTTCATCGGTCACAACGCCGTTGGCTTTGCGTCGAAGAAGTTTGCGCCGAGGACGTCGCTGCTGCTGTTGATGGGCGCGCCGATGCTGCTCGATCTTCTCTGGCCGATCTTTCTCCTCCTCGGCATCGAGCACGTGCGCATCCAGCGCGGCGCGACGCCTCTCACGCCGCTCGATTTCAATGACTATCCGTGGTCGCACAGCCTGCTGATGGCGGCGGTCTGGTCGATCGTTGCCGGCCTCCTCTACTTTGCTGTCACGCGTTACGGCCGCGGTGCGTTGGTGATTGGCGCCGGCGTGATCAGCCACTGGGTGCTCGATTTCCTCACGCATCGTCCGGACCTGCCGCTCTGGCCCGGAGGACCGAAAGTCGGACTCGGGCTTTGGAACATGCCGCGTGTGGAGATCGTGACGGAGGCGCTGCTGTTCGCGATCGGGATCGCGGTGTATCGAAACGTCACGAAGCCGCGCGATGCAATCGGCGGCATCGCCTTCTGGCTCTTCGTGATCCTGCTCGCGGGCATCTTCGTCGCCAACACGGCCGGAACACCGCCGCCGGACGTGCGCACGCTGGCGTGGATGGCGTTGTCGATGTGGATCCTGCCGCTGTGGGCCGGCTGGTTCGACCGGCATCGCGACGTCGTCGCCACGTGAAGACCCTCTTCCTCGTCAACGCGCGCTCCGGCGCAAACAGGCGGCGCGACCTGACCGCTCTGATTCGCGAAACGTGGGAGCACGAGCACGAGATCCTCGCGTGCGGATCGAAAGAGGAGCTCGACGATGTGATCCATTCCGCGGCAACGGGCGGCGTGCGCATCATCTACGCGGTCGGCGGCGACGGGACGGTCCACGAAGTCGCGAAGCGGCTCGTTAACACCGATCTCGTGCTCGGCATCCTCCCCACCGGATCCGGTAACGGTCTGGCTCGACACCTCGGCGTACCGATCGAGCCACTAGCATCGCTGCGCGCGTGCGGCGATCTTCGCATCGAGACGATCGATACCGCGACGGTGAATGGCACACCGTTCGTCAACGCGATGGGCGTCGGCTTCGACGCATGGGTCGCGGACGCCTTCGCGGATGCAGGAACCCGCGGCCTCCGAACGTACGTTCGCGCCGGCCTTCGCGGTCTCGCACGCTACCAGGCCGAGGAGTATGAGCTGACGATCGATGGAGAGATGGTGCGGCGAAGTGCCATCGTCATCGCTGTCGCCAACGCCAGTCAGTACGGCAACAACGCACGCATCGCGCCGCTGGCGTCGGTGCAGGACGGGCTGCTGGACGTGACGCTGATTGAGCGCGCGTCGCTTCTCCGAATGCCGATGCTGCTCGCGCGGCTCTTCGCCGGAAGCCTGCATCGCGCACGCGGCGTAACGATGTTCCGCGGCCGAACGATCACGATCACACGCTCGTCATCCGGCTCCGCACACCTCGACGGCGAGCCGCTGACAATGCCGGAGTCGCTGACGATCGCGATCGTGCCGCGCTCGCTGAAGGTGATCGTGCCGAGGGCGGCGCGGACGATTTAGTTTCATGCGCTCAGCCGTACTTTTGAGTGCGACGTCAGTGCCGCGCCGATCGTGCTCGCGCGGTGGCGTTCGCGATCGGCGGGATCGCGTCGGTCAGGTCGCCGGTGATGACGAGTGCGTAGCTCTGGCGCGGTCCGCTGCCGAGATGCGAGGCGGTGACGGAGATCGTGTAGAGGCCGGCGGGCGGAGTTGCCACCGATACAACTTCGACATTGTTCAGGCGATCGGGCTGGCCGGGATGGAGCGATTCGTTGCCGAGGTGTGTGGTGCCGAAGGCGTCGGTGACGCGGAGATCGAGGTCGTTGACCAGTTCGGGCGTTGAATCCGACACGCTGCGCGGAATTCCAGCGGGGTCGGTCCAGACCAGCGCGGCTTTCAGCGGAGTGCCCGCGGCGACATTGAGGTGCAGCGTGGCGGTATCGCCCTGCGTCAGCCCCTCTGTGAGCGGAACGTCGACGACGCGGACGCGCGCTTGATCGCCGGGAAAGTAGATCGCGTCGTCGAGTACCGGAAAGCCGAACCCTTGTTCGAATGTCGGCGCCGGTTTCGCCGGCGTGAGACCGACGTTGTAAGTCCAGTCGTTCGGCACCGAGCGAGCGGCGGCGATCAGCATCGCTTTCAACAGCGCGGCGCTCGGAGCAAATGCGTTTGCCGTCGTGGCGACGCCGGTTGGATAGAAACCATCGGTGAAATACTGCCGCACGAGCGCCGCGGCTCCTGCGACGGACGGTGCCGACCACGATGTGCCCGACTGCGGGCTCGTATTGCAGTTGCCAGTCGTAACATTGCCATCGCTCCACGCGGAAAGAACATACGACGGCGCGACGAGATCAGGCTTGAGTCGTCCATCGCGCGTTGGACCGATGTAGGAGAAGGGCGTGACGACATCGTCCCAGGGATGAAGCCCGGTGTATCGCGTTCCGCCGACCTGAATCGTGTTCTTCGCGCAGCCCGGTGCTGGAACTGAGCTGGCAGGCGGCGGTGTATTGTTTGACTGATTACCGGTGTCGAAAACGAGCAGCATGTCGGGATGCGACCAGACGAACGCATCGACGTCGCGCGCGGCGGCGGAGTAATTCGCAGTGGGAGCGGGAAGAGAGGGTGGCGCGCCCTGGCGATCGCCCCACGAGTTGGATTGAATGCGCGCGCCTTGTTTGTAGGCCTGATCGAGAATCGGCGTGAGGTTGACGGGGCACCCGAAACCAGGCCGCTGACTGCAGTTGTCGCCGCCGATGTAGCCGCCGTCCTGCACGATCAGTTTCGCGCCCGGCGCGATGCCGTCAGCCGCATCATCCGGCTGAAGATACGCATGGCTGTCGCCGGCAGCGACCCCCGCAGCGAGCGTTCCGTGAAGCGCATTGTCGAAGGCAGTGGGATCGTTCGGATCGTCGCAGCCACGCGCGCCGGGAAACTGATCGCACGAATAGAGAAAATCGTAGGCGATGACTTTGCGCCGGCTCGTATCGACGTTCGCCGAGCTCAAACCGCCCGACGGCGAGCCGGTGTTGATGGGAGGGCGCGCGCCGTCGGGCTCCGCGAAGTAGCAACTGTCCCAATCGAGACCGGTGTCGAGGATGGCGATGATCTGCCGCTGGCCGAGGATACCGTGATCGAACAAGGGAGTAGAACCGTTGAACCAACCCGACTGCATCGCCTGAAAGGAGGTGGAGTCGGCAGACACGACCGCAGGCAGCACGAATGCGACCATAACCGTCGCAAATAACTTCCGCATGGACGCGTGCAACGAAGCGAGGATGGGCCGGCATTCCGAATGAGCCGTTACTTCTGGCACACTTCGTTCGTATTCTGTTCAATATGACACGACTTCTTCCTGACCCTGAGCTCGATCAACTCGTCCGCCAGTTGAATGAACGTGAGGCATCGGAAGCCGAAGCGCATATCGGTCAGTGGCCGACGCCTGAGGAGGCGCCGAAGGGGACATGGCCAGCGGCGCACGTGCCGAGCGGCAATCCGCTGGAGGCGCTTCTGATCGACGCGGCGCGGAGAGGTGCCAGCGATCTGCACATCATCGCCGGCTCCGTGCCGGTCTTCCGCGTCGGCGGCCGGCTCGTGCGCGGCGAAGGTCCCGTCCTTTCCGACGACGATGTCGCGCCCCTTCTCGACCCCCTACTGACTCCGCGGGTACGCGAGCGCATCGCCGAAGACGGCGCGATCGATTTCTCGCTGCGTCTGGACGCGCCGGCGATAAGCGCGGAGCGGCGCGCGTGGCGCTTTCGCGTGAACATTCATCGCCAACGCGGCACATTCGCCGCGTCGATCCGCTCGCTGCCCAATGCCGTTCCCACGATTGCGGAATTGAACCTTCCGCCGATTCTCGATGAACTGGTCAAGCCGACGCGCGGGCTGGTGCTGATCTGCGGACCGACCGGCGCGGGAAAGACGACGACGCTGGCAGCGATGATCGGCGCGATCAATCGGGCCGAATCGAGACACATCATCACGATCGAGGATCCGATCGAGTACGAGCACCGCAACGCGCAGTCGGTCATCGAGCAGATCGAAGTCGGGCGCGACGCCCCTTCGTTCGCGTCGGCGTTGCGCGCGGCGCTGCGGCAGGATCCGGACGTGATTCTGGTCGGCGAGATGCGGGATCTCGAAACCGTTGCCACCGCACTCACCGCCGCGGAGACGGGACACCTCATCCTCTCGACGCTGCACACGAGCGATGTGGCGCAGGCGGTTCACCGCATCGTCGACGTCTTCCCGCCCGGACAACAGACGCAAATCCGGCAGCAGCTCTCGCTCAGCCTCAACGCCATCGTCGTGCAGCAACTGCTCCCCGCCTCGTCCGGTAACGGACGCGCGGTGGCGGTGGAAGTGCTCCTGGCAAATGCCGCGGTCCGTAATCACCTCCGCCGCGACAAGATGGAGAACCTGATCTCCGAGATCACCCTCGGCAAACGCCAGGGCATGATCTCGATCGAGGATTCGCTGGCGCGGCTGGTGAAGCAGGGCGCGATTACAGTCGAAGACGCGCGGATGCGGTCGGCGCGGCCGGATGAGCTGGAAAGCCAGTTGCGGACGTAGTTTTGTCCGCAGATGTCGCAGATGGACGCAGATAGAGATCGCAGCGACTTACATCTGCGTTTATCTGCGTCATCTGCGGATGGGCTCTAGAATGCGCGGCCATGGCACTGAGCACGCGGGAACGAATCGACCTCATCGTCGTCGGGGCCGTTTCGCTGGTGACGAATTTTCTCTACTTCGCCTACGCCGCCCCTGACTATTTCTTTCCCGACTCGTTCACCTACCTCGAGCCCGCCCGCAACCTTCTTCACGGACTCGGCTTCACGACCGGTAACGGCATCATCGAGACGATGCGTACGCCGGGCTATCCGGTGCTCCTTGCCGCGTTCGGACTGCGCGTCGTACCGGTGATCGTCTTCCAGCATCTGCTGAACGCCGCGCTCGCGGTGGCCATCTATCTTTTCGTGGCGCGCCGCATCGGGAGCCGGTTCGTCGCGCTGACCGCGGCAGTTCTCTTCGCCATCGACACGCCAACGCTGCACTACGCGAACAAGATCCTGACGGAGTCGCTCTTCACGGCGCTGCTGTTCGTCATCTTCGTCCTCGTCGCCTATAACCGAAAGCTGCCGCTTGCCGGCGCACTCACCGGCGTGCTCGTGCTGATCCGGCCGGTGGCGATCGTCTACTTCATCGTCGTCGCGCTCTGTCTCGGCCTCAACCGCGTCCGCGCGCGCACGATCGCGGCGTACATCGCTCTCGCGCTCGTCCTTCCGATCGGATGGGAGCTTCGCAATCTGCATCACACCGGCGTCTTCACGATCTCGTCGATCGGCGGGACGAACATGCTCTCGTACCGCGCCGCCGGAGCGTTAGCGATCGAGGACGACGGCAACTTCGACGCGGATCTCGTGGAGGAAGACAAAGGGCTCGTCGAGGATGCGGACGCCGAGATTCAGGCGAAGCTGCATATTCAGGATGCCGAGGATCTGCCGGACGCCGTGCGCAGCAAGTACTACTCCCAGATCGCCTGGCGTGTGTTGCGGCAGCATCCGCGCGCCGCGGCGATGCTGACGCTGCGCGGACTGCTCGTGAATCTTTTCGACAGCCGGTGGGAGGGGATGGAGGTCGTCAGCCGTTTTCCGGCGACGATCGTTCAGCACGGACTGGACGCGTTCACGGCCATCGTCTTCGCATTCGCCGCCATCGGCGCGGCCGCCCTGTGGCGGCGCGACTGGAACCTCGCCCTGCTGCTGGTGGCAACGATCGGCTACTACGTGCTGATCTCCGCGGGAGGCGAAGCGGAGTCACGCTTTCGCGTACCGGTCGTGCCGCAGTACATGATGCTGGCTGCGTGCGGGATTGAAGCGGTGAGGCGACGGAACGCTGGCGTCTCGCCGGCTGGCTCGTAGGCGTCTCGCCTGCGTGCGCGATCGGCGGCGAGACGCCACCGGGCCAGCCGGCGAGGACGCCAGCGTTCCGTTTACTACCTCTGAAACGCGTAACTCAGTTTGAAGAACACCTGCCGGTTGGATAGCAGGAAGTTGCGTTTGTAGATCCGGTTCGCCGGATTCGTGTTATCGACTTCTTCGTTCACGTCGCGAATGTCGCCGTAGCCGAGGTAGAGAACGCTCTGCCAATTCACTTTGTAGGCAAAGAGGATCTGCGATGAGAGGTTGCCGGAGCGAAGAGGGAGATCGACGCCGTAGATGAGCGGATTGGAGCTCGTTCGCTGATTCTGCACGACGGCGCGGATGAACATCCGCGGCGAGAACATGTACTGCGCGCGAAGACGCTCGATCTGGGCGGTGAAGAGACGGCCTTCGGCGCCGCCCGGTGCCGTCTCATTCAGCCACTGCAGGATGTTGGTCGTGGTCACGGTCAGGCGCGAGGTCGGCCGGAGCTGCGCGCTGAAATTGATCAAGGCGCCGTGTCCGAGGCGGTTGTTGAAGAAATCGATGTCCTGTCCGACCCAGCCCTGGAAGGAAACCTGCGGAATGAGACGGCTCACGGAGAACTGAAAGGTGTAGTTGAGCTGATTGCGGGTCAGGACCTTCCCGTCATTGCGGAAACTCTCGTTCCAGAATTTGATCTGCGTGAAGGAGCGGAACTTGCCGTCGGCGCCGAAACCAGCGCCGCGGAGACGGTAGAGCATCGAGCCGTCCTGCTCGGAGTCGTACTCCGCCATCGCGAACGTCCGCTCGCGGCTGAAGAACCCCTTCGGGTGGATCGTGTAGCCAGCCTCGCCGTAGTTTGCGCGGTAGCCGACCTGGGGAACGAAGCCCTGATCGGCGCGGAAGTCGTCGCCGTAGTCCTTGAATTCGGAGTAGAGATCCAGCTTCGGAGTCGAATGCGACCACCAGAGATCGGAGCCGAAGGACGACATCTTGCGCCCGTCCCATTCGCTGGCCAGGTCGGGACGGTTGGGGGTCAGGCTCTCGCTGAAGAGGAACTGGCCGGTGATGGTCTCGGTCTCGTTCGGCTTCCACTGGAAGTCGGGACCGAAGACACGGTTGTGGGCGCCCCCTTCGTATTCGCGGTCGGTAAAGAGGAAGCTGGCGAACGACTTGCCGCCAAAATCGTGACGCCAGCGGCCGATGACGTCGGTCGCTCCGAGGTCCTGATTGGCGAAGGTCGAGCCGGTGGGCGAGGGGATGATGACCGACCCGCCGCCGCGGTCCTGCGCCACGAGCAGGGTGTAGCTGTCATGTCCGTTGTTCCCCGAGTCGCGAAGACCCCAACGCGGTGACGTAATCGTCCGCGTGTAAACCGCCTGAATCGGCGTAGAGAAGAGCTCGACGCGCTCGAGAAAGAACGGGCGCTTTTCGGGAAAGAAGATGGCGAAGCGCTGGTTGGTGGAGATCGCCGCGGTATCCGACTCGACCTGCGAGAAGTCGGGGTTGACGGTGGCATCGATGGCGGTGTGCTCGTTCGGCGTGTACTTCACATCGAGGCCGCCGTCGCCTTTGGCGGGACGGTTAAGAAGGTTGTTGTTGCCATTGCCGCGAAGGGCGCCGTTCTCGCTCGCAGTCACGTATGGCGCAACGATGATGTGCCCTCCGGCCGGCAGCCCTTCGAAGCCCGCGACCTTGTTGCAGTTGCAGACGAAGCAGTTCGCCCCGCGCGGGAGTTTGTGGTCGAAGAGCTGGTAGCGGCGCTCGCGCGGCATGTTGCGGTAAAGGAGCACGCCCCACACCTGCGGGCTGGTCTGCTGATAACGGAGCGAGGAGAAGGGGATGCGCAGCTCGAGGATCCATCCGTCGGCCGTCTTCTTGACCGCCGAATCCCAGAAGAGGTCGGGCGACGAATCCTCGTTGCCGCTGGCGTCGTCCTGCGAGGCGTCGTACTGCGTGCCGGCGGCGTTGACGAAGAACTCCATCGCCGACTTCCCGTCGTTGCGCGTGTCGAGGATGACGCCAGCGAAGTCGTCGCTGTTGCCGCTGATGCCATCGTGGTCGCCTAGCTGCGCGCGGATGTCGGCTGGGTTGTCCCAGGAGCGGACGGCCGCGTAGAAGAAGTGGTCGTCGTAGGTGATGTATCCGACCGTCTTCACTTTCGGCTCGGTGTTGTCGCCGGGATTGGTCTCGAACCATGTCTCCGACTTGAGGGCGTTCTGCCAGCCGGGATCGGAGAGATCGCCGTCGATGGTGATCGGACCGGCGGCACGGTGGATGGTCAGCGTCGGCGTGTCAACGGCCTGCGCGGCCATCGCCGCACGGGAAAGCAGCAACGCCGCGCCAAGCAATAGGAAGATGCGGCGCATTGGCGAGTAAGACGACAAAGAGCGGGCAAAGTTAGCCTTCGTTCGCATATTGCGGGACTGATACGAAGGGGTTCGTAATAGGTTGCAGTCATAAAAGGCGGTCACGCGGAGTCGCGGAGAACACGGAGAAAACCAACTCCGCATCTCCGCGTCTCCGCGTGAAACGGTCTTTCGACAACCTAGAAATTCACCAAACCCTCCGCCGTCTCGGCGTCCACCGGTGGCGAGAAGAAAAAGCCCTGCGCGAATTCGATTCCGAGCTCGCGCATGCGGCCTACCTGGTCGGCGCTCTCCAATCCTTCCACGGTCACGTCCATGCCGAGGATGCGGGCGAGGTTGCTGATGGTGCGGACGATCTCGTCGTTGCGACGATCGCCGTTCGTGGAGATGAACGAGCGGTCGATCTTGAGCGTATCGAACGGAAACTGGCTGAGTGAGCTGAGCGACGAGTAGCCGGTGCCGAAGTCGTCGAGACTGATCCGCACGCCGGTCTCCCTCAGCCGCTCCAGCAGCGCCGCCGCCGCCTCGGGATTGTCGATGATGACGCTCTCGGTCACCTCAAGGTGCAGCCGTTGCGGGACGACGCCGCTGTCGGCGAGCGCGGCCGCCACCTGCTCGAGCAGATTCGGCTGCAGAAATTGCTTCGCCGAAAGGTTTACGTGCATGTCCAGTTTCGCCATCGCCGGATTGACTCGTTGCCACGCGGCGAGCTGCCGCAACGACTCGCGCAGCACCCAAAGACCGATCGATAGGATGAGGCCCGTGTCTTCGGCGATCGGGACAATCTCGTCTGCGGTCACGAGCTCATCGCCGAGCTGCCATCGCACGAGCGCCTCGAAACCGACCACTCCGTTTGTCTCCAGCGACACCACAGGCTGGTAGTGGACGCGCAACTCGTCGCGCTCGATCGATCGCCGCAGCTCGGTCTCGAACTTCAGCAGTTTGACGGCGCGCTCGTGCATCGTCTTGTCGAACACTTCGTGAACGGCGCGGCCGCGCGACTTGGCCCGGTACATGGCGATGTCGGCGTCGCGCAGCACGTCCTGCGAGCGCTCGTAGCCGGTGGCGCTCAGAGCGATGCCGATGCTGGCCGTCGAGAAGATTTCATGCTCGCCGACGCGAAACGGGATGCGAAGATTTTCCTGGAGGCGCTCGGCGGTGCGTACGGCGTCGGCGAGATGATCGATCTCGAGGAGGATCGTGAACTCGTCGCCGCCGAGGCGCGCAACGGTGTCGGTCGGCCCGAGCGTGGCGCGCAAACGGTCAGCAACGGCGATGAGGAGCTGGTCGCCGAGAGCGTGGCCGAGGCTGTCGTTCACGACCTTGAAGCGGTCGAGATCGAGGAAGAGGACGGCGAACTGGCTGTCGGTGTAGTGCCGTGAGCGCTCGAGTGAGTTCTCAAGACGGTCCATGAAGAGCGCGCGGTTAGGAAGCTCGGTCAGACCGTCGTGAAAGGCGTCGTGCATCAGCCGGTCGGTGGCGATCTTCCGCTCCGTGATGTCGGTCTGCGATCCGGCCACGCGCGTCGCCACGCCCCCCGCATCGCGCACCGCCACTCCTCGAGCCAGCATCCACCGATAGCGCCCGTCCCAGCATCGCATCCGATGCTCATGCTCGATGCTCGGCGTGTTGCCGTGACGATGCGCGTCGATGTCGGCACGCAACATCGCCACATCGTCGGGATGGACGCGCGAGAACCACTCATCGGGTGACGGGGTGACTTCATCCTGCGTGAAGCCGAGCATCTCCTTCCAGCGATCGGAGTAGTAAACCGTGTCGTCGCGGAGGTCCCAAACCCACAGGCCGTCGTTCGCGCCGCGGGCGGAGAGAGCGTAGCGCTCCTCGCTTTCACGAAGCGCTTCGAGCGTGCGGTTCTGTTCGAGCGAGTAACGGATCGAGCGCTCGAGAATCTGCGAATCGAGCTGCCCTTTGACGAGGTAGTCGGCGGCGCCGGCCTTCATGGCCGCGATGTCGACTTCGCCGTCGCCCTGACCGGTCAGCAGAATGATGGGCCGCACGCAGCCGGTGGCACGCGCCTCGCGGAGAATCTCCAGTCCGTCGTGCTCGCCGAGGCGGTAGTCGACGAGATAGACGTCGTGCTGACCGAGGGCGATGGCAGCCATGGCCTCGCCGTACGACGGCGTCCATTCGAGAACGAAGCGGGTGCGGCGGCTGTCGGTGAGGAGATCGCGAGTGAGTACGTAGTCATCCTCGTCGTCCTCGACTAACAGCACCCGGACTTCCCGGATGTCGATCAACGGTGCGCGGCTCCGTTCGGAAGCTCGACGATCTCGATCCAGTAGCGGCCGATCTCTTTCATCACTTCGACGAGCGCGTTGAAGTGGACCGGCTTGGTGATGAATGAATTCGCGCCGAGGTCGTACGTGCGGAAAATGTCTTCTTCGGCTTTCGACGTGGTCAGGACGATCACCGGGATGCGGCGAAGACTCGGGTCGGCCTTGATCTCGCGAAGCGCCTCGCGTCCATCCTTGCGCGGCATGTTCAGGTCGAGCAGGATCAGCCCGGGCGACGGCGCGGAGCCCGGATCGGCGTAGCGGCCTCGCTGGTGCAGGTAATCGAGAAGCTCTTCACCATCTTCGACGAAGCGGAGGTCGTTGACGACGCGACTCTCGACGAGCGCATCAGAAGTGAGCATCCGGTCTTCCTCGTCATCATCGGCGAGGAGAATGACGATCGGCTTTGCGTGAGCGGCCATGGTCAGTAGATTACTGGATTCGTGGAGCGGGGGACAGGGGAGAATTGACAATTGATAATTGACAATTGACAACGAACGTCTCGGGACAGGCCGGCGTTCTGTTTTTCACGCGGAGACGCGGAGATCGCGGTGGTTTACCTCCGTGTGCTCCGCGTCTCCGCGTGAGCGCCTTTGATTCTCGCGCCAGCGGTGAGCGACGGATCGTTGAATTGACAACGCGTGTCTCGGGACAAGCCGGGGTTCTTGTTTTTCACGCGGAGACGCGGCGATCGCGGTGGTTTACCTCCGTGTGCTCCGCGTCTCCGCGTGAGCGCCTTTGATTCTCGCCCAGCGGTGCGCGACGGATCGTTGTCAATTGTCCATTGTCAATTGTCAACTAATCCGCGAACCCGCTCCGATGCCTCAGCGGCAGCGTGACGGTGAACGTCGATCCCTGGCCGGGCGTGCTTTGGGCGAGGATGTCGCCGCCGTGACGCTGGGCGATCTTGCGGCAGATGGCCAGACCGATTCCCGTGCCTTCGTACGTGCCGCGGCCGTGCAGGCGCTCGAACATCGTGAAAATGCGCTCGGCATATCGCTCGTCGAAGCCGATGCCTTCGTCCGCAACGACGATCTCCGCGGAATCGTGAGAGGCCTTGCCGGAGACTGTGACCCGAGGCGGCGTGTCCGGCTTGTGAAACTTGAGCCCGTTGCTGATGAGGTTCTGGATGAGCTGGTGCATCTGCGACGGATCGGCGTCGATTATCGGCATCTCTTCGACGCTCACCTCGGCGCCCGCCTGATGGATGCGCACCTCGAGGTCGTGAACCACCTCGTGCACAACCGTGTTGAGATCCACCGGCACGAACGGCTGCGCCTTCGTCGTGACCCGTGAGAAAACGAGCAGATCGTTGATCAGCGTCTGCATGCGCGCAGCCGCGGCCTGCATTCGTTTCAGGTAGTCGGCTCCCTCGCCGGTCAGCGTTTCCGCATAGCGCGCCCGCAGCCGGTCGCCGAACGCCTGGATCTTCCGCAACGGTTCCTGCAGATCGTGCGACGCGACGTAGGCGAAGTCCTCGAGCTCGCGATTGCTCTGCTGCAGCTTGACCGTGAACGCGTGCAACTCGTCGTGCGCCCGCCTGCGCTCGCGGATGTCGCGCGCGATGACGACCGCGCCTCCTTCGATCTCCCGCTCGTGCAGCGAGGAGACCGAGATGCTGACGTCGATCGGTTCGCCGTTCTTCGTGCAGAAGACGCGCTCCTCGTCGCGGATCGGCGCCCGGCGCAGCATTTCGTGCAGCGTCCGCGAGATGCTCCCCTCATGATCGACGTACTCGAGCGTGTCGATGGTCTTGCCGACGATCTCAGGCTCCGTGTAGCCGAAGAGCTTGTGCACGGCATCGTTGATGACGCGAATATTCGCCTCGCTGTCGATGACGAAAAGCGCGTCGGCCATGGTGTCGAGAATCTCGCGCGCGGCGCGCGCGGCCGTGATGTTGTAGAAGCGATGACTGCGGATCGAGCGCCACGCGAACAGCACGAAGGCAAAGACCGGCACGTAGCCGGCCGGTCGATGATCGACGCCAAACATGGGCGCAAAATCGATGGCCGACAGATAGACAATGCCGAAGCTGGCCATGAGGTTGAGGAGCCGGCGGCGCCTCCGCTCGTCGGTCGTCCTTCGATATTCGACGGCGTACGTGTACATCTGCAGGGCGAGGACGGCGAAGAAGTAGACGAGGAAGATCGCTCCGCCGGAGCCGGCCCGCGGATAACTGCCCCAGGCAAACTGCCGGGTGCCGTCGATGATCAGATCCGTAGCCAGAATGAGAACCGCGAACACAGCGGCGGCGGTCCAGGCACTCAGGACGATGACGCGGTCGCGAACGTAGGAGCGGATCGAGGTCGCGGTGAAGTCGAAGACCGCCGCGGGAAGGAAGGCCACGCAGGCGATGGCCAGACGCCCGAACATCGCCGCCAGGGATTGGGACGACGCCGAGAACATCGCCGCGTACCCAAGAAACCAGCCCGCGACGAGAAACAGCATCAGCGAAAAGAGACGCGCCACCCGCGAAGCCCGCTGGCGCAGCACGATCACGCCCGCAAGCGTGACGAGCGCCACGCACATCACTACCCACGGAACCGCGGCCAGCCGCAATTGGAAAGGCACGCGGCATTGTAGGGGGTGGGGGGTGGGGAGTGGGGAGTGGGGGGTGGGAGAAAGGCACGCGACATGGGACGTAGGTCGGACTCTCCAGTCCGACTGGACGTGATGTCGAACTGGAGAGTGCGATCGCTAACCTGCGAGCGCCGACCCTAGAGCCATACTGAGACTAGTTCTCGTTTTGGTACATCGAAGAGATAGATGCGATCGAAAAGGCCGTGATCGGTTTGCACGAGCGGCGCAAGTTCGGCCCCTATCTGTGGGAGACCGTAGCCGGGCGAATCGTACGGCGTGTTATGCAGGTAGCCTTGCCAGTAATAGATGACCAGCCATAACTCGTTCAACGATTCCGTCGCATGCAGTTCCGAATACTTCTTCACCTTCTTGCCGAGCACGGTCAGAAGGGCCTCGAAGGCGGAGTTGGTGGAGTACGGACCGCCTCCCGCAAAAATACCGATGCCGACAGAACGCCCCTCTGTGCGGGGAAAGACGTCGATTTGAGAGAGATGCGCTCGGACTAGCGGATACTGTTGGAAGTCGCGAACAGGTACACCCTGAGTTAGGGTATCTCGTTCTGCGAATTGGCTCCACACCGCTTCAACAGAGGCAATCCAATCTGCGAGTTCGCGGCGAAACTGCTCGATGTCACTCGCTTGCAGTTCTTGGGTTGGGAAGAGTTGGATTCGACCAACGTTCTGCGACGGCACATCAAGGGAGGACGTGGCCGCTGACAACGATGCCCCAATACGGTGACGTGGCTTGCTCGCCGCGATTTGTCTCTCGTGAACCCACTCGGCAAGTTCGATTCCCACACGGCGTCCGCGCGAGTCAGTGCAGAGAAAGTCTGGGGGATCGTTGCCGTCGGAACAGCGTCCTCCGACTGGCAACACGCCGAGACTCTCTAATTCTTCGAAGACCCTTCTTTCGGCGGGTTTGATCACCGAAATAGTATGGGCCTAACCACCACCTCAACCGAAGTTGCTCCTCGGCTTCTCCCACTCCCCACCCCCCACTCCCCACCCCCTCACGCACACCGCGTCATCGCCAGCATCGTCACGTCATCGCCGGCGGGGACTTCGCCGATGTATTCGTGAACGTAGGTATCGATCCGGTCGAGGATCGCTTCCGCTTCGCTGCCGTGCATCGACAGCAGCATCTCCGAGATCGGATCGAGACCCAGTTGCTCCTCGGCGATGTTCTCGGCCTCGGTCACTCCATCCGTGAACAGCACCAGCGAGTCGCCACGCTCCAGCGTCAGCGACTGATTGCGGTACTGCGCATTGGCGAGGATGCCGACGACCATGTCCGTCGAGCTCATGACGTCGACGCCGTTCTTCGACACGACCAGCGGCGACACGTGGCCGGCGTTGGCGAAGGCCACCTCGCCGGTGGCCGGATCGAGCACGCCCGCGACCATCGTCACGAATTTCGACGGCGCCGTTTTCGGAGCGAGCGTGGCGTTGATCTCGCGCAGCAGGTCGGCCGGCGTCGGGTCGGTGCGCGTGAAGATCGCGAATGCCGTGGCCACGCTCGACATGATCAGCGCGGCGGTGATCCCTTTGCCGCTGACGTCGGCGATGACGAAGTAGATCCGCCCGTCGGGCCGCGTGATCACATCGTAGTAATCACCGCTTACGGTCTTGCAGGGGCGGTTCGTTCCGGCAAAGCGATAGCCTTCGATCTCGGGCAGCGTATCCGGCAGCAGGCGCCGCTGAATCTTGTAGGCGGTGCGCAGCTCCTCGTCGATCTTCGCTTTGGCGAAGGCCTCTTCCCGCAGACGCGTGCGCTCGAGGGTGACGGCGGCAAAGCGCGCGATCTGCGCCAGCAGGCGCACGTCATCTTCTTCGACGACTCCGCGTGCCGAGGTGTAATCGATGTAGAGAACGCCGAGGACGGCGTCGGCGACGAGGAGCGGCGCGCAGACCGCCGAGCGGATGCGCTGCGCGATGATCGACTGGGCCTGGGCTAACTTGTCGTTCTTCGCGCTGTCAAAATACGACACCACCTTGCGCCCTTCCACGACCTCGTGCAACAACGTCTTGCTGATCGTGAGGTCGTTCGATTCGGTCTCGTCGAGCCGGCGCAGCTTCACATTCCCGAACGAGACGCGGTCATCGCCGAGCAGCGCGATCGCGGCGCGCGTCGGGCGCAGGAGAAACACGACCCGGTCGAGAATGAAGTCGAAGAGCTCCGACATCGGCCGGTCGGCCAGGAACTCCAGCGCCAGCGTCGACAGGATCTGCGTCCGCTCGCTGCTGCGCTCTTTCTCGTCATCATCGACGGAGATCGCCAGATTGGTGGCATGCGAATCGGTATCGATGGCGATGAATTGCGAAGTCGTGACATCGGATTGGAAGACCACCTCGCTGTCGCCGAGTGCGATGCGGTCGCCGGGATGAAGCAATGCGGGCTCCGCCAGCTTCACGCCGTTGAGCATCGTGCCGTTCACGCTGCCGCAATCGCGCACGTACCACGAGCCGCGGTCGTGAACGACCTCGGCATGCCTGCGCGAAAGGAACCGGTCCTTGATCGGGATCGTGCAGTCCGAAGCGCGTCCGAGCGTGATGTTCTCAACCCCCAGCGTCACCTGCTGCGGGGAAAGGCCGGGCTGGTAGACAGTGAACCGAACACGCGATTTCGACTCGCTCAAGAAAAGGCCTCCGGGTTGGGGGGCATTATAGGGTTGGGTCGGTGGGGTTACTCAGCGTACCGGGTGTCGGGTGTCGGGAGTCGGGGGTCGGGAGTAGGAGACCACTGAGTTTCACGTGAATGAGCCTGCGTCGCTTGCGAATGGCCATCGAGTCCTTTGCTAAAGACTCCCGAGTCTTTTGCGAAAGACTCCCGAGTACTTTGCGAAAGACCCCGGAGTCTTTTGCGAATGACCTTCGAGTCTTTTGTGAATGACCTTCGAGTTCTTTGCGAAAGACTCCCGAGTCTTTTGCGAAAGACCCTCGAGTACTTTGCGAAAGACCTTCGAGTCTCTTGCGAAAGACCCCCGAGTCTTTACCGAATGACCCTGAGTCATTAGCGAAAGACCCGTGAGTCATTAACGAATGACACCCGAGTCATTGACGAATGACCTTGAGTCATTAACGAAGCGTAGGCGTTCGCGCACCGGACCGCCGGCCGACGGCGGCAAAAGAGAGAATCTCGCCCATAGACTCAGCTATTTACATGTTTTGTGTGGCCACACTATTGACTTTCAGAATCCGCGGACCTATCTTTTCCGCCACGCAGAGGCGACGCCTGAGTCATAGCGTCCGATTCCCGAGCCAGAGTCCGGTGGGAAGTAGAGGACCGGTCTTGAATGAGGTGGGATTCCGTCGAGCTTGAGCAATGGCGAACCGGGGTCCCCTGCAAGTGGGGTTGACGCGTTAGCTCCCCCAGCCTCGTCACAACAT
>JADGNZ010000014.1 GCA_017883205.1 Thermoanaerobaculia bacterium | reverse complement strand
GCCGGGCACCTCCGTGTCTCGAGCTTCGACAACCCGATTCTACGGGGACTCGGCGGTACTTCATCCCTCTCGTTTCAAAGCTGTTTTGGACACGTGTGTGAGAAGCCTGAGAAACCTCATGACTACTGGTGCCACGACGAACGCCTAGGCCACGTACTAGCAAGGGTACTCAACGAGAGTCGCTCAGTCGTGATTGTTGATGGGCTGGATGAAGTTCCGAGAAGCACCCGCGATGTTGTAAATGTGGAGCTCGAATGGCTGGCACGTAATCTCCACGACGGGAAAATACTCGCGTCCGCGCGCACAGGTGATTACACGAGTGTGCTAGAGGGGCTCGATCTGCTGGAAATTTGCCCTCTTTCTCCTGACGAGGTTCGTGCGTTTGCACGTGCCTCGTCACCGGATTACGAACAATTCCTTGATCGACTAGCAGCTACACCATACTCCGACATCGTGGACCGTCCACTGATATTGAGCCAGCTGTTGTTTATTTACAAGCGATACGGTGATCTTCCGGAACAGCCGGCGGAGATATATCGGAGTGTCGTCGAGATGCTCTTTCGTGAATGGGACGCCGAGAGACGGATAACTAGAAAATCAAAATACTCTCAGTTTGATGCACGGCGAAAAATGGAGTTTCTGGCGGCGATTGCTTATGAGCTCACCTATCGAATCAAGGTGAAGACCTTTTCCGTAACGGAATTGAGCCGCGCCTACGTATCCGTATGTGATCGATTCTCATTGCCGAAAGACGAAATGGCGCAGGTCGTCGCGGAACTAGAGACACACACCGGCCTAATAGCGTATGCCGGCGCTGGCCGCTATGAATTCTCCCATCTGTCGTTGCAGGAATACCTGTGCGCCGACTACTTAGTGAGAGACCAATTTGCATCAAATCTCGTTTTGTATATCAAAGAGTATCCTGGTCCGGTCGCGGTAGCCGTCTCGTTGGCATCAAATCCAAGTGCATCGTTTGCTGTAATCGTCCTCCGCTTTTCAGACGTGCTGCAATCGGCCAGCCTTTACGCCTTTCTATCGCGCTTACTACTGGAGCGTCCTTTGTTTAGCGCGTTCGATGGCGTAGGACATGCGCTGCTTGCTCTTTATCGTCGCATGGCGTTTAACGAACCCATCATCGATCTATTGAACGCGTTTACGCGATTACCAACAGTACTGGAGTCTATCAAATCGGGACTGACGTCCTTCCGGGAAACCTCTGAGAGTGTGGCTGACAATCGATACGTCTCTTTCGAACGTGTACCAAGTGTCGTTGTAGGCACGACTTTCCCGATCCCGGAGCGCGGTTATCTTCCTCGGAGTGTCGTCGATCGGCTCAAGGAACGAAATCACGAAGGATTGGCGTCGCGGTAGTCGCGGAACCTTCTTCTGTGGATGCGGCTCGTCTTTCCACTTCGGCCGGCGAACCATCGCCTACAACGCGCCGTAGTACTCGGCCATCGCGGCGTGCGAGATTTCGCGGCGACCCCACTGACCGGGAGCAAGACCCTTGCGAGCGGCTTTCCACGGCTCTTCCGAGTGGGTCAGGTCGCTGAGCCACTGCGACGACTGGTCGCCGTAGTCTTGCAGTACGGCGTCCATCGTCGCGCGCTCCTGATCGGTAAGCGCATCCGGGTTCCCCTTCGCGCAACTGGTCAGGTTGTACAGGCCCCGATGCCAGTCGTAGAGATTGGGCACCACCGGACCATTCGCCCACGCCTCGATCGGCTCTGCGAAGATCGGCTTCTCATCCCAGACGAGTGACCACGCCTGTCCGTAGTAGACGAGCTTCTGCAATTTCATCGCAGTCATCGTCCCCTTCTTGTTCAGGATGTAGGCGGCAACGTCGAACACGTTAGCCATCTCGTCGGTCTCCTCGCATTGTCAAACTGGATCGTGTAACCGGGATTTTCGCATGGCTATGCCGAGGGTCGGTAGCGATTCTACGTGGCGTGGAATTTCGGAATCGGCGGCGGGACGCCGCCGGGCCAGCCGGCGAGACGCCAGCGTTCCAACGTTCTACAGCGTGACCAACTCCAGGTGCTCGATCTCCGTTTCCAGGAAGTCGCTGGCGATTCTGCGGAAGCGTTCCTCGGCGTCGGTGACCAGGAACTGGTGTTTGGGAGTACCGGACGGTTTGTGGCGGACCGCGCTCTTTACGAATGATGCCGTCGTCTCGGCGCTGTCGACGATGGCGATCTTGTCGCCGGTTACCTGTTCGATCGTGCCGCGGAGGATGGGGTAGTGCGTGCAGCCTAGGACCAGGGTGTCGATGTTGGCGTCGAGGAGAGGCTCGAGGTAGATCTCGGCCACTTCTCTCGCTACGTGCGTGTTGGCCCATCCCTCCTCGGCTAACGAGACGAAGAGCGGGGCGGCGGATTCGATCACTTCGATCTTCGGGTCGATCAGGCGGATCGCTTTCGTGTATGCCTGCGACCGCACCGTCCCCTCGGTGGCGATGACGCCGACGCGGCCGCGGGTGCGGGCGACGGCGGCGCGCGCGCCGGGCTCGACGACGCCGATGACCGGGATCGTCAGCGATGCCTGCAGGGCCGGGAGGGCGGCGGCGGTGGCGGTGTTGCAGGCGATGACGAGCATGCCGATGCCGCGGTCGATGAGGTGCGCGGCGGCCTGGAGCGAATAGCGCGTCACGGTCTCGGCGGATTTCGTTCCGTAGGGGACGCGCGCGGAATCGCCGAGGTAGATGAGGGAGTGGTGAGGGAGGGCGCGGGCGATCTCGCGGAAGACGGTGAGGCCGCCGACGCCGGAGTCGAAGATGCCGATGGAAGAGTGCTTGGGCATTTGGCTTCGGATTTCACTCTTCGTGCTTGCAACGGCCCCTCATCCGGCCTTCGGCCACCTTCTCCCCATCAAAAGACGATGGGGAGAAGGGGCTCGATGTTTGATCGTCGCAATTTGAAGGGAAGCTGCGCGATTTCACTCTTCATCCTTCGTCCTTCATCCTTCATCCTTCATTTCACCCTTCGCTCTTCAGATCATCCGGCGCGGTCATGGCGCCGCCGCCTTCTCGCTTGATGTTGTATTGCTCGATTTTCTTGTAGAGGTTCGATCTTGGGGTGTCGATGGCTTCGGCGGTTTTGGAGACGTTCCAGCCGTTTTCGCGGAGCTTGGCGAGGATGAAGGCTTTTTCGGCTTCGTCTTTGAAATCCTGGAGCTTGTCGAGGCGCATGGCCGTCGTGATGATGTCGCCGGCGGCGCGGAAGAACTCGGCGGGGAGGTCGGTGATGTCGATCGTGTCGGCGGGAGTCATGATCACGAGGCGCTCGATCATGTTGCGCAGCTCGCGGACGTTGCCGCGCCAGGCGGCGTCCTGCATCGCCTTCGCCGCGGACGACGTGAACTTCTTCGCGGGACGGTTGTACTGCTCCGAGAACATCGTAGCGAAGTGCTGGGCCAGGAGCGGGATGTCGTCTTTGCGCTCGCGTAGCGGCGGCGTGCGGACGGGGATCACGTTCAATCGATAAAAGAGATCTTCGCGGAAGCGGCCGCTCTTGATCTCGTCGGTCAGATCCTTGTTCGTTGCGGCGATGACGCGGACGTCGACTTTGATCACCGTGGCCGACCCCACCGGCTCGACTTCCCCTTCCTGCAGCACGCGCAGCACCTTGGCTTGCGTGCGCAGCGACATGTCGCCGATCTCGTCGAGGAAGATCGTGCCGCTGTCGGCTGCGACGAACTTGCCGGTCTGTTTGCGGACCGCGCCGGTGAACGAGCCCTTCTCATGTCCGAACAGCTCCGACTCGATCAGCTCCTCGGGGATCGCCGCGCAGTTGACCTGGATGAACGGCATTGCTTTCCTGTCTGACCGGCGATGGATCTCGCGGGCCACGAGCTCTTTGCCCGTGCCCGACTCGCCCTGAATCAGCACGGTCGCTTTCGTCGGCGCGGCCAGCTCGATCTGCGTTTTGAGATTCACCATCGACGCCGAATCACCGACGAGTTGATAGTCGCGGGCCTCGCGCTCGCGCAACTCCCCGACCTCTTCCTCGAGCTTCTGCTGGCGGACGGCGTTGCGGACGGAGAGGAGGAGCTTGTCGCGGTTGAGCGGCTTCTCGAGAAAATCGAACGCGCCGCGCTTCGTGCATTCGACGGCGGTGGAGATGTCCCCATGTCCGGACACCATGATCACCGGCGACGGCACTTTCTGCTCTTTCAGATTCTCGAGGACTTCGATGCCATCGAGAATCGGCATCTTGATGTCGAGCAGGATGGCGTCGTACGGCGCGGCCGTGCGCGTGGCCTTGTCGATGCCATCCTGCCCCGAGCGCGCCTCGTCGATGCGATAGCCCTCGTACTCCAGCGTCATCCGGATCGCTTCGCGGATGGCAGTCTCATCGTCGATGACCAGAATTCGAAACGGCATTCAGTTACCTCGCTCGTGCATGAGTCCGGCCAATTGTATGGGTAGGCCGAGGTATCCTCAGCGAATGCAGTTTGATGCGGTATTGAGGACGTTCGGAGATTTCTTCGAGAAGGAGGGGATCCGGTACGTCGTCATCGGCGGTTTGGCCGTCTATGCCTGGGGCCGGCTACGTCCGACGAAAGACGCGGACTTCGCGGTCGACCACTCGAATCAGGAGCGGGTCGTAGCCTTCGCAGAATCGCTGGGTTACGAGACGCTGCACGTAAGCGTCGCGTTCTCGAACCACGTCCATGCGGACAACACCCTCGGGCGCGTCGACTTCATGTATCTCGATCCGACGACGGCGGAGAAAGTGTTCGGAGCCGCTGTATCAAAAGTCATTCTCGAGGGCGTTGAGTCGCCCGTCGCGAGCCCGGAACACCTTGCCATGATGAAAGCACTGGCCATGAAGAACTTCCCTCACCGCGCACTGTTCGAAGGTGAAGACGTTCGCACGCTGCTGAAGGTGCCGGGAGTCGATCGCGATACGGTTCGGGACTACTTCCGCCGCCAGGGGCTGTTGGAGCTTTTCGATGCAATCGACAAGACCCGTTGAACCGCTCGACGAGCTCGCCGAGGAGCTCTCGAAGATGACGTCTGACGAGAACGAGACCCTATGGCGCATCCGCGACCGTGACTACCTCTCGCCAAGTGAGTACCTCGCATGGTGCAGCTATCTGACGAGAGGCATCTCCGCATCTCGCGATGACCTCGCTAGTGAGTCGCACCTTCCGTTCGAGTTGCCCGGGTAGTGCTGCGATTCAGAGTCGCCGCCGGGCCGGCGGCGGTACAGCCGTCGAGCCGACGGCGCTACGCTCGTCGTGCTCGTCGTGCAAGCCGGGTCTTCCGATACAATCCGCGGCGATATGGACGTCACCATCACACGCGAGCCCAAGGTCGCCAAGGCTGACCACCTCTTTGTACTGATTGCAGAAAACAGCAAGCCCGACGTCGCCGTTGCCGCGCAGGCGATGAAGGCGATTGCGGATGCGGGATTCACCGGGAAGGCGGAGGAGTCGCTCACCACCGTTGCCGGCGAGCCGAAGAAGATCACGCTCCTCGGCATCGGCAAGCAGGAAGCGATCACCATCCGCATTCTTCGCACGGCGCTTTACAGCGTGGCGAAGATGGCGAAGAAGCAGCGCGACCGGAACATCATCGTCGTCCTCCCCTACTCCGTGGCGAAGCTCGATGCGGATGCGACGACGCGTGTCGCCGCCGCGGCGCTTTCCGGCAGCGACTACAAGTACGACACCTACATCACGAAGAAAGAGGACAAGTCGCTGCCGATCAGCGCGCAGTTCGTGCCGCCCGAGGGGGTCGATGCCAAGCGGGCGAAACAGCTCGACCTCGAAGCGAAGGCCGTCGCTGCCGGCGTCCGCACCGTTCGCGACCTCGGTAACGCGCCGGGCAACCTCGTCACCGCCACCTTCATCGGCCATCGCGCCGAAGAGGTCGCGAAAGAGATCGGCATCAAGTGCACGGTCTACGGCAAGCGCGAGATCGAGAAGATGAAGATGGGCGGCCTGCTGGCCGTCAACAAAGGCTCGGCGGAAGAGCCGCGCTTCATCGTGCTCGAGTACGCGCCACGCAAGGCCACGAAGCACGTCGCCCTCGTCGGCAAAGGCATCACCTTCGACTCCGGCGGCATCTCCATCAAACCGTCCGACAAGATGGAGGAGATGAAGTTCGACATGTGCGGTGCCGCGGCGGTCATCGGCACGATCCAGGCGGCGGCGATGCTGGCGCTGCCTGTCCGCGTGACGGGCGTCATCGCCTCGACGGACAATCTCCCGAGCGGCAGCGCGTACAAACCGGGCGATATCATCACGACGATGAGCGGCAAGACCATCGAGATCGTGAATACGGACGCCGAGGGAAGGGTGATCCTGAGCGACGCGCTGCATTACGCGTCGGAACTGAAGCCCGATCACATCATCGATTACGCCACGCTCACGGGCGCGTGCGTGGTTGCGCTGGCGAGCGAGGCGGCCGGACTTTTCTCGAACAACGACGAACTGGCTCAGAAGTTGATTGAGTGTGGGGAGCGCGTCGGTGAGCGCCTCTGGAGATTGCCCGAGTGGGACGATTACAAGGAACTGATCCACAGCGAGTGGGCGGACATGAAGAACTCGGGCGGACGATGGGGCGGCGCGACGACCGCGGCAGTGTTTCTGAAGGAGTTTGTCAATTGTCCATCGTGGGCGCATCTCGACATCGCCGGCACGGCGTACGCGGAGCACGAAACGTCGCGCGAAGGGCGCGGAGCGACGGGCGCGGGCGTGCGCGTGACGGTCGCGTTTCTCGAATCGCTTGCGCGCTCCTGACCGCGTGTCTCACCGTTTGTCTGCTTGGGGCATGTGACGCGCGTCCGCCCGCACCGGTGCGGATCGCGCCAGCGCCGCGCAACGAAGTCAACTTTGCGACCGTCGACTCGCCGAGCTTGCAGTTCATCCCGCGGCAGCAGGAAGCGCAGATCTGGCGGCTCGACGAAAATCCGATCGTCGTTCCCAGCGATCATCTCGATGCGTACCTCGGATCGATCGACGCGCCGCAATTCGCGCGCTACGAAACGCTCGATCTCACCATCGGCAAGTACACCACGCTGACAGGCGATGGTTTCGCGACCGTCGAGATCTTCCGCTTTCCCGACTTCGTCAAAGCCTTCGGCGCGTACTCGATGGCGAAGAGCGGCAACCGTCGCTTCCTCCAGATCCCCAATGAGTCATTCGCCAAAGCGCACTCGATTCACATCTGGCGCGGGCCGTACTACGTTCGCCTGACCGGCGGAGGACCGGGCGACACGCTCCAGCGGCTGGCCACGTTCGTCGCCGACCGGATGCCGCCCGCACCAAACAAGCCGGCGGTCTTCGCGTTCCTGCCGGATACGGGGCGTGTGCCGGGCAGCGAGCGTTACTCTGCCGACGCCGCCTTCGGCCAGACATTCCTCGGCAATTCGTTTCAAGCCACGTACAACGTTGGAAGCGACATCATCGAAGGAATCGTGATTCCGGCCAGCAGCCGTCAGGCGGCCGCGAACATTCTCGATCAATACAAAGGTCTCTACCTTCACAACGGCAAGCTGCTCGATCCGATCCCAAACCTCGGCGAAGACAATTTCACCGCCGAGGATCGGTTCCTCGGCAGAGTCGTGGCGTTCCGCATCGACCGCTTCGTCGTCGCCTTCAACGGCTTTCGCGAGCGCCAGCATCTCGTCGATCTGGCCACAAATGCCGATCAGCGCATCCTCGGCACGATCCGCAAACAGCTCGTCACTGCGGACAAGCAAGCGGAGAACGGGAACGACGGCGAGAACACGTCGCTGCCTGCGTGGTTGCGGCAGAGGAAAAGGTAGACACCCCTCACGAGCATGAGGAGTGTGGGCGTCTCGCCCGCGGCCAGAGGGCGTCTCGCCCGATGGTGTGTCTCGATGGTTCGCGAGAAATTACCCACGACTCGCGAATGCCCGCCAAAAGCGCTCGGGCGGGGACGCCCAAGCGCCCGCGGGCGAGACGCCCACACTCCAAAATGGAACCTACTCCACGACAAAATCGCGGCGGACGTAGCCTAGGGCTCGCGTGCCGGTGATTCGGAGCAGTACCTTGGCGGTGTATTTTCCTTTCGGGAGCTCGAATGGTTCGCGAAGGGTGAGGAAGCCGGTTGGGACGCGGGCGGGGCCGGTGAGACTGAGACGTTTTGATTTGAAGCCGACCGTGGCGCCGTGCTCGTCGAGGATGTAGATGAGCAGCTCGATGCCCGGCGATGCATCAGGAAGCTGCGGCACGACCTCGGCGCGGTTGAAGGCCACAGCCAGAATCGACGTGCCGTCAGCCGAGGTGACTCCGGCATTGAGGGTGGCACCGGCCTGCGGTACATCGTTGATCAGGATGTCGGCGAGCTGCAGAGCGTCTACGTTCTTGCTGGCGGGAACATAGCCGAATCCCTCGCGGTACGACACTTCGGAGCCGCGCGGCAGACCCTTCACGCGAACGGTGATCTTGCCGTGCTTCCGGCCCGCGCTGCTGAAGCCGAGGACATAGACGGTGCGCTCCGCGCGCATGACCGTGTCGACGGCGTCGCCGAGGTCGTTGCGATTGGTGATGACGCGCCCACCGGTGCCGCGCGAAAGCAGGTACAGCGCGTCATTATCGAGATTGCTGAATGTGTGGCGGAGACCCTGGATGTCGATGCTATCCAGCGTGATGCCGGCAGAAACGAACGTTTCGTGCATCTGTTTGACGACGTCCATCAGGTGCGCATCGATGTTCGGCGGCCGGCCATTCGCTTTGATGTCGGTGATCCGCGTCGTGTCGAAGCCCTCGGTGAAGATGACGAGATGCTTCTGCCCTTCGAGTGCGCTGAGGCGCGCGGCTACGTCGCCGAGGGCGTCGACCTGATACTCGATCAGACGATTGCCCTGCATCTTGAGCATGTCCTGATTGGCCTGACCGCCCTGAAGCATGTCATTGACTTCGTCTCCGAGTAAGGGCGAGAGACCCTCCGCGGAACCGCCCATCTCCGTCGCCGTCAACCATTGCGCGCGCTCGGGGCTGGAAAGTGCGACGCCGAGCGGGTCCTGAGCCGAGCTTGCGCGAAGCGTGTAGATCGCGCGCGTGATCGCGACCCGATCGGAGAGAAACGAGGAGATGAATTGCACGCCGCGGTTGGAAGAGTAGGTGGCAACGGCGAAGAAGTCGGTGGTTGGATTGGAATGCGCAACGGCCTGCTCCGCGGCGGTCTGCGCCTTCTTGATTCTGGCCGGCGTGGCGAAGCTCAGGTCGAACAGGAAGAGATACAGGCGTCGCTCGCGGCGCGGCCGCTCGACCGCCGTCTGCGCCGCGCTCGGGACTTTCGCGAAGTCGATGGCGTCGAAGTACTCGATCGGTTGCGGACGCCCGTCGACGAACAGCTCGAACGCGTCGCGTGTCAAGCCCTCGACCGGCTGATTGTTGCCCGAGGTGATGTAGACGGGAACTTCCACGACTTCGACCGTGACGCTTTCACGGACTTGCGCGGCGACCGAAAGCGCGCAGGCGGCGACGATTGCGAAGACGATCGATCGGTTCATGACCGCTCCCATGTTCCGCTCTTGCCGCCTGATTTGCGCATGAGCTGCAGCGATTCAATTGTGATGCCTTTCTCGGCGCTCTTGCACATGTCGTAAATCGTCAGTGCCGCGACGGCGCATGCGGTCATCGCTTCCATCTCCACGCCGGTCTTCCCTTCGCAACGAACGATGGAGTGGACTTCGATGGTGCCGGCGGCCGGATCGAGATCGAAGGTGATGTCGATCGACGTGATGGCAAGCGGATGCGCGAGCGGGATGAGATTCGGCGTCTGTTTCGCGGCGAGAACGCCGGCCACTTTGGCAGTCGTCAGGACATCACCTTTCGGCAACGCCTGGGCGACGAGTTTTTCCAGCGACTCCGGCGTCATGCGAACCGTCGCCACGGCAACAGCCTCGCGCATAGTGACGCGCTTCGAAGCGACATCGACCATCGAGATGCCGCCGGTTTCGTCGAGATGAGAGAAGTTCTTGGTCATGGTTTGCAGGTTAGTGGATTAGTGGATACTTTCCCACTCCTCGACAGTATTCACATTCATCAACGGTTCGCCCGCGAACTGCGCGCGGAGATCGTCTTCACCGAGAATCTCCGCCTCGTCAGCCGCCGCGACTCCCCGAAGATCGTACCGCTTCGCGGCGATCCGTTGCTGGAGACGCGGAAGGAGGGCAGGATCGTAGCCGGCGCAGAGCATCTGCGTTTTCCCGCTCCAGACCGGCGCGAGCAGGAGCGCGTTGCTGCGCTCGAAGCGATCGCGAAGAAAGTGCAGGATGGCAGTCGTGATCAGAGGGTAGTCGACGGCGATGATGAAACAGCGATCACTCGCATGTGCGAGCGCGCAGGCGACGCCAAACACCGGCGCCTGATCGTCGTGAGGGCTCTCATAGATCGTCGCCAACGGCGCGGCTGGGCCGCCGTGCCGCTGGACCGCGATAACGTCTTCGAAAACCTCGGCCGCGGCAGCGGCGACACGGTCGAAGAAGAGCTCCGTCTTCGAACGGCCCATCCGCCGCGACTCGCCGCCGATGAGGATGTAGGCGTTCATCGCCGGTAGCTCCGGGCCAATTCGCCGGCATCGGCCCCTCTTCGAAAGCGCATCACCGTCCGCCAGTTGATCATGGCCGTGCGCAGAATACCCTTTCGCAAAAACCGCCGGCCTGACGTCGTCACCGTCAGCGGAAGGAGAATCGAGCGCCCGGCGCGTTTGGAGCGGATGGCGAGATCGTAATCCTCCATCAGCGGAAGGTCGCGGAAGCCGCCCATCTGCAGGAAGCGCTCGCGGCGAATGAACTGCGCCTGATCTCCCCATGGACAGCGCGTGATCGAAGTCCGAAAGTTGATGAGCGCGGCGGCCACGCGGAGTTTGCGCGCCGGCTCCGCGAAGGTCAGGCGAAATCCGCCAAAGCCGGCGCCGTCTGCGAGCGCGTCCTCGACCGCGCGCGCCGCGCCGGGCGGGAGATGCGTATCGGCGTGCAGGAAAATCAGCACGTCGTTCACCGCTGCGTTTGCGCCCAGATTCAACTGGCGCGCGCGCATCGGCTCGCAGAGAAGCAACCTGGCGCCGGCACTCTTGGCGAAGCGAGCGGTGCGATCGATGCTTCCGCCATCGACGACGATCACCTCGGCGGCTCCAGCCGCAAACGCTGACTCGATCGTCGCACCGATCCGCTCTTCTTCGTTCAACGTGGGGATGATGACGGTTGTTTGAAGAGTAGAGGGTGAAGAATGAAGAGTGAAGGAGCTCGGACCTGTTTCACTCTTCACTCTTCACCCTTCACTCTTCACTTCTTCTTCCCTTCGCGCTGCGCCACCTTCTTCGCGTGCCGCGATTGGCCCAGCGTCACGTTGATCGGGTTCGAGCGGTCGAGAAACGGCACGGGAGGCGTTGAGCGAACACCAAGCTGCCGGCGCACCCGAAGCAACGCTTCATCGTCGGGATGTTCCTTCTCCCCCTGTTGCAGGGTTTCAAGAGCCTTCTTGCGATTGCCGGCGGCGATGTAGACACGGGCCAGATTCGCGTAGTGATTGCCGTCGTAGAACTCGAGCTCAATGGCGCGTTTGCAGAGCTCGATGGCTTGTTTGGTTTTTTTCTGCACGAGCATCAGGCAAAGTCCAAAGTACGAAAGGCCGCTCGCGCTCTTCGCGGTTTTCGACAGAATCAACGGCGAGGACGCGTCCTCCGCTCCGTACGCGTCCAGAAAAATCGTGAGCGCGCGAAGGTACTCCTCCTCCCGCGTCAGCTCGATCGCTTCGTCTACTCTCCTCTGATGGTCGGTCATCACAGCAGCTCACGCGAGCGCAGCCGCCGCACGTAGCGCTCGATCCGCTCGCGTTCTCCATCACCCAGGCTGATAAAGCGAACGCCGTACTTCGCGGCACTTCCCGCAAACTCGGCGCGCAGCACTTCGCAGTCCAGTTGCAACGGCTTCGGATCCGCCGGGAGATAGAAATGCAGCCGAATCTTTCCCTCGGACGGCAACACGCGGTCGACTTCCAGAAACATGCCATTGGCAGACACGTTGATGCTCCGGCCGATGAGAAAACGGCCGTTGTTCTCGACCGAGACTTCGATGCGCGTCAGCGTCCGCAGCTCGCGGCGGGATGGGATGGTGGTCAATCGCGCCACCTTCCCGTCCAGCTCCATTCGTTCCAGCGGCCGGTAGATGACGTCGTTGCAACCGGCGGAGAGACAGAGATCGGCGTGCTCGGGCGAATCGCGCTCGCAGACGAGCAGCAGCGACATCGTGCGCGTCGAGGAGTCCGCGCGGATCTCGCGGCAAAACTCGGGCGCGTTCATGTCGAAGAGATCGAAGGCGAACATGATGAGCTGCGGCCGGTCCTTGCGCGCGATCTCCAGCGCTTCGGTTCCCGCCAGCGCGGTGACGATGATGGCCTCGCGGCGGCGAAGAATCGATTCCTGAAACAACAGCGAGCCTCTCGACTGGTCGACTAGAAGGATGCGAGGAGGCTCGGGGTTGCTCACGCCGCGGAGATCTCCCGAAGGCGGGGAATGTTGCGTTTGAGATCGTCGACGAGCAGGGCCACGTGATCGGCCGTGTTCGACTTGCCGAGGCCGAAGCGGAGAGAGCCGTAGGCCAGCTCCTCGGCGACACCTATCGCCAAGAGCACCGGCGACGCGCTGCGGTCCCCTGAACTGCACGCCGAGCCCGACGACAGCGCAAAATGGCGAAGGGCCAGCATCACCGCGTCCGATTCGACGCGCTCGAACGCGACATTGAGATTGCCGGGCAGTCGCCGCTCGCGCGGTCCATTCACGAACGCGCCGGGAACTTCCGCGACAACGCGGTCCCACAACTCGTTGCGCAGCAACGTCAGCCGCTCGCCCTCGGCGGCCATTTCCTTGTCGCGAAACCAGAACGCCCGAGCCATGCCGATGACGCCTGGTACATTCACGGTCCCACTGCGGGCGCCCTTCTCCTGACCGCCGCCGAGCATGACCGGCTCGATGCGGATGCCGCGTCGCACGATCATCCCGCCGATCCCCTTCGGACCGTAAAGCTTGTGCGCGGAGAATGCGGCCAGATCGACGTTCGTCAGGTCCAGCGGCACTTTACCGGCCCCCTGCGTGATGTCGCTGTGAAAGAGAACCCCCCGCTCGCGGCAGATCGCGCCGAGCTCGCCGATCGGCTGCAGGGTACCGATCTCGCCGTTTGCGGCTTCGATCGAGACCAGCTTCGTGTTCGGGCGGATGGCGCCGCGGAGCTCCTCAGGATCGATGAAGCCTTCGGCGTCCGGCGTCAGCATCGTTACCTCGACGCCGTGCTTCCCGAGCCGTTGCAGCGGCACCAGGATCGACTTGTGCTCCATCGCCGAGCTGATCGCGTGATCGCCGGGGCCGAGAAGATTGAGTGCGATGTTGTTCGACTCCGTCGCTCCGGCCGTGAAGTAAATCTCATTCTGCGCGACACCGAAGAACTTCGCGATGACCCCTCGGGCGTCTTCGACGTCGATCGCCGCACGCTTGCCATACGCGTGCGTGAGCGACGCCGGATTCCCGAAAAACTCGGTGAAGTACGGCAGCATCGTCTCGACGACGCGCGGATCGACCGGCGTCGTGGCGTGATGGTCCATGTAGACCGGCATTTCGGGCACCTGCAAATGATACTGCTGTCACGAGGCTGGGAGAGAACCAACGGCTGTCACGCGGAGGCGCGGAGATGCGGAGAAAAACTCCGCGCCCTCCGCGTCTCCGCGTGAAACCGTCTCTCTTTCCACTTCGGCCAAAACCTATCGCCGGCGCCGTCTTCGCTTCGCAGACGGGAGCGGTGTCGCCTCCGAATCGGCCACGCGGCGGGCGCGCTGGGCGAACTCGCGCCACTGGCGGAAGACTTCGACATACTTGCCTGACGAGAGCGCATAGAGCTCGAGGAGCGCGAGGGCGTCGTTGAACGGCTCGCGGAAGACGAAACGGATCTGCGCCTTGCGATCGACCGGCGGTTCGAGCAGGCGCCATAACGTATCGAGCGCAGTCTCGATCTGGTGCCGCGTTCCCGCCGCCAGCGACATCCGCGTACACATGGGCTGGATCAGCTCGCGGATGAAGACGACCACATCGCTCGTCTTCATCTTCGTTGTGCGTCGCGTCTCTTCTGTCTCGAGCTCCTGCAGAATCCACGGCAGGAACATCACCGACAACAGCACGGGATCGGAAATCCTGCGTCCCGCCTGAACCGTCCGGTCGAGTACTTCCAGCATTTTCCAGAAGTACGGAGCCCGGTCACCTGCGATCGACTTGTAGACCTCGGGGAGCAGCGGATCGAGAAGGCCCGTATCGACCATGAGCTGGACGGCACCGCGCGACCAGCCTCGTCGTAGCAGATCGAGAATCTCTTCCGACACCCGCGGCGCCGACGCCTTGAGAATCTCGTTCTTGTGACGGAGGATCGCGTCCCACGTGGCAGGCTCGATTGAGAATCCGAGGCGTGACGCGAACTCGACGGCGCGCATCATGCGGACCGGATCCTCGCGGAAGCGGACGTCCGGATCGCCGATCACGCGCACGCGCTTGGCCTCCACATCCTCGAGGCCGCCGACGTAATCGATCACCGAGAAGTCGGCGATGTTGTAGAAGAGCGCGTTGATCGTGAAGTCGCGGCGCCGCGCGTCCTGCAGCGGCGAGCCGAACGTGTTGTCGTCCGTGATCAGCAGCTCGGCAGCGTCGTCGGCGCGGTCAGGCTCGCGCCGGAACGTCGCCACCTCGACGAGCATGTCCTGAAAAATGATGTGTACCAGGCGGAAGCGCCTGCCGATGATGCGGCTGTTGCGGAAGAGACGCCGGATCTCCGCCGGATGCGCGTCCGTGGCGATATCGAAATCCTTCGGCGTTCCGCTCATCAGCAGATCGCGCACGCTCCCTCCGCAGAGATACGCGCGGTAGCCGCTGCGATGAAGGCGGTAGAGAACTTTGAGAACGTTCTCCGGAATGTGCCGCCGCGAAATGGAATGGTCGCTGCGGTCGACGTAGACGGGGTCGATTTCGGGGGCGGGGGGTCGGGGGTCGGGGGTCGTTGCGTCGGGGGTGGGGGGTGGGGGGTGGGGGGTGGGAGCTGGCGCCAGGTTCTCTTGATCGATGTCGGCCGGCTCCGTATCTTCTTCGGAAGCCGCAGGCGCCGCCGTCACGCTGCTGCCAGACGAGGCTCGCTCCTCGTCGTATGCAGGATCAGAACTCGAAGCCAGGGTTGCGGTAACGTCGCCAGGGTTCGCCCTCTCCGGCTCCCGACCCCCGACAACCGACTCCCGCACGGGCATCGTGGGCTCGGCTGGCGAGCCGTTCTCCCACTCCCCACCCCCCACTCCCCACTCCCTCGAATCGCTCATGGACTTTCGCCGGCCTCGCCCTCGGGCGTCAAACCCGGCGTGAAATGGTACTTGCTGTCGACGATGAAGAACGTCCGTTCCCAGCGCGTTTTCGTGAAGAAGTGGACCACGACGCCGGCCAGTTCCTTGATCCTCGCGGACGACGGCGCGTCGGGCGACGGCGGCGTTCCTTCAAACGACCAATAGACCATGAACGCTTTGCCCTTGATCATCGAGCGGGGCACGGTTCCCCAATACCGCGAGTCGCTGGAGCGGTCGCGGTTGTCTCCCATCGCGAAGTACTGACCCTCCGGGACAAAATACGGCCCGAATTGATCGCGCGATCGATACGGCTCCGGAAGTTGCGGACGAGGCGGATAGATCGTCGGATCGACATGGATCACGTACGGCTCCGCCAGCGGTTTTCCGTTGACCGACACGACCTTGTCGTGAACCTCCACGGTGTCGCCGGGAAGGCCGATGACGCGCTTCACGAAGTCGGTGTCGGGCTGCAGCGGGTAGCGGAAGACGATGATGTCGCCGCGACGGATCTCGCGTAGCGGCAGCATCCCGCCGAGGGTCGTCCCAGGTCCGTAGATGAACTTGTTGACGATGATGTGATCGCCGACTTTCAGGTTGTCCTCCATCGATCCCGTGGGGATCTTGAAGGCCTGGAAGGCGAAGATGCGGGCAAAGTTGACGAAGATGACGGCGATCAGGAGCGCTTCGTAGTACTCGCGGATCGTCGATTTCTTGTTGGTTTCATCGACGGCCATTCGGCGGGGGTGTTCCCTTCAGGTCGTCCGCAATCCATGCGGCGGCAAATGATTGTACGACAGCGGGTGGGGCGGAGACGGTGTTTCCGGTCTGACGGTAGCGGCCGGCAGGAATGGAAGGGTCCGCTGTAATGACCGGAGCTCCCATGTAGTTGGGTTGATGAGCCGCAGGGCTGACGATGAATCCTCTGCTGGCGTCGATCCAAGCGACCCTCACCGCCTCGTGCCAGAACGAGGGGGCCACCGCTGGCCCAATCGCGATCGCCACGCGGGCGTTGCGCATGAGCGCGGCGCGGGCGTCGCTCCAGGCGAAGGGATGGGGATCGAGCCAGAGAACGATCGGAAGCTTCTCGCCGTAGTGCAGGTCGTTGGGACGCATCACGAGCAGGCCGCCGATCGGCTCGATCGAAACGTCCAGGCGCGCCGCGGGCGGAATCACTTCCCTCCGCTTCTCGCCTGCATAGGTCATCTCCTGAAGACTTTGCGACGTTTGCGGCGACTCGACGACGACCGCATATCGCTCCGCCTGCGGCTCCCAGGCGAGGGCGTCGATCTGGGTTTGCGGAAAGTCGACCGAGAGCGGCGTCGCTGTCGGGATATGCACGGTGCGCACGATGCTGCCTGTTAACGTGTGCAGCACGAAGCTGACTTTGTTTCCCCGCGGCGCCCACTGGACGTCTGTCTCATCGGCCGGATCTTCGGGAACCCAGTGGATGTCGCTGCCGTCCATCGAAACCAGTCCGATGTCGAAGTTGTCCTTCCGGCGTGCGGAGAAGACGACTTCTTTCCGATCGAGCGAGACATCGAAGGAATCGATCGCGGCAAAGGGTGGGGTCAGGCCTTTGGCGCCGTTGAAGATCCGGTTTTCCACCACGTGAATCGCGGTCTGGGGCTTCGCCGCACACGAGACGTGCGCGCAGTAGTCGCCAACCAGCGCGGCTTGCGGCACAGTCTGCCAGGCAGCCGGAATCGGAATCGACGAGCTCGCGCACCCGCACAACAGAAGCAGCCCCATCGATAGCCATGACTTCATCGTAGAGAGATTCTAGCACGTGGCCTAAATGATTGATTTTACGAGCATAACTGGCTGTGAACACCTGGCTGCGATATTGCTCAATAACTAAACGAAACGAGCGAGGAGACACAACGATATGGATCTCCAAAACGAACTGTTTGTATCCCGGAAGAAAGCAAAGCGAGGGAAAGCAACGATCGCCTCCCTGGCCCTTCATGGCGCCATCATCGCCCTGATCCTCTTCATCTCGACCCGGGCGGTGCAGAAGGTGGCCGCCGAAGACAAACCGCTGCGCGCCTATCTGTCCTCGTCGGCCCCTCCCCCACCCCCGCCTCCACCCCCGCCACCGGCGGCATCGCATGCGGCTTCGACACCGACGCCGGTCGTCAAGCCGGTTCAGATCCCACAACAGACTTTCGTGCAACCGCGCGAGATTCCGCAGGAGATACCGAAGGTTGATATCCCCACACCGACCACGACCGCGCCGGTCGATACGACGCCGGCCGAGCCTTCGAATGATCCGCCGGGCGCACAGGAAGGTGGAGTTCCCGGCGGCGTCGTGGGAGGTGTAGTCGGCGGACAGACAGGCGGAACTGTCGGTGGCGAGGTCGGCGGCCAGATTGACGGCAGCATAGGCGGCGAAAAGGGCGGCGTGCCGGGCGGGCAGGTCGGAGGCACAGGCGAAGGCACCGCAGCACCCGAGCCGTCCGAAGGACCGCTTCGTGTCGGCGGCGATGTCAAAGCGCCCGTCACGATCAATCGCACCAAACCGAACTACACCGAGGCTGCACGCAAAGGGCGCATCACAGGCGTCGTTGTCGTGGAAGCGATCGTCAACAAGCAGGGTGAGGTCGAACAGGTGAAGGTGCTGAAGGGGCTGCCGCTTGGACTCAGCGACGAGGCGGAGCAAGCGGTCAAGCAGTGGCGCTTCCATCCCGGGACGCTGAATGGCCAGCCGGTAGAAGTCATCTTCACGCTGACCGTAACGTTCACGCTGGACCAGTAAGCGATGCAATTGAGAATTGACAATGGAGAATTGACAACGAAGGCGCGTCAGAGCCTCCTGAATGCGGGTTGTCCGACCTCATGCATGAGTGTCTCGACCTCGTAAGTAAGGTTGTTCGACCTCATGCATGAGGTTCTCGACCTCGTGGAAGAGGTTGTCCGACCTCTTTCATGAGGTTCCCGACCTTGTGAATGAGGTTGTCCGACCTCTTTCATGAGGTTCCCGACCTCGTGAATGAGGTTGTCCGACCTCTTTCATGAGGTTCCCGACCTCGTGAATGAGGTTGTCCGACCTCTTTCATGAGGTTCTCGATCTCGTGAAAGAGGTTGTCCGACCTCATGCATGAGGTTCTCCGATCTCGTGAATGAGGTTGTCCGACCTCTTTCATGAGGTTCTCGACCTCGTGCATGCGTGGCCTAACTCGCGCAGCTCCTTGGACTTACGTCAGCACCCACAGAAGCCGTCATCGTTGCTCCGCAGCGAATGCACACCTAAGTGATTGCAAGCGCGTGGCTTCTTCGCTCAGAATCGCGTTTTATGAACGAGCTCGATCCGGCCGTGCAGCGCGAGCTTGATGCGCTCGCCATCCCGCACGAGGTTCTCGCCTGCAATCCGGAATGGGCTGACACCGATGTCTTCTGCGCGAACTACGGCATCCCTCGGGAGAACGCGGCGAACACGATTCTCGTCGCGCTGAAGACGGAGCCGCGAAGCTATGTCGCCTGTCTCGTTACGGCGTCGACGAAGCTGGATGTGAATCACAAGGTGAGCAAACTGACCGGCGTCCGGCGCATGTCGTTTGCGTCCGCCGAGGAGACCGCGGCGTTGACGGGGCAACTCATCGGAGGCGTCACCGTTTTCGGCTTGCCCGAAGGCGTACCGCTCTATGTCGATGCCGAGGTGATGAAGCGCGAGTACATCGTCGTCGGCGGCGGCAACCGGTCAACCAAGATCAAGTTCGCACCGGACCTTCTTCGAAGAATGTCTCGGACAATCGTGTCCGAGATTGCCGTGCCGCGCACGGCCTAGGCATCCAAAGCGCCGCGGACGGCGTAGGTGTTACGAAAAGGAGGAGGTCGCATGAAAATCCGCATTCTCATTCTGGGTCTCTGTCTCGTCACGGTGGCCGCGTTCGGCCAGACCAATCCGAATCTGAAGAGTCTGAACTACTTCGTTGGGACGTTCCAGTGCACCGGAAAGACGTTCGCCTCGCCGATGGGGCCGGAGCATCCGTCGAAGGCCACCGTCACCGCCGCGTGGATCCTCGGCGGAGCCTGGCTCGAAGCGCACTACAAAGAGGCGAAGACGGACAAGAATCCGACTCCCTTTGAACTGCGCGCGTTCTGGGGCTACGACGAGGAGCCGAAGTCGATTGTCGCTGGCACCGTAGACAGCATGGGCGGCTATTCGACGGCGACGGCTGCCTGGGACGGCGACAAGCTCACGTTCACCGGCCCAATGCACGGCGGCGGCATGACGTCGAATTCTCGGGACGTATTCACCAAGGTCAACAAGGACGAGTTCACCCACGAAGGCGAAATGGAAGACAAGGGTACGTGGATGAAACTCGACGAGGAAACCTGCAAGCGGTCGAAGTAGCGAGTGAAAAAAGGGACCGGCGAGACGCCGGTCCCTGCGCCTCTTGACTCCGTGCTACTACACTTGTAGTATGTCGCGCGATGAGCAAAGAACGCATCGCGCTGACCAAGTTCGAGACCGAGGTCATGGGCGTGCTCTGGCGACTCGGCGAGGCGTCAGTTCGCGAGGTTCAGGAAGCGATCGACCGCGAAGACCGCCCCGCCTACACGACCATTCAGACGATCGTGCAGCGCCTGGAGCAGAAAGGCGCGGTGCGCCGCACGCGCAAAGCCGGCAACGCGTTTTTCTTCGAGCCAGCCGTGACGCGCAAGTCGGTTTATCGGCGCTTGGTCGAGGAGTTGCTCGATCTCGTCGGCGGCTCGCAGCCGCTCGTGGCGCATCTCGTCGAGACCGGCAAACTGTCGCTCGATGACCTGAAAGCGATCGAGAGTAGCGCCAAAGCGCCGAAGCGAGGCCGGAAATGAGGGGGATTCGAACGCCTCAGATTCTGACCTTCGCAGTGGTTTTTACAGTTCTTTCCGCATCGCTCGCGAATGCGCAGAACACACCGAAAAGAAACGCAAAGGACCTCCCGTCCAGTGCGGTGACATTGCAGGTGGATCCGCTGTTGATTGCGGAAGCGGCAGAGGTATGGGCGCTGATCGCCTCTCCACAGAACTCCGTTTGGCCAGGCTGGGACGCGTCCCGCACGCCCCTGCTCTTCTATTTGCCGGGGAAACAGGACGTGCTCATCAATCACCCGCACCCGCCCGATGGGTTTCTCCCCTATACCGGCCCGATCAGCTTTCCCGGCGGCCGAATATTTGTAAAAGACGGTCCAACAATCATCCAATGGGACGGGCAGAACACCTCGAAAGACATCGGTGGGGTCCGAACCCTCGTTGTCGCTGACACCCTGTCCAATTTGAGGAACCAAGTAAGAGCCCTGCTGGAGGACACCCGGCCGGCTGCTGAGAAGATTCAGGCGCTGGACTTTTCGGACTTAGCTCCTGATCCGTATGACCAACTCGCGATGGTGGTCCATGAGGCTTTTCACGTTTTCCAACACGCCCAGGCGCCCGATAAGGGCGCCAATGAAATGCTGCTGTTGCAGTATCCGGTGCTTTCCGTGGAAAACAACGTAGGTATGGCGCAAGAGGGTTCGGCGCTCGCGGAGGCCCTGCGCGCTACTGACGCTGCGGCAGTGCGACGCGCAGCCGTGCGCTGGCTGGCCCTGCGCAAGGATCGCCGTGCCAGCCTGCCTGCCAAGGCCGTGGAATACGAGAACGGCTGCGAGTTCAATGAGGGACTGGCGGAGTACACTCAGTATCGTCTTTTCCAGGTACTGGAGGGAAGGGTTCCAGGAGCCGCGATGTCGTGGGCACAAGGTTTCGGCGGCTATCCGGACCTGGCGCCGCGGCGCGAACAGCTCATCGAATCCATGCTCAAGAACATGAACGGCGCGGTTGTGGTCAACAACGATCCTTACGGAACAGCCCCGCTGCGTAGGCGACTGTACTATTCCGGCATGGCAGTAGGCGCGATGCTGGACAAGTTGTCATCGAATTGGAAAAGCCGGATTTTCTCGCCTGATACTTCTTTGACCACAATCGCTGAGGAAGCGCTGAAGCCCTCATCAACCGAGCTGGCAGACGCGCTTCGCGAAGCCAGGAGCGACCCCGCGTATGCTTCTCTCGTACAGAGCAAGACGAAACTGGCAGACGAAGGCAAGGCACATACTCAGGCCGTGCTCAATGAAATCGAGAAGGGCCCTGGCGTCGGCCTTATCGTGGACTACTCGGGGCTCGATTCTTCGTCCAAAGTCGGCATGAATTTCACCCCTTTCGGCATTACAAAGGTCGATGGGGAGCGCACCATCTTCTCCCAGGTTCCTATAGGCGTCACATTTGGTCAGGAGGGCGAGCTCAAACAAAAGGTGCCAGCGCCGTTGCTGCGAAACAACGGACGGCGGCTCGTCCGATTCCGCCTTCCTGTCAATGCCACTCGGGCGGAGGTTGAGAAAGCCTTGGCGTCGCTGCAAACGCAAGACGGCGCCGTTACGAACTTAGCGCTCGATCTTCCCGGCGTTTCGGTAAAGGCCTCCAAAGCTCAGATCCGGTGGAGCGGCGAAGATCTGATCATCGTCCTTTTCAAAGGCAACGAGGCGAAATGACGCGCCCCCATCCCACAGCGATTGCCAGTCAGAGACGGTGCATCGGCTTCATCGCTGACATCGGTCCTGAGCGAGGCCGGAAATGAGCGGCCACCTCTTCGAGTCGACGCTCGTCCTCGCCATCGCCATTCTTCTGGCGCAGATGCCGCGGCTGGCCGCGCGAACGCGCTACGCGATTGTCTTCGCGGCACTGATGAAGTTCGCTGTCCCCTCGGCGATCGTTCCGCGCGTCCTTGCGCTCATCGGCATCGATCTGGCGCGCATGCCGAAAGGCACGATGGTCATCGAAGCGCTAGGACCGCTGAGCGCCGCGGATGGAGCCGCAGCTCCCGTTTCGCGCTGGCCGGCGATCCTGATCTCCCTGTGGCTGTTGATTGCAGCCGGCCTCATGGTCCGCGCTCTCCTCCGCGGACGAGCGGCACTGCGTCGAGCGCTCGCCGATGATCTCGACGCAACGCCCGGCGAACTGGCTGCCCTCGGGCGCGCGCTCGTACGGGCCCGCCTCGCGCGGCCCGTACGCCTCGTCCGCTCGCAATCGATATCGGCCCCCGCCACTGCCGGCATGCTACGCCCCGTCATCCTCATTCCGGCCGCGACGCACCTTTCGGCGAGTGAGCTGGAGACGATCCTGACGCACGAATGCGCTCACATCGCACGGCACGACAACCTTCTCGGGCTCATCGAGTCGATCGCCGGCTGCGCGCTCTGGTTCCACCCGCTGGTCTGGACTGCACGCCACATCCTGGACGCCGCACGCGAAGAAGCTTGCGACGCGGTCGTCGTCGCATCGGGCGATTCCGACACGTACGTCAACGCGTTGCGCAAAGTCTGCGAGGCCGCTATCGGACCTCGCGTAGCCGCGGTCTCGTGCATCGTCAGCAACACCATCCGCGAACGAATGGAGGCAATCATGACTTTTGGATCACGCCGTCTTCTCAACCACCGCGCCGTCTTTGTCGCTGTCCTCGCCGCTTTTTCGCTGACCACGATAGGACTCGGCGTAGCCCGCGCTCTTCCCTCGGGAGGCAGTCCGGATTCGAAGTACAAGGTCGATGTGACGCTGACTCGCGATGTGTCGTCCGACGTATTCAATTTCGCCGTGACCGTGAGCGATCGAGCCAGCGGCGTCGTCGTCTCAACGGCCAACCTTCGAAGCAGCGCCGAGCAATGGTCGATGGCCACGTCTGAAATGACCTCGAAGGAGTCCGGACACCACACGGCCGTCGTCCGCGCGATCGGTCATGCGGATGGCACCGCCGAGGTTGAAACGACCGTGGATCAGGAGCCGGCGATCGTCGCGAGGATCGTCATGAAGAGCGCGGTGACGGGCGGTTCCCAATCCCTCCGCATCCCAGGTGATTCGCCACTCCGCGTCGGCGGCGACGTCAAGCCACCTGTGGTCATCAACCGCGTGGAGCCGATTTACCCAGCCCTTGCCAAAGAATCGAGGATCAGCGGCGTCGTCATTCTCGAAGTGGTGATCGATCACACGGGCGTCGTAAAGGATGCGCGCGTCCTCAAACCGCTGCCATTCGGGCTGGATCAGGCTGCCCTCGATGCGGTGAAGCAATGGACGTTCCGTCCCGCCACTCTGAATGGAACGGCAGTGGACGTGCTCTTCAATCTCACGATCAACTTCCGAGCGGCCGGGCCCGCAGCCACGCGGACCGTCGAGGAGAGACCCACAGCCAGTGGCGGCGAACCCATTTCGATCAATCTGAAAGATGCCGACATCCGCGACGTCATGAAGACGTTCTCGCTGGCGACGAACATGACCATCCTGGTCGACGACGACATTAGAGGCACGGTTACGGTAACGGAGCGTGACACGCCGTGGATGGATGCCTTCGACCACATTCTCCGCGATGCCAATCTCCGCTACGAGCGGAGTGGCAACACCATTCAGGTTCATCGCCGCTGACGTCCGGCGTCAACTGCCAGCCGGCACTTTTCACACTTTCGGGCATTTCTGGCACTACCATCGGGCGGGGACGCCCGATGGCCGCGGGCGAGACGCCCGCACTCCTGGGCTAGAATCGCGGCGTGGCTCTCGCTCCACGTAGCCGCGGTCTCGTGCATGGAGGCAATCATGACTTTTGGATCACGCCGTCTTCTCAACCACCGGCTTCTGGCAGCGTCGGTCATCGCCGTACTCACCATGGCCACGATTGGCGTTGGCGTTGCCCGAGCGATCTCGCGAGGCGACAACACTTCCTCGAAATACAAGGTCGAAGTGACTGCAACCCGGGAAGCGTTGTCCGACTTCTTCAACTTCGACCTTACAGTTCGCGATCGAACGAGTGGCAAACTGATCGCTTCAGCCAAACTTCGAAGCGCTGTCGAAAAATGGGGGATAGCAACCTCTGGAACGAGGTCACGCACGGGCGAAGGAAATGAAACCGTCATCCGCATGATCGGTCACGCCGACGACACTGTCGAAGTTGAAACAACCGTCAATCATGAGCCTCCGATGATCACGAAGCTCATCGCGCAGCGAACCGACTCACGTTTGAAGCCGGCGGAGGGTATATCGATCACACTGAAGGAGGCCGACATTCACGATGTCCTGCGTACGTTCGCGCAACTGACGAAGACCGATATCGTCGTCGACGACGGCATCAGCGGTCAGGTGACAGTGGATCTGGTCGACGTCCCATGGACGAAGGCACTCGACATCGTGCTCCGCCAGAACAACCTTCGTTTCGAGCGCACCGACGACACGATTTACGTGCATCGGGAGTGATCCCCGCGCCAACTGCTAGAATCGCTGCATGGCTCTTGCTCCGCGGCAAACGCGGTTTCTCATCGTCTTCGCAGTTCTTCTCATCGCGTTCTACGCGCTCATCACCATCGGCTGGGTGGACACTCATGCCGTGCTGCCGTTCACCGGAGCGCTGGCTCGTGTCTCAGGCGCAGCACTGAACCTGATCGGCGAGCGCGTGCATGTCTCCGGCACGGTCATCGCCGGGGCGAAATTTGCGGTGGACATCCGCGGCGGCTGCAACGGCCTCGAGGCTGTCGTCTTCGTCTGCGCGGCGATGCTCGCCTTTCACGCTCCGATGCGAAAGCGGTTCATCGGCGCCGCCGCCGCGGCGGTCATCCTCGAAGCGCTCAACATCATCCGCATCGACTCGCTCTACCTTCTCGGCGTCTATCACCGCAGCATCTTCGAGACCTTTCACCTCGCCGTCTGGCAGACGCTGATGTTCGGCGCTGCGGTCCTTCTCTTCCTCATCTGGACCTCGAAGGTCACCCCGCGCGATGCTCCTGCGAGTCTCTAGGTTCCTCGCCGGCCTCGTGCTCGGTGTCGCGATCTGGTGGGCTGCCACGCCGGCCTACAACTACGTGCTGGCGCCGGCCACGCAACTGCTGCTTCACGCCGACCGGCGGCTGTCGCCGCTGGTGCTGGTTCCGCAGGAGCGCCAGATCTTCGTGACATCGGCGACTCCGATCCCGACGGCGACGATTCCTGCCGATCAGCTCACCTACAACATCATTCTGCTGCTGGCGCTCTTCGCATCGAACGAGCGCGCCTGGAGTCTCGCCAATCTTCGCGGGCTGGCGATCGCGCTGGCGATCCTCTTCGCATCGCACTGCGTGAGCCTTCTGATCTCGATCGAATCGACCTACGCAGTGCGGCAAGGCGCCTGGAGCGAGGCGCACTACGGTAATGCCGGCGCGAATTTCTGGCTCACCGCGGAGCTGGTCTTCCGCATCGTCGGGATGTTCGGCGTCGTCTTCGCCGCGTGGTGGGGTCTGAGTCACTCGAAGAGCGTATCGACATAGGCTGCCGGATCGAACGGAATCAGATCCTCGGCGCTCTCACCAACCCCGACGAACTTCACCGGGATGTCGAACTGGCGCATGATCGAGAGAATCACGCCGCCTTTCGCCGTGCCATCGAGCTTCGTCACGACCATTCCTGTGACATGTGCAGCCTCGAGGAACGCCGCAGCCTGACTCACGCCGTTCTGGCCGGTGGTGCCGTCGAGCACCAGGAGCGTTTCGTGAGGCGCGCCCGGCAACTCCTTCTCGATCACGCGGCGAACCTTGGACAACTCCTGCATCAGGTGCGACTTGTTGTGTAGGCGGCCCGCGGTGTCGATGAGGACGACGTCGGTACCGCGAGCCTTCGCTGCGGTGACTGTGTCGTGCGCAACGGCTCCCGGATCGGAGCCCGCCTGGTGCTTGACCATATCGACGCCGATGCGCTCGGCCCACAGTTGTAGCTGCTCGATTGCAGCGGCGCGAAAGGTGTCGGCAGCGCCGAGGAGGACGGTCTTGCCTTCGCCCTTGAAGCGCGAGGCGAGTTTAGCGATCGTCGTCGTCTTGCCGGTTCCGTTGACGCCGACGACGAGGATGACGAAGGGCTTGGCGCGCGTCACATCGATCGTCGAGATCGCGCGCTGCGGGATGAGCGACCGCGCTTCCTCCCGCAACACCGCGGTGAAGCGGTCCATCGAAGTGATCCGCTCGGCGCGGACGCGTTGTTCGATCCGTCCGACCAGCGACATGCTGAGCTCCGCGCCAACGTCTGCGCCGAGAAGACCTTCCTCGAGGCGGTCGATGGCGGATTGATCGATCGGAAGGTCAGGAGTCAGCGACTCTTTCACCTTCTCGATGATCTCGGTGTGGGTCATGAAGAGCCCACGTTTCAACTTGTCGAAGAGCGATTTCCCGGGTTCGGCCATAGGGCGCGCATTGTAGCCGCGGCGGATAGTCTGCACACTTCTCACACTTGCACGGAATTGCTTGCAGCGTGTTCCCAATCGAGCGCCTTCTCCCCCACGCTTCTCAGTGGGGGAGAAGGTGGCGAAGCCGGATGAGGGGGCGTTTGACTCTCGCGACAACGGTGGGTCATGGAGCACTTCGCGCAGGTTAGAACTCCATGCCGTTCGATTGCACCACACCTCTCATCCGCCTTCGGCACCTTCTCCCCTCGAAAAGCACGAGGGGAGAAGGCGCTCGATTGGAGGTCGGAGCGTGAGGATCAAAGGGCCTGAAACAAGGCACGAGTAAACAAGTCAGGCCGCGTTGGAACTCGATGCCGCGTCGGCTTCACGCTCCGACACCCGACACCCGACCTGCAACTCCCGCGCGTCAGTGTCTCGACGCGCGATTCCGCGGCGGTGCAGGCGCAATCGCAGCCGGCTCTTCGTCGTAATCGACCTGCAGCAAAACGTAGGTCACGCCGGTGACGCCGGAGAGCGAGTACTGGCCGGCCTGGTGCATCAGCAACGTGCGATTCCAGCTCGGAGCGCTGTCGCCATTCTCTTCACGGAACGCCAGTGCGTAGATGCCGCGAGCCAGCTTGGGGCCGTCCACGTTGCCAAGCGACAGCGTCAAAGGCGACGTCTCCGTCTCGAGCGCCGGCACAGTGTTCAACTGGCCGTCTCCGGCGGTCGGACGCAAGCGCCGCACGACGAACGCGAGGCCCGTGGTTGCCAGCGCGGGCATCCGAAACGACACCGGACCGGTCATCGCATTGTTCGCGGCGGACCAGAATCCAAACCGCGGAGACTTGGCCGCGTCGCGGCCGGTGATGGGGAAGTAGGCATCGACACCGATTCCGCCGGTGGTATTCGCGTACTGTTTGGCACGTGACGCTCCGACGACAGTGATGCGCGCGGCGCGGCTGATGAACGTGGGATCGGGGCTGAGGATCGTCGACGCATCGGCCATCGGAACCGTGAAGCCATCCTCCGGCAGCGAGGCCGCATAGCCGACTCCGAGCAGCGGCACGATGCCGGAGCTGGTAGCCGCAAATAAGCGTCGCTCGCTGAAGGCAACCCCTACGGCGGCGACGGATGCGATCTTGAGGAATTGACGACGATGGACGGCTGGCAACTTCATAGCTGACTTCCTGCCTAACGTTATTAAATCTAATGTTTTCTTATACTTGCGGCACGGCAAGCTGAACGGGACGTATCGTAACACGGTTCCGTCGCCGCGTTATTGTGAAGTACTAAGGGCAGGTTAAATTCGCGGAGATAACCCCTTCGGTGACGACCGGGGCGCCGCCGTTTGCGGCCGTCATTGCTGCCGCGATGGCCTTGTTATCGGAAGACACGGTGCCGGTCACTACAAACTGTGATCCCGGTGCGGCACCGAGGCGAACGGCGGTCCCCTCCGGCGCCGTGAAACGGTTCGAGCTCACGTCGGCGCAGACGGATGCCTTGTCTTTGCCGGCGATCTCGATCCAGGCGCGCTCGCGGACCGCCGGCGCGGCGAACTGGCTGCCATGAATCGCAACGGCGAGATGCGAGGACTGCGTGGCCGAGCCGGTGATGATGCCGTGACCGAAGTGCTGGAGTGTCGAGTCGGCGACGGAGAGTGCCAGCGAACTGCTCTCCGTCGACGATGCCTCGATCGCGGAGCCGATGCTGTCGCGCAGGTCGGAGTTGCGCACCGCGACGTCGAGCTTCGCTCCTCCGGACACCTGAACCGACAGAAGCTGCTTCGCGACCTCGGGACGCTGCGGCGCGGAAAGCGTACAGCGATCGAGCACGAGCCGGCCGGCATTGAAGCGCTGCTCGACGAGCACCTCGCTGCCGGCGTTGTCGGAAAACGACGAAGCGCTGAATGTGATCGTTCCGCCCAGTTCCTGCAGCAACACCCCGCTCTCGAAGGTCTCGTCGCCGGCGCGGTGGACGTCCAGGCCGGAGAACGACACGTCGCGCAAATTGTTCGCGTTGAGGCCCATGGCGCCGCCGCCGTCGACGACGATGTTCTCGAATGTCGAATCGGTCAGATGCCTCAGGTAAAGCGCCGCGCGGCAAACCGCCGTCGAATTGACGTCAAACGTTCCCGCGCAGCGAACCCCTCGGGCCGGAGTATTCACGCCACTATCGGTGAGCGTGATGCCGGCGATCCGCACGTTGGCCGTCTGCGCGATGCGCATGCCGTTGGCGCGTGCGTGAAGGATCGCGCCGCCGGTTCCACCCTTGCCGTCGACACCGGTAATCGTGACGTGACCATGTACGCGATCGACGACGATTCCCTCGTCCAGCGTTCCCGGCGCCACGCCCGAAGCGGAGACGGATTCGAACGAAAGCTCGACGCCCGAATCGCGGACGTCGAGTGCGGCGCCGTTCGTCGTGCTGAGGGTCGAGCTCCCGCCCAGCTTCACGCTGCCGACGTTGCTGGCGACGAATCCGCGGCGGCGGCCGTGAACCGTGACGACATCCTCGAACACGATCGGAGCGCTTCGCTCGAGGTCGCGCAGGACGATGGCATCATCGCCAGCGTCCGCGACGCGAAACTTCGTACCGCGGCGGAATGTGATCGGGCCAAGCCGCCGGCTGCTGACTCGCAGAGCCGTCATGAAATCGCCGGAGATCGAGCAGTGATCGACGGTGATCTCGCCTTCACCGCCGGAGAAGCCAAGCCCGCCGCCCTGTTGCGTTGCGTCGACCGCGCCGCCCGTGATCGTCACCTTGCCATGCTGATCCTGAAGAAAGAGGGCGAACCCGCCCAGCGACGTCTTGAAGTACACATCGCGCACCGTCAGCGTCCCGAACACGCCCGATCCGTTGATTCCCGGCATCCGCTCCGCGACGATCGTGCATCCGGCGATAACGTTGTCGCCGCTGGTCGAGACCGTGCCGTGGATCACCGGCGACGCTCCCTGTCTCGCCGGAAGGTCGACGCCGGTATCGAACTTAAACTCCGTGCGCAGAGCATCAAGACCGAACGCCGAGCCGACGAGAATCTGCCCCTTCTTCAATACGATGCTGTCGGTGTACGGCGTGCCCGAATCGGCGACGTAGATCACATCGCCCATTGCGCTGGAGTTGGCGGCGCTTGCCAGCGTCGCAAATGGCCACTGTCGTGTGCCTTGCCCCGGTGCAACGGCCACACTGTCGACGAAGATCACACGCGCTGATGCGCCCGAAGCGATGAAGCAACTGACGACCGCAACGATTGCGAATGACGTTCGCGTCATTGGCGCCGGGCCGTTCCCTGCTCGCGGCTGGCGATCGACTGCTTGACCATCTTCTCGTCGATCGTGAGCACGCGCGTGCCGGCGTCCGCGGGGTCAAACTCGAGGTTGCCGATCACGCGGCGGAACGTCTCGCGCAGCGCGCGGGCGCCGAGGCGCTTCTGCTGGGCTGCATCCCAGGCGATGGCGATCAGCGCTCCCCGTGTGATCTGCAGGTCCACGCCAAACCGCTGAAAGTACGCCCGCGACGTTCGGAAGATCGATGCCTCGGGCTCCACGAAGATGCGGGCCAGATCGGACTCGGCGAGATCGTTCAACACCACGATCGATTCGAAGCGGGAGACGAACTGCGGGGTCATGCCGTACCGGAACAGATCGTCGTACTTCAGGTAGTCCCGCAGATGAAACGGCAACTCTTCGCGAACCTCGCCGGAGGCGGAAACCACGACGACCGGCTTCATCGGCGCGACGTCCTGGCCAATCGTGGCGCGGCGGAAAACAGCCTCGTAGAGCTCCTCGAAGGCGCCGCCGACGATGAAGAGGATGTTCGACGAGTTGACGGCGAAACGCATGCCGTCGACGTCGAACTCGACGTTCTCGTTCTCCATCAGCGTCAGGAGAGCTTCCTGCGCCACGATGCCGCGCACGTTCGGTTGACCGCTGACCTGCGCGCGGATCTTGTCGACTTCATCGATGAAGACGATGCCGTGCTCGACGCAGCGAAGAAGATCGCTCATCGAGGCGGCCGCGCCAAGAATTCGCCGCGCGTTGGCGAGCAGCCGCCCCAGCACTGCCCGCCCATATCCCTGGTGCTCCTCGGCGAGCACATTCGCGTTGATGCGAATGACGTTCGCGGATTCGATCAGATCGGCGTGTCCGGCCAGAAACTGCTCGACCGCGCGCATGAGCGTGGTCTTTCCCGATCCGGAGTTGCCGACGAGCAGCATGTTCGGCGCAGGATGCCCGACCAGGTGCTTGACCACGGCGACGGAGAGCTCGCGGATCGCTTCATCCTGACCGACGACGGTCTTGCTCAGCTCTTCGAAGACCTCGCGTGGGCGGAGTGGGAAGGAGTCCATAGGTTCTGATTGGAAGGCGGTTTGAGTCGCGGAAGAATAGCACTCCGTCTCCGCAGTTAGACGGACCGCAGGCCGGCAGGCTTCCGGCTCTTGTCGCGATACATCGCCTCATCCGCCGCCCGCAACGCCGTCTCCGCTTCGCCACCTACGGGAAGATAGGCGTGGCCGACCGAGAATCGGATCGGAGGGCCATCCGCGCGCTCGAACTTCAGCCGCTCGCGAAGGCTGTCGATGCGATCGAGCACATGCTCCGGCTTCGCGCCCGGCGCGACGACGACGAATTCGTCTCCCGCGTAACGGATCACCTGATCGTGAGGACGGAAGCTCGCCTCGAGCACGCGCGCAAAACGCTTCAAGCATTCATCGCCCATCTGATGGCCGTACGAATCGTTGATCTTCTTGAAGTCGTTGAGGTCGAAAAAGAGAACGGTCGCGCCGGTCGGGAGCACATCGGCGAGCACACCGGCAAGAGCACGGCGGTTGGCAAGACCGGTGAGTGAATCGCGGTCGACGAGCTCCTGAAGCACCTCCTGCGCGGCAGTGAGGTTTCGATTCGATTGCGTCAGCTCCAGTTGAATCGTGCGATAGAGGATGAGCACGCAGCCGAGGGCGATGACCCACTCCACGCCGGTGTCGAAGGACGAGTAGGAGGCTAGAAACAGGCCGAGCGCAGCATCGGAGACGAAGCGGGTAAGCACGACGTGGCCGTGAGCAAGCGTCTCGATCACTGCAAGCACGGCGCGGATCGCGAATCCCGACGCCAGCCAATCCGCGCCTGGAATCCGTTTCAGGAAGAGCGCGATGGCGCCGATGCCGAGGATCAGTGCGATGACCGCGGACTCCGACACGCCGATGCGGTCGATGGTGTCCGCCAGAAACGCGGCGGTGACCGCGTAGAGAACCACGCAGGCAATCACGGCTCGGAGCAACGATACGTTCGGGCGTTGGCGCGCGAAGCGCCACGCGCCTGCAGTCAGCAAGACCATGAACATCGTCTTGCTCAGGAAATAGCCGCCGCGCAGGACGATGAACGCGATCTGCGACGTCGGCTGGAAGTACCAGAAGATGGTCGTGACGAGGAGCGCCGCGAGATTCCAGAGCCATGCGCCTACCCACGGGCGCATCTCCACACGGCGTATCGATCGCGCCAGCACGACGAAGAACACCGCGATCATCAGCGCCGAGGTGATCTGCGCCGTGGTGCTCCAACGCCAGAGGAGGAGTTCCATTGAGCGATTGTAGAGGGAGGGTCGGATGAGCCTGTCAGAAAGCGGGAACGGAAGGGGGTTAAATTGGCGGGGAATGCTGGTTTCGCGCGGGGTGAAGGTCGCCAGCGGGCCGCTGGCGGTACAGCCGGCGAGCCGCCGGCGCTACGCTCGCTTGGGGCGCGCTATGATCGCCAGGCCGTGCGCCTCTGGTCGCTGCATCCGCAATATCTCGATTCCAAAGGACTCGTCGCGCTCTGGCGCGAGGCGCTTCTTGCGCAAGCGGTTCTGTCGGGACTCACCCGCGGCTACACGCGGCATCCGCAACTCGAGCGATTTCGCGAAGTGCCCGATTCGCGCGCAATGATCGCCGCGTACCTTCGCGAAGTCGCGTGCGAGGCCGGGCGGCGAGGATATCGGTTCGATCAGTCGAAGATCATGGCCGAAGGCGATGCAGGGCCAGTTGCGGTTTCAAGCGGACAGTTGCATTTTGAATGGCGCCATCTTCAGTCCAAACTATTGGCTCGTGATCCCGCGCGCCACGAGCGTCACCGGGAAGTCGGTGAACCGCTGGCGCATCCGATGTTCACGGTGATCGCAGGACCAATTGCCTCGTGGGAACGGGACCGCGCACAGAAGAAAAGGAGCGTTCGATGATCTCTGAATTCCGCGCGTTCCTGACCAAGACCAATGCCCTGGCACTCGCAGTCGGCGTGATCGTCGGCGCAGCTGTCGGCAACGTCGTCACATCGCTGGCCGGCGACATTCTCATGCCGCTCATCGGTCCTTTGCTGCAAGGCGGCGAGTGGCGTTCAGCAAGGATTGTCCTTTCGACCGCGAAGGACGCGAACGGAAAGATCACGGAGAACGCCATCCTCTACGGCCACTTCGCCGGAACCGTTCTCGACTTCGTGATCATCTCGTTCGTCGTTTTCCTGATCGTCAAGTGGCTCGTGAAGCCGGCGCCGGTGCCGCCTCCCGCTCCGATGAAGACCTGCCCTGAATGTCTGGAGATGATTCCGGCCGCGGCCCGGCGATGCCGCGCGTGCACCGCGTCGATCGCCTGAACTATTTCGTTCGCCGCTGCGACAACAACCAGCGCCACATTTCGGCGTCGCCGTACGCGCGGTCCCACGCGTTGTGGCCGACGCCCGCATATTCGTTGTAATGCACCCCGGCGCCCTCGGCGCGCAGCAACGCCACCATCCGCCTCGACTCATCGACCGGGATGACCGGATCAGCATCGCCATGGCAAATCCAGATCGGAAACTTACGGATCGCATGCGCCGTGAGCGCGTAAGGATCGGAAGCGTTCATCGTCAACGGCGATTGCTGCACCGCAGTCGTCGTCGCGTGCGGCAGCAGACCTCCGCAAACGACGACAAGCGCGGCAAAGGCCGTCGGATGCGCCAACGCCAGGTGGTACGTTCCGTAGCCGCCCATCGACAGGCCGGTGAGGTAGACGCGGTCCGGATCGCCATGAAACTCAGCCATCGCGGCGTGCAGTGCGGCCATCGCGGCGTCGGCGGGCTCGCCAAGCCAGCGCGTTTCGAGCGGCGCCTGCGGGAAGACGACGATGGCCGGAACCCGCTCCGGATTAGCGCGGATTGCCGCCGCCGCTCCGATCTGCGTCGAGCGCAAACCATCGCTCCCCCGCTCCCCCGAGCCATGTAGAAAAAGAACGACCGGCCAGCGCTTCGACGGCTCATACGAGTGCGGAACGTAGACCGAATAGGGATAACTGTGCCCTCCGACGACGACGGATCGAAGCAGAAAGCCGGTTTCGTGAGGAGCCATCGTGCGGCAGGACAGAAGTGTAGCGAGCAGAATCAGGGAACCGTGCTTCCAACGAGTCTGCATCGAGCGCGGAATGATACGACTCCTTTGAAGGATGAAGGATGAAGGATGAAGGATGAAGAGTGAAGGATGAACGGTGATCTGGTATCGGGCCTTAGATCTTCTCGCTCTTCATTCTTCATCCTTCATCCTTCATCCTTCATCCTTCATCCTTCTCAAAAGCCGTCACCGCAAGTTTCCTAGGAGAGAAGCGTTTCGTTCGTCTGCAATCTCCTGGTCCACGCGCTCCTGATCGGTGTTCCTGCGGCACTCTTCGCGCGAAAGGCCCGTATCGGATAGCCGCGGCACGGCGCCGTGGTAGGCTCGGCGCAATCCAAAACGGAGCACACATGCACACTGCCGCGGTCAGCGCCGTCGTCATCGTCGCGTTCCTTCATTTTGTGTTTCTGGTGCTCGAAATGTTTCTCTGGGCGACGCCCCGAGGCCGGCGCATTTTCGCGCTGTCGCCCGAGCTCGCGGAGGGTTCGAAAAAACTGGCCGCGAATCAGGGGCTGTACAACGGGTTCCTCGCGGTTGGGCTCTTGTGGGGCGCGTTCTGTCCATTTCCAGGAGACGCCGGCCTTCGCATCCAACTCTTCTTCCTCGGATGCGTGATCGTGGCGGGAGTCTTCGGCGGTCTGACGACCAAACGCTCGATCCTCTATCTTCAGGCGCTGCCGGGCATGATCGCGTTTGCGTTGGTGTGGCTGACGCGTTGAGCACGCGACATTGAATCTGATGAATCTCGACGACGTCATCGCCGAAATGTACGACTCGATTTGTTTCGAGGAAGGGCAGCATCCTGACTGGTCGCGCCAGACGGCGCTTTTCGCTCCGGGCGCGCGGCTTGTTCGCGTCACGGACGAAGGCGTTTTCGAATTTGATCTCAACTCCTACCGCGCCAATCTCGAAGCGATGATCGATTCGGGCGCGATGACCAGCTTCTGGGAAGGCGAGATCTGGCGCGAGACCAGACAATTCGGCGAGGTCGCGCACGTCCTCAGCGCCTACGAGACCCGCCGCTCGCGCGATGGCGAGGTCTTGAACCGCGGCGTCAACAGCATCCAACTCTTCCGCCGCGGCGATCACTGGTCGATCAGCGCCATGCTCTGGCGACGCGAAGGGCGGGACGTTCGCATCCCGGGGACGGCAGAGACTAGGGATCAGAGATCAGAGATTATCAGAGATCAGAGATCAGAGACAAGAGACAAGAGATCAGAGATCAGGGCAGCTCGCCGACTTCCTGATCGCTGATCTCTGATCTTCTGATCTCTGCTTTCCTCAAATCACGTAAGGTATGAACCGCTTTCTCGTGCGCATGAAGGCCGCGTACGGCTCTCCGATGGCGCCGAGGAGCGCTTTCTCCTCAACCGCGATGCGGTACGAGTAAACGGCCACCGAGACGATGACGAGAATCGCGAGACTGGCCCAGTTGGAAAGCGCGACTCCGATGCCGGCGAACATCAGAATGCCGCCGGTATACGACGGATGGCGCACCCACCGGTAGGCGCCGCGGTCGATCACCGGCTGATCCTCGCGTGCGCGCACATCGCCGGTGAAGTTGTCGCCAAGGATGCGCCAGCAGTGGCGGCGGAGAATGGAGCCGGCGATCAGCAGCCCCGTTCCGATGAAGAACGCCGGGAGATTCATCGCCGGCGCAAAACGAAGCACTTTCACGAATGCGATCGGAAACGAGATCAGGAGACCGAGCCACATCCCCAGCACGATGAAGCGCAACGATCCGGAGTCTTTCGATCCGCTCGCGGCGGCTGGCGCAGTCGAGCGTTGGACCATCGCGAACTCAGGGGCGAACGCCCACAAGTAGACCAACCAGAAAAACAGCGCGTAAGGCCAGACGAAGACGAGTGATCGCAAGCGGTGAAAATACTATGGAGCCGGGTGGGAGGGAAGGGGGTGGGGCGTGGGGAGTGGGGGGTGGGAGCAGAGGCAAGACGAAGAGAGCTACGCCCTCGCAAACGGTTCCTTTGGTTCTGCTCCCACCCCCGACACCCTCTCACGCGAAGGCGCGAAGAAAACTTCACCAAAACCAACTCCTTCGCGTCTTCGCGGCTTCGCGTGACTCCCCACCCCCTACACCCCCCCTACACCCCACTCCCCACGCTGGCCCCGATCTTGTAGAGCCCGTTCACCATGAACTGGCTCGTATTGCTTGGAATCGCAGTCGTCATCGTTGCCGTCGCCGCGGTGACCGGCATCAAACCGAAGGGAACGCGGCCGGTGTCGCACTCCCGGATGATGGGAATGGGACGGATCATGCTGGTCATCATCGCTGTCATCGTCGCCTACGTCGCCTTCCGCGCGCGCAACGGCTGACATCTCCCGCGTCCCCCGCGTCTCCGCGTGAAACGCTTTTCACTCCCCGACAACACCACGTGCAGCGGACAGATCAACGGGACTGCTGCTCAACACCACGACGCGCTTGTCGCCATAAGACCAGGGATCGAACGCCAGCACAGTCTCGAACGTCTTGCAGCCGATGACGAGCGCGTCGACACTCGCGAAAAACTCATTGTAGCCATGAGGCTCGCCACCACCCTCCGGCAGCCAGTCGAGCTCCCCGTTCGCCCGCGCAATGAAGCCATCGACGCTCGCACCGACGAAAATAGACACCGTCATGATTGTCCTCACTTTCGCAAGCGCCGCATTGTGGCACTGAGCAAACCGGCAACTAGACGAGTCACTCGTTGTATCCTGAGCCCGCTCTCAACCATACAACCCGGAGGCATCGATGGCCCTCGAAATTCGTCCCAATTGCGAAAACTGCGGCAAACCGGTGGCGGCCGGATCCGCGAAGGTCTACATCTGTTCATTCGAGCGAACCTATTGTGCAAACTGCGCCGAGAACAAACTCAACATGAGGTGCGCCGGATGCGGGGGTGCTCTGGTTCAGCGGCCCGTACGCAGCAGGGCGCTGCTGGCCAAATACCCCGCCGCAAACAGAAACGGCCACAAGCCTCAGAAAGCGAAGAAGATCAAGCCCTGACGCAACGGGCGATCGACGTATTCGAACGGGCCATCTATCTCCCGTATCCGAGCCATTCCGGAAGGTTGGCTTCGCACCAGGCACGGTAATCGGCCATCGTGTCGAATGCCCGGAACGGCACGTCGTCGAGCACCGGTTTGTACGTCTTGATGAACGCGTACTTCATGCGCTGCTCTAACGGGCGTCGTGCCGCGGCCTCAAATTCTTCCAGCCATTGTTGGCGTTCGGAATCCGACGGTTCATCCATGAGCTGAATTGTAGTGGAGGAGTGCGGACGTCTCGTCCGCGGGCACTTGGGCGTCTCGCCCAAGTGCTTCTGATCGCGTCCTGCCGGAATCTCCTACGATCACTTGTCCCGCGCATCCGAACTGTTTTCGCTCGCGGAGACCATTGAGGCGGGACGCCCCAATGGCCGCGGGCGAGACGCCCTCACTCCTTGGGCGATACCTCGCGGTCAATGCAGGAACATCGGCATGTCCATCACGTCGGCAACCTTCGGCCGGTAGTGGGCGACGTCGTAGAAGCGGTCGACGTCGACGCGTTTGCGAGCCGCGCTGCCGACTTCGATCGGGACGGCGGTGTAGCGTCCATCAACGACGGCCACCATCTTGCCCGTGTCGCCACGCCGCATGAGGTCGGCGGCCAGGCTGCCGTAATTGTTGGCGACGAGTTGATCGAGTGAGTCAGGAGCACCACTGCGCATCAGGTAGGCCAGGCGTTGATAGATCGCCTTGTCGTGCGTTTTCGTCTCGAGATAGTCGCCGATGATGCCGCCGATGCCGCCGAGTTTGCGATTGCCGTAAGCGTCCGCTTCACCGCTCTCGATATTGCCGCCGCCGATGAGCCGTGCCCCTTCGGACACCGCCACGACCGCGTAGCCGCTGGGGTTGTCCTTGCGATCGGCTTCGAGCAACTGGTAGAGCTTCTCGCAATCGAACGGCACCTCGGCGATGACGGCCCGATCGACGCCGGCAAGATAGGACGCCAGCAGGCACGTCTCACCCGAGTAGCGGCCGAATAGCTCGACGACGAGAAACCGCTCGTGCGAGCCGGCGCCGGTGCGGAGATCGTTGATGAACATCACCGACCGCGTGACGGCTGTGGAAAAGCCGAGACAGTAGTCGGTGCCGAAGACATCATTGTCCATCGTCTTGGGGATAGCGACGAGCGGCACGCCTTCGCTGTGCAGGCGCCGGGCGAACGTCAGCGTACCGTCGCCGCCGAGGGCCACGAGGCCGTCGAGTTGGAGGAAGTCGATCGTGCGCAGAGCAGGTTTCGTGAGGTCGTACCGGCCGCGCTCATCGGGCGCACCTTTCGACGATTCCAGGTGCTCGGGGATGTGATCCTGTTTGCTGATCTGTGGATTCATCCGCGAGGTGTGCAGCATCGTGCCGCCGAAGCGGTCGATGGCGCGTGTGTTCACCCGGGTCAGCGGGGTGATCCATCCCGAGTTGTCGGCACCAGCCTCGGGGATGATGTTGATCAACGATGCCCAGCCGCGGCGCAGCCCGAGGATTGTGCAGTCCTCGTTCTCGAGCATTCGCCACACGAACGACTTGATCGCAGCGTTGAGTCCCGGGACGTCGCCGCCGCCGGTAAGGATGCCAATTCGTTTCATTGATCAGCGAAACAACGTGAGCAGCCCGCGCATGCCGCGACGCTCACTTCCTCAGCCGCGCATTCGCCGCGCTCTCTCCCTCGGGAAAGAAAACCACTTTCAGCGCTTCGTGCCGGTCGAAAAGGGCAACTCCTTCGTGAAACTGGTTGAGGGAATCGAACGCGGCCTGCACGATCCACTCGACGTCGAGGCCCGACTTGAGCAGCGCCAGCATGCGCTGCCACGTGCCGTACATGCGCCGCCCGATAATGCCCTGCATCGTCACACCTTTGAAGATCACGTTGCGCGTGTAGTCGTTGATCGTGACCGCGTGGCCCGCCGGAAGGCCGAGGAGGGAGAGCGTGCCTCCCATGCGGACGATGTCGAGTGCGAGGTTGATTGCAGCAGGTGCGCCCGACATCTCGAGCACGAGATCGACGCCATCGCCGTCGGTAACGGCATCGACTTCCGCTTTCACTTCATCGGCCGCCATCGAGCGGACGTTGAACGCGTGGAGATTCTTGAAACCGTGGCTGGCCGCCCAGCGGCGCGCGGTCTCCAGCGCGTGATCGCTGACGTCGGTCACGACTACGGTGCTGGCGCCGCTATGCTCTGCGATGGCCGCGGCCATGGCGCCGATCGGGCCAAATCCGGTGATGGCCACCGACTTGCCGGCGAGGTCGCAAATCTGTGTCGCATGAACAGCGTTGCCGAGCGCGTCGAGAAACGCGCCGACACGAAGCGGGACGTACGGCGCGAGCTTCACGACATTCGAGGCAGGAACTTTCACGAACTCCGCGAACGCGCCATCTTCGTGCAGACCATAGATACGCGTGCGGTCGCAGATGTGGCCGTTGCCCGTGCGGCAGCGCGGACATTCGCCGCAAACAACGTGCATCTCGGCGGAAACGTAGTCGCCGGCCTCGAGGTGGCCCTCGTAACCGCGCTGCGCCCGCGCGCCGATCTCTTCGACGAAGCCGCAGAACTCGTGGCCGTAGATTCGCGGTGGCGTGACCTTGTCGCGGATCGACGGATCCCAGTGGTAGATGTGCTTATCGGTACCGCACACGGCTGCCGCTGCGACGCGGATCAGGACCTCGTCGGGGCCGGGCTTCGGAACGGGGCAATCACGGACAGAGGTGCCTTCGGGGCCATCAACAGCAGCCGTTTTGACGACAGCAAGCATGGTGCGGGCAAGCTATCACAGCGGATGCTGTACCAGACGGCGGCGATGCCGGCGGACGTAGCGAAGCGCGCGATCGAGAAGCATCTCCGCCGGACGCGGCTCATCCTGCACGACGTGCGGTGTGCGCGGAAGATCGGTGGCGAAGCGATTGATCGTCCACACGATCTCCTGCGAGTCGTCGCGAGCGAAGAGATCCTTGTGCTGACCGCCATCGACGAGCATCAGTTTCTTCGACGCTGACCCGCAGTTGTCATGAAGCTGCTGCGCCATCCATCCGGGACATACGTCGTCCGAGGAGCCGTGAATGAGCAGCATCGGGACCTTCAGATGGCGGACGACACCGAGCGTATCGAAAAGGCGCCCGCTGACGAGATGAAGCGGAACGCGCGGGAACGCCACACGTGCGAGGTCCGGCAGGTTCGTGAATGTCGACTGCAGAATCAGCCCGTCGAAAGGATAACGGCGGATCACCTGTGCGGCGACCGCGCCACCCAGCGAGAATCCGTAGAGGATCGACGGAACGTTCTTGGGCCGGATTTTCTCGTGCAGCCGCGCAGCGGTGATTCCATCGTCGATGACGCCGGAGAAGGAAGGGGTGCCGGTGCTCAGCCCGAAGCCGCGGTAATCAAAAAGGAGGATGTTGATTCCGGCGTCCAGCAAATAGGGCATGACGTGCGCTGGGGTGGACAGGTTGCCGGTGTTTCCGTGGCAGTAGAGAGCTGAGGCGATCGGATTCTTCGCCCGGCAATACCAGCCGTACAACTCCTCCCCGTCGTCGGTTTCGAAGCTGAGAACCTCGGTTTGTCCGTGCGGGATCCCGTAATCCTCCGGATTCCAACTGATGACCGGGCCGGGCTGAGGGCAGAAAATCTGGGAGCGTCGGAAGAGGCGGCGCCCGAGGTCGAGGGCCAGGACCGTCGCACCGCCGATCATCAACGAGTTTGCGATCTCGTTAAGCCAGTCGTTCTTTCGTTTTCGCCACACGTTCCATTCGAAGAGCAAAACATCTGCCGGGTTAGAATCGCGCGCGACATGCGCACGACCGAAAGCCGCACCCGTGTACGGTACAAGGAAACCGACCAGATGGCTATCGCTCATCACGCGAATTACGTCGTTTGGTTCGAAATCGGACGGACGGATCTCTGTCGCGAGGCCGGATTCCCCTATCGCGAGATCGAGGAGCGTGGCTTGATCCTCGTCGTCACGGAGATCGTCTGCCGCTACCGCGCCCCCTACAAGTACGACGACGAAGTCGTGATCCGCACCTCGGTCGCCGAAGCAGCAAGCAGAAAGATGCGCTTCGACTACGAGCTGCGCGACGCGACCGGCGAGCGCCTGCACGCCACCGGAAGCTCATCGCACGTCTGGGTGGACCGCACATCACGCCGCCCGGTGGTGGCGGACACCGAGGTGATGAAGGGATTCGAGCCGTGGCTGGGTTCATGAGTGAGTTTGCGAGCCGCAAGCTCTCCGAAAGAAGGTGGCCCATTCAACGTCGATCGACTTGAATAGTCATTGCGTCAGCGGCCGGTTGAAAGCTCGAGCTTCGTCAACGCCCCTCTCGCAAGGAGAAGGGGCCGCCAGCCCCTGCCAGCGGGCGCAAACGACGACTAGGAAAAATCGAACTCTGTCCCTCCATAGATTCGGAGGGAATCCATGGCTGCGAAGAAATCGGCGAAATCGACCAAGAAAGCGAAGACTACCCGCATCGCGGTCGCGCCTGCGGCATCGGCCGCGGCGGAGAAGCCGCCTGAGGACCTCATCCCCGGACAACTCCGCGCGCCGGCAAAGCTGGTCAGCGGACCGCAGAAAAAGCGGGCGGAGGGGCGGCCGGCGGCGCGGCTCTCGAACCACAAGGTCCGCAGCCAGTGGTTCCGGGCGCGCGTGTCGTATCCGGTGCGCGAGGCGCCGATCGCCACGCTGGTCACCGAGCGCGATCGCGTGAGGAAGTCGTTGCCGCAAGCGGTGACCTCTGCGCAATGGGAGCTGATCGGGCCGACGAACATCGGCGGACGGATTACCAGTCTCGTCTGCCATCCCTCCGCGCCCGAGCGCATCTGGGCCGGGGCAGCGGGCGGCGGCGTCTGGTTCTCGCCCGACGAAGGGCAGAGCTGGTCGCCGCAATGGCATGCCGAGGACGTGCTGAACGTCGGGTCGCTGGCGATCGATCCGGCGGATCCCGACATTCTTTATTGCGGCACGGGCGAAGCGAACCTCTCCGCCGATTCGTATCCCGGCGTCGGCATCTACCGCACGCTCGACGGCGGTGCGAACTGGCACCTCTTCGCCTCGCACGCCACCACCGGCGTGCCGGCGCGCATCGGCGTCATCGCCATCGATCCGTTCGACCGCACGCACATCCGGATCGGCGGCGTTGGCTACGCCGAGATGAGCAGCGCCGACACCTTCGACCTCGGCGGCATGTATGTCTCACACGATGCCGGCGTGAGCTGGACGCGCGAGACCTTCATCTCCACGCACAACTACTGGTGCCATTCGATCGTGTTCGATCCGGCGAACAAGAGCCGGATCTTCGCCACCTTCAGCGCGCAGGGGATGAAGAGCGGTATCTATCGCTCCGACAACGGTGGCGCCACGTGGGCGCAGCTGACGCGTGGCCTCCCATCGCCCGCACGCTTCGGCCGCGTGACGCTGGCCCTGGCGCCGTCCGACTCGAACGTCATCTACGCCATCGCCGCCGACCAGCAGTCGCAGTTCTCCGATCTCGTGCTCGGCGTCTTCCGCTCGCGCGACGCCGGCAAGAACTGGCGCGACATTTCGAAGACCGAGTTCACCGACGAAGGCCAGATGATGTACGGCAACAGCATCGTCGTGCATCCGACGAAACCGAACCACGTCATCTGTGGCGGCGTCGACCTTCATCGCACGACGAACGGCGGCACCTCATGGACACACGTCACGCACTGGGACGCGAAGCGCGGCACATCCGGCTACGCACATGCAGACCATCACGCGCTCCTCATGCCGGCATCGCGGCCGGGCGTCGTCTACGACGGTAATGACGGCGGCGTCGACATCAGCAAGGACGGCGGCACCAACTGGACGAACCGCAGCAACGGCCTGGCGAACTCGATGAGCTACGACGCCGACATCGCGCAAACCGATTCGCGCGTCGTCGTCACAGGGCTGCAGGACAACGGCACGTGCGCCACCACCACCGGCCACGCCGACATGTTCGGCGAAATTCTCGGTGGCGACGGCGGATGGGTGGTGATCGATCCGCGCGAAGCGGGCCACATCATCGCCTCGTACTACAACTTCAACATCTTCCGCTTCCGCAACGGAGCGGTGAAGAACATCTCGCCTCACGCGCCGCAGTCGGAAAAAGACAACGTCTGGATGTGCTACATCTGCTTCGATCCCAAGAACGCCGACGTCATCTTCACCGGCTCCGTCCGGGTATGGAAGAGCAAAGACGATGGCGCGACGTGGAACGCGGTGAGTCCGACGCTCGACGGCAGCGTGATCAGCGCCATCGAGGTCGCCGACACGAACACCCAGCGCGTCTATGCCGGCACGGAGAATGGCGGCATCTTCCGCAGCGACGACGGCGGCGCGACGTGGACCGCCAACATCGCCGGCACTGAGCTCCCCGGCTTCGCCATCACCCGTCTCACGGTCTCGCCGCGCAATGCCGACATCGTCTACGCGACGGTGGCGAACTTCGGTCCGTCGCACGTGTTTCGCTCGAACGACGGTGGAAACACGTGGCAGGACATCGACAAGGGGCAGCTGCCACGCGTCCCGCATCACGCGCTGGTGGTCATCGACGACGCAGGCACCGACCACGTCTATGCCGGAAATGACGTCGGCGTGTTCCACACCATGGATGGTGGCGTAACGTGGTCGAACATGTCGGGCACGCTGCCGAACGCGATGGTGGTCGACCTGGTCCGCCACGCCGGAGACAACGCGCTCATCGCGGCGACGTACGGAAGGAGCATGTGGCGGCTGCGGCTGTAGAGGTCAGTTCTTGGAGCCGCTGCGGCTGCTGAACCATTTGCCGCGATTTGCGAGGTTGCCGCGCGGCTCGCCGATTTTGTCGGGAGCGACGACGATGGTGACCGCGGAGTCGGATCGTTGCGAGTTGCTCGCATCGTCCGGCGCCGGCGTTTCATGCTCGAGCTCGCTCTTCTTGGATTTTTGTTTGTTCACGATCAGATCCCTTCACATCCTACGCCAATGCCCCGAAAAGGTGATCGAGCGAGCACGTCCGAGGAGTATCGCCATGCTGGCCGGCGGCGGTCTACTGGAGGCGGATGCGAGGTCGGCGTGGCCATGCGCCGCTAGTAATCCTCTGAAGCCGGCGCAGGTCACCCAGGACGACATCAACTGGACCGGCGGCCTCACCGAGGGGTTGAACGAGCGTTACTTCGACGCGGCGAGTCTGCGGGCCGGGATGCTCGATAGCGGCAACCTTAGATGGTGGACACGGGCATGCTCGACAAGCCGATCGCGGTCGAGGAGTTCGTCGACACGAGGTTCGTGGAGGGGAAGAAGGCGATGACGCCGTGGAGGTGTGAGGCGAGGATTCTACGGCGCGATGAAGTGCTCAGGACTTTGCTAGGCAGCCGCACGTTCCGCCCGCACCCGCTTCAGAAGGGCTCGTGTCTCGGGCGAGCGAGCGTTGAGCTTTCTCGCCCTCGTGAGATCGTCGGCGGCGCCGGCCAGATCTCCCGCCATGCATCGCGCTAGACCGCGGCCAAAGTAAACGAAGTCGTCGTTCGGCTGGGCTTCCACGGCGCGCGACCAGTCTTGCGAGGTTGCGCCCCAGGTGACTACATCCTCGCGAAGACGAGGAGCAAACGGATTAACGGATGTCGCGGATTGCATGGCCATGACCTGGCGCAGATCCTCGAGCGCGTGTTCTCGATCGCCGAGCCACCATCGAAGCAGCGCGCGGTCGATGAAGCGGAATGGATCGCGGGTGGAGAGTCCGATTGCCTTGTCAATGTCCGCGAGCGCCTGCCGCCGGTCGGTTGCCTGACGCAGCCGCGCCCAGCCGCGGTCGTGCCAGGCGTAGGCGTCCTTGTCATTCTTCTCCAGAGCAATATCGAGATCGGATATCGCGGCATCGAAGTCGCCCTGATAAATCCTGGTGAGCCCGCGATCGACGTACCCCAAGCTCGAGGCGGAATCGAGCTCGATGGCCGTGCTGAATGCGGCGATCGCGTCGTCGTGACGACCGGAATACAGGCGCAGGCTGCCGATCTGCAAATGGAGGTTGCGAGACTTGGAGTCCAGCTCCAACGATCGTGTCAACGCTTCCTCCATCTCGTCGTCTCGCCGCAGTTCATAGCAGGTCCAGGCGAAGTCCGAATAGAGGCTGGCGAACACCGACGGAGCGACCGAGGCTCTCTGCGCGCGCTCCACGGCGGCGCGAAAATCATCATAGGCCTGCTGCCAGGAGCGGGCGGCGGCAAATGCCAGTGCGCGGCCATGATGGTAGTTCCAGGGATTCGTGCCGCTCGCCGCTGCATTCTCGATGGCCTGGCCGTAACGCATGATGGCGGCATCCCTGTTGCCGAGGACACGCTCGGCGTCGGCCAGCCCGTAATAGGAATCCGGCACGTCATACCCGAACTTGATGGCCGTACTGAATCCGCTCTTAGCGTCCTCGTACCTTCCTTTCGCCGACATGATCCAGGCGCGGCAAAAATGCCCGAAGCCGAACGTTACGTGTTGTTCGAGAGCGAGGCGGCAAAAACTGAGCGCTTCATCCAGGGTCGGCCGTCCTTCTCGGTGCTGGCGGTACCGCAGCCAGGCCCGGCCACCGTTTCCCGCCGACGCCCCTCCCGGCTTGGTCGATGCAGCGATGAAATCCCGATCCGCCTCCTCCAGATCGGCGTCCGCCTTTGTTCTCTCCCAGATGGCGATCCGCGCCAAACCGCGGTTGTAATACGGCGTCGGTAGGACGGGCTGGAGCTCGATGACCGCAGTGTATGCGTCGACCGCGGCCTGCGCGTCGCCCCGGTACTGATATCCGACGCCGCGCGCCATGTGAGCGTCGGTGCTGGCAGGATTGATCTTCGCCGCGCGTTCGGCCTCGAGAATGGCTGCCTCGAATTTCCCCTGCTTGATGAACGCCTGGCTGAGAACCAGGTGCGCGGCGAGGTTCTGCTGGTCGAGGGCGATGGTCTTTCCTGCATCTTCAATGGCCTGGGGAAGAGCGCCCTTATCCAGATACAGGCCGGCCCGCATGGCGTAGCGGGTTGCGCTGGAATCTCCGCGTTCGATGGCGGCGATCACGCACGCCAGAGCCGCGTCGACGTCGTCGTCGGCGCGGTCGCGATCGTCGATGGCCATGCGAATCTTGGCCCGCAGCCAATAGGCATCTCCAAGAGTTTGGTCGAGAGCGATCGCACGGTCGCAGTCTTGCCGGGCGCGCGCGAGGTCGCCGCTGCGCAAGTGCATCAGCGCGCTCGTATAGAACGGGGTGGCCCACACCGGAGGCAAGCGAATCGTTCTCTCGATGTAATTGCCGGCTTCGATCAAGTCTGCAGCTTTCCTGGCCGGATCGGTGGCGTCCTCCGCCCGCACGAGATACAACACACCGGCCGTGTAATGGGCGCTTGCATCGTGCGGGTTCCGCTGGGTGAGATCGATCGCTTCGCCGAGAAGAGTGTCGAGGTCGTCACGCGTCCGGGTCTGAAGAACGTCGCGCACCGACGGCCACAGCGCAAGGATGTCGGGAACGTGGACCGGCAGGCCCGACCCTGTCGCCGAATTGCGTGCATCGTTCCGCATGCGCTTTGCTTCTTCTTTGTCATCGAGGTCGCCGGCGACGGCGCTGAGCCAATGGGCGATATCCGAGATCGGCAGCTTCCGGCTATCGGCAATATCCTTTGCCGTTCGCAACTGCTTTCGGGTCGCCTCCAGCAAGGCGCGTCTCTCCGCGACGGCCGGGGGTAGCGCACGGCTCTGCTGATAAAGAGCCAAGCCAAGTGTGTAATAGCCCTGGTGATTCTCGGGCTCGCGCTGGATCATCTCATTGGCGTCTTCAATGGCTTCTTCCAGCCGGCCGGTCATGAAGAGCGCACTGGCGCGGAATTCGAGGGCCGTCGAATGGTCCGGATTCACTTCGAGAGCGACGTCGAACTCTTCGACCGCCTTCTGCCAGTTGCCGAGATCGTAATACGCAAGGCCGCGGCCGGTGCGAATCTCGTCGCGCCGCCAGTCGTGCGGGAGCAGCGCGGTGTATTCGTCGAGAGATTTGGCTGGGTCGCCGCGGTACCGCAAGGTCTCCGCGAGGCCGTACTGCGCCCAGAAGTACTGCAGTCCTTGTTGCAGGCCGAGGTCCATGGCCGCGCGGAAGTCGGCTTCTGCCTCGGCGATGTCACTCCCAGCCCTCCGTTCCAGCTTTGCCCACCCGCGTGCCATGCGCGCCTCGACGTCGTTCAAGTCGACGCGCAGGGCGCGATTCGCCGACTCCACGGCACCGCCGGGATCGCTGCTCCGTTTGGCCCACGCGCGTTGGCTATACAGCGAAGCGAGACTCGGCGCGTCCATGAGCGGCTCGATACGCGACACGTCAACTGCTCTTTGGCGGCCTTCGTCGAGAACAAATTCGAGAAGGCGAATGGCCTGTTCGAAGAGGGCAGATGCCTTCGTCCTGTCTCCGCGTCTTTCCGCGCGCCCCGCTCGGGCGAGATAGGAGCGGCCAGCCAGCCGCATCACCGTAAGGTCGAGGTTCATCGCTTTCAAAGGGTTTTTGTTCAAAAGCGGGATCGAGCTCTCGAGGAGCCTTGGGAATCGCCAGAACGCCAATCCGAGCAAGCCGAGGGCGACGGCCAGATCGACCAGATGCTGGCGGACGAGAGCGCCGAGCGCTTCGACGAGCATCTTGATTTGCAAAGTGGATCTCTTTGGAGAAAGCGTGAATTATATGGAATGCAGCAAATAAAACCAAGGCTGCCGCCCGGTAACAGTTCGGACGCCAATCGCGCGAACTCCTCCAGCGCCAGCGCCGCCGAACCACGCAAGCCGCCAACTGGCGGCTGGGTGACTCGTTCGAAGTTTGGCGGGGTCGACGGGACTCGACCTGCGACTTCCGGCGTGACAGGCCGGAGGTCTAACCGACTGAACTACGACCCCGCGTTGGCCCCCCCAAAAAAAGGTGCGAGAGTGCAACGATCCGTACACCGCGAACATCCTCAAAACGCCGCAGCAAAGATCTGGAGGCGTGCCGAGAGTCGTCGCCGATGCCTCGCCGGGCTGCACGGGAACGAGGAACGCGGAACGGTTTAACGCACGGCGCTCCGCAGCTCTTCGATGTCACAGGCGCGGATCATCGACGACCTTCCGAGTCCGCTCTGACACGGCGCCAACGCTGGCATTCCGAGCTTCTGCAACGCGTCGGCGAGCCCTGACCGCAGCGTCGTGACATCGCTGGCGGACACCGTTCCGCCCTGAAGCACGTTGTCGCCGCCGAGCGCTCCGAGTCCGGCGGCGGCACGCGCTCCGCTGACGGCGGTGCGCAACTCGTTGATGTGCGCCGCCTTGACGACGGTCATCGCCGGCTGCAGCGGCGTGTCTGTGAAGACGATCGTAGTCGCTACATCGACGTTGCTCGGGCCGAAACGTACCGCTCCGCTGACACTCCAGACGCGATAGAGGTAAGTCGTGTTCGGCGACACGCCGTGGTCGGTGTAAGACGCGACTGCCGGCGTGTCGAGGTCGGCGAAGTTCGATGTCGTCGTGCCGCGCTGGATCACGTACGACTGCGCGCCGTTGACGGCGTTCCATTGCAGCGCGACGGAGCTCGCGCCGTTCGCCGTCGCGGCCAGTCCCGTCGGTCCTCCGAACGCGCCACGGTCGCGGCCAATCCCGGTTCCGAACGACACGATCGCAAACGCCGGGAAGTACACGCCCATGCAGTTGCTCGAGCCGGTGTCGAATCGCGGTGGCGTGGCGCTGCTGTCGTAGTGGCCGGAGAACGCAGCGCCGAGACGCGGCGCGAACGAGGTCGTTGCGAACTCAACGTACGAGCCGAGGCTGTTGGATTCGTAGCTGCTGCTCGCACCGCACGGCGTGCCGTTGAATTGATAGCGGGTGCTGTAGCTGTACGGGGACGTTTCGAACGCGTGTTCTTTGCTGAGCCAAGCGTTGCAATAGCTCGTGAGATCGGCGCCAAGGTCTGCGCCGGTGAGATCAGCATAGTACTTCGCCTTGCAGAGCGACACCGCCCGCGGCGCATCGGCGTCGTCCCACGCCGGTTGACCGTCGCAGACGGGTTCGTCCGCGCAGTTTTGCACGCACACCGGCGTGATCACGCCGTTGATCAGTTGCCAGATGAATTTCGTCGGTGGCACGCGAAACGCGCCGGTGAACTGCGCCGCGGCGAGGTAGTTCTTTACCGTGTCGATGGCGACGTTCTTGTAGATCGGATTGCCCGTCGAGTGATAGGCCGCGAGCAGCGCGATAACGACGTCGCCGTGATAGCCGGCGAAGCTGAACGGATTGCAATTCGGCGGGGTGCAGCCGTCGGGCTCGATCGGTGTCGAGCGCGAGCCGGTTTGAAATCCGGTAGCCAGCCAGTAGTACATGCCGAGGCCGGAGGACTTGACGAAGTCGGCGACGAAGTCGGCGCCCAATTCGTCGGCGAGCTGACGATACGCCGCACGGCGCGCGAGATCGAAGCTGTCGTTCGAGGCAGCGATGTAGAGCGCGTAGATGATTCGCGCCGTCGCATCCGACGCGTCATCGTCGCCGATTGATTCGAATGACGCCGCGCCGCCGCTCACAGTCACGCGCAAGTTCCACTGCGGCAGCTTGGGCTCCGACGAGCGCCGGAGTTTGCGGACTGTGTTGTAGAAGCGGTCGAAGGCGAAGTCGAGCGCATTCGTCGGCCCGCGCATTGCCAGGGCTACGCCGACCTGCGAGAGCTCGTCGGTGACGACGCAGAAGTGATTGTTGTCGCGGTTCGCCTGCGGAACGCTGCATTTGTCCCAGTCGAGATTCTTCCACGGATCGACGGTGTCGTTCGGATCGGCGTTGCAGTATGTGCTGCTCTGGTATTTCGGTACGAGCAGACAGTCGACCGTCTGTCCGTCGATGACGCACGTGGTCACGCGGACGACACGCCCATCGCTGATCCAGTGATCGACGATGTCATCGAAGGTGAACGCGGCGCCATGAATGTCATTGAACGTCGCATCCGGTGCCAGCGGCGGCGCCGGAAGCTGCGCCGTCGCGCTCACAGCCATGATCAGAACGAGCGAAACAAGGATTGGCCGCATGCGCATGTGGTGCGTGCAGGCTTCAGGCCTGGTTTCGAAGCACGCCGGCGGCTTGCCCTACCCCGCCGACGAAATCCAACCCCCGACCTCCGGCGTGACAGGCCGGCGTTCTACCCTCACTCCGGAGGCTCGCCCTTCTTCGCCTTCTTCTTCCGCACGCCCTTGCGGCCCAGGTGCCGCCGCATGTTTTCGACCTCGGCGGCCAGGTCCGCGTTCCTCGGATCCTTGGCGAAGATCGTTGCCATCGTGAACGCGAGCATCGCGTCGGCAACGACTCTGGCCCAGCGGGCTTCGATCGTGTATTTCAGGCTGGCCAGGAACATGGCGGTGCGCTCGGCCGTGAGGCGATACGCGTCTTCGGATTGCAGCACCGACCGCGCCTCGGCGCTGTCGAATCGTGCGAAAAAAGAAAGGTCCGGCCGGCGGTCCGCCGCGGCCATGAGCGACAGCACGAACTCCCGCGAGACTGTCCGCGCACCTCGCACACGGCGCGCCGTCGACGGGTGGGGAATCTCGAGCTCCAGGCGTTCCGCGATCAGGTCCAGCACCTTCGAAACCCCCGCCGCCAGTTCCTCCGTCGGATGGACGGCCACCTCCTGCGCGGCGTCCGTTTCGGACGGCGCACTGCTTTCCAGCGGGACGATCGCGTGCGTGTCTTCGTCCATGGGTACCTCCTCAATTCCATTTGACGAATTGCGATGCGAAAGGTTACGCAGCAGAGGCGGACCAACATTGGCGTCGCAAATGTCTGACGGCCACACGTTCGCCATGACGCGGTTACCTTCGCGCGGCAATTTCGTGGGATCGAATCTCTGACGCTCAGACGTTCGCTGCAACGCGGAAGACATTCAAGAGCTCGCCGCGAGTCATGAATATCTGAGCGTCAGACATTCGCAACGTCGCCGAACCCGCGAATGTCTGACGGCCAGACGTTCGCGATGACGCGGTTACCTTCGCACAGCGATTTCGTACGATCGAATATCTGACTGCTCAGACGTTCGCTGCAACGCGGAACGCATTCACAAGCTCGCCGCGAGTCATGAATATCTGAGCGCCAGACACTCGCAGAGTTACTCGAGCTACCAATACGCGGCAAGGCCGAACGCTTCGAGGCGGTTGGATAGCTTCCGGTCGAAGGTCGCTACCGCTTCGTATCGGTTCGCGGCGGCGACGGCGACGATCGCCGCATCAGCGAGGCCCGGGAGTGGTTCGGGCCAGATTTCCAGCACGCGCTTCCACGAGCAGTCATCGACGATCCGCATGCCGGGGAACGTGACGACGGCGCGGACTGTGGCCGCCAGCCGCTGCCCCGTGAGCCCGTACTGGCTCTGCAGCACGTACGCGATTTCGAAGAGGACGGACTGCGGAATGATGCCCGCGATCTCGCCGTCTTCAGCGGCGGAGAGAAGCGCTCGCGCTGCGGAGTGCTGTGCCGCGTTTCGCTCGACAAAGAACGAGACGAAGACATTCGCGTCGACGACGACGCTGCGCACCTCAGATGCGTCCTCTGGCCTTCCGAGCTCGAGCGACCGCCATCAATGCGTCGGGGCCGTGCTTGATGAAGCCCTCCAACTGGTAGAGCGCGGGCCGATCCGTCGTGATCACGACTCTGCCGCCGCGGACTTCCCATGTCAGTTTGTCACCGGCGCCGACGTTGAGTGCATCGCGGACTTCTTTCGGAACCGTCGTCTGGCCTTTGCTGGTGATCGTCGAAGTAGGCATGGCGTCTGTCGCTCCTTACTAAGGATACCTCAGGTAAGGAGGGGTTGCTTCGGCAGGAGCTTCGCGAGGTCTCCCCTAATGTTACGAGGTTGGGCGTCCGGCCGCCGCGCTCCAGCTTCACTGCTGCGAGCTTGCGGGAAGCCACACCGGTTTCGCGACCTGCACCTACGTAAGCCCGCGCTTCTGCTGCAACTCGTGGAGGTGAGTGACCTTTGCGAGCCCCAACACTCTAAAAGAGAGTGGCACCGCGTATGTCCCGAGACTGACGCGGAGATCGCACGCAGGAAGTCGCCGGTTCAATCCCGATTGACTCCACCACGATCCCTTCCTCTACGCCAGCCATCAGTTGAATCCCATCTGCTCGACGAACGCGTGTCCGAGCAGCTGCGTGCGTTCCTGGTCCGCATAGACCAGCGCCGCCCCTTCGAAGAACGCGCCGTCTTTGTTGAGCGGGATGATCTCGCAGTTGTCGCTGATCGCGAAGACGTACATTTTCGGCGGGAGGCCATACGCAGTGGCCCGGCCGGAAAACTCGATCTGCCACGCCGTGGCGTACGTGTGGCCGGACAGCTTCGAGGTCCAGTGCGGCGAGTCGTCGTTGCCCGGCTCGAGGACGTTGACGTCGAAGTCCCACTCCTCCTGCTGCAGCGATTTTCGCGGGACGAGGCCGATGCCGCCGTTCGCTTGCGGCGCGTCGCCGACGGGTAAGTAGAGATTGCCGAAACCATTCATCGGCGGCTTGCCGCACGTGGTTCCGGTGAGCCATTGCGGCGTCGACGGTTGCCAGAACTCGGCGAGCACGATCACGTGGCCGTCGTCGAGCACGAAGGCCATCCAGTCGCCGAGGTAGAGCGGTTTCGGGGCAGGCTTCGTCTGCTGCAGGTATTGGCGGAAGCTCTCCGCATCGCGCGGAGCGGGTGACGCGTCGCTCGCGGCCGCGACCATCTGTCGGTCGAGCCAGAGCGAGCCGCCCTTGATCGTGTACGTGCGGCCGTCGATGACAATCGTTCCGCTCTGAATCGCGAGCTGCGGCTGCGCGCACTCGTACGATGACGGCGCCTGCTGATTGCCGGGAAAGAGTTGCGGACCGACGTAGCCGGAGATCCCTTCCATCACCGTGCCGCGGCGGTCGGCAACGACGAACGAGACGCGGTATTCGGCTTTCGCGGTCTCCGCGCTACCGGCAACCGTCGTGTAGCCGCGGCCGTGCGCGGCGATGCTGTACGCGGAGCCGGCCTCGCCGACGCGGCCATTCGACACGTCGCTGAGGTATGCGAACTGCCAGCCGTCGAAGCCGGCGTTCAGCAGCAGGTCGCCTACCGGCGCGCCGAGCTCGAACAGCGGCACGAGGCTGGCCGAGTACGCATAGTCGGTAACGGGCGGAATGACGACCGACGGGAGGGATTGCGCCGACTCCGCAGCGCCGAGGCCGAAGCCGAGTCCGGAGAGGTAGTACGAGCCGTCGCCGTCGCGCCAGCCGATGCCAGTGATGCCGAGACCCGCCTGGATGCTGCCCGCACTCAAGCGCGTGATCTGGATCTGCAGGCTGAACGGCTGTCCTTCGTCGCTGTAGGCGGTGCCGACGTAATACCACCACTCCTCGCCGAACTGCTGCTGCATGCCGAAGAGACCGGGCAGCGAGACCCGCGGCACGTTCCACGACGGACCCGAATACGCGGGCGGGAACGAAATCCCGGAGCCGGAATTCGAACCTTCCGGACGCACTCCCGCGTTCGCGAGGATCTCCGGCGGCACCTCGAGATTCCCGAGCGGAAGGTCGTGATTGTCGACGTACAGGAGGCCCGTCGGATACACGACATTCCCCACGCTGTACGGACAGATGTTGAAGTACCCCTCGGGCGAATATGTATCGGCAGGCTTGCCTTGGCTTATCCACGTGACAATCGATTCGATCACATCGATGACCGTCTCTTCGAGCGGGATCAGTCCCGCACGCCAGTAATTGCCTTGGTAGAGGATGTCGCCGAATGTGCGGCAGCCGCCGATGTCGCCGCCGTACGGGACGAAATTGGCCACGCTCGGCACACTCGAGTAGGGAAGCGGATCGCCTTTCTGCGGCGGCGGTCCGAGGTCGACGCGGCCGATGGGATTGTCGAAGAGGGCGTTGCCGCGGAAGACGACGTAGCGGGAGCCGCCGTCGGAGTAGAAGACGTTGCCGCCGCCGTCGACGCGCTTGCCGTGCGCGATGTTCCCCTCGACCATCAGCGGGTCGGCGATCGACGGCCCCTGCTGGCCGTTGAAGTAGATCGCGCCGCCGTCCCAGCGATCCTGCAGAAAGGCGGAGATGTCGTTGCGCACGACGCGATTCCCGCTGTTCGCGGTGGGTGTCGTGTAGTTGCCCCACATGCCGGACGTCCCGCCGGGCACGCCGACGAATGAGCCGGGATCGAGCAGGCCCCATCCCCAGCCGAGGGCGATGCCGGACCAGGGCGTGTCGCTGATCGTGTTGTTGGCGATGAGCGTGTTGCGCGTGAAGCCGGCGTAGATCGCGGCGCTGTCAACGAAATCGCGCCCGGTCGCTCGGATGCGGTTGTCCGAGATCTCGTTGTCTGACGTGTACTCCGCGGCGCGCGACGGGTGATGATCGACTTCCGCGACACCGCCGAGTTGGATCGCGGCCGAGGAGATGTCCTCGAAACGGTTGCGCGCGATGCGGTTGCTCTGCGAGCCGGTGCCGAAGTCGAGGGCGACCGCGCCCATGTGCTCGAACGTGTTGCGCTCGAAGCGGATGCTCCGCGCGTACTCGAAGCGGAGATTGCCCGGCGTGCGCACGACGTATTGGTCGTGGCCGATGATGTTCGGCCGGTGCCCGTCGCCGGCGAGCCGGAAGCCGCTCTGATCGGCGACGTAGCCGTTTCCGCTGCCCGGCTCGAGCCACGTGGCATACGCGAAGGTGATGCCTTCGAAGGTGAGGTTCGCGACGGGGCGGTCGGCCATGCCGATACCTTCGACCAGCACTTCGAGCACGGGCAGCTCGACGTCGGCCGTGGCGAGATTTTCACCGGGGCGCGGGATGTAGAAGATGTCGCCGCTGGTGTCGTCGAGGTACCACTCGCCCGGCTGGTCGAGGAACTCGTACGCGTTCTCGAAGTACGTGACCTGCCAGAAGCTCCAGATGCCGGGCGCGGCGCTCTTGGCGTCGAAGAAGACGTTGGCGTTCGTCCAGCCGGGCTGCTGCAGAGTGATCAGCCCTGTGCGCTGCGGCCCGGCGGGCGCGATCTCCGCGACTGGGACGCTCATCATCTTCCACTGCGTCTTAATCACCGCTTCAATGCGGCTCGGATTGCTCCAGCAAGCGGGATCGGACCAGCGCGGCGGGTTGAGGTTCGTGGGGATGAACTCGATGCCTCCGCGGATCACGTACGGCTCATTGACGGAGGGATTCGCGGGAAGGACAGCGCTCGGACAGAAGCCGGGAGGGTTGGCGGTCGTGCGCGCGCGCGTGGCGCGTTTGCCGTCGACGTAGAGCTGCCGCGAGCGATGCGCGCCGACGTTGGCCCGATAGATGTTCAGCGACTCGTCGTGCAGCGCCCACCCTTCGACTTTCACCGCGCCGGAGATGACCGGCTTCGCGGCGGGCATCGCGCGCACGGTCACGCGCGGGCCGTCGGGGCCGAACCGCTCCCCATCGAAGCGCAGCGGCTCGTCGAGACGGTACGTGCCGCCGGCGATTGAGAGAGTGATGTTGCTCGCGTCGCTGCGGCGCAGCGCTTCATGCGCGCGGCGCAGCGTGCGGAAAGGCGCCTGGCGCGTGCCCGCGGCAGCGTCGTCACCGGCAGGAGATACCCAGATTTCCGAAAAGCTTGAAGTCATCGCCGTACGTCCTTTTTGGTTGATTAGTGGACGACGGCAGGATAGCAGAGGGAAGAGAGTTCCTCGGGTGCTTGGGAGTTCCTCGGAGTGACGGGCGACCGAGGATCGCGCGCGCATTCGCCTGCCTTCGCTCCGGACTTGCCTGGGCAGCCGCGACGTCCGACTCGCATCGACACATGCAATAATCCCTCAGAGATGCCGGCACTTCTCCACAAGCTCAATTACACGTACGCCGAGTATCTCGGGTTCGAGGCGTCGAGCAACGTCAAGCATGAGTTCCTCGGCGCCCAGATTTACGCGATGGCGGGCGGCACGCCCGAACGCGCTGCGCTCGCGGCGGCCGCCATCACCTTGCTGGGCCCTCAACTCCGCGGCGGCGAGTGCCGTCCGTACAATTCCGATCTGCGTGTTCGCACACCCACCGGCCTTACAACTTACCCCGACGTCACGATCGTCTGCGGGCCACGTGAGATCGATGGCATTGACCCGTTGGCGATCACGAATCCGACGCTCATCGTGGTAGTCCTGAGCCGCAGCACCGAGGAGTACGATTCGGGCGACAAGTTCGAGCACTACAAGACTTTCCCGTCTCTGCGTGAGTACGTGCTCGTCTCTTACCGCGAGCGCTCCGTGGAGGTCAGGTCGCGCGAAGAAGATGGTTGGCGAACGACCGTCGTTCACGAAGGTGCGATCGCAGAACTTTCGATCGGCGCACGGCTCGACGTCCGCGAGCTCTACGATGCCGCAGCAGAGCCGTCTGCGTAGTGCGCATCGCGCTGAGACCGTTGCCGGTCGTTTGTCCAACCGCAGCAGCGAAGAGGCGTAGACTTCAGCGCAAGCCCGGTTGCAATGCAGCGTCCCGGACGTTCAATCGAACACGGAGGACCTCATGAAGCGTTTTGATGCCCTGGTCGCCATCGTCCTCCTTTTCATCTCGTCGCTCGCAGTCGCGCAGGAGTCGCGGACGCAACCGAGCGAGGGGCCGGCTGCGATGCTGGCCCTCGTCGTGACCGATGCGAAAGGGGCGCACGTTCCTTCGCTATCGAAAGACGACGTCCAGCTCTCCATTGGCGGCGTGCCGGTGGACCTCGCGACGTTCGCCGAGAGAGGAGCGGGGGGAACGCCGGCGCGTGAAGTGCGCAGGATCGCCGTGCTGTTCCAGGTGAGCTCTCTGTCGATGTCCGCGCGGCGCCAGGCATCCGAGGCGATCCACGGATTTCTGGAGCGCACGCTGCGGCCCGGCGACCTCGCGGTCGTCCTCGGCAGCGATCAGATGTTGCGCGCCATGACGACGTGGACATCGAAACTGCCTGTAATCGACGCCGCATTGGAGCGGTTGTCGGGCGAGTCGTCGCCGTCGCTCACGGACGGGCAGACCGCAGCCGAAAAACGAATTCGCGAGATCGCCACGGACATCCAGCAGGCGGATGCGAATGGGCACACGCTCTACACGTTCGACGCGTTGATCGATTCTGCACGCACCTATGCCTCCGCCCGCTACCGCGATGCGGAGCTGTCGCTCGGTAACATCTCCTCGGTGGCCAGTCTCTTCACGCCGCGCACGCGCAACGTACTCATCGTCGTAGGCGCCGACCTTCCGCGAACGCCGGGGGCCGGAGTGTTTCAGTACGTCGAGGGGCTGCGCACGTCGGCGATGCGGGGCGCCCGAGGGGCGGCAATGCAGAAGGGAGCGCAGTTCAGCTCACCGATGGGAGAGTCCTCCGCCTTCGATCTGACGTCGCTTTTCGACTCGATCAGCACCCGCTTCTGGCGCCGCGGCGTGGCTGTCTATTCGATCAGTTCCGAGATGCGCAAAGACTCGGCGGGCGGCAGCGAGACCAGCCAGACCGCCGATGCGCTCGCGGCGTTCACCAACGAGGCGGACCGCGTTGCCGGTTACCGCCTTCTGTCCGGAGCAACCGGCGGCATCGCCTTCATTGGCCGTTCTCCGGCCGATGCACTCGACCACATCGCCTCGGATCTCGAGTCGTTCTACACAGTGGGCGTTCACCCGACGGCCCCAATCTCCGGAAAGGATGCGCTCTCGGTCAAGGTCCGCAATGGCTACTCGGTGCGCGTCATGCGTGGCAGCGCGGGATTGGGAACACCGGCGGATGAAATGGAGAGCCGCGTCATTGCCTATCAACAGGTCAATCCCGCGGATGACAATACGCTCGGCATCTCCCTTCACGCCGAACCGCCCGTATTCGACGGCGAACGGCGCCTCGTTTCCGTCGACGTGATCATTCCCATTCGCAAGCTGACCATGGTCAAGGTTGGAAACGACAACGCCAGCGCGTTCACCGTTTTTATCGCCACCGGCGACCCCCTCGGCAACTCCTCGAACGTCAACACCCAACGAAAATTGATCCGCTGGCCCGACGGCGTCACGTCTGCGAGCGCGCTAACGTTCCGCGTCAATGTCGTCCTCGAGCCCGGCCGCTCCCAGATCACCGTCGGCGTCATGGACGAGCACTCTCACGAAAAGGGGTTCGATCGGGTGAGGATTTAGGGCTTCGAGCGACCGGGGGTCGTCGCGACCCCGCAGAGTGTCTAACGCGCTTTCCTCGCACCTCTTGCCGCAACCTTCCAATCGAGCGCCTTCTCCCCCACGCTGTGCATGTGCCGCGTTTTCAGGCAGTTCGGACGAGGTGTAGCTCATCGTCCTGCGCATTTGCGCCCCCCTCATCCGGCTTCGCCACCTTCTCCCCCCGCAAAAAGCGCGGGGGGAGAAGGCGCTCGATTGAAAAGCACTCCTGTCGCCGTCAAGTCAACTCCTGTCAAAGTCAAATGATTGAGTGTGGCGGTCGATGCTGTCGAATGTGATGTGATTCTTTCCTCTGTGCTTTGCGTTATGTTTCGCAAGACACTTCTCCTTTCACTAGACGGTTAGGGGTTGATGTCGAAGGCACGGCCGCGCGCAAACGCGGCCGTGCTGTTTTTCACCGAATAGTCAGGTCGTGCCATCTCCTTTCGCCGGTGCGTCAGGCGACTCCGGTTCCGGCTCTGCCGGCGGCTTCGCCGGCTGTGCGGGGCGATTGGAGCGCCGCAGCTCGGCCTTGAGGTTCTCCACATGCACCTTCGCGTGCGTGTTGTTGGGGTTCAACGCCACGCGCTTGGCGATGCTGTAGATGGCCAGCGCGCTTCGTCCTGCCCTTCCTTCCTTCGTTCGCCTCATCAAATCGAGACGCCGGACCGTGCCGAGGAGCAGATCGGTGAGCGACTGGATGCCCTGCGAAAACTGCAACGTGTCCCGGCACTCGGTCGTGTCGAGCTGATTGACTCCCTGCAGCTCGCTGATGGCCTCCACAGCCGCCACCGTCATCCCGATAAACTTTGGTGTCACGCGAGTGCGAAGGTGCTGCTTGGGAGCATTGGACAGATCATCGTTGTAGCCCGGGATCTGCACGACGGCGTCGTTGATGGCGGCACCGAGTTGTTCCGCGATCTTCTCGTACGGCGTGATGACCGGAGCCGGTACGGGTACCGGCCCGGCGACAGCCTTCCGCTGTCTGGAAATGCGTTGCTTCATGTCTTTTTCTCCTGGTTCGACGGGCCAGAGGCGCTACGAGCGTCCCCGGACCGTTTGCGTTACCCGGGCCCCCTCGCGAAGAGAACTTACGGGCGTTCGGCACCTGGTCGACTTGCCGCTTACGAACCTAGGACCGCTCTAATGGAGTGTCAAGGGGTGTATCCTCTCAGGACGCAGATTTCTGACACATAGATACGGCAAATCGCCAATTAAAATAGTGTTACGCCGTTGCAGCGGCGGCGATTGATCGTATACAGTCTGAGAGCCGGGAATGTGGTCAGGCCGCTGTCCTGGGGCGCTCGCCGGCTTTGGACGAACGGCATCGACGTTCGAAGCAGACGGAGGTTCGAATCAGACCGTCGACGGTTCGAAACCTAGTGTCGATGGTTCAAGAAGCACCATCGATGCTACAAAACCTAGCCTCGATGGTTCAAAAAGCACCGTCGATGCTACAAAACCTAGCGTCGATGGCTCAAAAAGCACCGTCGATGCTACAAAACCTAGCGTCGATGGCTCAAAAAGTACCGTCGCACCTACAAAACCTAGCGTCGATGGCGCAAAAAGTACCGTCGATGCTTCAAAACCTAGCGTCGATGGTTCAAAAAGCACCGTCGCTGCTACAAAACCTAGCGTCGATGGTTCAAAAAGCACCGTCGCTGCTACAAAACCTAGCGTCGATGGTTCAAAAAGCACCGTCGCTGCTGCAAAACCTAGCGTCGATGGCTCAAAAAGCACCGTCGCTGCTGCAAAACCTAGCGTCGATGGCTCAAAAAGCACCGTCGTCGGTGCAAAGCACAGCATCGCGGGTGCAGAACACTCGATCGCGAGTGTAGAACGCAGCATCGCAGGTGCAGAACGGAGCGTCGGGGGTGCGAAACGTGTCGTCGTCGGTGCAGGACGCAGCAATCGCGGGTGCAGCAGACATTATCGTGGGTGCTGAGCACAGCATCGCCGGTGCGAATCACTGCATCGTGGGTGAAAGACACAGCATCGAGGCTGCGAAACAGGCTAACGCGTCTGCTGCCACATGAGCCCTCCGCGAACCCGAGCGAGCGTGTCTTCGCCATCAATGACCAGCATCTAACTCTGAACAGCGGCAGAACTGAACGGGCCGTGGCCGATATGTCGTTCGCACGCTACGTTCCGTCGCTCGCCGCCATTTCGGATACCACGGGCCTGAGAGACGAAGTCGAAGACGGCGTCCTTTTCGAAGGGGCGCACGCATACCTTGATTTTCAAGGAGGACGACTCTCCGCAGATGATGGCACGCTTCAGCAGACGGTTTTCACCGGCGGACCCACGGAGATCACGCAGTGCCTGGCGAAGCTAGTCGTCTACACCGTAGAGACGGACTTCGACTCGGTTGCTCTTACCGGCACGGACGGCGCCGTTCTGCGCCTTCGCGCAGGCGCCACTGCGCGCGTCACCAACGAGCCACCTCCGGAGTACACAACGGAGCATTTCGAGATGTACTCGATGATTCTGAAAGACGCGACATTTGTCGCAACGCCACACGGGACAGGACAGTTGTGCGCGCCGGATGGGACAGTACTGTCGTACGTAACGGACGACCACGGATCACCGAATGGACGATTCGTGATCGCCGCAAACTCGCTCAGACCGAGACCGAAAGTAGACATCGACGCTTCTTGCTCCGATTCCCATTATCCTTAGCTGAAGGCGTGCAGGCATCTCTCCCCTGGTGCGGACAAGGCCGCCACCAACAAGCAACTTTATCGCCATGGCGGTCGGATAGGCGGCTCTCGTCACGGATAGCGCGAATCCGAGCAGGAGGGATCGACGAGATCCGCGTCGAAGTCCGTGACCTGTTGGGCTGTCGGCCCGAGGTTCCTGATCAAAGTGGCAAGACTGTCCAAGGCGCCTACGAGGATGGGTTTGGTTAGTTGTTCCCAGTCATCCATGCCGGGAGTTTGGGAGCTGAGGGCGGGCGGAATGCCTCGTTGTGCGGTAATATAGTGCAAGATGTAATCGAACGGTGTATCTTCATTCAGCGTATCGAACTCTATATTCGCAACCGTGATTGCGGCATTCCCGTTGTCGTCGATGACCAGATAATTGCTGATGTCCGCCGGAGGAATATCGCTCTGGAATGGCGTTAGGGTCAGCTGTGGCGATCCCTCCGTCGTTATCGTGATGACCGCATTGATGGCACCACCGGACGCGGAGCCAGCGGATATAACGCCATGTCTGATATCGAAATAGCACATGGCGCGTTTATTGAGGACCACATCGGTGGAGTATGTATAATCAGGAACAAAGTCGCTGAGCGATTTTAGATCGGTCCAATACGAATCTTCGTACTCCAGATCCCCCATAGCGTTCGGGACTTCCAATGTAGCGCCAGCATACATGTACCCGTCCTTCATGACATTCGGGACCGTCGGATTCTCCGGATTCGGCGGATTCGTCACGTCAGAGGAGGATGTTTGGATGATCGCAACGTGCGGCTGCAGATAGTACATTGCCTGCTCGCCGGTAGGGGGCATTTGGAGAACGCCGAAATGGAAGGCGGCAGCATTCGCAAGCACCACCCGATGAACGTCCGGTATGGCATCGCTAAAGTGGGTACAAACTCCTGAAAAGTTAATAGTCAATTGGCCCATGTGTTCACTCCTTTTCTGTAGGAAGGCGCGGGAATGCGCCTCGTCAACAGCGCAACCGCGCCCCAAGCGCGGCTCCCGCCGTTTGTCTTGTTTCTAGCGATTGCTTCGAGTTGCGCCGCGCGGAGCGCTTCCGCAGGACGAACACCGGAAACGAGGTGTCGATGCAGCGCGCCGAAGAGATCCCGTGCGTCGCGGTCGCCGATGGGTGCGAGCGTGCCGACGATGTTCGCCACGCCAGCGGCCGAGAAGGCCTTGCCCAGGCTGAGTGTATGCGTTGCCGCCGACGCGGGAGCGCGCAAGGTTTCGCACGCCGCCAGGACGATCAGATCCGCATGAATCGGCGACGGAGCGAGGACAGTCATCCACGACACGCGTTCCAGGTAGCCAGGGTTCCCAGCCACGAGCAGCGCCTCCTCTCCACCGCCCGATTGCCGCTCCGTGTGGCCGGAGATGTGGACCACATCCGCTTGGGCAACCGCGCTCCTTAGCGCAGCGAGCGTCGCACGGGCGGGCGGAATCGACTCAGCGTGTGTGTAGAGCGCGGCAACATCGTGTGCTTCTCGCTCCGCTTCGGGAAGCGCGGCTGATTCCGCGTTTCCGCTCGGTAGCGCGATCGCCACTACCGACGGCGAGCCGGTACGAGCGTCTTCCCGCGACAGAGATCCAGCGTTGGAGGCTATCGACACCGCGAACCGCTCGATGAGATGACGCCGTAGGCCGCTATCAAAAAGCGCAGCGAACGGCACGCTCTCGAGGCGCCGATCGGGAACGATTACCACCTCGCGCGCGTGGGCAAGAACTGCGTCGATAGGACGGATCACGTCGTCGTACAACGTCGCCGCGGCTGTGGTTCCCGATTCCGACAGGCTTTCGTCCGCCAGTGATGCCAACGTATTGCTCGCGCGCATGCGCCGCCCAACGCTCGCATCGCCATCGGCGATCGCGAAGGTGACCAACTCATCGGGAAGGGCCACGATCTCCAGCACCACCGTTCCGCTGCCGGCGAGCCGGCGTTGCAGCTCTGGGAGCGTGATCGTTTCACCGCGCGAGCGCTCGGCGAACGCGAATGCGGCGGCGTTTTCGTTGCGGTCCAGGCTGAGCCGGATCGCGTCCTCGAACAACGCGTGTTCCGCGTCCAGGACGCCCTCGCCGATAAAGATGCCACCCAGAGTCGGAGGATGACTTTCCAGGATGGCCATTCCGCGCTCGAGATCGTGCATCGCTGCAGCCGGATCGCCCGTGCGCTCCTCGCAACGCGACCGGAGAAGCAGCGGCTCGAGAAGATGGAACGGAAGGTCGTGCGCCGCGTTGAAGTCAATGGCTCGTGTCAACGCCTCGGCCGCCGCGTGTGGATCGGCCTCGGCCAGAGCACCGCCTCTGGCGACTGCTACGATCGCGAGATTGCGCGCGCGGATCGACGCGTCTGCGGTGGCGTTGGCGATTTCCTCGGCCTGCTGCGCCAACGGCAGCGCTTCGGCAGGATGTCCGCTCATCGCCTCCAGCAAGGAGCGCTGCACAAGCGCCTCAAGGATGAGTTGAGGGCGCGATCCTGCGCGAGCGATCGATAGCTCGATCGCGGATAACGCGAGCGCCGCTTCGCGCCGCCCGCCCGCCAATTCGCTACGCATCGCTCCTGTGACGCTGGTCGCCAGCAGACTCGCTTCGCCTTCAACACTCAACGCAGCGAACGCGCTTATCCTCGCGAGCCACGCGTCGTCCTCGCGCCCAAGTGAACCGAGCGCCTCGGCGAGCAACGTCTCGACGAACGCTTCGCTGGCACGATCACCCGAACGATGGAACATCACCGCGCCATCACTGAGCGCGGACACCGCCCTCGACCAGTCGTAGCCAAGCACCAGCGTCCGTCCAAGCTCCCACCGCACGTGCGCGCCGAGGCTGACGTACTCGGGATGCGCGTCGGCCGCGGCGCGAGCGCGCTCGAGATCAGCGCGCGCACCAACCGCATCGTTTCGCGCCAATCGCGAGCTGGCCGCGTAGTAGCGGGCCTGAAGCGCCATCGGATCGCGCACTGCCTCGAACGCCTCGGCGGCGCGGAGAAGATCGCGCTCGGCAGCATCGCGTTGTCCCCGGCTGTACGCAATGCGCCCGTTGCGATAGAGGACGTGCGCCGAGGCGATCGAGCCCTGCTCCGCCGGCGCAGCCTCATCGATGGCGTGCACGGCATCGCGAAGGAGCGATTCGCCGGAGATCTCGACGAGAGCGTTGCCTGTGGCGCGGGCGATGGAAAGCCATCGCGCCGCTTCGGTCTTGTCGCTACGCTGGAGCGCCTCGGCCCAGTGGCCGAGGTATTCGCCCTCGGCATAGGCGCGGGCGCGCTCGCGGTGCACATCGACATACCGGCGCACGCTTGCGGTGTCGCCGCGTTCGGCCGCGCGCTCAAGGAGGGGGCGATCGTGCTCGAACTGCGATGCGTGCGTTGTCGCCGGCAATTGCGCGATGCGCGACCGCGCCTCGGTAGCCCAGTCTGACGAAGAGTCGGTCTCGAGGTAGCGTTGCCATGCGCGCTTTGCCTCGTCCGTCAAACCGAGCCGCTCGAGGATGAGCGCGCGGTTGAAGAGCGCCTCGGGGAGATTCGGGTCGATGCGCAGCGCGGCGTCCGCCGCGGCGAGCGCCTCGGGATAGAGCGACGCACGTCCGAGCTTCGATGCCGTGGCGTAGCGCGCTGCGGCCAGGTCGCTCCACGACTTCGCGTCGTGCGAGGCGCGGGCGGCGGTCTCCAGTTTGGCGATCGCTTCGTCCGGTTTTTCGACCAGCACCATCGCTACTCCGGCGGCGTGTTGTGCCTCGGCGCTCTGATCGTGCTCGGCGCGCTCGATCAGATCTCCGGCTGCGCCGCCAAGCTTCAGTTGCTGCGCGTCAGGAGTGAGTCCGGTGGCGCGCATCGGGCCGTGATAGCCGGCCCAGGGGAATCCGCCGGTCAGGCGCGGCTCGACGAGGCGCGCCGAGCGGGGGGCCAGAGCTACGAGCGTGTCCGTTGGGGAGCTTGGATGAATGGCCTGCCGCAGGGCCGGAAGTGCGATCGCAAGAACGACTAATGCGGCGATGGCAATGATCCACGTCGGGCGCAGGAAGCGGCGCTTCTCCGACTCCGCACCAACCGAGGGCATTACGAGGGCGACGTCGCTCAAGCACTCTTCGCAACGATCGAGATGTGCGATCACTTCATTGCGTGATGCCGCATCGAGCTTCCCTTCCGCGAACGCTGCGAGCGTTTCGGGATCGATGTGCTGGGACGGGCTTCTCATTGCTTCTCCGCTTGTTCGGACGGCTGATCCGGGTCCGTTTTCCCTGATTGCAGGCCGAAATCGAGCCGGTCGCCGGCGGAGGCGACGAGATTGGCCGCTTCTTCGGCGTCGATTCCGGCGCGCTCGAGCGATGCGCGGAGATCCTTCAGCATCGACTCGATGCGGCGATAGAGCGGACGTTGCGCCACGTCGAGGGCGCGCGCGATATCGGAGATGGCCATGCCCTTGGAGAAGCGCAGACGAAGCGTGACGCGGTCCTGCGCCGTCATCGCGGCGAGCGCTTCCTGGACGGCGCAGGAAGTCCGGTCCGAGGCGCGGTTGAGGTCGGCGTCCAGGACGCGGTCATCGGCGGACGAGGCACTGGCAAACCGATCCTCGTCGCCATCGATGACGGGCACCAGCCGGGGACGAGGAGCGCGTTCGGGGAGCGACGCCGCGGTGGCTTCGAGCTGCCTGATATCAGCCTCGGGATGTTGTTCCTTCGTGATGCTCAGCGCTTCGCTGAGCGGCCGCCGGTCGTGATGAAGCAGGCGCTCGAGCGTGATTGCGGCGTCTCCCTGCCGCGTCGCTTCCGCCGAGGGATACCAGCGACCTTCGGAGCGCTTCTGATCGAGGAAGAGCCGGCGGACGACGATGGCCACGTAGCTGGCGAAGGATGAGCGTCCTTCGAACTTGCGAAGGATTGCGCAGTCGCCGGCGAGCAGTGCGATCCGCGCAGACGAGGCGAAGTCCTCCGCGTCGGCGCCGCGCAGGCGGACCTGACGCGCAACCTGCGCGATCGCACGCTCGATCACATCGAGGTTCGCCTCGAATAACTGCGTGGGCTGCATGGGCGGAGTCCCACCATCATAATGCCAGAATTGCTGAAGGGATGCAGGGGTGTGGGGGGTGGGGTGTGGAGAGTGGAGAGTGGAGAGTGGAGATGGATGTGTCGAGTATTGGAGCTCACGCGGACATCGGCACTCAGAGTCCAGGGAGTAAGGGCGCAAGTCGTGAACTCCCACCCCCCACCCCCCACACCCCGCTCCCCTACAAAAGAAAACGGCGCACCGAGGTGCGCCGTTTGGAGACCGGATCGGGACGCGCGTTACTTCGCGGCGCGTTTGGAGGCTTTGGCCAGCCGCGATTTATAGCGGTCGGCGGTGTTGCCCTTGATCACGCCGCGGCGGGCGGCTTTGTCGATCTCGGAGAAGCCGGTGGAGAGGACGCTCGCGTCGGCGCCGCCGGCATCGACTGCCGCGCGGGTCTTTTTGAGCGCCGAGCGCAGCCGCGATTTGCCGGCGCGGTTGCGGGTATTTGCTTTTTCGGCCTGTCGCTGCTGTTTTTCGGCCGATCGGGTGTTCGCCATGAATGTTGCTCCTACGTAAGTTTGTGCGGTTTCGAGCCGCGTATTCTACTTCGAATCGACGCCCAACGACTTCAGTTTCTGCCGTGCCAGCGCCGCCTCGGCTGAGGTGGGGTGCTCGTGTACGACGTACTGAAGCTGCACGATGCCCTGCGATTTCTCGCCGAGCGCGATGTATCCGTAACCTTTCTTCAGCAGCGCTCCGGCCACCTTGTCGGACTTCGGGTATCTCGTGACGACGCTGTCAAACTGCTGGATCGCCTCTCGATATTTCTTCTGCGAGTAAAGGCTCTCGCCGATCCAGTAGGCGGCGTTGCCGGAAAGCTCCGAATTCGGGTTCCTCGAAACGAAGTCGCGGAAGCCGGCAATGGCCAGATCGTAGTTGCCTCGCTGGTAGTCGCGATACGCCGATTGATAGACCTGCATCGGGTCTTCGGCCGGCACCGCGGGAGGCTGCACGGTGAGCTCACTGCCGGACGTGGCCGGCAGCGTTACGTTCGCCGTCGCGGCAGCCGAGGCCTGGGCAATGGCCGCTTTCAACGCGTCGATGTCGTGCTGCGTCTGCGTGAGCTGCTGCGCCATGCGGTCGAGACGGTTATTGACCTGCTCGATCGCTCCCTGCCCGCTCTGCATCTTGTCTTCGATCTGACCGACTTTCGCCACCAGCGTGGCATTCGACTTCAACAGCATCTGCGTCTGGTCGGCGATCGTCTTGTTGACGTTCTGCACTTCTTCCTTGCTCGACGATGTGCGCTTGACCTGAACGAGCTGCTCCTGAAGATCGGAGATCTGGCTCTGCAGTTTCTCGACGTCGGAGCTGGTCACGCACGCGACCGACGACAGCGTGGCGGCCCCGAGCAGAGTGATGCTCAGCGCGATTCGGATGAGAGATCGCATTCGCTATTTCCCCGCTATTTCCCTACAAGGACGAGATGGTCGCGGCGGTTCTTCGCCCACGCGGATTCGTCGTGACCTGGATCGAACGGACGCTCTTCGCCGTAGCTCACGGTGCGGATGCGGCCTGCATCGACGCCGAGCGTGACGAGATACTCTTTGGCCTGGTTCGCGCGGCGGTCGCCGAGGGCGAGGTTGTACTGCTCGGTGCCACGCTCGTCGCAGTGACCTTCGATGAGCAGGTTGTACTGCCCGTTCTTCTTGAGCCAGGTCGCCGACGAGGTCAGCGCGGTCTGCGCGGCGGCTGAGAGCGTGGAGTCGTTGAACTCGAAGAACGCGTCCTGCACATAGCCGCGCGACTGGGCGACGCGGTTCAACTCCTCGATGTCGCCAGGAAGCGTATCGACCGCGACCGTGTCGGTCTTCGGGCTGACGAAGTCGGCGGTGTCGGTGACCGGCTGCGCGGTCGCGGTCGTCACCGTCAGCGGGACGGGCGGAACCGTCATCGATGTATCGACTGTGGGAGTCACGACCGGCGCCACTTTCTTGTGGCAGGCCGGCGCGACGATGAGCGCGAGAAGGGCGATGGTCACGGCGAAGGCTTTGAATGTTTTATTCATTGTTAGTTACCTCTTTGCGGATTCTATCAGCGGAGTGGTTAGTGGTCCGTGCGTTGGTTGTCGGTTGTCAGTTGTCGGTTGTCGGTTGTCGGTTGTCGGATCAGTTCTGACTGCTGGCCGCTGGCCGCTTCTTTCTTCGACCAATCAGGATCTTTGTTCTCTCCATCGAATGTCAGTTGCAGCAAGTCATTGCCGTCGACACGCATCCGGTAGATCTGCCATCTGCCACTGCGGTTCGATTGGAAAGCAATCCACTTGCCGTCCGGCGACCAGGTTGGTTGTTCGTTCGAGCCTTCGCCGGCCAGGATGCGGCTCTGGTGCGTTGCCAGGTCGGCGATGCGGATCTGGAAGCGTCCGTTGACGCGCGATGTGTAGGCAAGCTGCGATCCGTCCGGCGACCAGGTGGCGTCATCATTCCACTCGCCCTCGAACGATATCCGCTGCACGTTCGACCCGTCGGCGTCCATCGTATAGATCTGCGGTGAACCGCTGCGTCCCGAGGTGAAGGAGATCTGTGTTCCGTTCGGACTCCACTCCGGCGTCGATTCGATCGAGGAGTCATGCGTCAGCCGGCGCAGGTTGGTGCCGTCATCCTTCACGACGTAGATGTCGGGATTGCCGGCGACGGAGCCGACGAAGGCGATGTCGTTGCTGATCGGCGAGAAGGTGGCCGAGGTGTTGAGATTGAGCCCGGTGGGCACGTGGACGCGCGCGCCGCCGCGGCGGCTGATGATGTACATGTCGCTGGTGCCGCGGAAGAACGAGGTATAGACCATCCGCTGACTGTCGGCGGACCAGCTCGGAAGAATCGAGAGCGCGTTGTGGTGCGTGATCTGGCGCTGATTCGCGCCGTCCCAATCCATCAGCCAGATCTCGAAGTTGCCGGAGCGGTTCGATGCGAAGCCGATCATCGACATGAAGATGCCGGGCTTGCCGTTGACGACCTTGACGAGATCGTTCGCCAGCGTGTGCGCGATGCGCGGAAGCGCGCCGGCGCCGCCGCGATAACGGCGTCCCGACTGCAGCGCGCCGGTCGAGTCGATAAGCCGTGCATCGACGATGTACTCCTCGCCCTGCTGGTCGATCTTGAGCGCGAGGAGGAACTGCGCGCCCGCAGCTTTGATGAGCTCGACGCCGGAGAGTATCCCCGGCGGAATCGGCGCGATCGCGAAAACGCCGGAATAGGCGAGATCGCGCGTCAGCGGCGCGAAGAAGGGCGTGTTGATCGTCTCCAGAGGCAGCGTCGTTTCCGGACGCGGAACAGCAATGCGCGCGATCGTGAGGGCCTGATTCTGGTTCAGCTCCGGATGGATTTGCGTCTGGGCCGCCAGCGGAAGCGCCGCGAGCAGAAGGGTCAGCGAGAGCAGAAAAGTTGTCGGTTTCATCGGAAGGTCAGATGCACTCCAAGGAACGTGCCGTTGTAGCCGAAGGGAAGGGGCGGAAGCGGAGAAGCTTCGAGAACTGCACGGAGGGCTGCGCGGTCGAACGTGCCGTTGCCGCTGGAGATTTCGTTTTTCGCGTCGCGGATCGCCCCGTCGCGGTCGATCGTGAAGGAGATGGTGACCACGGTTCCGTTGCCGACTTGCGGCCGCAGCCAGCGCTGGCCGATGAGGGATTTCATCCGCTCGATGTAGATGGTGTAGGGAAAATCGGCGTCGAGTCCGGTCACGCCGGTGGCGCCGAGCGGGATGTCCATGTTGCCTGCTACGGAGGGAGTGGGGGGTTGGGTGTGGGGGGTGGGAGTTGAAACGGGAGCGGGCGGTTTGTCGGAGCCTTTCTTCGTCGATTGGCCGAACGGGGAAAACGGGACGCTCTTCGGAATCGGTTTCGCGACGGTTTTCGGAGCCTCGGCTACCGGTTCGGGGATCTTGAGCTTGGGGGGGGTGGGGAGTGGAGCGTGGGGGGTGGGAGCTGGCGTCGCCGGCTGTTGGATTGCCGGAGCGGGCGCGAATCGGATGCTCAGCGTCGAGACCTCCTGCGGCGCCGTTGCATGCATCGCGGCGTAGACGATGGCTGCGGCGATCGATCCGTGAAGGAGGATCGAGAGCGCGATTCCGCCACCAGCGCCGCCGCCAAGGCGGGCACGCTCGGCGAGCAGTTCACCGACGCGGTCGTGCATTCGCCTCCTTCGCTTGCATGACCTTCGGCTGCGTGACCATCCCGAGCTGCTCGACGCCGGCGCGGTTCATGATGTCGAGCACGGCGACGACGCGGCCGTACGGCACGGCTTTGTCGGCCTCGAGCAGTGCGCGTTTGACGCGCCGCGCGCGCAGCATCGGTCCGAGCGTCAGATCGAGATTGGTCGAGCCGGCCGCGATGCCGTCGAGATAGACCGCGCCGGCCGCAGTCACCTGAATCTTGGCCGGGTTGTTCGACGCCAGCTCGAAGCTCTTCCCTTCCGCCGCGGGCAGCGCCACGGTCAACCCTTGCGTCAGCATCGGCGCGGTGACCATGAAGATGATCAGCAGCACCAGCATGACATCGACGAGCGGCGTGACATTGATCTCCGCCATGTCGCCGTAGTCATCGCCGTGATCGAATCGGAAGGACATTGTGTGTGGTTGTTAGACGTCCGTGTCGAAAGTTAGGTAACCGCAACGTAGGTCGGACTCTCTAGTCCGACTGCTTCCGATGTCGGACTAGAGAGTCCGACCTACGTTGTCCGACCTACGTTGCCCCTACATAAAGTTTCTCTCCGTAAGATTCAAAAACTCCAACGTAAAGTCCTCCATCTCGCCGCGCGCATTGCGCATGCGTTGAACGAAGTGGTTGTACGCGAGCAGGGCCGGGATTGCGGCGAAAAGTCCCGCGGCGGTGTTGATGAGCGCCTCGCTGATGCCGGGAGCGACTGCGGTGATCGACGAGGTCTGCATCGATCCGATCGTGGCGAAGGCATCCATGATTCCCCACACCGTGCCGAAGAGTCCGATGAACGGAGAGGCCGCGGCGGTGGTGGCAAGGAACGGGAGGTATCGCGAGATGCGCGCTGCTTCGATGCGCGATGCGCGCAGCAGCGACCGCTCCACGCTATCGAGCGAGCGGATGGTGGCGCCGTTCGCGTGCGCAATCTGCGCTTCGATCTCCGCGTAGCCCGCTTTGAACAGACCGACCAGCGACGAGTGCGTCTCCTGCGCGGTCACCGCCTGCACGTCGGCAAGCTTCTTGGCGCGGCGAAACGCGAACATGAAACGGCGCGATGCGGCAGCGGATCTCCGAAACCGAAGGGCGATCACGAAGATCACCGACCACGACCCGACGGAAAAGAGAAGCAGTACACCGAGGACAGCCTTCCCCACCCAACCTGTATGCAGAAACGACGTCCAGAGTTGCACTCCGATAAAGGTAGCACGACGCTGTGGCCGTGCGCCCCTTCCGTTGCGGACTCAGGCGGCAAGTAAACGAAAGGTTTGCAGATAGAACTCGACATCACTCGCAGTCAGCGAGTAGAGGAGCCGGCCGCCGCCGCGCCCGACGGTGCTGAGGAACGAGTTTCCGGCGGCGGGCATGTAGAGCACATCGCCCACAAAATCGCGGGGCAGTGTGGAGAGCAGTTCCAGATACTCGGTCGATGTCGCCGTGCCGTCGATCAGCACGCGGTCGACATCGTGGTTGGCCCGGTCGAGGGCGAAGTTGAGCATCGAAACCGCGTCGACGAAAATCACGCGGTTCGGCGCCTTTCGCGAGACGTTCCACGCCCGCGTGGGCGACGCGGCGGCGCGGGCGAGAAGAGTGATGCGGCGGGGATCGTTGAACATCGCGGACCTCCTTCAATGATGAAACATCGCGGCGGTGACCGAGATGAGGAGTGCGAAGGACCAGAGCGCGCTCAGCACGCGCCAGGAGTGACGTCCGCTGCGAAGGTCCGAGGTGGTCTCGATGACGAAGTGTTTGATTTGGGCCATGTGAATTCTCCTTTCATGGCAGCGACATACTCCAAGGCCGATACCATCGGGCCACGGCTTTGAAATCGCTTTGAAATCAGAGAGTTAGCTAAACGGGATGGATTGGTCGCTGTTTGGGAACGATACGGCTGTATGATTTTCGGACATTGAGCGATTCAGAAATCAGACAACGCCTGTTGATCGTCGATGACGATCCGAACATCGTCGCCGGACTGGCCGCCCTTCTCTCTGACGAGTGGGACGTCAAGACCGCGCTCCTGGCCCGGGAGGCGCGGACGGTCTTTGCCGACTTTTCGCCCGATGTCGTGCTTTTGGACATGCGTCTCCCCGACGGTGACGGCGTGGAACTGCTGCACGACCTGAAGATGTACTCCGAGGCGGTGTCGGTGATCATGATGTCCGGAGAGGGGACCATCGACCGCGTCGTCGAGTCGATGAAGCTCGGCGCCGAGACGTTTCTGCAGAAGCCGTTCGATAACAGCACGCTCAATCTCACGCTGGCGCAGGTCTCCCGCATCGCCGCTACGCGCCGCGAGGTCATCGCCCTCCGCCGCGGCGATGCGAACGATCTGGAGCGCCTGCCGGGCATCTCCCCCGCCGTCCAGAATCTGAACCAGCTCCTTGCCCAGATCGCGCGTGCGCCATCGCCGGTTCTGATCGAAGGCGACTCCGGAACCGGCAAGGGGGTCTTCGCGCGGCTCATCCACAACCGCTCGCCGCGTGCACGGGCGCCGTTCGTCGATCTGAATTGCGCCGGTCTCTCGAAGGAGTTGCTCGAATCCGAGCTGTTCGGGCATGAGCGCGGCGCCTTCACGAACGCGATGAACACCAAGCCGGGCCTTTTCGAGATTGCGTCCGACGGGACGCTGTTCCTCGATGAGATCGGCGACATGGATGTTTCGGTCCAGGCCCGGCTTCTGAAGGCGATCGAGGAAAAGCGCTTTCGCCGCGTCGGCGGGATCCGCGACCTGACCGCGAACTTCCGGCTCCTCGCCGCCACCAACCGCGACCTCGGCAAGGACGTCGGCACCGGCCGTTTCCGCGGCGATCTCTTCTACCGCCTCAACGTCGTCCGCGTCCGCATGCCGCCTCTGCGCGAGCGGCTCGAGGACATCCCGCTCCTCGTCGACGTCATTCTGCGCCCGCTGTCGAAAGAGATGGGACGCCCCGCGCCGCCGGTCAGCACCCGGGCGCTAAGAAAATTAGAGAGCTACGCCTGGCCCGGCAACGTGCGCGAGCTGCGCAACGTGCTCGAGCGCGCCATGCTGACGATGACCGCAAAGGAGATCCGCAGCGAGGATCTGCTCCTGGAATCGGATCAGGCCGCGATCGCGACCAAATCCGGCGGCCTGCCAACGGCCGACTGGGAAATCCGCCCGCTCGAAGACGTCGTCGCCGACTACGTCACCGCCTCCGTCGACGCCGCCGGCGGAAATGTGCGCAAAGCTGCGCGCATGCTGAAGATCAGCCCGTCGACGCTGTATGCGAGGAAGAAGTAGGGTTTTTTGGGGGGTGGGGTGTGGGGGGGTCGGGGGTGGACTGGGAGAAAGCATGCTCCCTCAGAGCGACTGGCAAATATTACGAGCTGGTCGCCCGTGTTGCCGCGCAGCTGGACGGATGATCGCGACAATCCGGAGTATGAACGCGATTTTCGGCTAAAAAACGCGACAGCACGCCCGATGAACACGATTTTCGACCGATAAACGCGACGGCACGGCGGGTGAACGCGACAGCACGCCGGTAAAACGCGACGGCACTGCGGGTGAACGCGACAGCCACGCCGGTAAAACGCGACGGCACGGCGGGTGAACGCGACAGCACGCCCGTAAAACGCGACGGCACGGCGGGTGAACGCGACAGCACGCCCGTAAAACGCGACTGCACGGGCAGATGAACGCGACAGCACGCCCGTAAAACGCGACGGCACGGCGGGTGGACGCGACAGCATGCCCGTAAAACGCGACAGCACGCCGGATGGACGCGACAGCATGCCCGTAAAACGCGACGGCACGGCGGGTGGACGCGACAGCCTGCCCGTAAAACGCGACAGCACGGCAGATGAACGCGACAGCACGCCCGTAAAACGCGACGGCACGGCGGGTGGACGCGACAGCACGCCGGATGAACGCGTTTTTCGGCGGATAAACGCGTTTTTCGGCCGACAAACGCGACTGCACGCCGGGTGAACGCGACTGCAGGAGAGAACACCAAAGTCGCAGGCGAGCCGCCTGCGGTACAGCCGCCGAGCCGGCGGCGCTACTCCTGCGGCGCTACTCCTACGGCGCTACTGCTCTACCTTCGCGCCGAGGTTCTCATCGATGAACGTCCACATCGGAAGAACGTAACGCCAGCGGCCCGCTGGCTGGACCGCCGCCGGCTCGGCGGCGACTCTCAATCGCTGACAAAAGCATCATTCCCGCGCTACCACTCCCCACCCCCCACCCCCCTCAATCCAAATCGCTATGCCGTTCCACCGTCTGGCGCATCTGGCTCTCGAAGATGAAGACGTCGGTTCCCACCGGGACGCTCTTGTACAGGAACTTGAGCATGTCGTCGGGGAGGCGAATGCAACCGTGCGACGCTCTTCGCCCGATGGACCTGGCTTCGTCGGTACCGTGGATCATGATGCCGTCGCCGAGGTCGAGTGCGTATTTGCCGAGGTGGCCTCGGACGTTGCGCCGCGGTGAATCGGGCGGTGGTACCCGCTCTCCCGCTTCGATGAAGGCCCAATCCGGCTTCCTCCAGACAGGATCGACGATCTTGCGCAGCACTTTCATGTGTCCCTCCGGCGTGCGAAAAAGCCACACGTGGTCTCCGTGCTTCAAGAGCTTCTCGGTTCCCGTTGCAGCGGGCGATTTCTCGACGAGCTGGCCATCTTTGAAGAGATAGAGGCTGTTGGTCGAGACGTCTACCGTGATCACCGTCCCAATTCGCGGAGCAACGGGCGGCAGCCCTTCGATCCCCTCAACTTCATCGCAACGACCAAACTGCCACCAGTGACACTTCCTCGGCTGGTCTGTTGGATTCGTCTGCGCGGAGAGCGAAACACCGAGGATCAAACTCAGCACGAGGAGCCCCCGGCTGAGCAATTTCGTTGACGGATTCAGTCGCACCGAATAACTCGGTGCGAGATCGACGCCAGAAGCGGGGGTCGCGGGTCGGGGGTCGGAGATCGCAGGATCGCTCTTGCTACGACACCCGACACCCGACCCGCGACCCCCGGCGAGAAGGATTCTGGTGGCCCCGGGGCGACTCGAACGCCCGACAAACGGTTTAGGAAACCGCTGCTCTATCCACCTGAGCTACGGGGCCACTCGCGGCGGGAAACGGCGGGAGGGTAGCAGAACTTCCGGGGGTGGGGAGTGGGGTGTTGGGTGTGGGGGGTGGGAGATGGATGTGTCGCGCGCCGAGGTTCCTTGCGGACATCGGCGCTCAAAGTTTACGGATTCACGGCGCCCGCTTGCGAACTCCCACACCCCACCCCCCACTCCCCACCCCCCGCAAAATCACAAATGCGAAAACAGCCCCTTCGTGTACTGCTCCGGGTTCGCCAGGAACGTTCGCTTGTGATCCTCGGACGAGAAGTAGTAGAGCTTGTTCTTGTACTCGGTGGTCGGCGTCGAGGCGCGGATCGAGATCTTGTTCCCGTCGACGGCGTCCATGGCGATCGCGGGAGCGAATGGAAGTGCCGCACGCATGGCTTCGTCCTGCGCCGTCGGCGGCGGCGGAGCGTCGACCTGGGCGAGATTGGTCGCCGTCTTCGGCGGCGGCGCTTCATCGGTGAGCACAGGCGGTGCGTCGATCCTGGCCGGCTGGACGTTGCCTGAGTCGATGGTTCGCATCTCTGCTTTCGTCTGCGGTTTGGGATTGTCCACGCGAGAGCTCGGGCGGCATGCCGCAACGATGACGGCGAGCGACAGGGCGGCAAGCGAAACGACGCTGGGAGCGCGATTCAACGTGACTTCCGGTCTGTGCAGGCAGCAAGCCAACGAGCGGGTCATGACATCTCCCGCAGCAACGCCGTCCGGCACTGGTCCAGCCGCTTCCAGACGATCCCCTCGACCGCACCGGCATCGACGATCAGCACAAGGTAGTAGCCCTCGTTCAGATTGCAGCAGAAGATCCTGCTGGCCGCGAAATCGAACTTGTACCGAGCCACGTCGCCGCCGTCAGTGGCGTCCGCGACGCGCCGGAGCTGCGACATGAAAATGCCGGCATAGGCGCCGATGACGCGAAGATCGTGATCGTCGGTCTCGAATGGCCGCGCGGTCACTACCTCGACGCTCTCGCCCTCGGAATCCAGAAACACGGCGCCGATCGCACCGTGTGTCGATTCCAGGACGTCGTGCAGGATGTCGCCGAACAGCACGCTACGCAGCGCCCCGCACCTGATCGTCGATGGTGATGTCGCCGCGCTGAACCGCGTTCGCGAACGCCTCCACGACGCGCGGATCGAAGCGTGTTCCGCCAAAGCTCCGGATCTTCTCGACGACGTAGTGGATCTCCATCGCCTTCTGATACGGCCGGTTGGTGGTCATGGCATCGAAGGTATCAGCAATGGCGACGATGCGCGCCTGCATCGGGATCTCCTCGGCCGTGAGGCCGTCGGGATAGCCGCCGCCGCTCCATTTCTCGTGGTGATACTTCATGCCGGGAATGATGTCGATGAGCTGGGCCACGCCGCTCATGATCGCAGCGCCTTTGGCCGGATGTCCTTTCATCACTTCGAACTCGTCTTCACTCAGCGCGCCAGGTTTGCGGAGGATGCGGTCGTCGATGCCGATCTTGCCGACGTCGTGCAGCAGCGCGCTGATGCGTAAGTTGCGCATCTCCTGCTCTCCGAGGCTCAGGTTCTTTCCGATCGCGACCGAGTAGCGCGCCACACGCTCCGAATGTCCTCGGGTGTACGGATCCTTGGCATCGATGGCCGCCGCGAGCATGCGCACCGAATTGATGAAGAGAAGGTGGTTCTCGTGCGCCGCTTTCTTGAGTTGCTCGATCGCGGTCTCGATCGCGCCGGACATTGAATTGAAATTGTCGGCCAGCTCGCCGATCTCGTTGCGCGTCTTCAGCTCGATGCGTTGGTGGTAGTTGCCGTTGGCGATCTCGCGCGAGCGCTGCGCCAGCGCGCGGATCGGTCCGGCGATGCCGGCGGAGAAGACAATCGCGGCGAGAATCGCCACCAGCAGCGCGATCGAGATCCATGTGATCGTCGCCCGCACCATCTTCGAGACCGACGCGTAGGCGAGCCGCTCCGGTTTCTGAACGACGACTCCCCAGTCGGGATGGCCGACCGGCGCCACGGTGCCGAGCATGGCCACGCGCTCGCCTGTGCGATTGTCATCGTAGGGAATGGTCAGATGGACGGGAGCTTTCGAGAACTCCTGCACGATCTTCAGATTGGAGAAGTCGGGATGCTGCACTTCGACGGACGGCTCGCTATGCATCAGCACGCGTCCGTTCCGGTCGACGAGAAATGCAGTCACGTCGCCTTTGCCTTCCTCGCGGATCCGATCGCCGATCCGGCGCAGGCTCACGATCGCCTCGACGGTCCCGATCGTCGCACCTTCGTCGATGACCGGCACGGCGATGATGACCGCGGGCTGATTCGCCGCCGTCACGAACTGAAACGTGCCGGTGTAAACCTGACCGGTGAGCGCCGCCTGCAGCGCCAGATCGAGCTCCTGGCGCACCGACGGATCGAGATGCGCCGGAGTGGCAGTCGCTCCCTTCCCTTCGCGGTTGAGAATGCGCAGGCCGAGGAGATCGCCGTCAGGAGTGAGGTAGTTCGTGATCGTGCCGCGCTGCTCGCCGTAGATGAAGGGATCGGATCCGGCCGGCAACGCCCCCTTCATCGCCCGTACGCTCCCGCCGATCTGCGTCAGTTGCTGCGTGTTGTTCGCGAGCAGGTTCTGAATGTCGGTGGCGATGCCGACCGCCGAGCGCGTCAGATACTTCTTCTCGAGCGTCTCCAGCGAATCGCGGTTGATGCTGATGAGGAAGTAGTGCGAGACCACGAGCGGCACCAGCCCGACGATGATCATCGCGCCGAGCAGCGTCCAGAGCAGGCGGGCGCGGCGGGCGGGCGGGGGGGTGGGTTCTACTTCGGACATCGAGGGCGATTATAGCGAGGGCTGGTCGCGGCGGGTCGCGAAGTCTCGCTGGGAATCAAGGTCGCGATATCATTGCTATGAACGCTGGAGTCAGATCATGGCGAAGCTAATTGTGCAAGACATCGAAGACGAGCTAGTAGAAGAGCTGGAGCTTCGTGCCTCTCGGAACGGGCAATCAGCCGAGGAGGAGCATCGGCAGATTCTGCGCCGTGCGCTCGCACCCTCGCCTTTCAGTTCCTCGTTCAAGGAGTTCCTGGAGCAAATGCCGGACGTCGGCACTGACGAGGACTTCGAGCGTAGCCGGGATCTTGGGCGACCGGTTGACTTGTGAGCTTCCTGGTCGACACCAACGTGCTGTCCGAAGTGCGCAAAGGTCACCGGTGCAACGAGTCGGTCGCTTCATGGTGGTCCTCCGTTGCCGAGAATGAGATCTTCGTGAGCGTGCTCACCGTCGGCGAGATACGCAGAGGAGTTGAGAACGTCCGTCGCCGCGATGTTCGGACTGCCGGTGTCATCGAAGAGTGGCTTTCGTGGCTGATTGACCATTTTCAAGACCGCATTTTCCCAATTGATATCGACATCGTTGACGAATGGGGACGTCTGAACGTTCCCAATCCGCTGCCAGCGGTCGATGGCTTGATCGCCGCGACCGCGAAGGTACGGGATCTGACTGTAGTGACAAGAAACATTGCTGATTTTGCGCGAACGGGTGTCAAGACTCTCAATCCGTGGCGGAGCTGATCCACAAGCTCTAAGCCATGCCCATCGGTCTCTACATCCACCTTCCCTTCTGCCGCGTTCACTGCACGTATTGTCCGTTTGCTGTGTCGACGGACATTGCGCTGCAGGACCGGTACTGCGATGCGCTGATCGCGGAGATCGATGCCCGAGGGGGTGGTGCGGCCGACAGCGTGTTTCTTGGCGGCGGCACACCTTCGCGGACGTCGCGCGAGAATCTCACGCGCGTCGTCGCGCGGCTGCACGAGAAGTTCGCGATCGCTGACGGAGTCGAGCTCTCGCTTGAAGCAAATCCGGAGGACGTGACCGAGGACGCCATCGCGTTCTGGCGCAGCCTTGGCGTCAACCGGCTCAGCATCGGGGTGCAATCTTTCCATGAAGCTGAGCTTCGTCCGCTCGGGCGCGTGCATGGCCGCGCGCAGGCGCTCGAGGCGGTCCGCCTCGCCACCGAGTCCGGCATCCGCACCAGCCTCGATCTGATCCTCGGGTTGCCGCGCCAGACCGCGGCCAGCTTCGCCGAAACGATGGAGACCGCCATCGCAACCGGCGCCGGGCACATCTCGCTCTACATCCTCGACCTCGAGGAAGGCACCGCGCTGATCCGGCAGGTCGAAGGGGGGCGCGTGTCGTTGCCGGACGAGGACCTCGTCGCTTCGCTCTACACCGAGGCAATCGAGCGCTTCGCAAAGGCAGGTCTCGCGCAGTACGAGATCAGCAATTTCGCAAAACCCGGTGAGGAGTGCCGCCACAATCTCCGCTACTGGCGCCGCGAGGAGTACCTCGGCTTCGGCATCGGCGCGCATTCCTTCGTCGGCGACCGCCGCTTCGCCAACACGCGCGACATTCATCACTACATCGAAGGCGCGCACGATCCCGTTTTCGCTGAGGTCCTCGGCGACGGCGAAGTGCGCCGCGAGACTATCTTCCTCGGGCTGCGGCAAGCCACAGGCGTACACTATGACGACATCGTGCGGCTCTGTGGGAATGGGGGGATCGAATGGATGGAGCGCGGCTTGGGCGACGGGTGGTTGCGGCGGGTGGGAGCGCGAGTGGCCTTCACCCCTTCCGGTTTCTTGCTGAGCAACGAGTACATCTCGCAGCTTTTCTGACTGCGCTGGCGGTATCGCTGCCGGTGTTTGGGCAGGATGTGAAGTTCGATCCGAATCTCGTCACGCAGGCGAACTTCAGCCAGTTCTCGCGCATCGTCGGCCAGGCCATCTTCGCCGATCCTGTGCAGCCGGCCCGCACCAGCGGAGTCCTCGGTTTCGATGCCGGCATCGCCGCGACGGTCGTGCCGGTCGACGAGAAAGCCGCGTACTGGCGCGCCGCCGTGCCGGCCAGCAGCAGCTTCACGACACACGGCTACGTCGGCGTGCCGCGCCTGGTGGCATCGAAGGGGTTCGGCTTCGGGACGATCTCCGGAACGTACGCGAAGGTCTCGAACAGCGGCATCAAGATGTGGGGCGGCGCGCTCGATGCGCCACTGCTGCGCGGCGGCGTGCTGAAACCCGAGCTGGCGCTGCGCGTCTCGTATTCGGCGCTGTCCGGCGTCGATGTGTTCCGTGAGAAGACGTACGGCGCCGAGGTGTTTCTCAGCAAAGGATTCGGCCCGATCACACCGTATGCGGCGGTTGGCATCATGCACATCAATGCCGCAGGCGACATCCCCGCCACATCGAGAACTGCCGCCTTCCGGCTGACCGACAGGAGCAGCTTCAATCGCTACACCGCGGGAGTCCGTCTCTCGCTGCTCGTGCCGAAGCTCGTCGTCGAAGTGACGCAAGCGGAGGTACGAAGCTACGCGGCAAAGGTGAGCATCGGGTTCTGAACGAGGAGTGCGGACGTCTCGTCCGCGGGCACTTGGGCGTCTCGCCCAAGTGCGTATGCTCGAGGTCTCCGCCGAAAGGCATCCGATTCCATCGTCGCGCGCTTCCGGACCATTCAGCGCGGCGACGGCAACTTCATGTCAAACGAGTTGGTCGCGCGAGATGTGCGTCCCATCCTCGCGAGATCCTCGATGACATTGCGTTTAACTGCTCCGACGCTCGTGAAAACCATCGGGGCGGGACGCCCCGATGGCCGCGGTCGAGACGACCGCACTCCTAAAACGCCTCGGCCTCGGCCACCACTCGCGGCTGTTTCCCCACTTTTCGCGAGATCGCTTTCGCTTGCAGGAAGAGGCCGAGGTAGTCGCGGCCGCCGGCTTTGGAATCGGTGCCGGACATGTTGAAACCGCCGAACGGATGCACGCCGACGAGCGCGCCGGTGCATTTGCGGTTGAGATAGAGATTGCCGACGAAGAACTCTTCACGCGCACGATCGAGCTTCGATTCATCGTCCGTGAAAACCGCGCCCGTCAGTCCGTACTGCGTGTTGTTGGCGATGCGCAGCGCGTCATCGAAATCCTTGGCGCGGGTCACGGCAAGGACCGGTCCGAAGATCTCTTCCTGCGAGATCGTGGCTTCGGGGGCAACGTCGCCGATGACGGTCGGCTCGATGTAGAAGCCCTCGCCTTCGCGCAGACTGCCGCCGGCGAGCAGCTTGCCGCCGTCGCTCTTGCCCTTCTCGATGAACTCCTTGATCTTCCGCATGGCCGACTCGTTCACGACCGGACCGACCTGCGATTCCGCATCCTCGGGTGGTCCGATGCGAAGCGCTTTCGTCTTCGCGACCACCATCGGCACGAACGCGTCGTAGATGGCGTCGTCGACGATGAGCCGCGAGCAAGCGGAGCACTTCTGCCCCTGGAATCCGAACGCCGAGGCGACGACAGCGGTCGCGGCCTCATCGAGATTCTTCCAGTCGCGGTCGACGATGATGGCGTCCTTGCCACCCATCTCCGCGACGACGCGCTTGATCCAGAGCTGACCCGGACGCGACTTCGCCGCCTCTTCGTTGATGTGCAGTCCCACTTCCTTCGAGCCGGTAAACGAGATGAAGCGAAGACGCGGACTCATGACGAGCGGATCGCCGACCTCCGCACCCGAGCCGCTCAGGAAGTTGACGACGCCGGGCGGCATCCCGGCCTCTTCGAGCAGCGCGAAGAAGCGCCACGCGATCCAGGGCGCATCCGACGACGGTTTGAGGATGACGCAGTTGCCGGTGGCGACAGCGGCCGTGGTCATGCCGGCCATGATTGCGAGAGGGAAGTTCCAGGGAGGAATCACGCCGCCGACGCCGAGGGGGACGTAGACGAGGGCGTTGTCCTCGGACTCGATCTTCGTGATCGGATGCTCGCCGCCCCAGCGGTACGCTTCCCGCGCGTAGAACTCGAGAAAGTCGATCGCCTCGGCGGTATCGGCGTCGGCCTCGGGCCACGTCTTGCCGACTTCGTACACCATTGCCGCGGAGAACTCATGCTTGCGTTGCCGCATCAGCGCCGCAGCCCTGACAAGGAGTCCGGCCCGGACTTCGAGCGGCTCGCGCTTCCACGTTTCGAACGCCTTCCACGCGGCATCGAGCGCCTGCTCGACGTGTTGTTTCGTCGCCTTGTTAAAACGCCCGAGGAGCTGGGACTTGTGGGAAGGATTGATCGAGTCGTAGGTCTTCAGTCCTGTAATCTGTTCACCGCCGATGACGACCGGATATTCGCGGCCAAACTCGCCACGCACGGTGGCCAGTGCCGCTTCCATCGCTGCTTTCTCCTCCGGTTTGGTAAAGTCGGTCAGCGGCTCATTCTTGAATTCAGTCAGCATCGTTCCTCCGGGTGGGTCTTCATGTTGCAGAGATCAGGAGTCAGGAATCAGGGACTAGAGATCAGCGATCAGGGAATGGAGACCGCGAAACCGTGACAAATCGAGATCAGAGCCAGGAAATGCCACAGGGTCTCCGATTCCTGATCTCTGTTTCCTGATCTCTGCTTTTTATGTACTCGAAAACTCGAATCACCGCAATCGTGAGCGCGCTCAGCGTGCTCAACGTGCTCTTCTGGGCATCCTGCTCGGTCACGTTGCCGTGGGCGCACGAACCGATCGGCCAGGAGATCAACCTCGCCTTCGTGATTCGGAACAACCTCCTATTCCTCCCGTCGGCGACCATCGACGGGCGCTCCGGACAGTATCTCCTCGGCACCGCCGAGCAGCACACGGTGATCGATCGCGCGTTCGCCGGCAGCCAGACTTCTCGCCAGATGCGGCTGGAGCTCAACCAGAAGGAATCGCTCCGTTTCACACCTGCCGTGATCGACATGCATGGAGTGGCGGATGCAATCGTCGGCGCCGACGTCTGGGGCAGCCGCGCAATCTCGATCGACTTCGCCTCGGGGCTCATCACGTATCAGAAGGAAGGCATCCATCCGGAGCTGATGACCATCTTTCGTTTCGACGCCGAACCGCGGGTGAACATCGTCGTGGATGGAAAAGAGATCGCTGCCATCGTCGACACCACATCGCCCGACACGCTCATCCTGCCGCGTGGCAACGCGCCGGCGTCGCGGACGAAGGCGCATGTGCAGTTGGCCGGCACCGACTTAGGAACGATCGACATCCGGCTGGCGAACGTTTCCGCGCCGCGCGTGGGCAACCGCATCCTGTCGAAATTTCTGGTCACGATTGACTACGGAAAACGGGAAGTAGGCCTCTGGCGCGACCCTCGCACGCAGTAGCACCACTACAATGCCCGCCATGCGCCGCACGCTCATCACTCTGATCGTCACTCTGATCGTCACTCTGATCATCGCCGCGTCCGCGAATGCGCAGACGTGGCAGTTCCACGGCTTTCTCACCGGCCGGGAAACGTACGTGAATGCACAACCATCGTGGCTTCAGGGTGGCGTCGGACGTTTCGACGTCGGCGCTGACACTCCCGATGATCATCGTCTCGTGAACGTCGACAGCGCGCAACTCGGCATCGACTGGACCCCGTCGGGCTGGCTGCTGCTGCACGCCGACGGCATCGCGCGGCAGGAGCAATCCGGCTTTCACGGTAAGCGCCTCGGCATCGTCCAGGCCTACGCCGATGTCTACAACGATCACTGGCGCCTTCGCGCGGGCGAGTTCTGGCTGCCTACCTCGCGCGAGAACACCGATCCGCTCTGGACATCGAAATACACGATCACGTACTCCGCGCTGAACTCCTGGATCGCGCAGGAAGTGCGTCCCATCGGCGCGGACCTGCAGTGGTCACCCGGCTTCTACGTCACGCTCGGAGCCACGGCCTTCCGCGGAAACGACACGATGGGAACCCTTCTCGCCGCCCGCGGCTGGACCTTCGGAAACTACCTCACAACCTACAACGAGAATATGCCCCTCCCCTACGCGGAGACCACAAAGCCGATCGGCGCCGATCTCGATCACAAGAACGGCTACTCCGAGCGCCTCCGCCTTTCGCTGCCGGAGCGCGCAATGATCCAGTTCGCTCACATCGACAACCGCGCCCCAATCACTCCCAATCCTCTCAAAGGACAGACGCCGTGGCAGACGCACTTCAACGTCATCAGCGCTGACGCAGGATCGAAAGGCCCGACGACCATCGCCGCGGAGTGGGCCTCTGGATCGACCGCCGTCGGATTCCCGGGCGGCAGCTTCACGATGGACTTCGACACCGCGTATCTGCTGCTATCGCACGTGTTCGGCCACGAGCGCCTCAGCGCACGCGTGGAGCGCTTCTCCACGCGCAACGCAACACGCCCACCCGACGACGCTGCTCGCGAGCATGGCCGCGCGTGGACGGTGGCGTGGATGCACGAAACCAGCGCACGATCCCGCACCGGACTCGAATACGTCCGCGTCACCGGCGACCGCCCCGGCGTGTCGCCGGACTTCGACCCGCGCACGAGCGGATCGACGATCTCGCTCGAGTATCGCTACAGCTTTTGAGCGATCACCGCTGCGCTGCGCGCGTTGTCGGTTGTCGGTTCGATGCGCTTCGCGCGTTGTCAGAAGAACGGGAGATCGATTGCGATTGCGCAATCGACATCAATGGGCTTCCGCCGGTAACGCGCCAAGCGCAATCAACCGGCAACCGACAACGCGCGCAGCGCAATAAGACACATCAACTTAACTCCTGACCTCGCAACTGGTCGCTGACCATCTCGTAGAATCCACGCAATGCGCTCGACTCGACTCGTCTTCTTGACACTCATCTTCGCGGCACCGGCACTCGCCCAATCCACCTTCCAGCTTCACGGCTTTCTCTCCGCACGTGAGGTCTACACGACCGGTCAGTCATCGTGGTTGCAGGGCGGCTTCGGGCGGTTCGACACCGGCGCCGGCGGCGTGGACGAGCATCGCAACACCACCCTCGGCGTCGCGCAGATCGGCGCGACGTGGACGCCGGCGGCGTGGCTCGAGCTTCACGCGGATGGCGTGGCGCGCCGCGAGCAATCGGACGCGCACGGCAAACGCGCGGGTCTGGTCGAGGCTTATGTCGACCTTCACTCCGAGCACTTCCAGCTTCGCGCCGGCCAGTTCTTTCTCGGTACGTCGCGCGAGAACACCGACCCGCTCTGGACCTCGCCCTACACGATCAATTTCTCTCCGCTCAACTCATGGATCGGCGAAGAGTTTCGTCCCGTCGGCGTCGACCTGGCCTGGAAGCCGAACTTCTACGTCACCGCCGGCGCCACCGCATTCCGCAACAACGACACGCTCGGCGCATTGATCGCATGGCGCGGCTGGACCGTCGGCAACCGGCTCAGCGTCTACAACGAAGTTCTTCCGCTGCCGCCGCTCTTCTCTCTGCCAACCGTTTTTGCCGATCAGCGGCACGATGGGACAGTCCCCTTCGAGCGCGATCTCGACGGCCGCACGGGCGTCTCCGCGCGCCTGCGCATGCAAATCCCCGAGCGGGCCATGGTCCAGCTCACGCGCGTCGACAACCGCGGCGAGCGCGACGAGTATCGCAGCGAGTACGCGTGGCAGACGCACTTCAACATCGCCGGCGCGCAAGCCGGTCTGACGTCGCCCGCCACACTCGCCGCCGAATACTGCTGGGGGGCGACCGGCATGGGAGACGCGCCGCATTTCGTTCAGGCCGGCTTCGCCACATGGTATCTGCTCGGCTCCTGGAAACGAGCCAACGACCGCTTCTCCCTCCGCTTCGACACCTTTTCGACAAAGGACCGCGACCACGTCGCCGAAAACAACACGGAGCACGGCCACTCCTGGGTCCTGGCCTGGATGCACGACCTCAAGCCCAACGTCCGCCTCGGCACCGAGCTCGCCCAGGTCACGGGCGACCGTCCCGCCGCACAGCAATCCGGCGCCAGCCCAAACACCGACGGCCGGTCGGTGACGGTGGAGTTGAGATACGGATTCTGATTGCGGCTTTCCAATTATCCTGATGGACCCTTTTCCAATGGAGTAGGGCTCTCCCAATCGAGCGCCTTCGCCCCCCGCGCTTTTTGCGGGGGGAGAAGGTGCCGAAGGCGGATGAGGGGGGACGCGCAGTTCACGATGCTTAATCATCGAGGCACGTCCAATCGGCCTCCACGCGCGCGCGAAACACCGGCCAGCACCCCCTCATCCGGCCTTCGGCCACCTTCTCCCCATCTGAGAAGCGATGGGGAGAAGGCGCTCGATGATGATGTCGTACGAACAATTTCATCAGCGTGTGAGACCTTCGGGCTAACCACAGAGCGAGCCTGAGAGACGCCTCGACTCAGACCGCGACCCGGATCCCGCCCACCAGAATTCCGTATAATCCTCCTCGGTTATCCGCCCCCGACTGCGATGTTTCCCTGACGATCCTCGCCACGATGCTCCTGCTCAATCCTGCCCGCACCAGCGGCGCGAAAATCCAGCGGTACCCGACCTTGCACACGGCAAGCAAGACGGACCGCATTCTCATCGTCGCTCCGCACATCGACGACGAGTCGATCGGAGCCGGTGGTTATGCCATCGACGCCATCGCCAACGGCGCCGATGTTTACGTCGTCTTTCTCACTGCCGGCGACTGCAATCGCTTCGCGGCCCGACTGATGTTCAAGACGCTCGAGCCGACCGCGTCGGACTTTCTCGGCGTCGGCAACGCCCGCATCCGCGAGGCCGGCCAGGCCATGCATCTCCTCGGCATCCCACGCGATCACTATTTCGTGCTCGGGTACCCCGACCGCGGCCTTCGCACCATGGTCGATAACCCGGGCGCCATCATCCGCTCCACGGCGACGCGCGAGAACAGCGTTCCCTACGCTGACGCGGTCACCCCTCGGGCCGATTACAACTACGACAGCCTGATACGCGATCTCATGAAGGTCATGACCATCGTCAAGCCGACCACCGTCATCGCGCCGGTTCCGTTCGATCACCACTCCGATCACAGCGCCGCCGCGGAGATCACCGACGCCGCGCTCCATGAGTTGGATCTCCATCCGTCACGCCTCGGCTACCTCGTGCACACCGCCATTAGCCGCATCCACACTGCCTTCATGAAGACTCCGCGCCGCGCCATTCTTCCGCCGGCGAGGATGAAGCGCTACTCATGGGCGACCTACGGACTGTCGACGGCTGTGCAGCAGACGAAGGCCGAAGTCCTGCTGACCTACAAGAGCCAGCGCCCCTACGTCTTCCTTCTCCGCAACGCCTTCGTGCGCCAGAACGAGCTGTTCTACCTCTATCCGGCGCGGCAGGATGCCGGCCCCGGGATTCCGATCGGCGAACCCTGAGCGACACCGGACCTCGGACAGCCGCGCGGGCTATGCCGTCTTCCGCAGCACCTCGTTCGGACAATAGAAATCGCGCCGTCGATCGAGGTCCTGCATCACGTTCTTCTTGAACTGATCGGCGCCGCCGTTGCGCTGCATGTCGGCGATGTAGGTGGCGATGTCGACGATCTCCAGCCGCAGCCGCACCGTCTTGAACGCGCGCGGAAGTTTGCCGGGCACCTGCACGTGATGCAGACCGCCGCTGTACGCGATCAGCATCCGTCCTTCTTTCACCGCCAGCAGAATGTCCGCGATGCCGCCGCGCACGCTCATCGGATTGCCATGCACATCCAGCCCATTCGCACGCTTCATGCGGCCCTCGGGAGCAATGATGACCATCGACTTCGGGTCGATGCTGTTGAGCACCTGAAACCAAGTGTGGTCGCGCTCACGGGTGATGGCGACGACGTGGTGCGCGACAAACTTGAAAATGATCCCCACGAGCGGCCGTCCCGTCGTCTTCTCCGCTGCGGGGACGACGCCGTGCGCAGCCAGCCGCCAGACGAAGTTGTTTGGGACGCCGCCGAGGAAGACGGGCTCGAAGAGGCTGGTGTGGTTGAGGAAGGACACGAGACGATGCTGTCCCCAAGGGTCCGGTGGCACGTCTCCAACCCAACTGATGTCGTATCGAAAGAAGATGCGGCTCACGACCTTGAGCGCAGTCAGCATCGAAAACACCATCAGGGTACGCAGGAGTGTCACGGTGCACAGAGGGTAACGACGTAGCGGGCGCGCCGTCAATGAAGCTGCGCGCGGAACTCCACCGCGAAGCGCGGCCCCTTCCCCTCATCCTCATGTTTGAAGAACACGTAAGCATCGCTCCAGGCCTGTTTCTCGACGCGCTCGGCCCAGGCGGTGAGCTGGCCCGGCGCGTACTCGGTGCGGCGCAAACGCATGTAGCCCCACGAAGCGGTTGGCACGACGAGCGCGTCCGGATCGGTCACTTCGTCGGTGTCGGCAGCGCAGAGCGCGATGTCGCGCCCGCGGAGAATGGCGTAGATCTCCTCGTCGAACCAGGAGTCGTGACGGAACTCGAATGCCACTCTCCGATCCGGCGGCAGGATGGCGACGAACTCGCGCAACTTCAGCGCATCCTTCCGCGAAAACGGCGGAAGCTGAAAGAGAACGGGACCGAGCTTCGATCCGAGCACTTCCCCAGCCTCGAACAAAAGCCTGAGATCGTCCCCCGCACCAACGAGCCGTTTCTGATGCGTGATCCGCTGCGGCGCCTTCAACACGAACGTGAATCCGTCCGGCACCTGCTCGCCCCACTTCGCCACCATCTTCGCGTCCGGCATCCGATAGAACGTGTTGTTGATCTCAACCGAATCGAACCGCTCGCTGTAATACGGCAGCATCTTCGCCGCTGGCAGATCGTCCGGGTAGAAGGTTCCCTTCCACTCTTTGTAGCTGTAGCCGCTGGTGCCGACTCGGATGTGCATGGGTATTTATCCTGCCACATGTCGCGACAACGTTGCCGAAGGGGCGCCGAAACTTTCTGCCAGTCGATTGCACCGCACCCCTCATCCGGCTTCGCCACCTTCTCCCCTCGAAAAGCACGAGGGGAGAAGGCGCTCGATTGGAGAGCATGGCATGACTACTGAACGCGGGAGCACGCGAGCAGCGATCACGCGAACGCGCGACTGCCTAGCTTCACTACCCCTTCGCGACGCCATCTCCCCACGAGCGCCTTCTCCCCCACGCTTTTTGTGGGGGAGAAGGTGCCGAAGGCGGATGAGGGGGCGTTTCCAAACAACCCACCGCGCGCAATTCACCGCGCCCGTGGCAGAAAGCAGGGCCACGACGGAACCGATACACTCGGCGCATGGGCGACACATCCGAGTTCTCGTTCGCCACCCGCGCCTTCCTGAAGGTCTATCCATGGCGCCGCATCGATCCGATTCCGTGGACGCCGCTGAGAAAACCGCTGGCCGAGGCGAAGGTGGCGCTGGTGACGACGGCGGGGTTGGTGATGCCGGATCAGGCGACGTTCGATAACGACGTCAAAGGCGGCGACTCCAGCTTCCGTGTCATCCCACACGACGCCGATGTCGCATCGCTGATCGACACGCATCGCAGCGAGACCTTCGACCACAGCGGCATCCAGTCCGATCCGAACCTCGCCTTCCCGCTCGACCGCCTGCACGAGCTCGCGCGCGACGGACGGATCGGCCGCGTGAGCGAGCGCCACCTCTCGTTCATGGGCTCGATCACCGCACCCGGCCGGCTGATGCGCGACTCTGCGCCGGCCGCCGCGCAAATACTCGTAGAGGACAGCGTCGACGTCGCCCTCCTCGTCCCCGTCTGACCGATGTGCAATCAGACGGTCAGTCTGATCGCCGCCGAACTGGAACGCCGCGGAATCACGACCGTCTGCATCGTCCTCCTCCGCGAAGTGGCGGAGAAAGTCCACCCGCCAAGAGCGCTGTTCGTACCGTTCCGGCATGGGTACCCGCTGGATCGCCCGCACGATCCTGCGCGGCAAAGGGCGGTGATCGAGGCGGCGATGGCGCTCACGGAGCGGAGGGAGGTCAGGCCGCCGCTGTTGGTGGATCTATAGGTAGGACACATGGATCAAGCGAGCGCAAGAAAAGTCGTCCCGGAAGAGAAACAACGACCTTCGCGCGCTCACCGGAATGGCTGGATTGCTGGCGCGGGGTCTGATCGCGGTGCATCGTCTGTGGAAATCGTCTCGATCTGGCTGGTTTCGACTCGACGTTTGATGAGCGCGCCATCGAGAACGAGAGATTGCCATCGAAGGATGACGATTTCACTCAAAAGCTGGTGGGATTGCCTGGAAGACAAGTTGATTTCACTTAAAAGAAGGCAAAATCACTTGAAGACAAGTTGATTTCACTCAAAAGAAGGCAAAATCACTTGAAGACAAGTTGATTTCACTCAAAAGAAGGCGAAATCACTTGAAAACAAGTTGATTTCACTCAAAAGAAGGCGAAATCACTTGAAAACAAGTTGATTTCACTTGAAAGAAGGCGAAATCACTTGGAAAGAAGTTGATTTCACTTGAAAGAAGACGAAATCGCCTGAAAAGATGTTGATTTCACTTCAACGATGACGGCGTTGACACATCCCCATGCCCATCATCACCATCGAGACCCTCCTCCCCGCCTCGCCCGAACGATGCTTCGACGCGTCGCGTGATCTCGATCTTCACGTTACGTCCATGAAGGGAACTGGGGAGAAGGCGGTGGCCGGGAGGACGTCCGGGCTCATCGAGCTGGGCGAGCAGGTTACGTGGGAGGGACGGCATTTCGGCGTGCGCCAGCGCTTCACTTCGAAGATCACGGCGTTCGACCGGCCGGCGTATTTTCAGGATTCGATGGTGAAAGGGGCGTTCCATTCGTTCGTTCACGATCACTACTTCGAACCGGTCGATCAATGGACCAGGATGACCGACGTGCTGACGTTCGCCTCGCCGCTCGGGTTCATCGGTACGATCGTCGATCGACTGGTCCTTGCGGCGTACTTGCGGCGCATGCTCATCGCTCGCAACGAAGTCCTCAAGGCGGCGGTGTCGCAAGACGTTACGGGTTGAGCGATGCCTCAGCGGACGCGCGCCGCTACTTCTTCCGCCGAGGAAGCATCTGGTGCTTCGCGCAGAAGTAAGTCGTTCTGCCGAACACGACTGTCCGTTGGATCGTCCCGCCACACTGCGGGCAGCGGTCGCCTTCTTCGCGGTGCTGCACGAGGTAGCGGCCGGGATAGTCGCCGCCGCGCGACTTGAAGGCGATCGCCTCCTTCAGGATCGCGCGCATATTCGTGAAGATCGTTTTGACCTCGGCCTCGGAGAGCGCGTCAACGGACGTTCGCGGATGGATGGCCGAGCGATACAGCGTCTCGTCGGCATAGAGATTGCCCATCCCGGCGATGATCTCCTGCGACATCAGCAGCGACTTCACCGCGCCCCGTCGCTTGCTCACGATCTGGCGGAAGTCACGTAGCCGGAATGCAGGATCGAGCGGATCGGGCCCAAGCCGATGCGCGGCGATGAACGCGTCGGGATCAGGCGTTACGTCGACGACGCCGAAGAGTCGCATGTCGTCGTATGCCAGATGGTTCCCGTCTTCGAAATCGAGAATCACACGCGCAAATCGGGGCGCCTCGGCGTCGTCACGGTAGAAGGCCAGATCGCCGCTCATGCCGAAATGAAGGTGCAGCCACGAAGTCCCCGCATTGGCGAATAGGTGCTTGCCGTGCCGGCGGACGTCCACAAATTCGTGGCCGATGAGCGCACGGCGCAGCACGTGCTCGCGCACCGCGAGAATGCGCGCGTCGAGCACGCGGACCGCGGCCACGCGGCGGCCCAGCGCGTGACCGGCGAAGTAGCGGCAGTACAGTTCAACCTCGGGTAGCTCAGGCATGCGGCGGGAAGTGTACGATGCCGCAAACTCCGAGCTGAGGTCATCGATGGCGCGTGTTCCGGATGCGGAAGTCAGTCAACTCGATCGTTCCATTCGCGCAGTCCTGGAGGCGCAGTCAAAACGCTGGGGCGCGCCGCTGCTCAACCATTTGATCTACGCGCGCCGGCCGTCGATTTTCAAAGGCGCACGCATGATGTGGAGCGGGCTCGATGCCTCCGGGTTGATCGATGGCAAGCTCACGGCGCTGATCAACCGGCGCGTCGCGTTTCTCAACGGCTGCGAATTCTGACAGGACATCAACGCTGCGGTCGGCAGCGCGCTCGGCATTCCGGATGAGAAGCTCCTGGCGTTGCCGGAATGGGATTCGTCTCCGTTGTTCGACAACGTCGAGCGGCTCGTGCTCGAGTACGCCGATGCCATGACGATCACCGGCCGCGATGTATCCGAGGAGCTGTTCGCACGCGTCCGTGAGCACTTCGACGATGATGCGATCGTCGAGCTGACAGAGATCGTAGCGTGGGAAAACGCGTCGTCGAAATTCAACCGCGCGTTGCGAATCCCATCGCAGAGGCTGTGGAAGCGTTAACGCCGTTTGCGCGAGCCGCCTCGAGCCCACGCATTGCGAAGCAAACTAATCATTTCCAAATTGCCCGGCGCATCGGAAAGGTTGACGCCGGTCTTCGACGCGGCCTCGATCAGTCCGCGAATCAGCTCGGCTCGCGAAATGGCTACGCCGCGCTGCAGTCGGATGTCGACCGCAATGCGATCGAGATACGCCACATGGCGATCGAGCAATACAACAGTGATCTTCGACCACGTTTCACCGGGTGGAACAAGGGGAGCCTGGTCGCGTTTTCGCATGCGCGAGATTGTACCGCCCCATGTGGGCATAAGTCCGACGCGACACGCAAAAGCTACTGTTCGCTGACGACCACGCCATCGCCTTCGAAGCGGATCTTGAACCCGGCCTCGTCGACGTTCTCGATCATCACATTCTCGAGTGACTTGTCGTCCATGACCGTCGGAATCACATTGCCGGTCCAGGCCACGAGCGCATTCGAAGAGATCGACAACGGATACTCGCGCGTCACGCGGAGCGTCAGCGGCTCGATGTGCGTGGAGATCGCCAGTGAGCCTTTGCCGAAGATTTTTACCGTGTCGATCTTGCGCTGATAGGTGCTGTCGTAGATCGGCTCCACGCGATACGTCAGCGTGTCTTCGAGGGCCAGAAGGTTGCTCCCCTCGACGTAGATGAACTCTTCATTGAGATCGAGCAGGAACGTCTTGCGGCCTTTCTCGTAGACGAAAATCTTTCCCTGTCCCACCGCTTTCACGAGGGTCTGCGCGGTCGTGCCGAGCAGGCCGGACTCAGCGACGAATTTGAGATTGCCCGAGTAACTCGAAACGGTGCCGCGCTTGACGTGGACGCTGCGTCCGAAGTTGATCTCGAGGAAGCCGTTCTCGTGCAGCGTGAAGGTCTTCGACGCTCCTTCGATCTTGTGCGCGAGGTCCAGCCGCTTGTCATCCGCCAGTTGTGTCTCGTCGACCGCATCCTGCAGTTTTCGCGCAGCCGTGTGCGCCGTGTCGATTACGCCGGGCTGCGTCGAGCCGGCAGGCATCGGCACCTTTCCCGGCTGCGTCATCATCGTTCTGCCCGGAGCGGTGCGGGCGTCGGTGATCGGAGTGATCTTCTGCGTGTTGATTCGCTGCGTCTCGCGGCGTAGCGGTGGCGGAGTGGGCACTACCGGCATCGGAAGTGGCGCGGGACTCTGCGGCCGGATCTCCGCCTCGACCTCGCGCACGATCTTGTCGGCGCCGGCAAAACGAAGATGCTCCAGCGCCAGCGCGTACTTGCGGCGCTGGCGATACAACAGGCCGAGGTAGAGATGAGACTTCGCGTAGTTCGGGCGAAGCTCGATCGCGCGAAGGAGGAAAGTCTCCGACTCATCGAGCTTGCCTTGTTTGAAGAGGATCAGCCCAAGATTCGAGTGAAGGATGAAGACATTGGGATTCTCGTCCGCGAGCCGCCGGTAAATCACCTCGGCTTCCGGAAACGCGTTCGTCTTGAAGTAGACGAGGCCGAGCAGATTCAGGACATCGGCGTCGTCCGGCCGCATCCGCTGCGCATTCTCGAGCTCGCGCCGCGCCTCGGCGTACCGCGCTTCCTGAAACGCTTCGCGTCCGCGGTTGTAGTGAAGCAGAAACACGCCCTGGTCGAACGGCGGTGCGACAAGGGGATCACGTTCGGGCATTCGGTGGGCGATTGTATCAGCGTGGGCGGAGAGCCGCGGGTGTCGGGGGTCGGGGGTCGTAGTTGGGCGTGTGGTGTGCGGCTGCGGTGCAGCTTTCAGGATCACCTGGGATGTAATGGGTTCTCTCCGACCCCCGACTCCCGACAACCGACACCCGTTCAGCGGCTTCCGAGATACCGCATCCCCGGCAGCAGCGCCACGATCGGCTGGATGCGCGAGGTGAAGCCGCCCGTCAGCTTGCGGCCGCCGCGGGCACCGCCGCCGGCGAAACCGATGGCTTGGCCGTATGGCGTGCCGTAGTAGACGGTCAGTGCGCGCTTGACGTAGGTCATCGTCTCTTCGTACGGCGGGATGCCGCGATACTTTGCAACGGCACCGCTACCGGCGTTGTAGGCGGCCAGCGTGCGATGGAGGTCACCGCTGTAGCGGCCGAGAAGATCGGCGAGGTTGTGAACGCCGGCTCGGATGTTGTCTTCCGGATCGAACACATTGCGAACGCGGTACTCCCGCTCCGTCTCCGGCATCAGTTGCATCAAGCCGCGCGCTCCCTTGTTGGAGACGCAGCGCGGATTGAAATTCGATTCCACCTGGATGACGGCGCGAACCAGGACGGGATCGACGCGGTACTGCGCCGCATAGCGATCGATGAACGCGTCGTAGCTCGAGCGCCGGTCGCGCTGCTTCGCCCACCAGTTCCAGTCGTTGCTCTTGGGAGAAGCGTTCGCGCCGAAGTTCGAGATGACTTTCGTGCCATCGCGCTTAATCGTGAGCCGCACCTCCGCCTGAAGGCTGGCGCCGAGGAAGAGGAGGACGATCGAGAGGGACGCGGTGCGCATCGAAGTGGAAATCGTAACATGCCCACGGTTTAGGCATGGGCGAACCCTATGCGCGCAACGCATCCACCGGCTGCATTCGCGAGGCGCTGATCGACGGATACAACCCGGCCAGCAATCCCATCGACACGGCGAAACCGCTGGCAACTGAGAGCCCGAAGAGCGAGACCGGAAGGCCAGCCGGGAAAAAGCTCGATATGAGCTTCACGACTCCGATGCCGCACCCGACGCCGATCGTGGCGCCGACGACGGACAGAGTGACCGCCTCGATGAGGAACTGCATGAAGATCTCGCCGTCACCCGCACCGATCGCTTTGCGCAGTCCGATCTCGAACAGGCGCTCGCCGATCGAGATCTTCAGAACCGAGAAGATGCCGACGCCGCCGATCAGCAGCGAGATGCCGGCGATCGAGAAGAAGACGATGCGCCAGTTGCGCAGGATGTTGACGATGTTGCCGCGCTCTTTGAGGATCTCTTTGCCGACATTCTCGACGCGCACGTCGTGAATGTTGTTGTGCGCGTGTGCCACGATCCCCGCCGCCTCATCCTCGGCATCGATGCTCTTCTCCGGATCGTCGGTCTTGGCCAGGAGGTATGAGATCGCATTCGCGCGGCCGAACATGTCCTCATAAACGGTGAACGGGATGTAGACCCCGCCGGTCTCTTTGCGCATGTCGTCGTCGTTGACGAATTCCATGTTGAACTTGGTGCCGACGCCGACGACCGTGAGGCGCCGTCCGCCGACGCTGACTTGCTGACCAACTGCTTTGTCGCCGCCGAAGAGCTGTTCCTTGAGCTTGAATCCAAGAACGCAGACCGGTTTCTTCGATTCGATGTCGCTCTCGCCGAAGAAGCGGCCGTCGCTCGTCTTCCGACCTTTGATCGCTACGAACGCAGGCGTGATGCCGTAGACATCGATCCGTCGCGTCACCTTGCCGGCCGTGACTACGGCGCGCGTCTCACCAACGGGACCGATCGACGAGATGAGCGTGCTCCCCTCGAAGTACTTCTGATCTTCGAGGCGAAGTCCGTGCGAGAGATACGCCTTGGCGCGCTCCATCGGATCGGACGGTTTGCGCTGCGACAACACGAGCACGCCGTCCATGCCGAGGTCTTCGACACCCTGCCAAACGCCTCGCTCCACACCATCGAGCACCGACATGACAACGACGATCGCCAGCGTACCGAGGATCACGCCGATGAGCGTGAAGAACGAGCGAAGTGGATGCCCTCTCACTTCCTCGAAACTGGTGCGAATGGATTCGGTGATTTGCATGGGTGTTCTCGAGAGATCAGAGATTAGAGATCAGAGACAAGGAAAGCTGCTGCAACCGCGAACATGTCTCTGTTCTCTTGTCTCTCATCTCTGATCTCTGCTTTCCTGATCTCTGCCTCTCATCACTCCGCCCTCAACGCCTCGATCGGATTCAAACGTGAGGCGCGGATTGCCGGGTACATCCCGAAGACCAATCCGGTTCCGGCCGCAAAGACGATGGCCCAGACCGCGGTACCCACTGTGATCGCAGCGGGGTCGCGGGTCAGCGCGGCGATACCGTCGGTGAAGAACTTGCCGACGACGATGCCGAGAAAGCCGCCCAGGACGGAGACGAGGACGGTCTCGGAAAGGAACTGGAAAAAGATCTGCGCCGGCGACGCGCCGACCGCTTTGCGCGTCCCCACTTCGCGGACCCGCTCGTTGAACGACGCCAACTGGATGTTCATCACCACGATGCCGCCCACGAGCAGCGAGATGATCCCGCAGATCATGAACGTCATGTCGTACATCTTGTTGTTCGCCTCATTGCGTTTCAGGTTGGCGACGCGCGAGAAGACATCGACGTCCTTCGTGCCGTGCTCGCGGAAGAGGATGGCCTTGATCTCATCGACCGCTTCCTGATTGCGCTTCACATCCTTCATGCGGACGTGCATGAAGCTCACTTTCCCGCGCTCCAGCGATTCGCCCTTGCGGGTGACGTACGTTGTGAGCGGGATGTAGATCTGGCGGTTCATCCAGCGCATGACGTTGCGCTTGTGGTCGAAGCTGAAGTACTTCTCCTCCATCACGCCGACGACCAGGTAGCCCGTGCCGTTGATCGACATCGTCTTGCCGATGGGATCGTCGCTGCCGAAGAACTCCTGGGCGCGCTCGGTTCCGAGAACGACGACGCGCGCCGCGGTGGTCAGATCGTTGTCAGTGATGAAGCGGCCCTCACCGGCGTGAAAATCGTTCATCGGCGAATAGGCGGGCGTAACGCCCATGATGCTGCGCGGCTTCTCGATGTCGCGGTAGCGCAGCGTCATGTTCTCGTTCGCGACCGGCGAGACCAGATCGATCTCTTTCCCTTCGCGCTTGAGCACCATCGCGTCGTGATACGTCAGCCCCTTCGAGGCCAGCGCTTTGGCATCGAGCGTCACTTTGCCCGTCGGCTTGTCGGAGACCCAGATCTTCTGGATGCCGCCGGAGACTTTGTAATAGTTCATCGCCGCCGACTTGCCGGCCACGGACAGCGAGAACGTGGCCACGATCGAGCCCGCGCCGAGAATGATCCCGACGAGCTGCAGCATCGTGCGGCCGAAGTGGTCCTTGATGTCGCGGATGCCGTCGATGATGGATTCGAAAAGGATCATTGTGTGCTCGCTGCGCTCGCGGGGTGTGGGGAGTGGGGTGTGGGGGGTGGGAGAAAAACGGTTCAGCTCCCACTCCCCACACCCAACCCCCTACTCCCCATCAACAATCTCTCCATCGACAAGTGTGATCCGACGCTGCGTGCGCGCGGCGATCGCTTGATCGTGCGTGACGAGGACGATCGTCTCGCCGTGTCCGGCCAGCTCTTCGAAGATGTTGATGATGTCGGAGCCGGTCTTCTGATCGAGGTTTCCGGTCGGCTCGTCGGCCAGAATCAGCGACGGATCGTTCACCAGCGCGCGGGCGATGGCGACGCGCTGGCGCTGTCCGCCGGAGAGCTCGTTGGGACGATGCTTGGCGCGCTTATCGAGACCGACGCGCTGCAAGGCTTTGAACGCGCGCTCGCGCCGGTCCTCCCGGCTTGCGCCGGCGTACAGCAGCGGCAGCTCTACATTCTTGAGGATCGACGCGCGCGGCAGCAGGTTGAACGTCTGGAACACGAATCCGATCTTCTGATTGCGCACGCGAGCCAGTTGGCGTGCGGACATCTCGGCGACGTCTTCGCCGTCCAGCCAGTACTTGCCGGTCGTCGGCGTGTCGAGGCAGCCAAGGATGTGCATGAGCGTCGATTTGCCGGAGCCCGAGGGGCCAATGATCGAGACGAACTCTCCCTTCTCGATGGCCACGTCGACGCCGCGCAGCGCCTGCACCGCGTTCTCGCCGGAATCGTAGGTCTTGCAGATCTCATCGAGCTGGATGAGTGCTTTCTGCGCTGAACTTGCTGCGACAGGCTGTTCGTATTGGAGGAGTGCGCTCATGGTTTGCTCGCTTCGCTCGCGGGGGGTGGGGTGTGGGGAGTGGGGTGTGGTAGAAAAAAGCGACCGTAAGGTGCTCGCCGTTTCCTCCACTCCCCACCCGCTACTCCCCACCCCCCAAAGCACTAATCGTCGTTCTCGTCCTTCTTCTTGTCCGCTGGCAGTGTCGGATCTTCGAGCGCGACTTCTTCGCCCACCTTCAGACCTTTGACGATCTCGACTCGTGAGTTGTCGGAGAGGCCGGTCACGATCGTTCGCTTCTCGAAGAACTTCTTCCAGCTATCCTTGTCGACATCCGAGGGGGCCTGGCCTTCTTTTTTCACGTCTTTGGTCGGGACGACGTTCGGATCGAGCTTCTTCTTCACGAACACCAGCTCGACGCCGTCGCGCTGGAAGACTGACTCGACTGGGACTGTCAGAACCTTGTCTTTGCGCTCGCCATTGACTTCGATATTCGCCGTCATCCCGGAGCGCAGCTCGCGGCCCTGAGCATCGAGACGGATCTCGACGTCGAACACGCGGACCTTGTCATCGATGCGGACAGCAGGCGCGATGCGGTCGATACGTCCGGCGAAGGCGATCTTCGAATACGCGTCCAACGTCACCTTGACCGGCATGCCGACGCGGATCTTGCCGATGTCGACTTCGTTCACGCCCGCTTTCACGATCATCTTCGAGACGTCCGCGACGCTGAAGAGGATCGTTCCTGCGTTGAACGAGGAGATGCCGCTGGTGATCGTGTCGCCGATCTCAACGTTCTTCGTCAGCACGACGCCGTCCATCGGAGCGACGACATTCGAGCCCTGGAACTTGTTCGCGGCCTGGGCGATCGGAATGCCGCTACGCTCGACGATCGCGTACTTCTCTTCGGTCTTCTCGTACTCCTGCTTCGCCGCCAGAAACTCAGCCTCGGAATCGCGATTCTGCTTTCCGGCGAGGAGGCCGGACTCGAACAGGCTGTGATCGGACTCGTAGTTCTTCTTGGCCTGGTCGTAGCGGATCTTCGATGACGTCAGCGCGTTCTTCACATCCGCGATCGACTGGGCCTGGTTCATGTCCGGCTCGATCCGCGCCAGCGTCTCGCCGCGCTTCACCTGATCGCCGTCGCGGTGAAGGATCTCGACGACCTTGCCCGAGACGACGCTTTTCACGTCCACCTTCACCTCGGGCTCCACGTTGCCGACCTCGGTGACCTTCACCTGAATGTCCGCAACCTCGGCCTTGCCCACCTTGACCGGCAGTTTCGCTTCCGGCTTCTTCCCGGCCGCCTTCATCGCTACGAGTGTGATGACGATGGCAATCACCAGGACAATGCCGGACCACACCGCGAGTTTTTTCTTCCGCTTGCCGCTCATAGGACGCTCCTCGACTGTTGTTGCGACGTATAACGTTCGAGGAGGGGGAAGGTTTCACTGCGGGAAGCCCCCCACCCTCACCACCTTATCGGCGAATATGATTGCCGATCGATGAGACGCTCGATTCCTGTCGCGTTATTCGTCGTGCTGGCAGTGATTCCGTTGATTCGAGTCGCTTCGACATTTCGGGTCTTCAGTCAGACGATCGACGAGCCGGCTCATATCTCTGCGGGCATGGAGTGGCTCGTACAAGGCACCTACAATCGGGACCCGGAACATCCACCGCTGGCACGCGTGATGTTCGGCCTTTGGCCGTATCTGGAGGGCGCACGTGACGTCGATACCAACGTGTTGCTGGCGCGCCATGACCGATATCGGCACAACCTAGCCACCTCGCGCGCAGGCAACCTGCTGTTCCTGGCGATGGCCATGGCAGTTGTCGCGCTCTGGTCCAACCGTCTCTTCGGCTGGCGAACCGCAGCGCTCGCCCTGGCGCTGTTTGGAGCTCTCCCTCCGGTTCTCGCGCATGCAGGACTGGCAACGACCGATGCCGCGGCAATGGCGACAACGGCCTTGGCGTTGTTCCTCTTCTCCGAGTGGCTCGACCGGCCGGTGTGGGCAAACGCCGTGCTCCTGGGGGTGGCCATCGGACTGGGATGCCTGTCGAAGTTCTCTTTTCTTTTGTTCTTTCCGACCGGCGCGATCGCATTGGCGGCCGCGCGGCGCGCGCTCCCACGGCTTCCGCGGCTCATGGTGACGGTTCCGCTCGCGGCGCTTATCGTGTGGGGCGGTTATCGCTTCTCCGTAGGAACGATCAAAGAGGCATATTCGCATGTCGTCGGTAACGAGCAGGCGCAGGCGGCAGCCACGCGTTACTCTGCGGTGCCCGGCTACCAATGGGTAACCAGCGATCATGTGCTGCGATATCAGAATTATGCGGGAAAGGCAGCGCTCCGAGACATCACCGGCATCGACTTCGTCGACTGGGCGAAAGCGGCGGGGTACCCCTCGCCGAACGCGAAACGCTCAGGACGCGACACGATGATCGGTGCTCCGCCGGTGGATCGCGATCCGGACTCGTTCATTCCGAAACGAGCCCGGCCGATCCTTGAACGCCTCAGCGCAACCGTTCCGGTCCCGGCGCCGATGTTCTTTGTCGGACTTGACTGGGTGCGCCGGCACTCGAGTCGCGGCCACGCGGCGTTTCTCCTCGGACGCTACCGCTACGAGGGCTGGTGGTATTACTTCCCGGTCGTCTGGTTCTTCAAGACTCCGGTGCCCTTCGTGATTCTCTCGTTGGCTGGGATCGTCCTCATGATCTGGAAAGGCAGCGCCGCGGTTCGGGGTGTCGCGCTAGTGCCTCTGGCCATGCTCGTCCCGGCGATGACTGCAGGAATCAACATCGGGCTACGGCACATCCTGCCGCTGTATCCGCTACTCGCCATCTGTGCGGCGTACGCGGCAACGAAGTGGTGGAGACACACGACGCTGCGTTGGGCCGTGGCCATTCTGCTTGGCTGGTACTTCGTCGCCACGGCGATCGCTCATCCTGACTATCTGGCCTACTTCAATGAGCTCGCAGGCGCACATCCCGAGGAGATCGCGACGGATAGCAATCTGGACTGGGGCCAGGACATTCAGCGGCTCAACGATTTCGTGCGCCGCGAAAAGATCGAACACATTCACGTTGCCGTGTTCGGCAACTGGGAGCGCTTTTCGATGCCGGCGGAACTTCTGGTGCGAGGCATTCCGGCCACCGGCTGGATCGCCGTCAGCGAGGTGGAGCTCAAGCTCGGTGGAAGAAACGACCGCGGCGAAGGCTACGAATGGCTCAACGCATACAAGCCGGTGCGGAGAATCGGCAAATCGATTCGCGTTTACTACGTCCCACGATGACCCAAGGCGCTGATGCCAATGGCACCGCGCCGGCAGGCGACGCGCTCTAGAAGTACTTGATCGTCAGATCGATCAGCTTCTTCTTGAACTTCGTGTAGGGCGGATAGAGAAGCTGCATCGTGCTGAAGCGGGTTGGTTGCTCGAAGACGCCGCGGGCGTTCGAGAAGGCTTCGAACCCGAATTGGCCGTGGGCTTTGCCGACGCCGCTCTCGCCGACTCCGCCGAACGGCAGGTTCAACTGGAAGAAGTGGAGGAGCGTGTCGTTGATCGCAGTTCCGCCGGCAGTCGTCCGGCGCAGCACTTTGCGGATCACATTGCGGCTGCGGCTGAAGAGGTAAAGCACGAGCGGCTTTTCGCGCGTCGCGATCAGTTCCAGCGCGTCGTCGATGGTGCGGTAGGTCATCATCGGCAGAAGGGGTCCGAAGATCTCCTGCTGCATCAGCGGTGACTCGGGATCGACATTCGACAGCAGTGTGGGACCGAGGGCGCGCTGATTGAACTGGCCACCTGCGACAACCTCCGCTCCGCCCGCCACCGCATCATCGAACAACTTCTTCACCCGCGCTGCGTGCCGGTCGTTGACGATCAGCCCCGTCTCCGGCGCTATCGCCGCGCGAAGCTTCTCGATGAACGGTTCGCGAATGGCTTCGTCGACCAGCAGGTAGTCGGGAGCGATGCAGATCTGGCCGGAGTTGAAGAACTTGCCCCAGGCGATCTTCTTCGCCGCTTCGTCCAGGTTGGCCGTGCGGTCGACGATGACCGGCGACTTGCCGCCCAGCTCCAGCGTGACCGGCGTGAGGTGCTCGGCTGCGGCGCGCATCACCACCCGGCCGACCGCCGGGCTGCCGGTGAAGAAGATGTGATCCCACTTCTTCAGCAGCAGTTCGCCGGCAACGGCCGAGTCGCCTTCGATCACGGCCACTTCGCTCTCGTCGAAGATGCCGCCGAGGATCTGCTTCATGCACGCGCTCGTGTGCGGCGTCATTTCGGATGGCTTGATCACGACGCAGTTGCCGGCGGCAATCGCCGAAACGAGCGGGCCGAACGTCAGGTTCACCGGGAAGTTCCACGGCGAGATGATCAGCACGACGCCTTTCGGCTCGTAGACGATGTGCGAGCGCGACCCGAGGAGAGCCAGCGCCGTGCTGACGCGCCGGGGACGCATCCAGCGCCGCAGATGCCTCATCGCGTGCCGGGCTTCGGAGACCGCCGGATAGATCTCCGACAAATCAACCTCCGAAGGAGGCTTCTCGTAGTCGGCCCACAGCGCGGCGTAGATGTCTTCGCGGTGCGCAAAAATCGCATCGTGCAAGCGGCGAAGTTTTGCGATCCGACCAACGGCCGTGGTCGCAGCTACCGCGTCGCGATGCTCCCGTTGCTTCGCGTAGACCCTTTCGATCTCGTCGGAAGCGGCGGCAACGGCAAAGCGAGGATCGATGCTGACCACAAAGGAAGTCTACCGCGCATCGACCCATGCCCGCGAGCGGAGCTACGGGAAGTCGATCTCGGCGATATCCGTGAAGCGGAAGTACTGATATAGGCCGGTCGCTTTTTCGCGGCCGACGAAATCGACTTCGCTACCGGAACAACTGTCTTTGAAGTAGACCTTGAATTTGTCGCCCGTCTTCATCTCCACGTCGGCCGACATCACGTTCCCGCTCTGGCAGCACTGAGGGGCAGTGACCGGCACGGCCGGACCGAGGATGCGCGTGAATGCGTTCTTGTCGGGAGTGAAATCAGATCCGTCATCTTTGCAGAAGTTCGCATTGTCGGCGCGAGTCGGATTGCTGAAGACCGTTGCGGCGTACGCGAATTGGGCCGTACCGATATCGACGATATGCGTCTCAAGCGTCTTCGTCTTGATCGTTACGGACGGTTTCTCGGTGAGCTTCAGTTCGTAGGTGCCGCCGGCCTGCGCCGTGATCGACTGCGAGAAGGGCACGAAGGCGGCATGGCCAACCAAAACGACAGCCGGCTTCCCGATCGGCAGGTTGATTCTGGTCTGTCCATTGGTGGCCGTAGTCGCGGTTTGGCCAGCGTACGTCACCGTGGCCGCCGCGATCGCGATGCCGTTCGAAGCGTCCGTCGCGGTAATGAGAACCGAGGTCGTAGGTCCTGTCGCGTTCGCAGGCGATACGGCGCGGCGCCGCGAAGCCTGCGCCCCGGCGGGAATGGTTGCCAGCGCGACAAGCAGGCAGACGGAAATGCGGGAAACGAGAGTCATGAAATCTCCTTTAATCGGCCGGCTGCGGGCAAGCCGCGGTCGGCGTCATGGTAGTCGTAAGGATATACGCGTACGACCGGGCAAACGTTACCAGACGGGCACAGCTATACTGCCGCCCCTCAGAGGATTCCGCACAACGATGCCTCACCTCTTCGATCCTTACGCCATCCGCTCCGTGACCTTCCGCAACCGCGTATTCGTCTCTCCGATGTGCCAATACTCGAGCGACGACGGCCTGCCCAACGACTGGCATTTCGTTCACCTCGGCACCCGCGCCGTCGGCGGCGCAGGTCTGGTCATGGTGGAGGCGAGCGGCGTTTCGCCGACTGGCCGCATCACGGCCTGGGACAGCGGCTTCTGGTCGCAGGAGCACGCCGAAGCGTTCGCGCGCATCGCGGCCTTCATCGAAGGCAATGGTGCCGTCGCCGGCATCCAGCTGGCGCACGCTGGCAGGAAGGCATCGACCGACGTTCCGTGGCGCGGGGGAGCTGTCATTCGCGAAGGACCAGCATCGTGGCAGACAGTGGCTCCCAGCGCAATTCCGTTCCGCGAGAGCGATCCTCTTCCCCACGCGCTGACCGGCGCTGAGATCGACGCAATCGTCGATCAGTTCGAGAACGCTACCAGGCTGGCGGTGCTGGCGGGATTTCACGTCATCGAACTGCACATGGCTCACGGCTATCTACTCCACGAGTTTCTCTCGCCGCTCTGCAACGTGCGGACGGACGAGTACGGAGGCTCGCTCGAAAACCGGATGCGCTTTGCTCTGCGCGTGGCGGAGCGAGTACGTCAGGCCTGGCCCGATGACCGGGCGCTCTTCGTTCGCATCTCCGCCTCGGATTGGGTCGAAGGCGGATGGGATCTCCCTCAATCGATTGAGCTCGCAAAGAGGCTTCGTGACCTCGGCGTTGACCTCATCGATTGCTCCAGCGGTGGAGCCGTGCCCGGCGCGAAGATCGTCCTCGGACCGGGCTATCAGGTTCCATTCGCCCGCGCCATCCGCGCCGAAGCAGGCATCGCTACCGTGGCGGTCGGCCTGATCACGGAGGCTCACCAGGCGGACGAGATCATCGCCAGCGACTCCGCCGATGCAGTGATGCTGGCGCGGGAACTGCTGCGCGATCCGTATTGGCCACTCCACGCGGCGCGAACGCTCGGCGCCGAGGTGAAATGGCCACCGCAATACGAACGGGCGAAATTGTGAATCGGGGGTCGCGATTCGGGGGTGGGGAGTCGGAGTGGGATGAAACAGAGATCAGCGATCAGAGATAGCCTTCAGTCTCTGATCTCTGCGTCTCTGATCTCTGCGTCTCTGATCTCTGCTTTCCGACCCCCGACTCCCGACCCCCGACCCCCGCAAAGGAGCTACCGATGACCACCGCAACTCTCAATGCCGCGCAGAGCGGGACCTTCCATCTCGGCGGCGATCTCCTCGTCCACCGCCTCGGGTTTGGTGCGATGCGCATCACCGGCAACGGCGTGTGGGGACCTCCGAAGGATCATGCGGAAGCGATCGACGTCCTCCGGCGCGCCGTCGCGTTGGGCGTGAATTTCATCGATACGGCGGAGTCGTATGGTCCGCATGTCAGCGAAGAGCTGATCGCCGAGGCTCTCTATCCGTATCCGAAAGGCCTCGTGATCGCAACGAAGGGCGGACTGGAACGAACCGGTCCCAACCAGTGGCCGGTCAACGGAAGGCCGGAGCGTTTGCGCGAAGGGCTGGAAGGCAGCCTGCGCCGGCTACGGCTCGACCGCATCGACCTCTGGCAGTTGCATCGCATCGATCCTGACGTCGCCGAGGAGGATCAGTTCGGCGCGATCCGCGAGTTTCAGAAAGAGGGGAAAATCAAGCACGCCGGACTTTCGGAAGTGACGATCGAGCAGATCGAGCGGGCGCAAAAGGTCTTCGACATCGTCTCCGTGCAGAACCGCTACAACCTCGCCGACCGCGAGTGGGAGCCGGTGCTCGACTATTGCGGCCGCGAGAACATCGGATTCATCCCCTGGTTCCCGCTGCAGACCGGCAAGCTGGCCGGAAAGGGCGGACCGCTGAGCGTCATCGCCGCGCGTCACAACGCTACGCCCGCCCAGATCGCGCTTGCCTGGCTGCTCAAGCGCTCCAAGGTCATGTTGCCGATTCCGGGGACCGGACGCGTCAACCATCTCGAGGAGAACATCGGGGCTGCGTCGATTGAACTGTCCGACGAGGAATTCGACGCTATCAGCGGCTAACGGGATTTCTCCCAATCTTCGCGGATGATTCCGTAGAAATCGACATCGACGCGCTCACCCCACTTCACGATGTGCTGCCGCATCGTTCCTTCGGGTTGCATTCCGAGCTTCAGCAGCACGCGTCCAGAGGCCGGATTGCGGCTGAAGTGATATGCGAAAACCCGATTGATGCCGCCCTCGGCGAAGGCATAGCCGACCACCGCGCGCGCCGCTTCCGTCGTGTACCCATGTCCCCAGTACGGAACGCCAAGCCAGTACCCGATCTCGGCACGCTCGTGTTTTCGCTCCACGTGCAGTCCGATCGCACCCATGGCCTCGCCTACGCCGCGCAACGAGATCGCGAAGATCTGATTGGGGGACTGCTCGTCATGTCCCTTGATCCACTCCTCCGCCGCTCCCTCGGGATACGGATGCGGGATCAGGAGCGTGTTCGCAGCAATCTCGCGATCGCCGGCCAGCCGTTGCACCGCGGGCGCGTCTGCAAGTACGAACGGGCGCAGAACGAGACGTTCGGTCGTGAGGATGGGGCGAGGCATGGTGCTGTTGCGGGTGTCGGGGGCCGGGTGTCGGGTGTCGGGTGTCGGGTGTCGGGTGTCGGGTGTCGGAGATGCAGCTTCTTGTTTGCTGTCGGGGGTCGGAGACGCAGCTTCTTGTTTGCTACGACTCCCGACTCCCGACCAGCGACCCCCGCGGATCGCTACGACCCCCGACTCCCGATCAGCGATCCCCGCGGATCGCTACGACCCCCGACTCCCGACCCGCGACTCCCTCGCTACTGCTTCTTCGGCTCACTCTTTTCAACCGGCTTAGCTGCTACCGCAGGCATCACGAACATCGCCGCGTCAACCTTCGGATCGAGCTCGATCTTCTCGAATGCGATGGCCCGTCCGCCCATCCCTTCCTTCCCCTTCTGATGGCTCTCGAGCGAGTAGGGGAAGTAGAGACCGTTCACTTCCTTGTAGTCGCCGATCGTCGTTTCCGTTTCGACCTCCTGGCCCATCATGTTCACCGTTGTGTCGGTGCGGATGACGAGATAGGTCTCGGCGTCGAGATAAATGTTCGACTCTTTGCCGTCCTTCGTCGTGAGTTTCAGCTTGTAGGACGGTGTCCCCTGCACGTCCTCTTTTCCGACGTATTCGACCTTGTTGCCCTTGGCCTTGTAGTCGAAGGTGGGACCATCAAAATCGGCCTCGGTGCGGATGTCCTTCAACTGCTCTTCGGCCATCTTCTGGGGATCTTTGTTGCCCTGGAACGGCATCACCATCCAGCCGGTCGTACCGTCGTATGCCTGGCTGCCGGTCATTCCCTGAATCGTGAAATCGACGCGCATTTGGGAAGGGCGCGCCTTGGTGAGCGTGAAAGGAGCCTCGATCGGCCCCATCTTCATCTTGCCGGTCATCTGCACCGACTTCAACGCCATGAGCTTGTCCTTCCCACCCATCGCTTTGAGGTTCTTCTCCAGCAATTCATCGGCGGTCTGACCGAACGCCGATATCGCAAGCAGCGCCACGGCGCAAAGGGAAAGCAACAGTTTCTTCGACATGAATCCTCCTGATTATGTTTGGACGTTTGGATTGTTACATACGAACGCAGGCGGGCCGGGTTTTCTGCCCGCCGACACGTTAACCCCGGCGAGCACGAAGAGAGGCCGTCGTTTCACGAACGGTATCGCTCCGCAAGGGCTCATTCGCCTCGACTGGTATTGCGACTCGTATCCCAGCCTTTCGGACAAGCCGGACTTCCCGTTCCGCTGGCTCGATCTCAACACGGCCATCCCGGCAGGTGATGCGCAACGGCATTCCCGGCTCCAGATGAGCCTCGTCGCAAATCGCTCGCGGCAGCACCAGCTGGCCGTCGGCATCCATGGTTGAGAACGTGCGGCGGCTCATGGTTTAGGTATTAGACCTCGGAGCGTTGGATCTAGCCAACACCACCTCCCGCACCCGCGCCCGAATCTCGCCAGGCTCGGCAGTCAGACGATCACGCTCCGCCGCTTCCAGCAGCGAGCGAAGGGCGCGATAGGCGTCCCCTCGATCCGACTGCTCGCGGACGATGAGCGACAGATCGGCGCCACCGGCCACGAGCCACGCGTCGACAGCGATACGCGTCTCGGCCGGTGTCTCGCGCAAGAGCGACTGCGTCTCGCGACGGATGCGCATGACGCGCTGTACGCGCGGCCCCGCGATGGCGACGATGATCGCGATGACGGCCAGCACACCCGCGGCCGGCAACGACCGTCGCGCCGCTTCGAGCCTGGCATCGCGCGGCGGCGACGACGCAGCCGGCGGATTGGCGGCGGCGCTCGCCGCTTCCACGAGCACGCTCCGCTCTTCACATCGAAGGTCGCGCCTCGTACCGGCCGGCGTCAGGATCGTGCTCACCAGCGGAGGGACGACGAACACGCCGCTACTCGATGGGAAAATCAGAAACTTCCAGCGGCGCGTCATCGTGCCTTCGCGGCGCTCAACCGTCACTCCCTTCTCGCCGATCTGCATGCTTCCGTCGAGCGCGCGCGCAAACGCGGGCGGCGGCGCGGCGCGAAGATTCGCCCGGCCGCTCATTACCACGTCGATCGACACCGGCCCGCCGCTCTTCTGCTGCGGCGCCTGGCACTGCATCGAGACATCGCCGACCGATGCGACAGGCGGGCCGGGCGGAATCGGCCGCGCCTCGATCGTCAGCGCGGCGGAACGGCGATGGATGTCGACGATCGTTCCTTCGAACATGCCGAAAGGACTTCCGGTATCCGAGCGCCTCATGATCTGCCCTTCGATCGACATCGGCTCGACCGTGAGCGTCCCGCTGCGCAACGGGAAAAGCGCCACGCGGCGGATGACGAGCTTCTGCATCGGCACACCGCCGACGACGACCTGTTGCAATGTCTCGCTGCGCACGTCGAGCTCTTCGGTCCAGAAGTCGCTGAACTTGGGAAAGTCGCCCAGCCCGTGTTGCTGCACGTTGGCCGCGTTGTAGATCGTCCAGGTCACGATGACCTGTTCGCCGACAAACGCGCTCGTCTTGTCCGCCTCGGCCACCACGAAGATCGGATCCCGACCCGTGGCAAGCAACTCGTGCAGGATGCGCACGGGATCGTTGCTTCCAGCCGTGCGGTCAGGAAGCACCTGAATTGCCACCGGCGCCAGCGTCTCGACCTGTCCGTCGCTGCTGCGCAGAACGACCGGTCCGATCAGCGCCGCGCCCGCTCCTCGGGGATGCGCCGTGTACGTGAAGACTTTCCGCCGCGTCGACTGGCCATTGATCCACGAAAACTCCGAGGAGACCGAAGGCGATCCGTCGATGACGAGGTTCTGCAACGGGAGCTGCACGCTGTCGAGCGACGCGAACGCATCGGTGAGCAACACCGTGATCGTGACGCTGTCATCGACGGAAAGCGTGTGCTTGTCGACTTGAAGGTCGTTCGCGAAAAGAGGAAAGGTGAAGAGGAAGAGCAGAATGGTGACTGTCAAAACTTGGATGCTGAATGTTGAATGAGGAGTCCCGTGATGCTCCGGGGCTTCATTCAACACTGAACACTCAACATCCAACATTCCGCGTCTCACGCTCACCAACCCACATGCAGATTCTCGCGGCTGGGCTTGTGCATCCGCGTCAGCTCTTCCTGTTCCTGCTGTTGCACAGACCGCAACAACGCATCCTCATACGAATCGCTCTTCTTCTTTTGGTCACCCGGTTGCGGCACCGGTTTCGGTTGCGGCTGCTGGCCGGCATTCGGTTGTTTGCCGCCATTGCCTCCCTGCTGCTGTTGCATCGCCTGCTTCTTGCGAAGAGCGATCTCGAGGTTGCGCTTGGCCGCGGTGTCTGATGGCCTGAGCCGCAACGTTTCGGTGTAGTCGCGGATGGCATAATCGAACGCATTCGCGGCCAGCGCGCTGTTGCCGCGGTTGAAGAGCGCGTCGGGACGGAGCGAAGGATCCGCCAGTGCCTTTGCGATCGTCGCCGCTCCAGCCTCGCGGTTTCCTGCTGCGATCTCGGCCGTGCCGATGTTGAAGGCGCGGGTTGGTGAGGTAGCGGTGCTGTTGGCCGTGGCGAACGACTGCTGCGCCTCGGCGTACTTCTTCGCAGCGAATTGCTTCACACCGCGCGCGTTGGCCGCATGCGAATTGCTTTCGCGAGTGAACCGCTCGACGAATGGAAGTCCCGCGATGAGGAGAATCGCAATGGCGATTTTCATTCTGCGCCTCGATTGGCCAGCGACCCGAGGAAGAAGGCGACCCATGCAAACGCAAGCGGCCACTGATAGCGCTCGATCGGAATGCGGACATTCTTCTGTCGCTTCACGCCGCCGGCCGCGGCAAGCGAATCAAGCGCGTGCTCGCCGAACGGATTCGCATAAAACGTTCCTCCTGTTGCGCTGGCAATCTTCTGCAGCACCTCGGGACGCGCGTACGTCGTGACGATCTGGCCGCTGTCGTCGCGAAGATTGCCGCCACCTTCCGGTCGCGGAATCGTGCTTCCCCCGCTGGTGCCGACGAGGATCGTCGAGACCGGAATTCCGCGCTGCGCCAGTTTAGCGATCGCCTCGTCGAGCTTCGTACCCTGATCCTCGCCGTCGCTGATGACGACGATGTCGCCGCTCTGCGCTGGATCACCGGCGACCAGGCGGAGCGCCGCGCTCAACGCCACCGAAATGTCAGAGCCTGGATTCGAGACCTCGCCTGCCTGAATCGAATCGAGCAGAGCCTCCACCGCCTCGCCGTCGCTCGTCAGCGGCGAACCAACCTCGGCCGCCGACTCGAAGATGACCAGACCGACGCGTCCCGACTGCGCGTCGATGATTCGCTTGGCGATTGCCTTTGCCGCGTCGAGGCGCGAGGTGCCGACATCCTGCGCCAGCATGCTGAGCGAGACGTCCATCACGATCACACGGTTCGTCTCGCGCGCTTCGATCGGAACGATGCGAAAGCCCATTTCCGGTCCCGCCAGCGCGGCCACGCAGCCCAGCAGCGCCAGCGCAACGAGCCACGGACGGATCGATCGCAGCGGATTGGTAATCCCGCGGAGCCGCTCCGAGACAAAACGCCGCGCAATGCGCGTTCGTGTGCGCTCTCGCGAGACGAAAAAGAGCAGCGCGAGAGGAACGATTAGCGCGAGCCAGAGAAGTTGGGGCGCGCGGAAAGTGAAGGCGGTCACGGGAGGTGGCTCCTGCCTGGCTCCGGAGTGATCAGAGACAAGAGATCAGATATCAGGTGATGACGGTCTGCGCAGGCTCCGATTCCTGATCTCTGATCTCTGATCGCTGATCGGTGATTCAGAGACAAGGAAGCAGAGATCAGACGAGGACGGCCAGCGCGGGCCCTCGATCTCTGATCTCTGGTTTCCCTGCTCCCTGCCTTCACGCCGTCACCTTCTGCCACACCGTTTCTCCCGCCAGCAGCGCAAGCGCAAGCGCTGCGATCCCGGCCGCGAGCGGCGCGCCGTACAGCTCTTCGATCCGCTCGCTCTTGGGCGCGCTGAGTCGCGTTTTCTCGAGATGATCGATGCGGTCGAGCACCGCGCCCATCGTGTGCGCGTCCGTGGCGCGGAAGTACTCGCCGTTCGTCGCTTTTGCAATTGCGGCCAGCGTCTCCTCGTCGATGTCGGCGCGGACGAGTTGATACGTCGTCACGATCTCGCCCGTGAACGGATCCTGGCGCTTCATCGGAATCGGCACCGGACCGCGGCTGCCGACGCCGATCGTGTAGATCTTGATGCCGGACCGAGCGGCAAGCTGCGCCGCCGTGAGCGGATCGATTGAGCCGGCGTTATTCACGCCGTCCGTGACCAGAATGATGATCCGGCTGCGCGTCTTCGATGTGCGCAATCGGTTGACACAGGTTGCGATAGCGTGGCCGATCGCGGTGCCATCGCCATTCTCGCCGACTTCGGCACGCTCGAGAATCGCGCCGGCGATATCGCGGTCGTACGTGATCGGCACGCGCGTCGCGGCACGCACGCCGAACGTCACGATTCCGATCCGGTCGTCCTGTCTGCGGTCGATGAAGTTGCCGATCAGCTCCTTGGCCACCGCGAATCGATTGCGTGGTTTGAAATCTTCAGCTGCCATGCTGCCCGAGGCATCGAGCGCGATCACGATGTCGATGCCGTAACGGTCGTTCGAGGCCATCCTCGTCACGCGCTGCGGCCGCGAAAGCGCCACGATCATCGCCAGCGCAGCGAGCGACTCCAGCAGAAACGGCACGCCCGCAAGCTGCGCCCGCAGACTCTGTTTCGGACTGACCAGCGAGAGCGAGGAGATCGTGAATGAGGCAAAGCCTCTGCGCCGGTCGCGCACGACCAGCGCGATGCGCGCAGCAACCGCCAGGATCAGCAAAAGCCAGAGCGGATTGGCAAAGCGAATCACGCCGCCGCCTCCTGCTCGATAGGCGCGGCCGCAGGCTCGGGCGGAGGCTCAATCCACAACGGAATCTCCAGCGCACGTTTGACCGCATCATCGAAATCCGCCGGCGCCGGTCCCCACGGCGAGAACTTTTCGAGATCCCCCTGATGAAGGATCTCCCCGAGAGTCTCGCGCGCATCGTAGCCCGTCGTGTCGTAGCGCCGCCGGCCCGGCGGCTGTTCCGCCGGCGGCTCGCCGGCGACTTCATGAAGTTGGTCGCGCTCTTCCACCCGCGCCAGCAACTCTGCCGTCGTCAACTCCGCGCCGAGGTCAGAGCGGACCGAGGCGAGATAGGAGCGAACCGCGTCGGCGAGATAAGCCCAGCGCATCCCGATCGCCGCGCGCCGCAGCCGAAGTACTCGCGACCGAAACTCCTCCGCCGGCACGATCACGACAACCGGCTTTGGTGTCCGCCTTCTGGCCAGCAGGACCACCGCTGTCCAAGCCCCAATCGCGCACAGCGCCGCGATGCCGATGACGATAAAAGGCAGACGCGGCCACGGCTCTGCCTTCGGCGGCTTCAACGGCGCCGGCTCCAGCTTGTCGTCCGGTTTCAGCACCGAATGAATCGGAATCATCACGCTGACTGGTCCGTCTGCCGTTTTCCCGGTTACCGCGATCGTGTGCGGCACGAACGTCCGAATCACGACCTGCCGGTTGTTGCGCGAAACGACCTCGTAGTCGGGCGATGGATCGACCGTGGTGGGGGCCGCGAAATCGATCGTGATGGGATCGCCGACCGTCGGCCGGGCTGGCTGAAAGGTCGTGATCGCGGTGAGGAGCAGGAGAGCGAGCATCTCTATCGAATGCCGAAGGAGGAACGAGGAACGAGGAACACAAATTCACGCGATGCCGGCCGTTCATCGTTCGGCATTCATCGCCTCCGGATGCCACGCTCGCGGAAGAATCGCAAGAGGTCGCGGTCGTATCCAATCGCGGTCGACACCGACAGGTGATCGATCCCGGCGGCGCGGAAGCGCCTTTCATTCAGCGTCCGCCGCGCCTCGGCGCGGCCTCCGACGCCAGCCCGTCGAAGATCGACCAGCCGCTGCACGCCGCGCTCCGCATCGATCACGCGGGCCAGACCTCCTTCGGGAAACCGATCCTCGCGCGGATCGGTTACGGCGATGGCCACCACATCGTGGCGGCGATTGAGGCGGCGCATCGTCCGCTCGAAATTCTGATCGAGGAAGTCGCTGATGACGATGACCACCGCACGCCGCGCGCTAACGTGCTCGAGATAACGCGCCGCGGCGTCGAGATCCGCGACCCCCTCGCATCCGCGCATGGCTGCATCGACCGCGGCACGGACGATCACTTGCGCGTGCATCCGGCCGCGCCGCGGCGGAATGTAGCGGCGAACGTTGTTCGAGAAGAGAAGCAATCCGATCCGGTCCGAGCTCTCCGCGGCAGAGAATGCGAAGACTGCCGCCAGCTCCGCCGCGATGTCGCACTTGCGCCAGTCGACCGAGCCGAACGCCATCGAGCCGGAGACGTCGATGGCTACGAGCACCGTCAGGTCGCGCTCTTCGATGAACTCCTTCACGTGCGGCGCCCCGCTGCGGGCAGTGACGTTCCAGTCGATCGTTCGCACGTCGTCCCCCGGCTGGTACTCGCGGACCTGCGAAAACTCGATCCCACGTCCATGAAACGCCGAGTGATAATCGCCCGCGAACCCGGCTCGGATCAATCGCGCGGAAAGAACTTCAAGATCGCGAACACGCCGCGCCAGCGGTGGTCGTAGGATCGGCTTCTTGCGGCGGATGAACATGGTTCTGTTGGGTTGCTCCTGTTGTCGGGTCGCCGCCTTTGATAGCGCGGGCTACATTCTGCGGATCAATTCAAGAAGCTTCGTTCGCAGTTCCTCGTAAAGGTCCAACCTCCATGCAAGATCAGGCGCTGTACTGTCGTTAATATCGCGAAAGAGTGCCTCGTAATCGGGATACCTCTCGAGAAACGAAGAGGCGAGATCGTCGCGCGCCCGTTCTACGCGCTCCTGCGCCCAGGTACTTATCGTCGCCGCCGATGACGCGTAACCGGCGATCGTCGAGAAGTAAACGTCGAGATTGGGGACGAGGTCATCTTGTTTGAACCGTAGTGCAACCAGCGCACGACAACCTTCGATCGGGAATCGCGATTTGTCCGACTCGAAGAGATTCTGAATCGCGGCGCCTTCGGATGTCTGGACCATGAGCCTTTGACTGATCAACGTACGGACCGCGCAACTTCGCAACCGCGCACCGCCATCAAGGCACCGCCACCGCGCCAAGCACCTGCTCGACGATCGCATCGGCGGTCACCTGCTCGGCGGCCGCTTCGTAGCTGAGCACCAGCCGGTGACGCAGCACATCCGGCGCAATCGCTTTCACATCCTCGGGGATCACGTACGGGCGTCCCTGGATGAACGCGTAGCCCTTCGCCACGTGCGCAAGCGCGAGCGTTGCGCGCGGCGAAGCACCGAACTCGATGTGCGGCACGAGCGAGGAGAGCTTGAAGTTTGCCGGATTCCGCGTGGCGCTGACGAGCTGGATGATGTAGCGGCTGATCCGCTCGTCGACATGGACGCTGGCCACGAGGTGTGCGATCTGCTCGATCTCGACGATTCTCAGGATGCGTTGAATGCTGATCTGCTGCGCCGTCGGATCGAGGTAGATGCCGAGCATCCGCAGCTCTTCGTCCTGCGTCGGATAGCCGACGCGCAGCTTCATCACGAAGCGGTCGACCTGCGCTTCCGGAAGCGCGTACGTTCCTTCATGCTCGATCGGGTTCTGCGTGGCGATCACGATGAACGGTTCGGGCAGCCGGTAGGAAGTATCGCCGATCGTGACTTGCCGTTCCTGCATCGCCTCGAGCAGCGCCGACTGCACTTTCGCGGGTGCGCGATTGATCTCATCGGCAAGCACGAGGTTCGCGAAGATCGGTCCCTGCCGCGGCGTGAAGGCGCGGCCGGCAGGATCGAAGATCAGCGTGCCGGTGATGTCGGCCGGCAACAGGTCGGGCGTGAACTGGATGCGGTGAAACGAAGCGTCGATGGCGCCGGCGAGCGTGCGCGCGAGGAGCGTTTTGGCAAGTCCGGGAACGCCTTCGAGGAGAACGTGTCCGCGGATCAGGAGCGCGATGACGAGCCGGTCGACGATCGCCTCCTGCCCGATCACCGCCTTCCCTACCTCGGCGCGTAGCCGCGCAATGACATCGTGCGCCGCGGCGATGTGCGAACTGATCGTGGCCTGATCCATGGTTGGGAGTTTATCGTGGGACGATGATGAATGACGCGGCAGTCGGGAGTCGGGAGTCGGAGCGACGTGGATTCACGCTCCCCTTTCTCATTTCGACTCCCGACCCCCGACACCCGACACCCCTCACATGAGCCATCCAAAAAAGAAGTGGGGCCAGCACTTTCTCCGCAATCGCGGGGCGGTGGTGCGCATCGTCGAGGCGGTCGAACCGGAGGCTGATGACATCGTCGTCGAGATCGGGCCGGGCGAGGGCGTGCTCACAGAGAAGCTGGCAGAGCTGCCGAATGCACTAGTCGCCGTCGAGATCGATCCCGAGCTATCGGAGCGTCTTCGCGCGCAGTTCGGCGATCGCATTACGCTCGTGAATGAAGACGCCATCAACGCGCCCCTCCCCGCCCAACCCTACCGCGCCGTTGGCAATCTTCCGTACAACGCCGGCACGCCCATCCTGCGGCGCGTCGTCGCCGATCCCAACTGCCGCCGCGCCGTCTTCATGCTGCAGAAAGAGGTCGCGGACCGGCTGGTGGCCCGCCCCGGCGACGAAGCCTACGGCTACCTCACCCTCTTCGTCCGTCTCTACGCCTCGGCACGCATCCTCATGACGCTGGAGCCGAAGTCGTTCTACCCGCCGCCGAAAGTCCGGAGCGCCGTCGTCGTGCTCGATCCCGACCGCAAGCCCTTCGTGTCCGACGAACTGATCGCGCTCATCAGCGCCTCGTTCCGCATGCGCCGCAAGAAACTGGTCAACAACCTGCTCGACCTGTGGACGCGCGAGGAGATCCTCGCCGCGATGGCGTCGGCAGGAATCGATGAAGGCGTTCGTGCGGAGAGGCTGGCGCTCGAGGATTTTGCGAAGCTCGGCAGCGCACTCGCCCCGTAAGCGTGATTCCTACGGTTCTTCATTGAAATCTCGCCATCTGATGACGAGATTTCAAGGTAGTTCGACGACGGTGGTGCGCGTGGAGAAACAATCGCTCGATGATTTCGCACGTTTGGGAAAGGCGCTAAAACCATCAACTGTCTTTTCACCTCGCCCGATCATCCCCCGCTTCGTACTTCCATGCCGTCATCGCGTGCGCGCCCTCGGCGAAACGTGTGTCGACGAAGTCTTCGAACGGGATGGCGTGGTCGAGAACTCCGGTCTGCACCATCAGATTGACGATCGTTTCGAAGTCGGCGCGGCGCGGCGAGAGCGGCTCGTACTTCACGCGGTCGATCGGATTCGTCAGCGCCCAGCGGAGGAGTTTCGGATCCTGGTGGTAGTAGAAGCGTCCGACGAAATCGGCGGCGTGCAGACGATGGCGTTTCGCGCGCTCCTTTTCGTCGAGCCAGAGTCCCGATCGCGCGATGCCGTCGACCAGCACCTGCACCGCATCGGGGCGCTTATCGATCACGTCCTGCCGGACGACGAGCACGCAGGAGATGAAATCGGGCCAGTACTCCCTCGCGTGAAAGAGTACACGGCCGAAACCTCCGATCTCCGCTTGTGACGGATACGGCTCGCCCATCGAGAACGCGTCGATCGCGCCCGCGGCAAGGGCTCCGGCCACATCCGGCGGCGCCATCTCCACCATGCGAAGGTCTTTCTTCGCATCCAGACCATTCGCGGCCATGGCCCGGAAGACAATCAGCCGCTCGTCCGAAAAACGGCTGGGCACGGCCACGATCCGTCCGCGCAGATCGGACACACGATGGACCGGGCCGTCACTGCGGACGACGACAGCCGAACCGTAGCGGTGGCCGAGGTACACAATCTTCACCGGAACGCCCTGAGCCCGCAGAGCGATTGCCATCGGCGCGACCATGAACGCCGCCTGCATCTTGTTGGACATCAGCGCTTCTTTGATCTCAGGGAATCCCTGAAACATGCGCGGGATGAACAGATGTCCGGACTGCGAGTAGGCGGAGATGTAGTCGGTGACCGGGCAAGCCAGATGTCACGTTACCGGGATGTACGCGACATTCAGTTTCCGCTGTCCCTCCGGCAGCCGGTCATTCATCAGCACCTGCCAATTCACGTTCAGCACAAAGTGCGCGGATGTGATGGCAATGATCCAGGCGCCGATGGCAAGGACGAGTTTCCGCATGTTCCGATCACCTCCTGTTTGAAGCAGAGATCAGAGACTAGAGATCAGAAAGACGCCCAAGCCCTGATCTCAGATCTCTTGTCACTAATCTCTCTTCACAGAGACAGAGACCAGAAAGACACCTGATCTCTGATCTCTTGTCTCTGATCTCTGTTTCTATTCTCTCTTCACTCACTAATCCACTCCTCCACCCGCCGAATCCCTGTATCGAGCAACAATCCGATCACGCCGATCAGGAGCATGCCGGCGACGACCAGGTCGTAGCGCTTGCCGGCGTTGCGGGCATCGATGATGAGGTATCCGAGGCCGGAGTCGACGGCGATCATCTCGGCGGCGACGAGGACCACCCAGGCGATTCCGAACGCCAAGCGCAGGCCGACGATGATGCGCGGCAGGACCGCGGGAATGACGACGCGGATCATCAATTGCCACGTCGACAGTCCGAAGTTGCGGCCGGCCTGCAAATACATCGGCGGGACGTTGCGCACGCCGTTCATCGCCGCGACGACGATCGGGAAGAATGACGCCAGGAATATGAGAAATATTGGCGCGGCGTTGCTGACGCCGAACCAGATCACCGCCAGCGGCATCCACGCCAGCGGCGAGATTGGCCGCAACATCTGGATCAGCGGATTCACTGCACGCGCCAGCGATGCGTTCCACCCTAAGAGAAATCCGAGTGGGATGCCGGCGACGATAGCTACGGCGTAGCCGGCAAAGACGCGCGTGAGCGAATCGGCGATGTAGCGCCACAGCAGACTCTTCTCGCCAAGCGTGCCGATGGCGCTTGCGACTGCGATCGGCGAGGGAAAGATCTTCGTGCCGGAGAACTCCACCGCTGCGGACCAGGTGGCGATGATGACTGCCACCGTGAGCAACGGCAGCGCGAACTTTTCGAATGTTGAATGTTCAATGTTGGATGCTGCGTGTTGCATGGGGCGTTGCATGGTCACATTCTTCATTCAGCATTCGGCTTCATTCAGTTTCAGACCTGATGCGCCAATCCAATTTCCCCGAAGATCAGATCGCGTAGCTCGATATACCGCCTGGACGACAAGTCGCGCGGATGCGCGATGTCGATCTCGACGACGCGCCTGATACGTCCAGGCCGCGCGCTCATCACCACGACGCGGTCGGCGAGCTGCACTGACTCATCGATGTCGTGCGTGACGAAGAGCACCGTCTTGCGCGCAGCACGCCAGATGCGCAGGAGCTCGCTGCGCATCTGCAGGCGCGTGATCGAGTCCAGCGCGCCGAAGGGCTCATCGAGAAAGAGGACGTCGGGGTTGACGGCCAGCGCGCGCGCCACTTCCACGCGCTGCTTCATGCCGCCGGACAGTTCGCGTGGATACGCTTTCTCGAAACCCTCGAGGCCGACGAGGTGGACGTACTGCGCGACACGACGCTGCCGCTCCTCATCAGGCAGGTCGAAGAGGCCGAATCCGATGTTTCCTTCCACGGTGAGCCACGGGAAGACGCCGCGCTCCTGGAACACGAAAATGCGGCGCCGGTCCGGCCCGGTCACTGGATCGCCGTCGATGGTCACGGTTCCCATCACCGGCGAAAGAAAACCGCCGGCAATGTTGAGGAGCGTCGATTTGCCGCAGCCGGAGGGTCCAACGATGCAGAGGAACTCGCCTTCTTCGACAGAGATGGTCACATCCTGCAGGACGTCCATCGCGCCGAACCGCATCGAAATGTCGGAGAACTGAACTTTCATTCGGCGGCGTAACCCCAGCGGACCGAATCGAGACGCTCGATGCGTCGCATCAGGAGATCGAGGACGATGCCGATCGCGCCGATGAGGACCATCCCGGCGATGACGAGGTCATACCGGTTTCCGGCGTTGCGGGCATCGACGATGAGGAATCCGAGTCCGGAGTTGACCGCGATCATTTCCGCGGCCACGACGACGAGCCAGGCAACGCCGAGTGCGATGCGCATGGCCACGATGAGCTGGGGAAGGATGGCCGGGACGAGGACTCGTGTGATCCGCGCTCGCAGCGGGATACCGAAATTCAGCGCCGCGGCAAGATGAACCGGATCGATGTTGTGCACCGCATTCATCGTGGCAACGGTCAACGGAAGGAGCGACGCCAGAAAGATGAGAAAGATCGCGGAGAGATCGCCGACGCCAAACCAGAGAATTGCGATCGGGATCCAGGCCAGCGGTGAGATCGGACGCAGCACTTGCAGCACCGGATTGATCGCCGCCTCGGCGCGCCGCCGCAGTCCAAGCGCCAGCCCAAGTGGGACAGCGACGATGAGCGCGGTCAGGTAACCCCACGTCACGCGAAAAAGTGAGGCCACGACATACTTGACGAGGAGGCCGCGCACCGCCAGTTCGCCGATGCCGCGGGCCACTGCGATCGGCCCCGGAATGAGAGAGGAAGGATGCAACGAAACGCCGAGTTGCCACGCGGCGACCGCGGCAAGGATCCCGGTGAGCGGAAGCAGACGCGAGCGCGACACGTTGCGCCGGAGGATAGCAGAATGGTGTGTGCGTTCAGCGCCGGATGAACGTGTCTCGAATCGAAACGTGATGTGTCATCCTGAGCCTGCCGGAGGCGCCGCGTTGCTCACGATTCCCGCGTAGACGTCCCAGGCGCCGCAGGACGGCGAAGGATCTCGGCCACGACGCACATGCCACGTGCCGCGCATTCGGAGATCCTTCGGCGTCCTCCGCCGCCAAGCCTGCCCGACGCTGAACGCGCGAGTACGAATGGCGGCTCCGGCGGCCTCAGGATGACACATCAATTGCAGGCTGTGTCACATGCATTTTCGTCAGATTCAACATTCGGTTAGGGGCGCTCACAATCACATGAACCGCATCCTTCTCTCCCTCGCCGCACTGATGTTCCTCTTCGCTGCCGCGCCGCAACCGCGCCGCGCGACGGCCACATTCGCGGGCGGCTGCTTCTGGTGCATGGAACCGCCGTTCGAGCATTTGAAGGGCGTCTTCTCCGTGACTTCGGGTTACACGGGCGGGCGCGTTGACCGGCCGACGTACGATCAAGTCTCAGAGGGCTTCACGGGCCATCGCGAGGCCGTCGAGATCGTTTATGACCCTGCGCAGATCTCGTATCAGCAACTCCTCAACGTCTACTGGCACAACGTCGATCCATTCGATCAATCGGGGCAGTTCTGCGACAAAGGCGGACAGTATCGCGCGGCGATCTTCGTTCACGATGCCGAGCAGCGACGATTGGCCGAGGCGTCGAAACAGGCCGTGGGCGTGCGATTTCACCGCGATGTCTTCGCCGACGTCCTGCCCGCAGGGCCGTTCTATCGTGCCGAGGAGTATCACCAGCACTACTACAAGAAGAACCCGCTCCGCTACAAGTTCTACCGCTTCAACTGTGGGCGAGATCAGCGGTTAAAGGACGTGTGGGGCGCGGCACCGGAGCATTGATGTTTGGGGGGTGGGGAGTGGGGGGTAGGGTGTGGAGAAGACAGAACCGAGAGATTGGTTTTCTCCCACACCCCACTCCCTACACCCCACTCCCCGCAGATCAGAACATTTCGTCGACCGGTTTGTATGTGCCGTCCTTCGCGAACGGGACGTACTCGAAGCCGCGGTTGAGCGGATCGTCGTGGCGCATCGTGGTGTAGTCGATGCCGAGGGCTGAGTAGATCGTCGACACCACGTCCTCGGGACGGATGTCGCGGTTGCCGCTCCATCCAAAGTCAGCCACGCTGCCGCCGGTGACATCAGTCTTCCCGATCACATTGCCGCCGCGGATGCCGCCCCCTGCCCACACCGTCGTCATGCGGAGGTTGTGATCGCGTCCGGCTTGATTGTTGAGGACGCCTACGGTGCGGCCGAACTCGGCCACGACGACGACGAGCGTCTCATCGAGAAGCGTTTTCCCGGAGACGGAGCCAGGCATCGTCGCCAGGTCGGCGAGGAGCGAGGCGTAGGCGGGATCGAACTGCGCGCACTGCGTGTAGAGCGAATTCACGCCGTTCGCGGGCTTCGTGTAGATGCCGCTGTGGTGATCCCATCCGCCGAGGGTGGCTTGAACGAAGCGGGTTCCCTTGCCTGCCGCGACGACGTTGCGCGCCACGATCAGAGAATCGCCGAAGCTCGTCGCGCCGTACTTGGTGTGCTCGGCCGCCGAGAAGCTGAAGACGGCGTTGATGTTAGGAGCGTCCATCAAGGCCTTCGACTGCGTGTAGAAGTCATTCATGTCCAGCGTGGCCTTGCCGAGCGCGCCGGTGGTGCGGCTGGAGTCGAGCTGCTGCAGGAACGACCAGCGGTCGGAGAAGCGTGCGGTTCCGTCAGGATGCGAGATGGTCGGCAAGCCGGTTGCGGCCGGCACGACCTGAAACGGTGCATACGATGCCGGGAAGTAGCCGGACGCCGGGATGCCGGTGGAGTTGAGAGCGATGAAGCCCGGCAGAACGTCGGAGGGCTTTCGATTGATTTGCGACTCGAGTGCGACGACAGCGCCGATATGCGGAGCGATCGATCCGGTCGCGCCGCCCGGATTCCGGGCGATCTGCACCCACGCCTGTCCCAGCGTGTGTACCGCAGCCCAGGAGAGACCGGACCGGACGAACGTCATTTTGTCGAGCTGCGCCGCGGTCATCGGCATCAGTCCCTGCGGGAAGCGCACATTGTTGTTGTCGTACGACGTCGGATTGAAGTCAGTTGGCGTCCAGGCTCCTTCCTTCAGGTCCCATGTGTCGATGTTGCTCGGCGCGCCGGGGAGGAAGATGAAGATGGCGTTCTTCGCGGTGTTGCGCAGATAGACGCCCCCCGCAGTCGTCGCGCCTTGCAGCAGCCGGGGGCTGATGACGTCGGCGAAGTACGAGGCCACGAGGCCGGTGCCGGCAATCTGCATGAAGCGGCGGCGGGAGAAGCCCTCACTCTGGCCGAGCGGAAAGCCGCTGGCCTTCGTGCAGTCGGGGCACTCGATCGTGCTCTTCGGAAGTCTCGGTCTTGCCATGGTCATCAGTCCTCAATCAAACAGAAACTCGAGCGAGTTGAGCAGCACCCACTGCAGATCTTCGGTCTTGTTCGCGAGTGTTCCGCTCTTCAGATAGGCAACGGCCTGCGACTTCTCGGTCGCGGTCGGGTAGCGGGAGAGCGTATTCAGATAGAGCTGATCCGCGATGGTGTTGGCATCTGTGGTCGAAGCCAGCACCTTTGCCACCGTCGAATTCGCCGTAGCCCGATGTGTGCGATTCACGACCACAGTGCCGTCATTCATCAACGAGAGAGCCTGGGCAATCGAGGAGTCGTTCTCGCGAGACTCGTCGTCGCGGTTGCCGCGGCCGAATTCGTCGAGAAAGCGTCCGTAAACATTGCCGCGTACTTCGAGCGTGTCGGGGAGCTTCATCGCCGAGGTGGTCGAGCCGCCTCCGCTGATGGCGTAGGTGATCGGAACATTGGTGGCCTTCGTGATCGCATCGAGCAGCGATTCGGCCATGAGCCGGCGCGGAATATGGCGCGCGTAGTACGGCGTCCACGATTCGTTCCATGTGCTGGCGTTGTACTGCGTCGAAAGCTGATAGGCATTCGACATCGCCATCGTTCGCAGAATCGCGCGCAGGTCGTAATGATTGGCGGTGAAGTCGTTGCCGAGGCGGGTCAGGAGCGCGGGATGATTCGGCTGGACGGTTTGTCCCGCCGGGAGGTTGTTCGGGTCGTAGCGCGTCGGATCCATGTTGTTGGCCGGCTCGACGATGCCGAGGCCAAACATCTGTTGCCAGAGGTAGTTCACGGCCGCGAGAGCGAACTGCGGATTGGCGGTGAGAATGCGTCCGTAGGCATCGCGCCACGCCTCACCCGCACGCGGCGTCTCGCCGGTCATGAGGAAGGCGGGCGAAACGGTGGTCTGCGTTCCGATTGGAGCGCGGGCGGTCTTGTTTCCCGAGGTCGTATTCAATTGATAGGTGCCGGTGGGGGATTCGGTGATGACGTAGCTTGAGTTGTTAACGCTCTTGTCGGACTTCGCGAAGCGGCCGCGCGAGAAGAACGACGCGTTGCCCCAGAAGTCGTAGCGTGCATGTCCCTTCAGATAGACGTTGACCTGATCGAGATGGCCAAGGCCGTTGTGGCAGGAGAGGCACTGCATCGGCATCCCGAGAAACATCCGGCCCGATTCCGCGGCAAGGTTGTCGTAGGTGTCCTGGATCGGACCGTTTGGTTGGATCTGGCGCACCAGGAAGTTCGGCGGCCCGGTCAGGAAGCTGTCTCCCATGCCGCCGAGTAGCTCGCGCACCATCTGGTCGTAGGGCTTGCTTGCTTTGATCGAATCGTGGATGTAGTTGTAATAGGCGTTGCGTCCCTGCGGGAACTCGCGGCTGTTTGCGGAGACCTGGACGTTCTGCACGAGATCGCCGAACCACATCGTCCAGCGGTCGTTGAAGGCGTCGGAAGCAAGGAGCGCATCGATCGTCTTGGTCCGCTTGCCCGCGGACTTGTCGGCGAGGAAGGCCTGCACCGTGGCCGGATCGGGAATCTGGCCGGTGAGGTCGAGGGTCACGCGACGGAGAAACTCTTCGTCGGTCGACATCGGGGCTGGCCGGATGCCGTCGGTCTTCATCTTGCCGAAGATCTCGTCGTCGATGTAGTTGACCGACACCGGGTACGAAACGTCGCCAATAGGAGGAGCGGCCGAGCGACGGCGTCCGCTCGGTGCCACCGCCTCGGCCACGACCGAGAGCTGGTGGTTCAGGCTGGCCTGCTGCTCGCGCGGCGAGCGGAGGTCAAACGGACCGAACGGGCACGTTTCCTTTTCAGCGCCGAGAAGGAGAGTCGGCGCCACAACCGCGAGAGCAATCCATTGTTTCATGTCGCTTTGGACTCCTGTCACATGGGAATGTTTACATGCTACGCCCGAATGGAAAGGAGGGCGTAATCACGTGAGCTGCGTCACGTGACTGACCTTCGTACGATGTGCGGAGGGGAAAATAATCGCTGCGGAGCGATCAGATCTGGGGTTCCGGGACTCGTCCCCTACGCTTCTTTAGCGAAGAGGTCGACCACGATCTGCGGCTTGCGATGACCTAGCTGCTCGCCGGTGACGCGGGACTCGTAGTGCATCCCGAGCCGGCCGACGACGCGCTTCGAGGGCTCGTTGTCAGGGTCGATGATGGCAACGACACGCTTGTGGCCAAGCGTTTCGAGCACATGGCGCATGGCGGCGTCCCCGGCTTCGGTGGCGTAGCCGCGTCCCCAGACATCGCGTGCCAGCCACCAGCCGATCTCGAAGTTGCCGGTCGTGCCGAGGGGTTGGGTACCGGCGATGCCGACGAGGCGGCCGGTAGCCTTTTCGATCAGCGCCCCCATGCAGACGTCGTGCTCCGCCAACTGGCGTGCCTGGCGGGTGAACCACTCATCCACTTCGTCCTCTGCATACGGCTGCCCGCCATGCACGTATCGCATGACCTCGGGGTCTTCGGTGAGTCCGGTGAAGGCCGGCCTGTCGGCCGGCGTCCACGGCCGGATGAAGAGACGATCCGTCTCGAGTCGAAACATGGGTGCCCGATCGAACCGCTACTTCTTGTCTTTCTTGGGCTTCTTCGTTTCTTTCTTCCGAGCGTTGTTTCCTTTGGCCATGATGTCCTCCTGTTTTGTTGCTGATATCAAGGTTAGCGGATTTTCTGTTTTTGGGAAGTGGGGGGTGGGGTGTGGGGGGTGGTGGGTGGTGGGTGGGAAATCGCAGCGGGATCGGAGAGGTCGCGATCGGGAACGGGCGATATCACCGTGCGGACCAGGTGTCCCACCGTGCGGACCGCGTGTCCCACCGCGCGGACCGCGTGTCCCACCGCGCGGACTGCGTGTCCCACCGTGCGGACCGCGTGTTCCACCGCGCGGACTGCGTGTCCCACCGTGCGGACTGCGTGTCTCACCGCGCGGACCGCGTGTCCCACCGCGCGGGCTGCGTGTCCCACCGCGCGGGCTGCGTGTCCCACCGCGCGGACTGCGTGTCCCACCGTGCGGACTGCGTGTCCCACCGTGCGGACTGCGTGTCCCACCGCGCGGGCTGCGTGTCCCACCGCGCGGACCGCGTGTTCCACCGTGCGGACCGCGTGTCCCACCGCGCGGACCGCGTGTCCCACCGCGCGGACCGCGTGTCCCACCGCGCGGACTGCGTGTCCCACCGCGCGGACTGCGTGTCCCACCGCGCGGACTGCGTGTCCCACCGCGCGGACTGCGTGTCCCACCGCGCGGACTGCGTGTCCCAC
>JADGNZ010000063.1 GCA_017883205.1 Thermoanaerobaculia bacterium | reverse complement strand
GGACAGAAGAAAAATGAAACCCGCAAGCTGAAGTGTTTCCAAGGAGTTAAATTGGAGCGGGCGACGAGATTCGAACTCGCGACCAAGAGCTTGGGAAGCATGCCGGATGGATGGAGATGGCAGTCGCCTCTCGGAGATAGAGATGAGGACTGCGCTCGCCTACCTTCTCCAAGCTGCCCCGAGCGCCCGCTAGGCGTCAACATGGACACCCGACGGACACCTGCTACCTTCCCGGGCGTGACGGAGAGAGAAGGCCCCGGCACCCAACTCCCACCACTGGAGTGTGCCCGATCGAACCTGCGACCCACACCTTCGGGTAGCGCTGATTTTACTCTTCACCCACACACGCTTTCGAGCAACCCGTGGCTCGGCGTAGCATGTGAGCATGCCACCCTTCACCGACGCTGATCGGCTTGCACGCATGACGGCGTGGGTGAAGACCATCGAGGCAGAGGTCGGAGACGTTCTCCTGCAACATCACATCTTCTGGCAGGTACAAGACATCATCCGAAACAACCCCCACCTCGCCAATGCCCGGAGTCACTTCTTCGAATGGATGGGCGACGTGTTCGTGGCCTCTGCTGCCGCAGCCGTTCGTCGTCAGGTAGACAACGACGACGATAGCGTCTGCCTGCGGCGACTGCTTCGGGAGGCGAGGGACTACGCGCACATTGTCACGCGGTCCTTCTACCTATCTCTCTGCGTCGCTCCCGACTCCGATGTCTTCATAAAAGACCTTAACGAACACGCCTTTGACGAATGGGCAGGTGTCGGTGGTCCTCATCTTGATCCCTCGGTTGTCGAACGCGACTTGAGCCTGATGCTCGACACGTGCAAGACGATTCAGCACTACGCCACAAAGCGGGTGGCACACTACGACAAACGCGGTGTGACGCCGAACATGATGCCGACGTTTCAAGACCTCGACGATGCGTACAAGGTGATCGAGTCTCTCACGCAGAAGTATCACCTGATGTTTACCGGCGTGTGGATCGGCAACGTACAGCCGACGATTGTCTACCCGTGGACCGACATCTTCACACTGCCTTGGATTCCTGCGAGATCGCGTGAAGTTCACTGACGACCAAGCGTCGCTGCGTGAAGCGTCGGTCACCGTGGACACCCGGATGGACACCAGTGCCGTAGGTTCATCGGTCTCGTAGGCGTCTGGCGCGGTGTTTATCCGAGGAATGAGGACGGCACGGAAGAGCCTTGACCATCTGCATGAACTGGAAGCGAAACTATCGGCCGCGCTGACTGGTGTCGAGGAGTTTTCCCATGAGAAGCACGACGCAACTCGTGGAGAAGGGACGTCGGCTACTGGCGACCGGCGCGCTGACCTGATCGCGTGGTCAAAGTTCCGCGATGCAAGGCGGTTGGTAGATCGTTGTATCGACCCGTCGAGCTACCTCGTCGGCCTCGCTCTCGGCCAGCATTTCGAGCATGCACTGCGCCGCACCGACAAGATGGCTTGGACCACAACCGTCGTCTTCTCGGGTGGTGTTTACGAGCTAAACGATTGGAAGCGTAGCTCATGGGAGAGATGTACGGCCCGCGCACGGAGCAGGTGAGGTTCTCATCTGGAAGATCTCGGCCGCCGCGACGATCCTGGGAGGGGCGTTTCACGTAGAGAACAAAAGGCGGATTGCGGAAGGCGACTTCGCGCTTTCGCATCAATCTTCGCTTCTTCTTTCGTAATACCAGATTCCGAGAGAGGAGGCAGAACAGCTCGTCACCTTGAAGCCCGGCAACGAGGAGTTGGTCAAGGTCGGCGAGCACGTGACGGAAGGAGGATCGAAGATCGAGAGGTTCCTCAACGTCTCGATGAACAAGTACCTGTCCGACTGGCGCCGCGCTGATGCTGCTGCGGTCGCGGCGGTCATTCTGTTCTTCGGCCTCCTCGAAATCATTTTCGATGCCTTCTTCGTGTTCGGCGACCGGCAGGAGTTGACGTATCAGGAGTTCAGAGGACTCGACTGGCGGGAAAGGTTTAAGTTCGTCGTTGATGTGACGAAGTCTCAAGCCAAGGAAGCGTACGAAGAGATGGTGCGCGTGCAGCAGCGACACCGGCATGTAGTCAGCCACGGCGCGCCGTTGTTCGTCGTTCAGCACCGTGGCCTCGGTTTCATTCCCGCTGATCCACTGGACGATGCATCACCGCAAACAAACCCGCTCTATGCGTTCGACGCCGACGAGGTTGCTGCCACCTTCGCGACCTTCGACCGGACGCTGGCAGTGTTCGAAACGCATCCGACTCTGTGGGTCGCGTACAAGTATGTCCAGACACCGCTGCTGCTCTACCTCGACGATACCTCCTGGACTTCGACGGCCAGACTCAAGGAGGCACCGATAGACGCCTCATCGATCACGTTGCGCTCGGGTTGGAGATACTGCTGTTCTACCGTGAACGCAAGGCCGCGTATCCCGGACATGGTTTTCGATTCGAGGGTCGCTTTCGGTACGTCACACACAAAGGTGAACGTCCGAAGCACTTCACATTCAGCCGCGTGGTGGAGCATCTGGAGCCCGAAGGGCTGGTCGTCGAGGTAGTTGATCGACTGACCGGCGGACGAACATCACAGGGGATCATCGTGTCGCCGAAACTACGGCGCGCTCTCGAAGACTACTCGATGAAAAAAGCAGAAGCGCACTTCGTGGATCTCGGTTACTCCGTCGAGGACGTGCATGCACAAATGCCCGTTGATCTCATCTGCCGCCGACAATCCGAAACTCGTCACGTAGAGGTGAAGTGCACGCAGACCACGGGACAGGAGATGCTTTTTGACCCGAACGAGGTCGAGTATGCCCGGCAGAATCGAGGAAGCATGACACTCTTCGTAGTGCACTCCGTTCGAGCCGTCGAGACTGGTGGCGAAATTGAGATCAGTGGCGGTGAACAGCGAGTGCTTGACTGGATCATCGACGAGGGCGTGTTGGCTCCGGTAGGTTTTCGCTACCGACTCCCGACATGACGCATCCGCCAATAACTCTCTTGTGTGTGCGTGGCGTCGCACGCGCATGATAGAGCGCGTTTCAAAAGAGAGGTTTCGGATGCTGCTCGACGAGCGGAACCGATTCCACCCGCTATCCTCGCAGCGTTTTCATGGCGAAAATCACATGTTCGATCGTTTCTTCTAGGCATAGTTGATTTGCCAGGCTTTCCACTACCAATCGCGTGTCGAGCGTTCTGACGATCGGGAGGCCGCCACCATCATTCGAACTCTACCCCATAGGCTTGAGCAACAAGCCTTAGACCTTCTACTTGGTACGTAAGGCCCAGCCGTTCCCATTCAGAACGCGCTTCCTTCAGGTACGGCACAGCGTCGATGACTCGTGCTTCCGCAAGCAAGATGCGCCCCACCATCAATGCTGCCTCGCCACAAAGAAAATGATGCCACGCTTTGAACTTCCGATAGCCTCGGAGTGCGCAGTCAAGCGCTTCACGGTTTCGGCCGAGTGCCAGAAATGCAGCGCCCAAATCGACGCAGACGTAGGGGGCCGTTGGCCAGATGTTTCGGCTGAAACGTCTTTCGGTCAGTCGCTGTGCCTCTTCCAAATTGCTGATCGCCTGCGAGAAGTCACCATTCGCGAGTTGGCTGCGTGCGATACCGTGCAAAACCTGTCCGAGAATCGCCGGATGCCTGTCTTTCCAGAACGAGCGTGCTGCCTCTAACCGCAGCAGTCCAGCGTCAGGGTGCCCGGCTGCAACTAGGGCAAGGCCAAGAAACGGCTCAACGAGCTTGGCATCCCTCGCATCTGAGGCGCTTTGTTCAAACAGCTGTATTGACTCTGTATACTCTTCGGCAGCGGCGCGGAAGCTGCCGATTCCATAAGCCAGATGGCCTTCGCGCAGACGCTGAAAGCCTGCACCGCGTCGATATGTATCCGAGGCACTTTCAGAAAGGTGGTCCTGCACCCGACGCGCATCCTCCCAGCGGCCAAGGCTGTAGACAATCGCAAACCAGTTATCCAGAACATATCGGCTTACCGCGAACTCATGTTGGTGGGCTATCTCAAGTGATTCCCGGACAGTACTTAGGCTACCGTTCCAGTCTTCAAGTACAGTCCTCTGCGTGATTGCCAGGCTGTTCAACGAAATATGCAGAGCCATCGGAAGTCCACTCCGCCTTGCGATTGCAACAGCTGTGTGGTTGTGGGCCAGCGCCTCATCCGCCAGACCCATACGACGGCAAGAGTGTGCCAAGAGCCGGTGGCAGACAATCTGTTCCGCCATGTAGTTCAAGCGATCGGCGATGGCAAGTGCTTCCTTGCAGTACTCAGTTACCTCCTCAGATCGGTAATCGCGCTCAGCTGCAATCCAGGCCCTGTGGAGTAGAACCCTAACTTCTGTTTCGGGCAAATCGTACTTCCTCGCGAGGTCAAATCCCTTCGTCAGCGCAGCCTCGATCTCGGCCGGTGGGAGCATCCGAAAGGCGCCGCCCACGTAGGCGTAAAGGTCGCCCTGGAGCCTCTTGTCCGACGGGTTTTCGCCGAGAGCAGCAATGGCGCGTTTCGCATATTGAAGAGCATCTCCATCATCCCCCATCGCCTCTAGAATAAGAGCATGGAAATACATAAAGCGCGCCTGACTGTCGGTCGCACAGGCCGCCGCGCACAGATCCTCGCCCTTTTCGGCAAGGCTCAATGCGATCTCATATTCAGCCAGCAAATAATGGCCTTCGACGAGCAGCGCGATTGCCTCGATCTGAGCCATATCATGCACCTCCGAGTGCTCTAGCACGATTATTTTATCGATCAGAACTGCCGCGCTCTGGGCTCGTGCGACCGCATCATCCAGCGCTAACGCGCCAAGTGCGTGGCGACTGGCCCGAATGTAATATCCAATAGCCTTCTCTGCGTCACCCCCTAACTCGAAGTGTCTAGCGAGGTCAGCCGTTTGTCGTATGACCGAGGTGCCGAGAGAAGCCTCCATCGACCGAGCAACGGCTAGATGAAGATACCGACGAAGCCCGACGCCTAGCTCGTCATAAACCAGTTGTTGGACTAACGCATGGACGAATTCACACTCGACGCCCAGCCCGGCAAAGAATTCCCGCCCGGTCGATTCGCGGACGAGTTGGTAGACGGCGCTCAAAGTCCCTAGACTCTCCAAAATCGCAAGTTCGTTCGATTCCAGAAGTTCAGCCAAAACATGGGAGCTGAATCGAACGCCCTGAACACTCGCGTAACGAAGGAGTCGTCTAAGGTCCGTCCCAACACCATCTAGGCGTTGACCTACGACCGATGCTAGGGACAGCGGGATGTCGATCTCGACGCCGGGTTGCTGAAGCACTTGGTAGCCATCGGATAGTGTTGTCTGCCGCCGCAAGTGTAGAAGACTTACACACTCTCGCAGAAAGAGCGGATTGCCTCCCGACTGACGCCACAGCCTCTTTACGAACTCAGCGGGGAACCTATGGCTCGACGCAGTCAGAAACTGCTGAACTTCATTGAGTCCAAACGGCGCCAGCGCCGTTTCAACACACTTCTCGTAACGCGCGAGTTTGGAAACCAGCTTCCTCACCGGATGTGGTCTGCCTACGAAATCGGCAGCGACATCGCCCGAGCGGTATGTTAGCAGTATTAGAATTCGCGCCTCGGCCGCGTGGTCCGCAATGAACGCCAGCAGATCGAGCGACGCATTGTCTGACCACTGAAGATCATCAATCCAGAGAAGCAAAGGCACTTTTTTCGCGACAAGAGATAGGGCGTTAGTGTATTGTACCAGCCGACGCCTGATCTCGACTGCACCAGATCCGTCGCCGAATTTCCGCTGCCGCCATTGGGCCGTGCGTATCACTGCCGCGGCGAAGTCCCCGCCAGGCAGGACCTGCAACCAATCCGGGGCAAGATCGGTGATCCCTCGGCGTATTTGCTCCCAAGATGAGTTCTGACTACCTTTGTTGGAAATCACGTCCAGAATATGTAGAAATGGCAAAAACGGTTCTTCCTGGCTCCCAGCTACGGTGTAACAGCTGCTTCCAGCAGACAGCACAGTGGAATCGATCGCCCTGCTTCTATTCACACATTCATCGAGGAAGGCCGTCTTGCCAGCACCCGGCTCACCAGAAATGACAATGATCCGAAGATGTCCCTTAAGGGCAGACCGCAGTCCGTTTTCGAAGAGCGCCAGCTGCTCCTCACGAGCGACAAACACCGAGCCGCTCTTTCCCCCCGGCCTCATGCGAGCCGCCGTGCGCCGCTTCCCGCACAACGTAAGACCGAGACCGACGGTGCGTCAGGTTGGTTGCTGAAAAGGATCATCATCCGCAGACCTCGGACTGAAGGCGTGGACAAAGAACGCGCGCTGTCGCTCTGGCACTGATTCAGCCATTTCGCGCAAAACGTCCTGGCGACGACTGTCGTACTCGTTTAGAATGCTGTCGATGAAACGTCGCGCCGGTTCACCGTCGATGTCGAACATGAATTCTAGAAATTCCTGCTCGGTAGCTGCGGCCAATAGTGCTTTTATAGTTTGACGCGCCTCAGACAGGGCTAGGCGCCGGGATGCGAGTGCGGCAATATCAGTTTTCAACATGATTCGTCTCCAATAGCCGGGACTGTCGCGCGGTCAGAAGCTCCAGCAGGCGCTCTCCGATGCGCCCAAAGCCGCCGACGGCCATGATAATAACGACATCGTTCGAGCGGACGTTTGCGAGCAAGTATTCTAGAATCTCATCGGGCTTCGGGATGTAACGAACGCTTTCGCGCGGTTTATGTATCGCGGCGACAAGATCCGTCGCATGGACCAGATGAGGTAAGGCGTTTTCGCGCGCAGCATAAATGTCCGCGACGATTACCTCATCGGCATCGAGAAACGCGTCTTCAAAGAGTGGTAACAGTCCTTTCACTCTGCTGTAAGTATGCGGCTCATAGATACACCAGAGCCGCCGTGCGTAATATTGCCCCCGCGCTCCAGAGAGAGTGGCTTTGATAGCCGTCGGATGGTGAGCGTAGTCCACGACGACCGTCACGCCGCATGACTCTCCAATAATCTCAAACCTCTTGCCCACACCGGTGAACGAAACGAGAGCATCGCGAATCACCTCGCTAGCTACTCCGAGGTTTGACGTGACGGCGATTGCGGCGAGCGCATTTTGAACATTGTGCCGTCCCGGAAGAGGAACCGAAAACGCACCGATGGGCCTAGACTCTTGTAACACCTCAAACCGGCACCCACCGCCAAACATGACGATATTGTGCGCCTTCCAATGGGGGTAATCACGGAGTCCGTAGGTTTGGGATTGAGTTCCGATGGCCCGCCTGGCGAGCGAAGACACACCCGGGGAGTCCGAGCATAAAAGGATTAAACCCTTGGTATCCACCGTGCGGCAGAACTGTAGAAAGACCTCCAGTTGCTGTTCGAGCGTGTCGCATAGATCCACATGATCCACTTCGGCGCTCGTGAGCACAGCCATGGAAGGTCGATAATATAGAAACTTGGGAGTGGCGTCTAACGCTGAGCTTGTATATTCGTCACCTTCGATCACCACAACTCGTGACGAACCGGATCGGAAGCTTGTCCCAAAATTACGAGAAACGGCGCCGATGAGAACGGTCGGATCGGTGCCCGCCACAGCTAAAATCCAACCGATCATCGCCGTGGTAGTACTCTTTCCGTGCGTACCCGCTACGACAATTCGATGTTGTGCATCGGGGAAGAGTATCTGAATGAATTGTGGGAATGAGACGATCTCCAGGCCTCGAGCCAACGCTGCCAGTAGTTCGGTGTTATCCGAGCGGACATGGTTCCCGAGTACAATAAGATCTGGCGTGCCTAGATTGCTTTCGCTGTGTCCCTCAATCCAGGCTATGCCATGCTGTGCCAGCATCGTGGTGGCAGGTGGATACGCGTTCTCGTCTGAACCTGTAACGTCGAGCCCGAGCTTCGTCGCCACGCAGGCCAAGCCGCTCATGAGCAGACCGGCGATACCGATAAAATGAACACTCCTGACGTTTTCTAGCGTCATCCCTCATCCTTCATGCCGTAGTCAGCTTTTGGGGCCCGGCGATCCTTCGCGGGCGCTAGGTCCAAACTAGCACCTAGTGACCGCAGCCGATCGACAAAACTTTCGTGCCCGCGCTCGATGTGGTTAACACCTCGCAGAAGTGTAACACCGCCCGCGATCAAGCCTGCGAGCGTCAGGGCTGCTGCTCCGCGGATGTCGTTTGCGCTCACTAACTCGCCGTGGAGTGGAGTCTCACCCTCGATACAGGCGGCGTGAAAGCGGTTGTTGTCACCAGAGCGCTTGAAGTGGTAGGTGCTTGGAGGCACCTCGGGATTGAAGAATTCGACATGCGCTCCCATCCTCATCAGTTCCGTGATGTGCCCGAAACGCTCTGAGAAGATCGTCTCGTGAAAAGTACTGACACCTGCTATCTGGGTCATCAACACTTGCAATGCTGGTCCCCAGTCGGTAGCGAAAGCTGGGTAGGGTCCGCTTTGTACTCGGAGCGGCGCGAACCTTCGTCCATCGGATTGCACAACGAGCGTCTGATCCCGCCACTCCAGCTCGGCACCGGCTTCCCTTAGAATCCCTATTAGTGGCTCAAGATGTTGGCGCGGCGTTTTGTGAAGCTGGATGGTTCTATCGCCCGCGAGGAGCGCGGCCACAAGGAAGGTACCGGCGTCGATGCGATCCGGCATTAATAGCACCTCGGAATATACCGCGGATGACCTGCTCGCGGAACCATCCACACGTATGCGATTTCGGGCAACCCGGCCAATGGCAGCTCCCAAGCTATTAAGAAAGGTGACAAGCTGGTCGATTTCGGGTTCTGATGCCGCGTTGTCGATTGTCGTTGTACCGGCCGCTCGGGTCGCCGCCAGGAGTGCGTTCGCTGTTCCGTGTACAGTTGAACGGGGAAATTGAATGCGGCCGCCTCGTAAGCGAAATGCATGGATTTGCAAAGGTCGCTCGGACTGGCTGACAGTTGCGCCGAGACTACGGAAGGCATCCAGATGCCAATTAATGTTACGGTCCCCAAGGGGATCGCCACCATTCGGTCCAATCTCGACAGCCCCCGTCCTGCCGAGCAGAGCACCCGCGAAGAGGAAGCTTGCCGCTGACTGCCCGCTGAGTGCCGACGGTATGGCGCTGCTTGTTATTTGACGTGTGTCGATCAGAACCGCACCGTCGCGAAACCTGGCCACGGCAGCGCCAAGATGCACGAGGATTCTTAGGAGCGAAGCGACATCGCTGATATGTGGGACGTTGCGGATCAAGTACGTTCCTGGAAACAGGACTGTGGCTGGCAAGATCATCTGCGCTGATGTTTTCGAGCCTTGAATAGTGACTTCGCCGCGTAGCGTGCGGCCTCCGCTTATAGTCATCAGCAAGTGTTTATCCCGCCCCGACGCCAGTTGTTCGCGTTCTGAGTGAATGATGGCACAAACAGGTGTCGGTTGGCTACTTAACTGGGCGGCCCTGGGGATTGCGCGTCTTCCTCATCGATGGCGAAGTATCTTCGGATCGTGATTGCAGGGTAGGAACGCCTTCTAGCGACCTTGATCAAACGTCGCTCCGCTATCAACAATCGGCACCGTGCTCCGCGACCTTCTGGGACACAGCACGATCCCGCCATGTTCGCAGCGCGGATGAGAAGCGTCTCGATGTTCTCCTGCGGTCGCGTTGAAACGATTCGCAGGAAGTCGTCTCGCTGTTGCGGGTGGAGGTCTTCGGCGGTGTGATGCTTTCAGCTAAGGCGATCGATTCAGAGGTCGCGTGGTCGAACACTTCTGCGACTTCGAGCTGAGTCAACGCCGTGAGCAACACGTCATCAGTGGCAGCGTAAAACGCAGCAGTCTTTACGAAATCCCACATCAGCGGTACGGGAAAGCTGTCCTGTTGAAGAGCTTTCGGGAGACCCGCGCCGACGAAGTAGACTGCTTTCCCGTCCATCTGGTTCATGCCTGCTTTACGCGCTCATTCACTTTGCTGCTCACCCCGCAGGAGCGTTCGAGGCGGAACGAGAGATCATCGTCGCGCTCCAATCGTCTCGCTCCACAAGGGCCAACCCTTCGTTGTCGAAGAACCGGCGATGATCACGCCGAGGCACAGGCACGCCCGCCTTGAATGTAGCCAGGCTGGCAGCGATAGCCCTTTGAGTGACGCCGAATCAGTGACCACGGTAGGTACGCGACGAAGGAAGGCACCTCCTGCGAAGCGATCGGAAAGAACGGAATCGCCAGCACCATTTCCGAAGCCGTTCGACGCTGGCGCGCTCTCTGTTGCGGCTGGGAGGCAAGGCCGCTCCGACCTACATGAACTTGATTGAGGAAATCCGTGGCTCACCGGTGGTCTCTCCAGACGAAACGGGATGGCGCATCGGTGGAGACAAAGCATGGCTCTGGACCGTGGCCACGCCCGACACGACGGTGTATCAGATCGAGCCGGGCCGCGGGTATGCGGAGGCAGCCAAGCTGCTCGGCGACGACTTCGGCGGAGTGCTCTGTGTGGACGGCTGGGCGCCATACCGCGGCTTTGAGCTGGCGCAGATCCAGACCTGTCTGGCCCACTTGCTCCGCCGCAGCAAAGAGCTCCGCGAGGCTCCGCCGACGGCCGGGTGCGCAACCTGGTTCGAGAACATCTCCGCGGTACTGCACCAAGCACTGACACTGCGAAACCGCAGGGACGAAGGGAAAATCTCGATCCGCGGACTGCGCACAGCCAAAAGGGAGATCGAAGCGAAGATGGATCGCCTCCTCGACGAACCTGATCTTCATGACGAAAGTCTTCGCTTTGCCAGCCACCTGCTCAAATATCGCGACGGCCTGTTTCTCTTTCTCGACCGGCCAGATGTCGACGCCACCAACTATCGCGCCGAACAGGCCATTCGCCCCGCCGTGATCAACCGCAAGACCTCGGGAGGGAACCGCACTCCTCGCGGCGCTCGTGCACAAGGCATCCTCATGAGCGTTCTGAGAACCGCCAAGCTACGCCTGGTTCCAGCAATCGATGCCTTCAAGCAAATTCTTCGCGACCCCAAACCGGCCGCCCATCACCTCGGGCGGTAAACAGATACAGATCGGTTAGACGGCTGGGAGAGCAGAACGCTCGCTCGTGAACTTGACATCGAAAGCGCCGGTATATCGGATCGATGTGTGCCGACGTCCGAATGAACATCCTCGTTTCATGCAGTTAGCGATGGCCTTGCCTACTCGAACCCGCGACTGCTGATTTTCCGCCGACAAATGAGAAAATCACCCACCCGAAGTCGTTCGATACCTCCGTAGAAGTGCGCATCTGAAAATCCACCCTGCCTTTTCACAACAGGAGCGGACCGCTCTCCCGCAGGCTCCTGCCACGTCCTTCGATACGACCCACAGTGACAAGTGCATGTGGTCAACCAGCGTCGAAGTCCCCGAAGTAGCCCGTTTTCTGATTCCTTAGCCATCCCTCATCACTTTCAGGCTGGTGGTTGTATGCGACTAGCTCAATCACTTGCTTCACAAACGCCACGATTGGCCGCTTTGGCTCCGCTCCATCTGGCAGCTCAGACTTCCGATTCGATATCACTAGATCGACGAGATGGGCCATGAGCGACTTCTTGTTCAGGTCATAGCTGAGTCGATCACGATACAGTGTGCTCAAATGGTCTCGTTTCGACGAGACCCACGCCGCCCGGCAAGAAGCGACCTCACTCTCCGTAAAGGAGTAACGTCCATCCGCAACGGAGGAGAGCGCAGTAGCGATCTCGGCGTCAGAAAAGTTGTCGAACTCAAAGGTTTGACGCCAGAGATGGACGTACTCAGGCTTCGTAAGTTTACGCTGCGGCACTAGTCGAGAACGTGCTGCTAATAGGCGCGCCCTCACTTGCTCAGCCCTGTTCTCATTGTCAATCACAACGAACACGAGGGTCTGGCGAGCATGGTAGTCGTCGATCAGTTTCTCAAGCGCACCTTCTGGATGCAGACGGCGGTGGCCCGTGAATTCGTCAACGCCTCCTAACGAACGAACTTCGATAGCCGCTTTCGCGAAGTTATGGCCGAAGAGGTTGAGGGCCAGACGAGGAATTTCAGAGGCCTCACCGGCTCCCTCGACGATGAAAATAGCCTTGGGTCGAGGGTTAAGGTTGTACTCGTTTACGAGGTACTCAAGGTGACGGAGGGGGTTCTCCTTGACCCCATCTCCGTATTTTGCCATTCGGTTCCAGTCCCCACCTTCGTCAGGCAGTGGCAGCGTCTCCCGAGTCAGATCACGGTAGAACAGCCTCAGCATGTGCTCCATCGCGTAGCCAAGTTGTGCGAGCCGGGCCTTGCCCTTGAGCTTCTCTCGCTTTCTTAGTGCCACGAACGAGACCAGCTCATACCAGTCTTGGAGTGGGTCATCTGAAGATGTAATGAATTCAACATCCTCATGGATCTTCGATACCGCTTCAGGCGTCAGACCGAGATGCTGCGCGACAGCAATAGCGTCCCACTTACGGGAGAACTCCCACCAATCCCATTTGTCGAAGTCGGACGAAGGAACCGTAATCGTTCGCTGGTCGCCTTGCGTATGGAAGTAGTAGCGAGCGGAGAGTATCTGACAGAGTAGTGAAGCGTCCTCGCCGCGCCGGTGCTTTCGTACCGATTCAACCGTTCGCCGACCGACCTCAGCGAGGGTGTCGCCAACTTTTTGGGGATTGCTCTCGGATGGAATGCCGAACTGTTCCAGCCAAACGCGACAAGTAAGGGGAGTGAGTATGTTTGTCAGCGCATAGCACTGAAAGATTGAATAGAAGCTCTCAACGTCGGCGGCGAGGGAGCTGTCACCACGGAAGGTCTTCCACGGTTCGAAGGGCGCTGATCGTGGGTCCCAAGCTAAGTGCACGATTCGCTAAGTTCGACGACAGAGTAGAATGGATTGGAGTTGGGAGGGTGGGAGTGGCCTGGAAGAGTCCGTATCCGATCGAATTGAGCGAAGAAGAGCGGGCAGTGATCGAGCGACGGGCTCGATCGTCAAACGCGCCCTATCGTCAGGTGATGCGAGCGCGGATCGTGCTGTATCTGGCAGCAGGGCTGGACAACAGTTTGATCGCGGGCCGGTTGGATGTCAGCCGTTCATTCGTGAGCGAGTTGCGCAAGCGGTTTTACAAAGAAAGGCTCAGAGCGTTGGACGAGCATCCACGCAGCGGGCGGCCGGCCCGCTTTTCCCCCCAGCGTGGTGGCGTCGGTCAAAGCGGTGGCGTGTGAACTGCCCGCGCAACTGGAGCTTCCCTTTTCTCGGTTCAGCATGAACGAGATTCGGGAGCACGTGATCGAAAAGAAGATCGTGGAGTCAATCGGTACCACGACGTTGTGGAAGTGGCTGCATGAAGACGGGATCAGACCGTGGACGCATCGGACATGGATCTTCCCTCGGGATCCAGCGTTCGAAACGAAAGGGGTTCAAGTTCTCGACCTGTACCAGCGCATATGGGAAGGAACCCCGCTTGGAGAGGGCGATTTCGTGATCTCAGCCGATGAAAAGACCAGCATTCAAGCACGCCAACGAATTCACGCACGAACACCACCAGGACCGCATCGACCAAGCAAAGTCGAACACGAATATGAGCGTATGGGAGCACTTGCGTACATGGCGGCACTCGACGTTCATCGGGCGCAAGTGTTCGGCTGTTGCGAGTCGACCACCGGCATCGAACCGTTCGCCAAGCTGGTCAACCAGGTCATGGAACAGGAGCCGTATCGATCCGCCGACCGCGTTTTCTGGATCGTCGACAACGGCTCGTCTCATCGTGGTGTCGCTTCCTGTGAGCGGCTTCAGAGTGCATGGCCGAACGCGATTCTCGTTCACACACCCGTCCACGCCAGCTGGCTCAACCAGATCGAAATCTACTTCTCGATTCTGCAGAGGAAGGTGCTCACGCCTAACGACTTCCCATCACTCGATCAACTCCAGAAAACGATCCTGGCCTTTCAGCAGCGATACTCCGCCCGCGCCACGCCGTTCGCCTGGCGCTTTACCCGCGACGATCTTCACCGCCTGTTGAACAAGTTGGAAGCCCCTGCCGTTGCTGCGTAGTCGAACTTAGAGAATCGGGTACTAAGCCTTCATCGATCCATGATCCAATCCAGTCCGTACGCCACGACAGTCGGGAGTTCTCCTCTCTTAGCTCGCCATCCCAAGTCTCACCGTCGCGAAGCATCCCGTGCTGCTGAACGTGATCGGAATCTAAGCGCTCGATCTTCACTTGGATTTTTGGATAGCGCACGCGAAGTAGCGGATAGAAGACCCCGAGTCGTTCGAGCGCTTCGAGCCGATCAACCGTAACGTTTAAGCCCCGGTCCGTGCAGAAACTCACAAAACTGCGGGCGGACTGTAGCTCGCAAGCGGAGAGAAGATCGCTCGTCACCAAATAGGTAAGCGCAGCTCCTGGCTCACGGAGGAGTCGAGCGAATTCGGTTTCGGGTTGAGTATTCTCAGTCAGTGGGGACCTCCTCACCTCTCTGGACGTGGTGGAAGACCGATTTGCTCTCCCGACTGGTGGCGAAACGGGCGAGCCACCAGCTCAGCAGGCAACCGAGCAGGAACGTGATGATCGAGAACGGCTCCTCCACAGGCTCATCCCTCCGGAAGCGATTATCGCGCAACCGAACCAGATGGCAGCAGAACTCCACACCCCGTAGAGAGGCCATCGCGACGTGCTGCACCGGGCAGACAAGTTGGTGCCCAACGAACCCATGCCGTCGAATACAACATCGCTCGTCCGGAGCAGTTCGATAGCTAGGTAAGAGGAGATCAGCCAATTGACGGCCGATCTCTCCCGCCACCACCTCTCTCCCCTCCTCGCCTAAGATCGAGTCACCACGAGCCTCCCTGAGCGTTGCAGAGCGAATCTGTTTTGCGCACCACCGGCCACCCGCCGCATTTGTTTGGTGAGGCCGGAGAAACTTCCGCTGGTTTTCGACAAGGATACTGGGAGGGATGTCGTGATCATGAGTGACGGCGGGACGGCGGAACGAGTAGAGGCGCTCGTCGTCGAATTGCGAAAATTTGCCGAGCAGAGACCCGAGGGGTGGATGGACCTGCGTGAGGCCGTATTTCGTCTGACTGAGGAGCGCAGGCCGAAGAGGGAGACAGGACGGTCGAGGAAGGGCCGCGACCGAAAGGCGGATAAGAAGGCCGAGCAGAACCGGTTGCGTCAGCGGAACAGGAGAGCCCGGCTGAAAGGGACTGCGAGCCGGACCGGGTGTAACGCACATCCGGTCAAAGGGAGCCCGAGATGCGTGACATGTCACGCGGCGGCCACTAACCCCTTTAGTACTTCTACTACTAAGAAGCAACCAAAGAAGGAACAAAGAGAAGAACTGAAAGAACTACTTGGTATGAAAGGAAGAAGACTACCAAAGATACCTAGGTGGTTGATGTACTCAGAGAACGAAAGAACCGTTGATCCTTTTGTCACGGAAGAGGAGAAGAGAAGGGTTTTTGAACAGGCATGGTCCGGGTTACCGAAGAAGGACGAGGAGAAGAAGGAGATCTCCTTCGGTACCTTTAGGGAGATCGTCGTGAATCGAGAGATGTTGGATCTCTTTGCCGAAGCTCTTCGGCGATACCACGAGGTCAACCGGAAGCAGCTAGATCAGTACAAGACCTCGGCGAGAACCTTTTTCTCCCGGTGGTACGGAGGGGTGAAACTAAGATCCTCGGCGTGCTCTCCGGTCGCCAACATCGATAAAGTACCGGAAGCGGTTCGCTTCCTGTGGGAATTCGCAAAACAAGCCTGTGACCCCGTGATCTCGGCATGACGTGTTTGTAGGTTCCCCCCCCTCTCCCTCACAGGTCGTGGATGCACCGTCTTCTAGACAGGTGAAGAATACACCGTCTTACTCAGACCCCTCTCCTTGCCGGTGAAGCCGAAGAGTAGCCCTACGATGCCCTCCACGATTCACAGGAGGGCCTCTACGACATCGGCGTCGCTGGTTGGACCCAAAGGTCAAGGCAACCTCCGCGTCGCGTGGCGAGCCCGCTGGTGAGTATGGTTGGCATCGAGTGGAAGTCAACGTCTCACCGACGCGATCATGAGGGCCGTCCTTTGAATCGCCTTCCCCGATGAGGCCGTACGGAATGTGTGCCTCGCGTCAGCGCCTCCGCCCTTCTTTTCGTGCCTTCTTCCCGCTTTCGACGACGCCGGGGTAGGGAAACGGAGTCGAGATGACACTCCCTTGATGGTGCCCGAGGAGTACACTGCCAACTTCATGCTGTCTCTGGCCTAGTTCGGCGCGCGAAAACTCGCGGGTCGTTGCAGCTCAGAACGGGTGTGCGTTGCGTGCAGGACAGATATTCTGAGGGCCGGGCTCACGCCGCTAAGGGCGCGGCTCGTTAGGGCAACTCAGGAGCACCGTGGCGTGCAACTCCCTTCTGACTCCGTGTCGCACTGCGTAGACTTCTCACCACGGATCGCTCATGTGGAAACTGTACTTAGTTATTAGCGCCACGTATTGCGCGCTGTGTGTGGCCACCGTCTCCGCGGCAGCGCTCACGGCCAGCTTCACGCGATATCAGAGAAAACGCTACCCGTGGCTTTGTTGGTTGGACGGACGACAGGTAGAACTCGCATCGGTCACGGCAGTCGCGCTAATCATCGGCTACTCCTGTTACGCCATAAAAGATATTCTCACCTTGCGATTGTCTGTTGAGCTGGCACCTGTCTCAGGTACAACTCAGCCGGAGAAGGCCAGCGCTCTCGCGATTCAGGCTGAGATGCGTAAGATGTTTCACGAAAGAGCCGGAGCGGCCGTTGACGCTTTCGCTGACGGCGATCGGGCGTTGCGTGCATTCGACTGGGGTCAGGCAATCACCGCGTATCGCCGTTCGATTGCGCTGGCGCCGAGCAAATCCGCTTATCTAAATCTCGCCATTGCTTCTTCGAATGTGGCGAATTTCACCGCGGCTGCCGACGCGGCCAAGCATGCATTGGCACTTCCCAGGTCACCGGCAACGGCTCTTGTCGATGCTAATTGTCTTCTCCAGCTAGGTCTCATCGAGCTCGAAATCAAGAACCTTGACGCGGCACGGACAGATCTCACCGAGGCCGTTATGCTATTTCGCAAATGGGGCGATCGCGACGGTGAGGCCGTTGGTTTTGAGAATCTCGGGTTGGTTGCCAACTTCATGGGATTACGAGCCGAGGCAATTGACCGGCTTGAACAAGCTGAAGAACTATACGCGTTGGAGGACAATCGCCTTGGACGCGCAAGTATAGTATACGACCGTGCTGTTGTAATGAGAGACGCAGGCCAGCGTGACTTCGCAAACGCGGCCTTCCGACAAGCGTTGAAACTATATCTAACCGTGGACAACGCATTCGGCGCGGCCGAGGCGCTCTATCAAATGGGTACGCTCGCCTTTGAAGATGGTCGTCGCGAGGACGCACGTAAGTTCCTAAACGAAGCGCTCACGCTCGCTCCCCGAGCGGGGCTCGATAGTGAGCAGTCAGCAATGATTCGGAGGAAGCTCACCGCACTCGGGAAGGATTAAGCGCCTAACGCCGCGTGCACCGAACTTGCAGCCTGGCGGCACTACAAAGTGAGTTACTATTCTCGGATGGGCGCCGCGCGGCTGAAGCGCGGGACCGTTACCCAACTCAAACCATGAAAGAACGAGAACTGAACGCCAATCGGCAACGGGTCCTCGGTGCGACCGGGCGGCGAAGTACGACTCACCGCTTTGCGACCATCTGGCACATGCGGTGCGACGAATGTGGTCACGAGTACGGAAGCAACAGTTGCGACGCACACGCGCGTCGCTGCCCTGCACATGGCGGTGGTAAACCGGGCGAGCCGCTGTAACCGTCGCCCTACTCTCACAGATTTGGTGGCGATCGCTGGCATCGCTGGCGTGGCGTGGGTTGTGTCTCTCTTCCCCTTGACTCACAGGTGAGAAATGCAACATCCCCTATGCGGGTGAAGAACGCAACGTCTTGCTCTGTCGCTGCTGGGCTCTGGAGAAGCTGAAGAGGAGCCCTACGATGCCTCCATGCTGCACAGGAAGTCTTCTGACGAGTCATCATCGTCGGTAGGATAAAAAGGAATCGGGCACTTTCCCCGTCGCTCCGTGTGGCTGCAAACGCGTGCAGGGGCCATCTGCGGACATCAGATGCTGCCTGACGATCGACCGAAGTGAGACACGCGCTACAATTCTCGTTCGTGACTTCCCTCAACGTCTTCATCGATGGCACTTGGCTCCTGAACCAGCTTGCCGGAGGTCGGAGCCTTGCGAATGCAACCGACCGACCAGACTCAAGGTTCTTTCTCGACTTCACTAAGCTCAACGCCGCCTTGATTCGTCACCTCGCAGCCCACGGACATGGGTGCAACACAGTCGGTGAGTTGGCCATTTCTACATCCGTCTTCTCGCTCCCGGCAGACTTCGACAGTTGGCCATCTCGTTACCCTGGTATCACACCTTCGCAACTGGAGAAAATGAAACGAGCCGTCTACGCGAGGGACCAACTCATTCGCGAAGCCGTGGAAGGGGGGTATTCAGAAGCTGGCGTCTATCGTCCCCCACTCCGGGAATGGATTCTTAGGAAGGTTGTAAAGGGCGACTATCAGGAAAAGCAAGTGGACACGACGGTCGTTGCCTTGCTGGTCCGTTCAGCGGTTACGCGTCCGAGTGATTTCCACACCGTGATCACGGGTGATTCCGACATTCTGCCCGCTGTCAGCACTGCTTATCCACAGTTTACGAAGAACGTGTTCGTAACGACGACCCATCCAGACGAACTGAGGGCCGAGCATCGTCAAACCGCATATTCTTTGATTGACTTTGCGTTCACGATTCCCCCGTTCTATATGCAGAACAAGGAGAACGCTGAACAGATCATTCGGGGCACGCACGTTCATCGGTGTCAGGAGTGCGGCCGGGTATTCACTACAGGAAGTCCAATTCCGCCGCGCCAACGCGCACGATGTGTTAAGTGCCGACCTACTGCGCCTAAGCGCCGAACCTAGTCAGCGCTTCCAACTCTACGCCGCACGGGGCGAGCCCATTTCTGATGGGTAGCGAGCGCTATACTCTCTGCGTCGCGGTGGGCTACCATTATTACGCGTCGAGGGCCACGCCCCGAAGTGCTAGCCTCGGTGGCCCTTCTGGACGCATCAGAAGCCTCACTGGTATCTGATCAGCGTCACCCAACCTCTCATTCATCGTGTGATCGAGGCAAGCCGGGGCGGGCCTTGTTGTCACCGTAAGGGCCGTCGCGCTCGTCCTCTGGGGTATGACCGGACGCACGCGAAGAGATCGCCACTGCGTCGTCGGAGATTAGCTGATGAGGAAGAATGCTAAAGGGGGTTCAAGTTGACTTGAACTCCCTTGCAGTCGTCTCCTGTCAAGGCTAGACTCTAGCCAGCATGCAGAGCGCTCGTTCGAATCGAACGAGCCGCCAACCCTCGAATCACTTGCGGGGTGGCCTTGATCGCTCGAAAGACGATCTCATGCGCGGCCAAGGAGGCCGAAGAGTGATGAGCACACAAACTGCCGAAACGATTCTTCAGCAGCTTGGCCCCAACCGCTTCGTCGTGATGACCGGCGCACAGGGCTTCCTCGCGGACGGCAATGCTCTGAGGTTCCGAGTGCCGTCGAACTTTGCCAAGGGCGGGATCAACGCCGTCCGGGTCATACTCACCGATGCTGACACCTACGATCTTGTCTTCTCGAAGGTGCGCGGCCTCAACGTTACTGAGATCACTACGGTGACGGGCATCTACGCCGACCAACTGCCCGACGTCCGTTCGGAAACCGGCCTCGATGTCGCCCTCTGACAGACGAGTGCCGATGGCAATCAACTACACGGGTGAGCTGATCCACGAGAGACGCATCCGCCGCTCGATGACGTTCGGTGATTTGGCTCGCGCTTGTGGTGCCGGGACTCACAAGCAGACCTCGCGCATCAGTCAAAGGCTCGTCCTCTTCGAGCGTGAAGGCGTTCGTGATCGTCGGCTGTTGGAAAAGGTGATCGCTGCCCTCGATCTCGACATGAGGATTGTCAACGAGCTGCTGAACCGGCAGCGCGACGAGGAACTTAGGGCATGGCACGCTTGGGTAAGCGAACCTGCGCCGATGGAACTTCACGTTAGGCCATTTTCTGGATTCTGGTTCAAGAAGCTCCTTCCCGACGACATCGCATGCGACGAGCTACGCGCGATAGAGCATGCCCGAGCGATGACTAGCAGCCATGAAGACATGCGCGTCGTTTTGAAGGTGAGCCGCCGCGTTGCGTATACGTTCTCTCGTGGACAGCTCATCGATCGCCGGGAAGCCGTAGCTCCCCATCATTCGCTGACGCCATTCGTCACCGTCGGGGGCCGAGGCATCCAGTTCAAGACCAGCGAATGACTCCGGTCAGCGTGCCTGCTTGCGGCGCATCTTCTTCCGGAGACGTTCAACGGCATCCACCGCATCCACGTCGAGGACGTCGGCCCAAACGAGCAGCTCGATCAGGTCAAGACGACGCTGGATCTTCTTGTGCGGCCGTTTGCGGGCTTCTGGTATCGGCAAGCGCTGCCGGTGGAGATCGCGGCCGACGAACTGCGCGCCATCGATCATGCACGTCGGATGACGGTCGGCCGTGAAGAGCTGCGAGTGGTGCTCGTTGTCGATCGTCATCGATCCCTGAGCTTCGAGGACGGTGAGATTGTCGCGACGACGGAAGCAACGCCAAACGTGACCGCGACACCGTTCGTGTCGGTCAGCGGAACGCATACGGTATTCGAGGCCGACTAGTTGATCCTCAGCGCCTCGTGCCTAGCCGACGCGATACGGCAGCTCTGGCTCCGAGCTTCATCTGCGCGACCAGCTCAGGAGTGAACGGGTCGAGCAGTTCCTTGGCGGAGAGCCCGAGAGCGACGCTGAGCTTGAGGATCGATACGAGGCCCGGTGCGATCACTGAACGCTCCAAGCGGCCGACGATGTTCACTCCCAAGTCAGCCCGCTCGGCGAGCTGCTCCTGCGTGAGCTTCTTTGTCTGGCGAAGCGCCCGAAGGTGCTGCCCGAAGACTTCATTCGGATGTGGCGAGCGTGCAGGCATGCAGATCGAGTGATCGACCCCATGGTGTTGATTAGTGCGCTACCATGAACAGACCCCAAAGGGTTTAATCCAACCAAGGAGCCCGAGGGCCACCGATGACGATCACCGATGCGTCGCCGATCGAGGAGCACCAACAGACACGGCCGATGAGCGGACGCAAGAAAGGTCTTCTCATCTTCGCTGCCGGATGCGGGAGCATGATTGTCTTGCTGCTCGGCACCTGCGGCATCAGCGTCGCCGTAGGAATGTTCCGAGCGGCACTCCCGCCGCAGGTCGTGATCACGTACCGAGGCGGCAACAGCGACTACATGCAGCTCTTCGCAAAGAACACTTCCGGCAAACCGATAACGAATGCTGTGGTGAATGCACGCTGGGGGGGACTCGCCGCAGCACGCGCTGAGCTGCACGGAACCATCAACCCGGGCGAAGAGCGCTCGTTTGAGCTACGCGCTCAGATCGACGAGTCAAAACTACTGAGCAACCCGGGGGTCTTGGACCTGTACACGCGTGATCAGTGGGAGGATCTGACGAATCGTCAGCAAGAACGCGCCGTCCTCAGAATGGCGGAGAGGAAACGTGCGACGGAGGAATTCAACAACCGCAACCTTGATCTAGCGTTCTCGAAACCTCCGACCATCAAAGTCACGACTGCATCTGGCGATGAGATTCGCTCGAACCTGATCGACACCTCCAAGGTAGCGGTCCGCCGGTTTTAGTGGCCTGTCTTCTTTAGTGCCCGGCTGACACTGTCGATCACATCGTGCGGATCGAGTTCGAGCGCCTCGCAGACCGCCAGCAACTCGGCTACGTCGATGCGGCGCTTGCCCGTCTCCGTCTTCGCGATGTACGACTGCGGCTTGCCGAGGCGACTGGATAGCTCGATCTGGCCGATCCCCGTCTTCTTCCGTTCGGCGACGAGGACGGCCACGACGGTTGCGTATTCCGGCGACAGGCGTGCCGACTTCCGATGAGGTCTTTTTTTCGCCTTCGTTGCCATGGGTGTCTAGCCTAAGTTGGTCTATACTGTGGTGGGTTAGCCGTGGAGCTGTTCGGAAGGGTACATCAGGCCCAACCGATCAGGTCAGGGTTCCCTTACCTGAAAATGACCATGAAGAAGGCACTTGGATACGGCAGAGTCTCCACGATCAAGCAAGTCGTCGATGGTGTTTCGCTCGAAGCGCAGCGCATCGAGATCACTGGCTTCGCCATCACGTCCGGCTACGACCTGCTCGACGTGCTGTGTGACGATGGAATCAGCGGCGCGAAGGATGAGGACGAACGGCCCGCGCTTGCCGAGCTTCTCAGCGGCGTGCGGTCGGGTCAAGTATCGATCGTCATCGTCTGCAAGCGTGATCGCCTCGCACGTGATCAAGCGCTCGCCGGTCACATCGAGACGGTGATCCGCCGTGCCGGTGCGGAGCTGATCTGCATCGACGAAGCGGGCCTGAATCCGATCACCAAGGCCGTGCTCACGATGGTGGCTGAGGTTGAGCGCTTGCTCGCCGCGCAGCGCACCCGGTTCGCCATGCGTGCACTCAAGCTGAAAGGGAAGACGTTCGGTACGGTGCCGTTCGGCTACCGGCGCAATGCTGATGGTGGGCTCGATGCGCAGCCGGGAGAGATGGAGATCGTCCACCAGATCGTTGCCATGCGTGAGCACGGCCGGAAGCTCGCGGAGATCGCCGCCTACCTCACTAGTACGAAAGTGCCGACTCGGCGCGGTGGGAAGTGGAGCGCCGAACAGGTTCGGTCGATCGTTGAGCGAGCGTATGTTCGTGGCATGCGGCCTCCGCGCACAGCTGCGTGAGCGCTGAGATAGCCGGGAGGTGAAGGGGGACGCGCTCCAAGAAAGCGAAGGAATCTTTGAGGGGATTACGTCAAGCCACCTACGGAGAAGATCGAATGCTCACAGAGACGGCTTGGATGAGAAGTTCGGCAGTTGCTCAGAAACTGGGCATCGCCACGAGCACTTTGAAGAAGTGGCGGACGCAAAAGAAGGGCCCGAAGGGCTGGAAACGGATCAGTAGCACCGTCGTGATGTACCCCGTGTCTGAAATCCTCAGCTTCGAGGAGACTTGGCATGGCTTTGAACCCATCAACAGCTTGAACCCGCGCGGCCCGGGAGGGCGCTGAGTTGCCGATTGATACGAATGACTTCAAGCCCACGGGACTCGCCGGTTGCCGATGGAACCGAAGAACCCGTTTTGCTTACTTTGACGTTCGCGGACCAAAGGGCCGCCAGCGCATGCTTCGTGCGTTCGAGTCGGTCGAGGAGGCAAAAGCGGCCTTCCCGGACTTCCGAGCGGAGGTGAAGTCCGGGAGCCATGGCGTGACCTGTTTGCCCGACCGTCCCCAGATCGTCGCGACCGAGACGGCCAGCGTGACCATCGCTGAGTACGTCGAAGCGTACTGGGACAGCCTTCATGCCAGTTGCGGCGCCACCACGATCAAGACGAACGGTTCCAGTTATCGGAGCCATGTCAAACCCTTCTTCGGTCCGAAAACCATCGCCGCAATCACTGAAGCTGATTGCGAAGACTTCGCTGCGTCCATGAAGACGAATGGAAAAGCGCCCTGCACCACCAATCTAGCTCTTCGCTTCCTCAGGAAGGTTCTCCACCACGCCCGCCGCAGAAAGGTACGCCCCGACGTGCCGGAGTCCTTTCATTTCGCGAAGGAGGACCTCCTCAAGCTGGAAATGAGCGATCCAGAACAGATCGCATTCTTTGCTGCCTTCGATGATCAAGAGGGCTTCCAGCGTTACCTTCGCGAGACGCAGGGTGGAGGCAAGATTGTCCGATCCTCGCACTTCGGGTTCAAGGAGAGGAGCTTCGGCGGTGGGCTCCGGCCTGACGGCGACGCAGCGAAGATCTACTTCCAGCGATACCAACGGTCACGACTAATCTTCACCGCAGCAATCGACATCGGCTACCGCGAGACCGATCTCCGGCTCCTCAAACGAACAGCGGTTGACCTGAAGAAGGGACTTGTCACGATCATCACGAAGAAGACCGGAAAGAGGGCAACGGTGGCACTATCCGACCGTTGCGCAGCGGCGATCGTAACGGCCATGTCCCACGAAGTGACAAGCTCGGAATACGTATTCGTCACCGACGACGGAAAGCCCTTCTCGGAATCGACGCTGCGCCGCCACTTCGCCATCGCAAAAAGGCTTGCCGGAATCACCCGACGTTGCAGGCTGAATGATCTGCGCCACTCTTTCGCAAGCAACCTCGCGTCCGAAGGTCTCTCGCTGCTCGATATTCGAGATGCACTCGGGCACACGACCGTCCGCATGAGCGAGCGGTATGCGAAGCCCAACGAGCAGTCGCTGGAGCGTATGCGCGAGGCTCTAAACCGCCGGGTGTCTGGTCTCACCTCAGACCGGCGCTCCGTCGAGCGGAAAGTGAAGTAGCGAACTGGCTCGTGGCAGGTTAACCAATGCCGAGCACGGGGGCCACCGGCGACTCGACCCGTCCAAACATCCTGCTGACGCGTAGAGAGTGGGGCGAGCTTAGAAGCGTATTGAGCGCCGGAGCCGCTTCCAAAGGCACGCTGGACTTCGCAGGCTCAGCCCGGCGAGCAGACCGCAACGTGCTGACCGCTTCCGAGTTGCCATCGCGGGCAGTCTGTTGCGGATGCAAACATCTCTCAGGACTGAAGTGAGAGATCTAGCGACAGTGTCTCCCGCCGACGTTTCGATTCGTACTGAGTGGAAGCCCGATGGATACCCGACCGTCGATCCCGCCATGGACCTACTTGGTCACGCGATCCTTCCGCAAGGAGAGAGTGAGGATGTTCGTATCGATGTCGGGCCACACCATCACGCGATCACCATGTTTTGCGATGGCCTGCACTCCGCCGTCCTGCGAGAAAACGAAAGCAACGCTGCTCGGAAGCTGATCGCAAATCGAGTATGCAGCTCGATGGCGCATGCCGCGCTCCGAAGCGGACACCTCCTCGACGTTCTGCGCTTCGGCATCGCGACACTTCCAGATTGAGGACGGGGGGTTCATCGGCAGTTGAGCACCAAAGCCGATGATTTTCATACGATCCGTCATGACCACGGCACCGTCAACCTGAGAGAACGAAATGACCAAGTCGAGCGAGTCTGCCAACGCATCGTTCATGCTGCCGCGCAACTTCACAATCTGGGAAAATTCCGGCGCGGAAATTCTGTTGGGACCAAACACTGAGTGAGGATTGGTTGCTGAAAACTGCTCGTCCTGAACTGCGGCTCCCGCGATGAGGTCCCAAAGCCGATCCCATTCAAGGAGATACTTGAAGCTGACGTTTTCAAGTTGAGCGAGAGCAGTTCCGTGCGGCACGATCAGAAGCATGCCTCCGTGCGAGCGTTCGCGAATACCGTCGATGATGCGCTTCAGCACACGCACAAAGCTCTCTTCCGCGCTCTCGACTTCAACTTCCGTATTCAAGCTGCTTATCATCACGGACTGAAGCGCCTTGATAGGCTCGTCGAGGCTGGCAGCGAGTCGGCCACGGATGAGCACATCGTGAACTAAGGGCAACGCTGGGCGTGCCGGTACTGGAGGGCGCGTGAACGGCGACGCGGTGAGCGCGCTCCTTGGCCGAGCGATCGACGTGCTGTTCGTCGATGATCGGCGCGCAACCGAGTTGAACTCTCTGCGATGACGGCTTCGCGACACGGCTATCCCCACCAGCGACGGCACGCATGAGCAAGCCCTGTCTTGAAGTGGCGCCGAAGCGGCGCCGTTCCGGGCAAGCGGCTCCTAATCGAAGTGGTACTGGTTCGCCCCTCAAGTCGGCAGTTCGAACGAAAAGCTCTGGAAACACGGACGTTTTCTCAACACGGGTGAATCGGAGTTGTAGATCGTGACCGAAGTGCCGTTATCTTCGATCACGTATCGTTCGTAGAGGTTGTATCCAGTCTTCTCGTGGATGAACGAGCTTAAGCGTTCAAGCGATGCTGCGCCTTGCCTCGCCGTCTCCGGGGTAACTAAGCTGCACCGACGTAGTGGGCAGAAACCAACTGGATTGCGGGCTGATCGCCTCGCGTTCCTCGCGCAGTTCACCTGTTTTTGTACGCTCGCCGGTCCACGTCGAGAGGTTTTCGGCAGGAACTGACCTTGACCCCAGGTAACTATCGGTCTGCACATTTTGCCTGTTGCTCCATCGATTGCGAAGCGCGAATGGTTCAATGTCTAGCGCCAGCGTTCCGGATCGACAACCCAAGGCAGTGGCGCATCATCGGGCGCGATATGCACGCCCGCGCGCGCTGCCGCGTCCACGATCTCCCGAATGGTGAGCTTTCCAGCGCCTCGCATGTAGCTGAGCGCATACCGACTCCAGTACGCGAGGTCCATAACGCTCTGGATGTTCGCGTTCTCGATACATCGACGCGCGCGTGTGGAGAGCGGCCCGAGCGCCCATTGCACCGGTCGGAGGTCAGGTTTCGGCTCCATGTTCTCGATGCCTTCCGGGAGGTCCGTTCGCTTGGCGGGAGTCGTCGTTTCGACAGACTTCGAGTGCCATGTGCGATGCCACGGCGAACAGACATAAGTGACCTCGCCAATGAGCACCGCGTTCGGCATAGACGGCGCGTGCCGCAATACGTCATCGGCACGTTTGAGATAGAACTCCGCGCTCCGACCATCCAGCGTCCGGTAGGTGAGAAGTGCTCGCGCGAGTGCCACGATCAGTTTCCACTGCCCCGGCCAAGCGAGAAGCGTGTATGTCCGCTGCCAAAGATAGTTGCACCATGTAATGTGAATTGATCCGTCGTCTTCTACTCGGTACATGTCGTCATGAATCAGATCGTGATCGATGGCCGCGCCGGTCTCCTTCGTTCCCGGCCGCAGGAGCTGTTCGGCCACGCTGCCCGCATGAAGCATGATCGCGTTCTGTTCGACGATGTAGCGCCTGTCCTTCGGGCCGTGCGCCGATTCAAGATCGTAGGCGCGGGCAGGTCTCGTACGTCCGATGGTGCGCTCGTCTGCATCGATACTGATGCTTTCAATCCCGAAGTCGAGTTTCCACATCGCAACAGCGTGCGCCGCCTCATGGAACGCGGCCAGCTCGTCTCGCGAAGAGTCGATCGCTTTCTCTTCCACAACGGTTATCGACTGGCTCTCCACACGCGTTTCGTCCAACATCTGCTCTCCCTCCTCGGGTCATGACTCGCAAGAGTGTCTTTCGAGCGCAGCGTTTCTCTCTTCACGAACTGAGCATCTAAGGACGCGGCGAAGAAGCTCAGCCGATCATCCGAACGATTGCGGTGATCGCTCCGATTACCTGAAGGCCGCGTTCTTCGGCGACGACTGAAAGCGAATGGCCCACGACGGCTCGTCTTCCACGTTTGACCCACCAGTGGCCGACGAGCACGCGATCACCGACTCTCGCGACCACAAGTTCTCCCGACGCCGCATGGCCGTCGGGCCGTTGTTCGACGATGAGGAGATCGCCACACTCGACACCGAATTCCTCCAAGTCCCATCGCGCCGCACGAAAGACGACTTCCGTCTCCTCGATGAAGTCTGCCGGGATCATGAGGCGCTCGCCTACGGCAGCACCTTCGTCGATCGGCAAACCCTGCGATATCTCTCCGGCGAGCTGAAAGCCACTGGGGTTCTGGCGACGCTGAACTCGACGCTTCGTCATCGCTGCACATCCAGCTCAGTGTGGGGATAATCGAAAGCATCAAAGAAGCTGCGATCACCCCGGAAGGTGTCTGAGGTTTCTTCGTCGATCGCGAGATGCAGAATCTCGGCGACGTGCTCCTCCACCTCGGTGCCATGCACGTCGTCACGCTCACGCCGCTGCAAGACCGCCTGGCGCTCCATCGCGCGCACGATGTACGTAGGGAGTTCCCAACCTACTCGCGTCAAGAGCAGCTCACGCGGGAGGAGCGCGGCTGCCTCGCCAAGTGTTTCGAGGAGCCATGCCCGCGGCCACGCGTTGATTAGCCAGAAGGCAACTTCGGCCCACGCGACGCGCTCTCCCGAAAGAAGCGCGCCTTCCCTTTGCGCTTCGAAGAGGAGCTTTGGCCAAGGCCACCCAAGCAGATCCGCGGCATCCCGCACGGGGCGCGGTCCCGGTTCGGCGAAGAAGCGGATTAAGGCTGCACGCGAAGGACGACGCGGGAGCAGGATGAAGTCGGGCATGCGCGAACGCTGTTGTACTGCCGTCTATCCGTTCCTATGCCTCGCATTTGATATCCCGTTCCGCGCACGCGGCTTCTCATTTCATAACCTATGGGTAGGGAACTTGCCGCTTCCGTCACTCCTTCAGTGAAGAGCCATGCAGGAACCGCGACGCGAAGGAGAGCAGGCGACACGACAGCCGGATATGCGGGTGTCCGGTGCACCGGCAGGGTTTGAGGAGGTGTATCTGCGCTACGCGTCCAGGCTGCGAAAGATCGCCGTCCGCAAGTTCTCCATTCCCGTCGCGGAAGCGGAGACGCTCGTCCACGATGTCTTCGCCACGTACTTCATGCACGCGGCCTCCGTTCATGCGGTTGAGCCGTATCTGATTGGAGCAATTTGCAACGCCTCGCGGCACTACATGCGGCGATCGGATGCGGCAGACGCCCTCTTCTGCGGTGAGACGCCTTGCGCGGCCACGCCAAGCGATGCGCTGCTCGATGAGGTCGCGCGCAAGCTGCTTCTCTCCCGGATGCTTGCGGGCGTCGGTAGCCGATGCCGCGAGCTGCTCCGACGGTACTACTGGAACGGTGACACCACGAAAGCGATCGCGGACACATTGGATTCGACGCCCGGAACCATTCTCGTCTACCTGCATAAGTGCAGGAGGCGCGCGCTGACGGCGTATCGCGCTCTCTCGGAGATTTCCTGACATGGATCACATTCCTGAAAATGAGCTTGCGATCTTTGCCTTCGATCCCGATGCCATGCCCGAGCCGCGGCGGAGTGTCATCAACCGGCACACCGCCGAGTGTGCGTCGTGTCGGAGCACCCTTGATTTCTTCGCTGTAGCCGAGGACGACCTGAGCGATGTCGATGTGTGGGAGCCGATGATGGGCTCTGCTACGCGCGAGGCGCTCATGACATATGCCGCGCGCATTGCCGATGAAGACCGCGAAGCGGAGGAACTGCTGCAACCGCTCTTCGACGCACCTGCACAGGCGGCGTGGTTGAACCTGAACACGAAGAGACGCTTCCTGTCAGGAGGCGTTGCCCGGTGTTTGAGCGCGCATGCCCACAGCATTTGCCAGAACGAACCGCTTGACGCGCTGACGTTCGCGGACGCAGCGATCTCGGTTGCCGAGGCGCTGCCCGACGACAACTATCCAGCCAACGCCATCTACGAGGTGCGGGGCACCGCTTGGAAGGAGCGAGCGAATGCGCAACGCTTCCTCGGCCAGTTTCCAGAGGCGATCGAGTCACTCTCGCGAGCCGAACGCGCCTACAAGCACCTCGCATCGCCATCGCTTGGATTGTCCGCTGTCGCCTACGTGCGAGCGTGCGTGTTCTGCGATCAACAACGATTGGACGAAGCAGCCGCAATGGCCGAGCGCGCGGAACACGGCTTCGCGCACCTCGGCGACGACGACCGGAGGATGACCGCGCTGTTCCTGCGTGCCGTCATCAAGTTCGAAGCGCGCGACATTGGCGATGCGGCATCGCTGTTTCGTCAGGTCATCGCTTACGCCGAATCGATGAATAACTCTCTTTGGATCGCACGTGGATCAGACGCGCTTGGAAATTGCGAAGTTCATCGCGGCAATCTCGGCGAGGCCAGCATGCATTTCCACAAAGCGCTGACTCTTTTCCGCGAGGTCGGATCAGCGAGTGAACTGATACGCACAGAATGGGGAATCGCCAATGTGTTGCTGCATGGCGGAAAGCAAAGCGAGGCAATCCGGCGCCTGCGCGACGTGGCAGCGGAGTTTGAGACGCTGGGGATGATCACCGACGCTGCGCTCGTCCGACTCGATCTCGTGGACGCCCTTCTCGCGCTCGGGCAGACGCGGCAGATCGTGGACGTTGCCTCGCGCCTCTTCCGCGTCTTCACGGATGCCGGGATGCTCACCGGCGCGCTCACGGCACTCGCCTACCTCAGAGAAGCCGCGTCTGCGGGGACCCTTACGCCCGACGGCGTTCAGTCGGTGCGGAGCTTCCTGCGTCAGGCAGAGCGGCAGCCAGCCCTTCTCTTCGTTCCCCCTCCTTCCGAAAACCGTTAATACTCTTGCCCGCTCGGTCACCCTCCATTTCCGAGGGCGCCCTCCATATTGCCAGCGATCAGCGCTGGCCCAGGAGGGGTTTATGCGAGTTGTCTCTTCGAGTGTCGTCCGGGGCGTAACCACGTTCGCGGTCATTTGCCTGCTTCTTTTCCCGCTTGCAGCATTCGCTGATGCTGGACAGATTGGTTTGCCGCCTGGTGCGCCGGTCGCGTCACCTTTGCCATCGGCCCAAGCGGAGATTCAAATCCCGATCGGCTTCTGGGGCGCGGCGTTCCTCGCGTGGCTCGAAGCGATGACGTAGTCCGCGCTCGCTGCCGTCAGGCGGCTTCATGCGAAGAGTTTCTGTTCGCCGTGGCGTAGCTTGTGCTCGCGCTGCTCGCTGTCAGTGTCGTTCCTGTTGCCGCAATCGCCGACGCTGGCGAGATTAGTGTGCCACCCGGCGCGCGCCAGGCCGCCTCACAATCGTTGTTGGAGGAGGCGAAGATTCAACCGCCGATCGGCTTCTGGGACGAGCTGCTCCTCGTATGGCTCGAAGCCAAGATCGGCCCGCCGATCGGGTAGGCGAGACTCGCTGCTCGACGTTGCCCGACGGTGGGTCTGCCTGCGACCCACGGGCGTAGTTGTGCCTTTTTTTCGGCTCTAAGGAGGTAGGGAGAGTTACGGGCCGTCGCACTCCTCAAACAGAGAAGCGCCGATGACTGCCCCGGAGCCTCGCTGGCATGCGTCGCGCCCGGACCGAGGCACTTCATCGACGTCTTCTCGCCATGACATGCGACGCCGGACCTACACCCACACCCACCGCCTGCGTCTCGAACGCGCCGCCGCCCACTATCTCCGGGATTGCTACCGGCGCGTCACAGCCGCTCGCGCCTCGGAGTTCGCTTCCGCGCTCGGCGTGACGGCACCGTACTTGAGCCGGATCGCCCCGGACATTTTGGGCATGCCGCTCCGCGATTTTCTGCGCCGTAAGCAGCTTGACTACGCCGTGCAGCTCCTAAAAACCACACCGCTGCCATCAAAGGAAATCGCACTCAGATGTGGGTTCGGCACCGTCTCGACCTTCCATCGGTGGTTCCGCTCCGCCTTCGACACCACCCCAGGTGCCTTTCGAGAGGTTATGAAATGAGAGCTGGCCCGATTATCTCCGACCTCCCTCCCCCACAAAGCGACGCTCCGGCGAAACGCCTTGAGCCTCACGATTGGGATTCACTACCGCTTCAGACCCGCGTGAGCTGCCTCCTCTTCGATGCACTCACAGCCCTCGATGTGGTTTGGCTCGACCTTCAGACGGAAGAAGGCAACGCTCTCCGCTGGATCGAGCCGCATCTTTGCGCACTATCTGAAGACATGAATGCAATCTTGGAGAGGCTCGCATCGTAGTGCACGGTGACACGCGAGCGGCTCTTGATCGAGTTCACGCTGAAGCAATGAACTGGCGTGAGAGAATTCGCGACGCTGTCAACCGCAGCGGAAACGCGGAGCTACCGTGACGGATTGTGGGTCGGCTGGCACCGTGAATGACTTTCTCACGCCGATCTCGCGTGGCCGACTGTCTCCCGTGACGGCGCCCGTTTTCGTCACTTGCCCGTCAACATGGACACCCGGATGGACACCCAAGCCCGAAATGAATAACGGACAGAAGAAAAATGAAACCCGCAAGCTGAAGTGTTTCCAAGGAGTTAAATTGGAGCGGGCGACGAGATTCGAACTCGCGACCAAGAGCTTGGGAAGC
>JADGNZ010000062.1 GCA_017883205.1 Thermoanaerobaculia bacterium | reverse complement strand
GTGGCATCTGCCGACGGCGGCGCCGCCGTGGAGCGGGCGCGAGCTCGTTGCCGCCGCCGCGCGCGCTCTCAACGTCGAGCCGCGCCTGATGGTGCTTCGGCCATGGATGCTCCGTCTGGCCGGGATCTTCAACGGCGACATCCGTGAATCGGTGGAGATGCTCTATCAGAGCACGCTGCCGTACCAGTTCGACTCGTCGAAGTTCGAGCGGCGGTTCGGAGTCCAGCCGACGCCGTACGCCACGGGGATCGCGGAGACGGCGCAGTTTTATAAAGATCGGTGAATGCTTGCGTCGTGCAGCGTACCTATATGCGGATGGTTCAGCGCGGCGCTTGGTGGAGGGGAAACCGCCGAAACGCACGGACAAAACACGGACAGCAGGCGGCCACGCCTGGAGCGAGCTTCGACGGTCGTCCGGAAACCGCTCGAGTGGGTCGTCGCCGGCGCGATGCCCGATCAACGCCACAAGCGGCGAGGGTCGGCCATCTGACGTATCGTACAATGCCTTCCACAATTGCACGGTGGCCGCACCGCCTGGGAGACCCATGACTAGCCGCAAGACTCTGCTGTTCACCGCTATCGCGGTTGCCTCGCTCACGCTGACGCTCCGGCTCTCCGCCGCCTTTTCGGGAACCGATCTGTTCCTCCCGGCGGCGGGACGCGTTCTCGGCGCGGGCGGCACGGAATTCGTGACCACTGGTTTCGTCACGAACCTCACCGATCACACGGTCGACGTGCAGTATCAGTTCCTGCGGGCGGGGCAGGCGAACCCGACTCCTCTCACGGTCAACGACACTCTCGCCCCTGGTGAGGCGAAGACTTACGAGGACATGACCACCTCGCTCTTTCACCTGTCGCAGGCGTCGGGTGCCGTGAGAGTGCGCGCGTCCGATCAGGTGCTCGTCTCCGCGCGCATCTACAGCCGCGTTCCCGGTGTCACCTCGCTGGCGGACACGACCGGCGCTTCTTTCACCGCCGTGCCGGCGAGTCTCGCCATCGGCCCCGGCGAGAAGGGTTCGCTCCAGGGCGTCAGTCAGAACAACGATTTCCGTTACAACTTCATCCTGGTGGAAGTGAGCGGCGCCGAGGCCCACGTGCAGGTGCGCCTGCGCGGCGCGCTCGGGGAAGAGATCGCAACAAAGACTTACACGTTGCTTCCCTACGAGCAGGTGCTGGTGAGCGCGACCGATCTCACGGCGACGGTGGACGGTGGTCGCATCGACGCGACGGTGACGAGCCCGGTCGGGCGAGTGATCTTCGCGGGATCCCTTCTCGCTAACGGAAGTCAGGACTCGACCAGTTTCGACATGAGCTTCAAGGGCGACGTCGCCGGAGCGCCGGGGCCGACCGGCCCGACAGGACCAACTGGCGCGACGGGACCGACAGGCGCACCCGGTGTGACCGGAGCTCCCGGACCAACAGGAGCCGCGGGTGCGACCGGAAGCACGGGTTCAACCGGAGCAACGGGCGCTGCCGGCGTTACCGGAGCTCCCGGACCAACAGGAGCCGTGGGTGCGACCGGAAGCACGGGTTCAACCGGAGCAACGGGCGCTGCCGGAGTTACCGGAGCGACCGGGCCCACCGGAGCGACCGGGGTTACGGGGGCCACCGGGGTCACAGGTGCGACCGGAGTTACCGGTGTCACCGGAACTACCGGCACACCTGGTCTGCCCGGTGCTACCGGAGCGACGGGCGCCACAGGCGCCACGGGCGCCACGGGCGCCACGGGTCCGGTCGGCGCTCCGAGCGGGATTTTCGACTTCGCCGACTTCTTTGCGCTGATGCCCGTCGACAACGCCGCAACGGTCGCGCCGGGCACGGCGATCAGCTTCCCCCACAATGGGCCGTCGAGCGGCAGCGGATCGATCGCTCGTACGGGTCCCTCGACATTCCAGCTGGCCAACATCGGTACGTACAACGTCACCTTCCAGGTCAGCGTCACGGAGCCAGGTCAACTCGTGTTGATGCTCAACGGGGCCGAACTTGCGTACACCATCGTCGGTCGCGCAACCGGTACGAATCAGATCATCGGAACGGCACTCGTGACGACGGTTTCGGCCAATTCGATTCTCAGCGTCAACAATCCCGCCAGCGAGACCACAGCCCTCACCATCACTCCGCTCGCGGGCGGGACCAACCCCTCCTCGGCTCATCTGGTCATCACCGCACTCGGCAACACCGGCCTGACCGGTGCGACGGGAGCCACCGGCGCGACCGGTCCGACCGGATCGACGGGCGCGACAGGCTCGACGGGCGCGACGGGCGCGACCGGTAATACGGGCCCCATCGGTCCAACAGGGCCGACTGGCCCGGGAGCGTTGATCCCGTTCTCGACAGGCGTCATTCTGAGCGGAGCGGCGGTCGTCTCCGCGGCTCCCGTCCTGATGGGCTTCGGCAATAGCACGACGGAGATCATCAACGGAACCGGAAACTCGACATCACCCCCGCAAGCGGGCGGATTCGCCTTTCCCGTTCCGGCCGCCGGAACCATTCAGAACCTGAGTGTGAGTGCCGATCTCCTCGTGGCAAGCGTCACCTCGATCAACGTCACGCCTCTCACGTACAGCTTCGACGTGTTCGTCTCCCCTTCTGTGCCTTCCGGTACGAGTCACCTGGCCGCGTCCTATGTCGTGACCTCGCTGACCAGCACGGTCACGTTTGGTGGTCCGGGGAACACGGTGGTCGCGGGAACCTTCTACACCGCGTCCAATATGGCGAATGGACCCTTGGTCGTGTCGCCGGGCGACAGGATCGGGATCCGCATCAGAACCCGCCAGACGTCTGACCCGTCGGCGGCCGACGTGACGCAGTTGTCGTTCAACGCGAGTTTTCAGTACACGCCGAACTGACGCTCAAATGTGAGAATGGGCTCGTGACCGGGACCACCGCGCATCGTGAAAAAGGCCTCTCCTCGCGAGGCCTTTTTCTTTTCCTGGCTGTCGCTGCTGCGCTTCTCATCATTGCGGCGTACGCGAACTCGCTTCACAACGAATTCCACTTCGACGACAGCCACGTCATCGTTAATAACGCGTACATCCGCAGCCTGCGGAACATCCCATCGTTCTTCACCGACGCGCACGCGTTCTCCAGCCTGCCGCAGAACTCGACCTACCGCCCCCTCGTTTCGCTCTCCTTTGCGATCGATTACGCGGCCGGACGCGGCCTCGACCCCGTGGCGTTTCACGTCTCGCAGATCGGGCTGCTCATCGCCGTGTGGGCGATGCTGATTCCGTTCTATCGGCGCGTGCTCGATCTCGCGGCTCCCGCGCCCGTCAATCGCCTGCTCGCGCTGGTAGCCGCGACGCTCTTCGCGGTTCACACCGCCAACACCGAGACGATGAACTTCATCTCCTGCCGCTCGGAGCTGATCTCCGCACTCGGCCTTCTCGGTGCGTTTTTCCTCATTCAGCGCTCGCCGGTCGCGCGCCGCTACCACCTCTATCTGCTGCCGATCGCACTCGGCGCGCTGGCCAAGGCACCCGTCGTCGTCTTCGCTCCGCTCCTGATGTGTTACGTCTTTCTTTTCTCCGAGCCGGCGCGCTCGTGGCACCTCGCCATCCGTGCCACGTTGCCGTCGCTCGTGACGGGCGTGCTGCTGTTGCTCTTCTTGAATTCCATGAATGCGAAGGAGTGGACGCCGGGCGGTGGTTCGGCACTGCACTACGCGCTGACCCAACCGTTCGTCTGGCTCCATTACGCCCGGCTCTTTCTTCTCCCGGCCGGGCTGACCGCAGACACGGACTGGACGCTGTTCGAGCATTGGTACGACACCCGCGCCATCGCCGGGTTCGTTTTCGTGATCGTGCTCGTCGCCGTGATTCGACGTCTCTCGAAAACGCGCCAGACGACGCCGATCGCGTTCGGCCTGGCCTGGTTCGGGATCGCGCTCGTTCCGACGTCGAGCTTCTTTCCGCTGGCCGAGGTAGCGAATGAACATCGGATCTTCTTCCCGTATATCGGACTGACGCCCGCGGCCGTTTACGGCGCGTACATGGCCACTCGCAGCCTCGCGCAGCGTGCCCGGAATGCAGCGTCGTCCGAGCTCCCTGATCAAAGGATCGATCCGACGACAGGTCGGGCGAGGGCAAGCTCTCGCCGGGTCGAGATCGCAGCGGCGATGCTCCTCGTGATCATCATCGTTGCCCACGCCATCGGGACACATGTCCGCAACAAGGTCTGGCGCACGGAGGAGTCGCTCTGGAAAGACACAGCGGAGAAGAGCCCCGAGAATGGTCGCGCGCTCATGAACTTCGGCCTGACGCAGATGGAGCAGGGGAAGTATGCCGTGGCGAAGTCGTATTTCGAGCGCGCGCAGCTGCGCACGCCCGCCTATTCGACGCTCCAGATCAACCTCGGGATCGTCGACGGCGCCCTCGGCCTGCACGATGCGGCGGAGGGCCATTTCCGCGAAGCCCTTCGCCTGAAGGACGATGCTGACGGCCATCTCTACTACGGACGATGGCTCTCACAGAATGGCCGTGGACCCGAAGCGGTCGCGCACGTCGCGCGAGCGCTCGTACTCGCTCCCGGTTCGGCGCCGGTCCGCTCGCTGATGATGCGCCTCGACGCCGCCCGCGGCGCCCTCGCCCCACTGCGGGATCTCGCGCGAGAGTCGCTCATGATCGATCCTCGCGACGCTGAGGCTCAGGCGTACGGGTCAGGACGCGCCCCGTTTCGTGCCGCGACGGATGACTACGCTGGATGGTTCAACGATGGCATCGCGCGAACAAGCAGAGGCGATGATCTCGATGCCGCGATCTCGTATCGCCAGGCCCTTCGCTTCAGTCCGCGCTCCTCCGACGCTCTCAACAACCTCGGATACTCACTCGGTCGCCTGGGATTCCGAAACGAAGCGCGTGAATCGCTCATGCGCGCGCTGAGTGCTCGTCCCGACTTCCCGCTCGCCGAGCACAATCTCCGCTGGGTCGAGTCGCTGAAGTAGAGCTGGCCAAAGCGATCCGCGCGCTGCCGCGTGAAGGTAGGTGGTTGTCGGTGGTGGCGCCCTGGATCTCGAATCCCCGCGCGGTAAATTTTATGACGAAACAGTGTGGCCGCGTCCAGGCAATCTCTGTTACAAAGCGCGAACGTCAGAAGAATCTGGAAGAGCATCAATGACGATGATCGAACGGCGATCCTCGCCCTGGCCGCCGCGAACAATCATCCATTTGGGGTAGGGAAAACGCCGCCGGAAACACACCTTTGTATGGGAGGGAAGCTATGTCCGAAATATACGATGGGCTGACACGTCGTCATTTTCTGCAAACCACGATGGTCGCGGCGGGTGCGGCCGCCTTTCCTTTCCACAGCGTGTTCGCGCAGAGTACGGCGGCCAAATACACGCGCTACAACGTGACGAGCGCGCAGGGGCAGAAGGCGCTGGCGAGCTACGCCAAGGGCGTCGAAGCGATGCGGAATCTGCCGGCGTCTGATCCGCGCAATTGGTTCCGCAACGCGTTCGTCCACCTCATGGACTGCCCGCACGGGAACTGGTGGTTCTACGTGTGGCACCGCGGCTACGTCGGCTTCTTCGAGGAGACCATTCGCAATCTGAGCGGCGATCCGGCCTTCGCCATGCCGTATTGGGACTGGACGGCGCTGCCGCAGATCCCCGACGGGATGTTCGACGGCGTGCTGAATCCGCAGCATCATGCCTTCGAGCGGTACACGCGCAACCTCGACGACTTCACCGCCTTCATTCAACCGGCACTGAAGTCGTACTGGAGAACGCTGAGCGCGGATCAGCGCGCGCAGCTCAATCTCCGGGGATACACGAGTCTCGATCTCCTGTGGAATGAGGTAACAGGGCTCGATCCGTCGTCGGGCAACGGCAACTCCGGCAACATGGCGTTCGCCAACACATGCGGCTCGCGTTATCTCACGCGCGACAATCCGAAGCTCGACAAGAGGACGGCATTCGACGTCTCGCTGCAGACCATTGTGGCTGGCCTGCAGCCGAAGAAGTATTACGATCCGGACATCACCCAAAGCTTCACCAGCGCAAAGACGTCGTCTCACAACGCCCAGCCAGGCGGCCCCGGAACCTCCTCCGTCCTGGAGGGCTTCCCGCACAACAAGACCCATAACTACATCGGCGGCGTCGGCCCTCTCGATCCTGGGCCGTACGGCAACATGACCAACAACCTCTCGCCGGTCGATCCGATCTTCTTCCTGCATCACTCGAACATGGATCGTCTATGGGACGTCTGGACGCGCAAGCAGAAGCGTCTCAATCTCCCGATTCTTCCTCCGGAGCCGGACCTCAGCACGCTCTCGAAAGAGCCGTTCCTCTTCTTTGTCAGAGGCGACGGCAAGTTCGTCGGTCCCAGTCATGCCGGTGACTATCTCAGCACCGAGCGCTTCCAATACGACTACGAGCCGGGCAGCGGCGACGAAGCGCAAGCCTCCGCGAGTCTCTTGCTGACGAAGCACGCAAAAGTATCGGTGAAGGGAGAAATGAAAGGACGCACGGCGTCGCTCGCCGTCCCGCGTGCTGCGGTGAACGAGCATCTCGCCGCCGCAGCACCGACGTTGATCGCGGCGGTCACGGTACAGCGTCCCAGCCAGACGTCGGCCGCACGCGAGTTCGACGTGATCGTCGGCGCGCCGCCGGACGTTACGCAGGTAGGTCCCGACAGTCCGTATTACGCCGGAACGATCGCCTTCTTCGGCCACATGCCTCATCTGATGGCGATGTCGGAAGACGTGACGTTCGCCGTTCCACTGCCGAAACGCCCCGAGGCGTTCCATAACCTCCTGGCGGCGCAGGTGTCGGTGAACATTCGCCTCGTGCCGGTGCAAGCACACGGAAAGACGACGGCGCTCAGGGCGGTCTCGGTGCGCAGCGTGCAATGACGTGAGGGATGCGCGCCTTCCTCGCCATACTGGCACTCTTCGCGGTTGGCGCGCATCACTCCGAAAGCCGCACGGTGAACCTCGTCCTGCCCCACGCGTTGCGGGCAGGCGAGACTGCAACGCTGCTCGTGACCGTCGGCGTGATCCCGCGCAGCGGCGAGATCGAGATCACGACGTCGTCCGGCCACTTCCTCGGAGTGATCTCGCCTTACGGCATTCGCCCAGGTCATGAGTCCGGAACGTACGCCGTTCCATTGCCCGCCGAAGCGATCTCGGGAAGGCGCGTGAGCCTGCTCGTGTCGCTCCGTGCGAACGGCAAAACACGCGCCCCGACGATGAGTGAGGTCAAGCGAGTGCGCGTGAAGATTGGAAGCGCCGGCTAGGGAAGACGGCGGGATCTGAAACCTGGTGGGCCGATTCGAAGTTTCATGTCAACCGCGTCACGGATGTCTTCAAACGACCCCGAATCAATCCTTCCCTGCGAAACGAACGCTGCTGTCATTCGTGACGTTGTCGGTCGTCGACGCGTAGACCACGGCGTGCCCACTCGTGACCGTGATGTTGATCGATCCTGCTGAGGGTGGAGTTGCTCCGAGGAAGGCTGCGACACCGACCTGTTCAAAATATGCCGGCTGGTAGGTCTTCGTCAACAATGGTTGTTGCGACGAGACCAGCGGGACTTGCGAGCCGTCGGCGTTGAAGAGCGACACGAGGATCGTCGCGCCGTCAGCGAGAGTGCGAACCCCGATATTGACGCGGTACTTCGACAGATCAGGGATCTGCAGCGTCGCGCTCTGCGGAGGGCTCATTGCCTGCGATAGGGGCATGAGATCTTCGAAGAATCCATCCGTTCCTGCCGCTCCCTGGTCATTGAATACGTGGGCCGCTGCCACGGGGCGGGTTCCCAGCGTGACGATGACGTCGAGGCTGCCGAGACCAGACTGACCCATCTGCGAAATAATGTCGCCATACGAAGTGGTCTGCCCCGGATTGAGCGAATAAGCGAGCGACGGATCGTTCGATGTGCCACTCGTGCCCGCAGGGTGAAAGACGAGTTTGCCGGCGATCGTTCCGTTCTCCGGATTCGTCAACTGCAATCCGGTCCTGAAGAACGAGTTATTCGCTCCGGCCGTCGAGCCGGCACCCGCGAGGATCCCCGACAGGTAGGTCCCGCTCGCACCAGCTCGCACCCCCATCGTCTCCCCCGGCTTGACGGCACCCTCGGTGATCGTCGAGGAGCTCAAGAAGGCTCCAACCGCCGGATCGACACCTCCCGCGATGATTGTGACGTCCGATCCGGTGTTTGGCGTGAACAACACGCCCCCACAGCCAGCGCTCCCGAGCTGGGTCAGTGCAATGATGTCCCCTTTGAGAACAGCGGCTGAAGGGCTCAGTGCCACCGTCACATATCCGGGAGCCGCGTCGAACGGGCCGCGCTCGCTGGTGACCGTCCACGAACCGAAAGGTCCGTCCGGATGGAGAACCTTCAGCTTGAAGGCCCCGGAACAGGAGCCGAGGCCCCAGTGGATCGTCGCCGTATTGATCTGCCCGTCCGCCTCCGACGGATGGCTGGCGTCGATGAACGTCTGCGGCGACCCATAGCTGTTGGGGCCATTGTTCACGTAGGCGTAACCTCCTGAATGCGGCAGGATCAGACCCATCGAGATATCAGCCTGCGTGGTCGACGCCTGAAACGTAGCCAGATTCTGGCCCGTAAGATTGAGGTTGCCCGAGGTGGTACTCACCGAAACAGTGGTATCGGTGAACGACGGGGTCACCGAGACCGGCCCGACGGCAGTCGCAAGGTTGTAACTGTTGAACAGCGAATTCGTGACCCGGAACCAATCCGAGCCCGCGGCCCCGCAGGCTCCTGTCCTGATACCCGCGTTCCCACCTCCCGTGTTGTCGAAAACGCTGAAGGTCCCAATCAGTAGTAGTGCTGAGCCTCCAGCCTCCAACGCAACGCTGGTGACGTTATCGCAGTAGGTACCGGACCCAACCGTCACCGTCGTGGTATCACCAACAGCGACGATATTCACTGATGCGTTGGTAAAGTTTGTCGAACCCACCGAACCGCTAACCGTCCCGCTAAACGTGTACCTAATCGGCGTTGCAAAGATCCCCGGGCCGGCGACGAGGAACAGACCAAAGACCATGGCCAGCATTCGAGGTGCATGCCCGCCACACACGAGGTCTTGTGGCTCGTCCCCTCCCCAGGAGATGTGTGGACATCGTTCTCGAAACGCCTTCGTAAGATTCTTCATAGCCGAGCTCCAACCAGAGTGTCCGGAATCTGTCCGACCAGAAACGCACTTGGCTCCAGCTACACAAGAGGCACTGCATAGTGTAGGCACCGCGCGCACGCTTTCCTTGTGAGCCGGGGCACCTGTGCGCGTGACCGGCGGACCGGGGGGCTACCCCTTGGACAGTAGTGGTACCAAAAAGAGCAGTGAGTGTCGTGCGTCTCAAAGTAGTCGGGTGCAATGCCCTGCTCGTCCGCCATCCACAATCGGGTCATCGTTCGCGGACGCGGCACGACGTCAGGTGCCGGTATTGTTGCTGCCAGACTTAGCTCGTACTGCTGTTTCGCACACCGTCTGAGGCGGCGACTTGAAGGATGGAGCCTGCGTGAGTAGCGTGTTAATCTCGCCCGCATGGCTTCCACTCCTGGACAATCCTTATCCGTCATCGAGGCGATCCACAAACGTCGTTCGGTTCGCGCCTATACGCCCGACCCCGTTGCGGAGACGAGGGTCCGCACACTCCTCGAGATGGCGGTGCTGGCGCCGACTGCAATTCATCTCGAGCCGTGGGCATTCGCAATCGTGCAGGATCGAGAATTGCTGGCACGCCTGTCCGAGCAGGCCAAGGTGGCGTATGCGGCGGGTGCGGCTGCTGGGGAGAGTCATGCGGCCCAGGCTCATCACGCTCATCCGAGCCCCCTCGATCAACCGGACTTCAACATCTTCTACGATGCCGGAACACTGATCGCGATCTGCGCGAAGCCGATGGGCGCTTTCGTACAGGCCGATTGCTGGCTGGCGGCAGAAAATCTGATGCTCGCGGCATGTGCATTCGGTCTGGCCACGTGCCCGATCGGGTTCGCAATTCCGATCCTCAACAATCCGGAGGTGAAGGCAGAGCTCGGGATTCCCCCGGACGTTACCGTCGTTGCACCGATCATTGTAGGCACGCCGCGAGGGGAGACGCCTGCCACGTCGCGCAAGGCGCCAGAGATCCTCTGCTGGCGACGGTGAGAGGCGACTCGAGTGAGGCTTGCACGTTCATGACTCGCATCTTTGTGGGTGCCGTGAGGCCGTGTTAGATCGGACCGGCTTGATTCGTAGCCATCAAAGCGATCGCGCGCCGGCGAGACTCCGGCGCGCCGAGTCAGCGCGCGGTGACGGAGTCGCTGATCTCCGAGGTTACGTAGTCGAATCCGTAGTTGCTGTACTGGGGGACGGGATCGGGCTGCTTCGCGAACGTGTGGATGTCCTCGATGCTCGCCGTAGCGGTGATCATCAGTCCGCGGTAATCGCCCTTCAACGAGATCGCGAAGTCGCCGGTTTGCGCGGCTCCGCCGCCGATCGGCATCTGTGCCTCGGCCCGTCCGTGCGCATCGACGTGATCGTTGGCGAAGAGCTCGATCGTCAGGTAGTAGGCGGCGTTCCGTGCCGGCACGACGTAGTTGCCGCGCACGGTGGTCATGCCCGTGGACGGGTCGTACACGGCGTCGAACAGCGTCGGTCGTCCGATGGGATTCCCGATGCCGTCGAGGCCCACGTCGATCCCGAGCTGGCCGTTGTCGAAGATCGAGTTGTTGCCGAAGTCAACGTATGTGGCGTCGCGCCCGACGGCGATGCCGAAGTCTGGGTTGTTCGCGATCACGTTGCTGAAGATCGTGCTGCCGCTCGTGGCGAGATAGACGCCGCTCGCGCCGTTCGGCAGCGGCGTGTCCTCATGCGACGCCACTCCGATCCGGTTGTTGCTGACCACCAGCTTCGGCCCCGTCGGTGCCCAGATCCCGCTTCGGAGATTGCCGCTGAGGACGTTGTGATCGATGGAGAAGAAGCTGTTGGACTGGGAGGGGAGGACGATCGAGATGCCGCGCAGCCCGTTCGGCACGGCGCGGCTGCCGGTCGGATCGGCGCCGAGGACCGAGTTGCTGATCGTGCCGAGCGGGACGCCCGAGTACGCGAACGGACACGGTTGCGGCGTGGTCATGAGCACGCCGTTCTCCGGGAAGCCGTTGATGGCCACTCCATTCAGCGTGAACGCGCAAGGGGCGCTCACGAGCAAGCCGTTCCCCTCGCTCACGTTCGCGCCGCTGATCTCAATCTCGGGACCGAGCGGGTTCGTGTCGCCGGTCCTCGCCGTCTGCCATGCGCCGTCGATCGTCACGAAATGCGAGATCGCAGGCAGCGGCGTAAGCGGCGCGATCGTGAACCACCCCGAGGCGGGGAGCGGCTCGCCGATCTGGAACGCGATCTTCGGCTGAATCTCGGGCGCTTCGTTCGCCTCCTCGATGGCGCGGCGGAGCGACCCGTCGCCGTCGTCCGCCGTCGTCGTGACGAGGAGCGTCCTCGTCAAATGGTAGGAGGACGTCGATTGATTGTCAGACGGGTTGAGATCGTCGCCGCCGGCCGAGCGGATCGTCGCCGTGGCGGTCAGCAGTGGCGCGTCGTATCGAGCCACTTGATGCGCGTGGATGGTGATGTGCTTGAACTCGGGATAAACGGTGACCGGCCTGCCGGGGAGATCGCCGAGCGTGCAATCGACGTGCGAGCCGGCGACGGTGCACGGCGCTCCGTCGACCGACTCGATCGTGGTTCCGTCTGGGAGATCCATGGTGGCGGTGACGCCGTTCGCCGCCGTCGTCGCGTAGTTCGAATAGATGATGCCGTAGTCGACGGGCATATCGGGGTCGAAGGAGGAAGCCCCCATGGCGATCACCAGGTCTGGAACGGTGACGAGCTTCACCTCGAACTGCGTCGAGTTGTTCGACGTGTCGGGATCGTCGTCGTCGGACGAGACGGTCGCGGTGATCGTCAGCTCCGTGCCGTCCGGGTAATCCGTCGCGAAGTCGAACGGAAGACCGGTCGACTCGTGGGCCCCGAGGTAACTGAACGAGCAGGTGCTGCACTTCACCGGCAGGCTGGAGTTGAACGTCACCCGGATGTTGTGCGCCGGCGTCGAACTGTTGTTCCGAATCGTCGCAGTGACGAAGCCGTAACCGCGGTCGATACGCGGGGGCCCTTCGTAACCGAAGCTGAGATCGACCGGATCGGCGAATGCGGCGGGGGCGAGGAGAAGCAGCAAGCCGATCAGGCTCTTCATGTCCTCAATATATAGAGTTGTGGTGTTATCCGCCGCCGCTATGACGAAACAAATCGCAGTCGTTCCGGCAACGCATCGGCCCGAGATCATCGACGCCGGCATGCGCATCCTCGAGCACCTCAAGGAGGATGACCAATCCTCGGTCAGGTTCCCGGCGCGCTGTTGGTTTGCTCTCAACGCAACTTCGGGCAATCTGGAGGAGCCCGTCAGGCCGGAAGGTCCTGTTCGGACGCACTGTGCGTGGCGCGCGGAAGCGAGATGGCGTGAGATGGTGGCGTGAGATGGGGTCACACCTTCGCACGTCGATCACCCCGGATCACTCTCGCGCAAGTTCTTGTCTCAGCGTGACTTACCAGCCTCGCAACGATTCGGGCGCATCCCCTGCGAAGTACGACCTAGTAATACAACCGCAGCGTTTTCAATAACTTAGGTGTGAGGTTGCGATGTTGCGCGGCGCGATGTTCTACCGGCGCCACTGGCGCAATCCAAAGAAAATGCGCGAGTTACGCCCGCACTGGAATCGGCCACGAAGAGCGAAGGTGCGACCCCAAGCTGTCGGACCCGTCGTAACGGTGGGATTCGAACCGAGAGTAACGAGCCGTATCAGGTCGTTGTTGGAATCAGCGACGAGCAGATTGCCGTCTGCATCAAAGACGATGCCCCTCGGCTCGGTGAACTTCGCGGAGAGGGGCGGGCCGTCCACAGCTCCATTGCTTCCTGAGCCCGCCACGGTCGACACCACTCCGTTTTCGAGCTTGCGGATGAGGTGATTCTTCTGATCGGCGATGTAGAGCGCGCCTGTGGAGCTGAGAGCGAGGCCGTTCGGCTGCTGGAACTTGGCCTGCAAGGCCGGGCCGTCGATGCTTCCGGCCGCTCCAGCCCCGGCAATCGTAGTCATCACGCCGTCGGTGGTGATCTTGCGGATCTTGTTGTTGCCGCTGTCGGCCACATACAGGATGCCGTCAGCGTCGACGGCCAGACCCTGAGGACCGCTCAGACCTGTTGTTGCAACCGTGGAGACCGTGCCGTCGGCGGCGATCTTGCGGATCGTTCCGGCCTGCATGTCGGCTACGTAGATCAGATTCCTCGGCGCGTCGAAGGCTACCGCCGCGGGCGACTTGAACCGCGCCACGGTGGGCGGCCCGTTAGTTTCGCCAGAAACGCCGGTTCCGGCGACTACGCTCACCACGCCCGTTCGCGAGACTCGCTTGATCTGGTGATGCGTCAGATCCGCCACGATCAAGTCCCCTTGCGGAGTGACGGCCAGCCCCCACGGATCGCTGAAGGCGTTCGTGCTCCCGCCACCGGCGAATGTCGTGACCCGCGTGTACGCTCCCTGCACGGCCGATGCGCCAAGGAGGAAGAACGCCATCAGAACGGCGGGCGTCTTGCGACGAAACGATCCGCCCAGCCGAGCGGAGAAAACACTTCGAGCATGCATGGTAGATCCCCGCCGGTTCGCAACCACCGTTAACGGTGGCGCCTCTGAGTTGGACATTCTCTCTGCTGTGCGAGTCCCCGGACGGGCTGCGCTCCCCGCTACGATCCTGAACCAACGCAACCCCGAAAGATGCCCTGCCACACATCTATATTATTTGAGATTCAGGAATTGCGGAGTCTAAAGCTCTCCGATGGTGAAGTCAACCGAGCAACGGGAACGAAAGACAGTGGACGAGGCGTCACGGCCGTACAAGAGACGGGATGGAAGGAACAGCAGCCGCCTCATGAGTGATTCGTTGAGCAGCTCGCTCTAACTATAACTAAGTCATTGAGAGTTTTGGTGGAGCCGAACGGGATCGAACCGTCGACCTCCTGAATGCCATTCGTGCCTTGGTCTCGGGACGTCTCATGACACCTCCGGATTTCAATGAGTTGGACATGGCTGCAACTGTACGGACATGTCGCTACTTCGCAGAGTAGTCGCCTCGTAGTCGCCCATGAGGAGTTTCATCTACAGCCGGCAACCTACGCTCCGAACTCGAAGGTGAGCCGGTATGTCGTCCCGGCGTCAAGAGTGCAGGTGTTGAGCTCAATGGTCTCGCCTGGATCGACGACAAGCTCCTGTGGGCGGCATCCCGTCAAGTCGATGCCCCGCGACTGAAGTTGTTCGCCGCGCTTGACGGAAAGGTCCTCGACCGCAATCCGCAGTCCATTCCCGGCCGCACCAAGAATCCGGATTTGATGAGTCCTGCCAATTCCGTCCGGAAGCTGGAGGTTCTCAGCCGCATCAAAGCGTTCGACCTTCTTGCTCACGAAGCAATCGGCTGGAGTCGGCCCACCGCTCCAATTCACTCGTTCGATATGAATCGTCCACATTGAGAAGCTGCCTCCTAAAGCGAACTCTGATTTGAACTAGCGGCGGCGTTCAGCCGCTGGGACTGCTCGGGTGTTCCGGCCCGCGCACTCCGGTACACCTTCCGCAATGAGAACAGCCTGCCCCTGCCGATCGAGGAACACGCCGCCCTCGTTCGTAGTCCACACATGGGCGCCCGAGCTTTGCGGAACGGCCTTTGCCGATGGATACCCGTGCAGGATGTGCCGCTCGTACTGTTCGAAGAAGAGACTCCCGAACGACATCTCGGTGCTCGTCGCCAAGTCTCATCAACTCATCAGTGTGACCAAACTCGATATCACTTGACCATGTCGTACAAGGGAGACACCCAGCCTTCCGCCCAGATCCTGCCAGCTTGCCGCCGGGCTCGCAAATGTCCACAACTCATCACCCTCGACCATCTGACTCTTGAGGTTCTCCCATTCCTCGTTCCGGGCCCCGAACGCTTTCCCGTCGAGCATATTGGCGGCTTCCATTTCAGCCACTGACATTTTCCGGTCCAACCATTCCGTTTCCATCTGTTCCTTTCCTGGGCTGTACCCCCTGCGTTTCGGCCCGGACATCCTACGTGAGGGCCTGGGCGCGCTCCAACACGTCGGCGAATCGTCGCAACTCCGTTGATGAGTAACCGAGGCGCTGCAGAAGAAGGAGCTCGCGTGGACCGGATTCGTGATCGTTGCAATAGAGTGCGATCAGCTTCTCAAGACCAGTTCTGACTCCGGCTGCGTTATGGGCCAGCTCTGCCGATGCCTCGTATGCCAGGGCGTACTCGTGTGGGTTCAACTGCATGGCGAGCAGCCGAAGCGCTTCCACTTCCTGAAGAAGATCAATGACCAGGTGCGTGAGGGCTGAAACGCGGGCCGAATCGCTCGGTTGTGGACTGACCTCGAGAAGCGCCATGGCGATCTCACAACTCCGACTTGGGCTGCTCATGAGGCTTCGCATCGTACTCTCATCCGGGCGCCCGCGATTCCGGCAATCATGATGAAGGTTCCTTTGGGGCTAGCAGCTGCCACCCCGAGAATGAGACTGGCGGTGAAGAGGATTCCATCGTTGGCACCCAGCCGCCGCACGCAGCCATCCGGCTCTCTGGTCTGCTTGTACCGGATGACGATGTCGCGCCAGGCCAGAAACCCGTGGGCCCTCCGCGTAAAACGATCGCTCCCCCATGGCGTATCCCACGGCGTGGTAGATTCTCTCAGCGCGGAAGGGAATCTTCACGTTCTCCAATATTGAAGGCAGAGAAACTTCTCGCGGCGGCACTCCTCTAGTAACGCTCCCCATGTTTGTGCAAGGAGGCATCTTCCATGCGAAGGTTCTTTGCCATCGCCGCGATCGTCGTCGTAAGCAGTCTTCTGATCTCTTGCCACCTCGTCGAGCCGCAGCCGGGAACCGTGAAGGACGAGGCCTTTCTCGCCGGCCGTGACGCCGCCAGCATGCCCGGCGCCGACGAGGACTACTTTGCCGACATGGACTACGGCCTCACGAAGTGTCCGCAGTGCATGGGCTGGCTTGATTCCTACCTGCCGGGCCTTACCGCCGCGGACGCGGTGAAGCGAGTCGCCATCGGCCGGAACAACTGGATGGTCTGGACGGCTGGCAACGACCGCCTCTGGGATGAGCTGTCGCGCAGCAGTTTCGGCAACCTCGATCTGCTGAAGACGATCTCGAGCCATCCGGGATTGAAGGCCAGCCGCGACAACCGCTGGAGTTACCTCGGCCTGGTCAACGAGCCATGCTTCCGCAAAGCCACCGGACCACGCGCAGACCGATTCGGCCTTTGGCTCGACGAACGGGTGGAGGGTCCGGGCTGCGGCCCTGATCCGTTCGAGAACGAGCAGAAGTATCCGGGCGTGAAGATCGGTGCCCGCGGCAGGAACATCAGCAAAAACGTCCGACGCGAAAACGTCCGTTTCACAATCGTCGTCGATGGAACCGCCGACGCGGATGCCATGATCGCGAAGGTCACAGCGGCACAGGCGGCGGTGAAGACATCCGGAGTTGTCTCGGCCAAGACAGCCAGGATGAACCGTGCCATTCCGGTTGGCTCGTACTACGGCTACGCAACGGGCGTCGTCGGTCTGCGCCTCTTCCCCAATCCGGCTTTCGACGAGAAGGCGCAGGCGGCGTGGGATCCGGTGAAGTACTACACCGACCCGAAGTACTACAACAACGCCAGTCTCGTGAAGCCGTTCCGCGTCGGCATGTCGTGCGGCTTCTGCCACGTCGGACCCAACCCGTCCAACCCGCCCGCCGATCCCGAGAACCCGACCTGGGCGAACCTCAATAGCAATCCTGGCGCGCAGTACTTCCGGACCGAGCGCATCTTCATGGTTGACCAGGATCAGGGAAGCTTCATCTGGCAGCTCCTCCACACTTCGCGTCCTGGCGCGCTCGATACCTCGCTTGTCTCCTCCGACCAGATCAACAACCCGCGCACGATGAATGCGATCTACAACCTCGGCGCCCGGCTGGAGATCGCGCGGAAGTGGGGACACGAGGAGCTCGCAGGCGGCAGTCTGGAAAACCATCAGTTCAATGACTATGTCCCGCCCGGAACGCCGCTCACGAAGTTTTATGACCCGGCCACGCACTCGGTGAACACGCCGCTCATGCTCAAGGACGGCTCCGACTCGGTCGGCGCCCTCGGCGCACTGAATCGGCTCTACCTCAACATCGGCCTGTTCAGCGAAGAGTGGCTGCTGCACTTCATCCCGCTGGTCGGTGGCCCCAGAGTCAGCCCGATCAAAATCGCTGACGCCGAGCGCAACTCGAGCTATTGGAAAGCGAACGCCGCGCAGACGCCGAATGTGGCGCTCTTCTTCCTCGCCACCGCGAAACAGGACTTCCTGAGGGTTGCACCGGGTGGAACAAGGTACATGGAGGACTCCGATCTGGTGCCGCGCGGCAATGAAGTCTTCGCCGAGCGTTGCGCGCGCTGCCATTCCAGCAAGCTGCCGGCGAAAGCCTTCACCAACTACTTCCAGCCGGGCTGCATCGGTCCGAACTACTTGAAGTGCTGGAACGACTACTGGAACTGGACGAAGACCGACGAGTTCAAGACCGAGATGAAGGCAATCGTCAAGGCGGGGAACCGAGATTCGCACAATGTGTTCTGGGAATTCATCGACAATAACTACCTATCCAGCGAGGTTCGAGTGCCGATCACGCTGATGGAGACAAACGCCTGCAGCCCGCTGGCCACAAACGCCACCCGCGACAACATCTGGGACAACTTCTCTTCCGAGTCCTACAAGAACCTGCCGTCGGTCGGGAAGGTGATGATCCACCATCCGTACACGAGCGAGCCATCGTGGTACGACATGCCGGCGGGCGGACGCGGATACACGCGGCCGCCATCGCTGATCAGTCTCTGGGCGACCGCGCCCTACCTGCAGAACAACAGCATGGGCCACTTTGAAGAAAGCGGTTCCGTGAAGGACCGGATGGCAGCATTCGAGGATGGCATCACGCAGATGCTCTGGCCGGAGAAGCGCAAAGGCAACGGAACGTTCGCTACCCAGTCTGGAAAATCGTTGCCGGGTTGGATCGACCGGACCACGCAGACCAGTTACCTGAATATCGCTCCGGGCTATGTCCCGAGCGAGCTGAAACCGCTGGCCGGCGCCGGCGGTATCCGCATCGGCCCCATTCCCGAAGGCACGCCGGTCAATCTGCTGGCAAACATCGATCTTTCGAAGCCGGACGTTCTTCTTCTTCTGCTGAAGATAAAAAACAAACTGGATGCCCTGCCGGCAGGGGCGAGCGACGATGAGGCTCGCAAAGTTTTCGCGCCGCTCGTGCCGGAGCTGCTCAAAGCCTCCAAGTGCGCCGACTTCGTGGTCAACAAGGGTCACTACTTCGGGACCGATTACCTCCCGGCCAGCGAGGGAGAGCCGGGGCTGAGCGATGCCGACAAGCATGCGCTCATCGCCTTCCTGAAGACGTTCTGAGGATGAATTGATCACTAGTTGAATCTAAGAGAGCGCAGTTACGCGAATTCCGCTGTTTTTTTGCAAAGTAGTCGTCTGTAACAGTTATTCAGCGTGATGCACGCGCTCTAACCCATTGAAAACATTTGGTGGAGCCGAACGGGATCGAACCGTCGACCTCCTGAATGCCATTCAGGCGCTCTCCCAATTGAGCTACGGCCCCACGATGTTTCTGGCTGGCTGCCCGATCTGCGGCAGGGTACGGGAACTAACGCGGCGGGCGCGTCGAAATTTCCCCGGGGCACGATTCTAGCCGAGGCGTGTGGGAACATCAATTGCGAGGACCGGCTCGCTTGAATCGGATTACGCGCGCACTGCGGCATCGCAACTACCGCCTCTTCTTCGGCGGACAGAGCATCTCGCTCATCGGCACGTGGATCACGCGCATCGCCACGAGCTGGCTGGTTTACCGCCTCACAGGCTCCGAGCTCCTCCTCGGCGTCGTCGGATTCTGCAGCCAGATTCCGCTGCTGATCCTCGCGCCGATCGCCGGCGTGCTCGTCGACCGCTGGGACCGGCACCGCATCCTCGTCATCACGCAGATCCTCTCCGCGCTGCAATCGGCCGCGCTGGCGGTGCTGGCGCTGACGCATGTGATCACGGTGGCCGAGGTGATCGTGCTGCAACTGGTGCAAGGGGTGATCAACTCGTTCGACACGCCCGCGCGCCAGGCGTTCGTCGTGGAGATGGTCGCCGACCGCGAGGACCTGCCCAACGCCATCGCGCTCAATTCATCGATGATCAACGCCTCGCGGATCATCGGGCCGTCGATCGGAGGGCTGCTCATCGCCACGGTCGGCGAAGGATGGTGCTTCAGCGTGGACGCCATCTCCTACCTCGCCGTGATCATCTCGTTGCTGATGATGCGGCTCACGCCTGCGCCACGCGCACATGTCGACACGCACATGCTCGAAGAACTGCGCACAGGATGGAGGTACGTGGCCGGCTTCGCGCCGGTTCGCGCGCTGCTGCTGATCGTTGCGCTCGTCGGCGTGATGGGAATGCCGTACGCGACGCTGATGCCGGTCATCGCCTCAAAGGTCCTGCACGGCGGCCCGCACACCCTCGGCATTCTGATGACTGCGTCCGGCATCGGCGCCCTGGCGGGGACGCTCTACCTCGCTTCGCGGCATACCGTCGTCGGATTGGGCAAGGTCATCGTCGCCGGAACGATCGCTCTCAGCTTCGGCCTGATGGCGTTCTCGTTCTCGCGATCGCTGTGGCTGTCGGCGATCCTGTTGGCGGTCGTCGGCGCGGGGATCATGGTGCAGGCGGCATCGGTGAATACGATTCTGCAGACGGTGGTCGATGAGAACCTGCGGGGACGGGTGATGGCGTTCTATTCGGTGGCCATCATGGGGATGCAGCCGATCGGAAGTCTGCTATCGGGAATCGTCGCGGATCGCATCGGTGCGGAGATGACGATCTTCTACGGCGCACTCTTCTGCCTGATCGGCGGCATATGGTTCGCCATGCGCCGCGCGATGCTGGCGGAACACGTTCGTCCGATCTACATCGAGCGGGGGATATTGCCGTGGGATGACGGGAACCTTGCCCCGGCGCCGGCTTCGAATGTGGAGATTCGGGGGGAGTGAGTAGGTGTGCGGGGGTCGGGGGTCGGGGGTCGGGAGTCGGGGGTCGGGGGTCGGGGGTCGGGGGTCGGGGGTCGGGGGTCGGGGGTCGGGGAAACGTATCAGTGATGACTCGCGTTCACGAATGAACCACCGGGGCGGGGACGCCCCGGTGGCCGCGGGCGAGACGCCTGGCGAGACGCCCGCACTCCTAGAGCAGCGCTGATAGAGCGTTTAGGCGGTCGGTCCAGAAGGCGCGGATGCGGTCGGCGTCGGCTTTTGTGGCGAGCTTTCGGTGCTCGAGGGCTACCTGGCTATTCGATTCACCTTTTGAAGAAGCCGATGTCGATTGGTGCGCCGTCTTCCCATCGAAGGCGGATGGTTTTGTTTGGGGTGGCACCGCGAACGGTCAGCTTCACGCCGCCCAGCCACTTCGCGCGGGTTCGGGCGTTGCTGAATGCGGCGTAAAGCTTCGCCAGAGGCACGGCGATCGTCTTGCTCTTCGTGACCGACCAGTCGCCGCTGCGCATCTGGCCGTGCGCGCGCAAGCCACGGATGCGCTCGTAGCCCACGGCGACCATCTGCGTCCACCAACTCGGTGTTTTGTATTTTTCTCGAATATGCCCGACGAGCTCGGGATGCGACATCTCTTTGCCGCCGGCTTTGTCGAGCACGAAGACCCACTTCGACCAATCGCATCCGGTGGCCTTCTTCACCGATTCATCGCTGAACTTTGCAAGCGCGGCGTAATTCTCAGGAGGAGCGACAGGCTCCGCGGGCGCTTGTTTCCTGACGAGGTGGAGACGGGCGGTGGTGTACGACTCGCCGGTCTTCTGCATGCGCGTACGAACGACGCGCTTGAAATCCTTCTGCTGTGGCATCGCGAAATTCTCCTTCGTTCACGTTCGCGAGCACCGCTCCCAGCAGCGAAGCCCTCGAACGAAGGTTCGCAGTACCCGACCCGGGAGTATGCCCCCCTTTGCCTCCGCATCGGGCCTTCGCTGGGGAAGGTCTCAGGAGGTTCGGCGCGAGTCAATCGCCGGGGAAATTGTAGCGGATGCGCGACAAAAGCCTCTCGATCAGGGATGCCGAAGCGGTGACGCCGTCGGGGACCCAAACGAGTTCTGCCCGATATAACGAACCGCCGGTTCGCAGCGAAGACCCGCGAGCTGCGCGCCATTCAATTCCTGAGCGAGAAACATCCCGACCTCCAGTAATGGCGTTGCGCTAAATCCGTACTTCACTGACAGCGCAGCGACGACCGTCGCGGTATCAGTGCCCTCGGCCAGAATGCCGATCCATCCGGGTGCGACCGGATTTCCGCGGAGCAACGGAGCCGGAGCGAGGCAGAGAGGGCTTCCGAAGTCCTCATTTGCGGATGAAATGCCGCTGCCGATGATGAACGTCGCGGCACCGCCATCGACCCGAATCGTCGATGCATACACGTATACCGGAATTGGCACCAACACCACGACCGTGGCGCTACCGCGTGGAAGCACCTTCATCTCCGCGAACACATCGAACTGCGTGACGCTCTGCGGTGGCAGCGGCCGGAACTCGTAAGCGATTAGAGCGCCGGTGTCGTCGAACATCTGGACATAGGCGACGGCATCCACCGACCATGGATTAGCGATACCGACATTCGTTCGACGACCGCCGATTCCGCTCAGTGCCGGCAACGTGTGGAGACCTGTGAGAGCGTCGAGCGGTACTGCCGGGATGCTTTGACCGGTCTCACCAGTCGCAGAGGAGTTATAGATGTAGGCGCGGCCAGCGATCGAGGCGTCAGCGGGACCCGTGATGCGGAGCAAACCGCTGGCGTTGGAGAGATGGAATGCCGACAAAACGACATCCGCGAGCGTGGCTGTGGCCATGCGCGAGAGTTGCAGAGTCGCAGTCAACGGCTCGGCTCCGGAGCGGTAGAACGTCAGAGTGACACTGACCGGAGGGCGCAGGCCCTCGGCTCTCAGGTTCGCCACAATCAGATCGGTGCGCCAATCGGAGCCGAATGCGCCTGGGACACGAGCGATCACCGGCACCACGAGATCGCGTCCAGAAAGATCTGCGGCAAACAACGGAGCGGGGAGAAGCACAAAGCAAAGAACGACAACAATGGCAATGCGCATGGTCGGTGCTATCTCACCTCGGCAACGTCACCACGAACGTCGCTCCCCTGCCCGGCTCGCTTTCCACTTCGATGTTTCCGCGGTGCTGGAGGATGAGGTGTTTGGTGATAGCCAGGCCGAGGCCGGTGCCGGCGATTTCCTGGGAACGGCTTTTGTCGATGCGGTAGAAACGGTGAAAGATGCGGTCGCGCTCTTCGGGCGGGATTCCTTCGCCGTGATCGGTGATGCGGACGATGCCGGAATCCGTTCCGGCCGTCACTTCGATATCGATCGACGTTCCTTCCCCGCCGTACTTGATGGCGTTGTCGAGAAGATTGGAGATGGCCTGCTGGATGCGCATGGCGTCGCCGTGAACGCGCGCGCCGCCGCCGCTGATGACGAAACGCAGTTGTTTCTGTGACGCGCGGTCGCGAAAGTCTTCGCAAAGATCTTCGACGAGACGGCGCAGGTCGATCTCGGCGCGCTCAAGACTGAGGTCGCCGGCCTCGATGTGGCTGAGCTCCGAAAGATCCTGCGCCAAGCGCTCGAGCCGCGCCAACTGCCGGGTCATGATGCGGCGGAGCTGTCCGTCCTGCTCCTCGGTCAGGTGACCGCGGTCGTACTCGAATGTCTCGACGGCGGACTTGAGTGCAGCGAGCGGCGTTCTCACCTCATGCGAAAAGTCGGCGATGAACTCGCGGCGCAGTTCCTCGAGCCGTTCGACGCGCGTGACGTCGATGAAGAGGGCAACGGCGGCGAGATCGTGCGACGGCAGCGGAAAGGCGCGCATCTCGATCGTCCGCTCCTCGATGCCGCTGCGGATCGAGAAACGGCTCGCGGAATCGGTGGAGGCCGAGGTGCGATCGAGAGCGCGGTCGAAGCCGGAGAGGATGGCCTCGTTGCGAAGAACAGCGGACAACGCCTGTCCAACGAAGCCCGGATCGAGGTTGAACATCCCCGCGAACCGGCGATTGGCGAGGACGACGCGGCGCTGCCGGTCGATGGCCAGCACGCCCTCGCCCATGCCGTTCATGATCTGCTGGAGCAGCGTGTTCTGAAACTCCGCTGCGGATAGTTGGCGGGCGAGATCGGCACGCGACCGGTAAATGCGGGAGGCGATCTCATCGAGCGCACCGAAGGAGTCGACGTCGAGGGACGCGGATGCTTCGCCGTCGGGGCGCGCGAGCCGGTCGGAGAGCCGGCGAATGTCCTCGCGCGTTCGCGACCAGAGCGCGCCGAATGCGATGGCACAGGCGATTGCGGCGATGGCGAGGATGAGGGCGACAAGGAACATGATTCTTATCCGCAGATTACGCAGATGTACGCAGATCTTCCTTCATCTGTGTCTATCTGCGTAATCTGCGGATCACACCGGGGGATCGTATCGATACCCGAACCCCACCACGGTCGTGATCCGCTCCGTTCCGATCTTTTTTCGCAGATTGCGGATGTGCGCGTCGACGGTCCTCGTCTCTACATCGTCGCTCATCTGCCAGACCTCGGACAGGATCCGATCGCGCGAGATCACGGAGCCGCGGTTGCGGATGAGGAGCAGGAGCAGCTCCATCTCTTTTTTGGCCAGCTTCACTTCCTGGCCGCGGTGATAGACGCGGAAGGCTTTCTCATCGATGCGAAGCTCGCCGTCGTCGTAGCCGGAAGCGCTGGACGGCGCGGTCTGCGTGCGGCGAAGGATCGCGGCCACGCGCGCCACCAGCTCGCGGTTGCTGAACGGCTTGACGAGGTAGTCGTCGGCGCCGAGCTCGAGGCCGGTGATGCGGTCGCGCTCCGAGCCGCGCGCGGTCAGCATCAGGATCGGAACCGACTTCGTAGCCGGCTCGCGCCGCAGCTCGCGGCAGATGGTCAGACCGTCGACGTCGGGAAGGTTGAGATCGAGAATCACGAAGTCGAAGCCGCCGCCCTGCACGCCCACGAGTCCTTCGTGTCCGTCGGCGAAATGTGAGACGCGGTAGTTCTCACGCTCAAGATTCAGACGGATCGTGAAGGCAATGTCGGCGTCGTCTTCGATCAGCGCGATCTTCGTCATTTCGCCGCCGCACTCGTCGCCGTGTGCTTGATCATTTTTCCTTCGACGAGGTAGACCACCATCTCGCAGATGTTCGTGGCGCCATCGGCCATCCGCTCGAAGTACTTGCCGATGAAGGTCAGACGAATGGCCGAGGAGATGTTGCGGGCATCTTCGAGCATGTAGGTCAGGAGGCTGCGAAACGAGCTCTCGGTCAGCGCATCGACATTGTCGTCCTGGGTGATGACGCGGCGGGCCAGATCGGCATCGCCGCGCACGAAAGAATTGAGAGCGTCGCGCACCATGGCCTGGGCACCGTAGGCCAGTTGGGGGAGGGAGACGAGCGGACGGAGAAGCGGCTCGCGATTGAGCTCGATGGCTCGCTCGCAGACGTCCTGAGCCAGATCGGCGATGCGCTCGAGCTCCGGAGTGATCTTCATGATGGTGGCCACGAAGCGAAGATCGCTGGCAGCCGGCTGCATTTTGGCGATCAACTCGATCGTCTTCTGATCGATGAGGACCTCCATGCGGTCGATCTCGTCATCATTGGCAATGACCTCCTCGGCCAGCCCGGAGTCGCGCTCGAGCAGCGCCTTGATCGAGCGCGCCATGGCATCCTCGACCATCGCTCCCATGCGAAGGAGGAGGTGCTTCAGTTCGTCGATGTCTTTGTCGAAGTGACGTTGTACGATCATCCAAACCTTCCTGTCACGTAATCTTCCGTCATCTTCTCTTTCGGGTTCATGAAGATCTCGTTCGTCTCGGCGTATTCGATCAGGCGGCCGAGCATGAAGAACGCGGTGCGGTCGCTGACGCGCGCGGCCTGCTGCATGTTGTGGGTGACGATGACGATGGTGTAGTTGTCCTTCAGCTCGTAGATCAGCTCCTCGATCTTCGAGGTGGCGATTGGATCGAGGGCCGAGGCCGGCTCATCCATCAGCACGATCTCGGGATCGACCGCCAGGGCGCGTGCGATGCAGAGACGCTGCTGCTGGCCGCCCGACAATGCCAGCGCACTGGCGTGCAGCCGGTCTTTGACCTCGTGCCAGAGCGCGGCACGCGTCAGGGAGCGCTCGATGATCTCGTCGAGCTGCCGCTTGTTGCGCATGCCGCCGATGCGCAGACCGTACGCGACGTTGTCGTAAATCGATTTCGGGAACGGATTCGATTTCTGGAAGACCATTCCGACGCGTCGGCGAAGCTCGACCACGTCGGCGTCGCCGCCGTACACGTCCTGGCCGTCGATCGTGATCGACCCGCTCGCGCGCGCATCCGGGATGATGTCGTTCATCCGGTTGATGGAGCGGATGAATGTCGACTTGCCGCAGCCTGACGGCCCGATGAGCGCGGTCACTTTGCGGTCAGGAATGTCGAGATTGATGCCGTGCAGCACTTTGGCGGTGCCGTAATAGAAGTCGAAGTTGCTGACGGAGATCTTGGCTTCTTGGCTCATCGGCCCTTCTTGTGCTGACGGTTGCGTTCGCGTCAGGAGCTGCGCGTGATTGGTGTTTTGCGGCGGCGAGGACGCCGCCGGGCCAGCCGCCGGGACGGCAGCGTTCCACTCGGCGTCGTCGCGCTCCCGGCGTACCGCGTCAGGAAACGGAACGTCAACACCAGTGCGAGGCAATGCATCTCTTTCGGCACGAAACGAAGCGCGGCCAGCGCGCGGCGGAACGCTGGCGTCCTCGCCGGCTGGCTCGGCGGCGTCCCGCCGCCGCATTTCAATCGTCATCATGATCGGTTCATCCTTTCGAGGCGGCGGACGGCGAAACGGGCGGCGATCGACAGCGTCAGAATGATCATCACGAGCAGAAACGCGCCCGCCCACGCCTGACGGTGCCAGTCGTCATACGGCGAGATCGCGTACGTGAAGACCTGAACCGTGAGCGAGGCGATCGGCTGCGTGAGGCTCGTCGACCAGAATCGGTTGTTGAACGCGGTGAAGAGCAGCGGCGCGGTCTCGCCGGCCACACGTGCGAGCGCGACCAGGATCCCGGTAAGGATGCCCGGGAGGGCGGCGGGAAGGATGACGCCAAAGACCGCGCGGCTGCGCGTCGCGCCGAGGGCGAGGGCGCCTTCGCGTAGACCGCCGGGAACGAGGCGGATCAACTCTTCCGTCGTGCGGACGACGATCGGAACCATCAACAGGCCGAGCGCCACGCCGCCGGCGATGGCGCTGAAACGTTTGACCGGCAAGACCAGGATGCCGTACGCGAAGATGCCGACGACAATCGAGGGCACGCCGTTCAGCACATCCGCCGCAAAGCGGACCACCGACGAGAATTTCGTTCCCGGATACTCGGCCAGATGGATTCCGCAGATGCCGCCCACCGGCACTGCGAAGAGAGCGGCGATCCCGATGAGGATCAGGGTCCCGACGATGGCGTTGGCCATCCCGCCGCCGCTCTCGCCAACCGGCTTCGGCATCTTCGTGAAGAAATCCCAGTTCAGCGCGCCGGCCCCTTCCTTGATCACGTAGAAGAGGATCATCGCCAGCGGGATGAGGGCGATGACGACGGCGAGGCCGCAGAGAATCTCGAAGAACCGCGAGAACCATTTGCGCCGCCGCAGGTTCGCCGTCATGCCGCCACCTCCTCGGCAACGATCGGAGTCACGATCGTCGGTGCGACGGCACGCCGTTTCGTCGACCAGATCAGCATCCGCGACAACAGGTTGACGCCGACGGTGATGATGAAGAGGAGCAATCCGATCTCGATGAGCGCGTGCAGGTAGAGCTCATCGGCCGCCTCCGTGAATTCATTGGCGATCACGGCGGCCATCGTGTACTGCGGTTTGAACAAGGATGCTGAGACCTGCGGCGAATTGCCGATGACCATCGTGACAGCCATCGTTTCGCCGAGCGCGCGGCCGAAGCCGAGCATGACGGCGCCGATGATGCCGCTTTTGCCGAAGCCGATGGCGACTTTGATGGCCTCCCAACGCGTAGCGCCGAGGGCGTAGGCGGCCTCGCGTTGCGTGGAGGGAACGTTTTTCAGGATCTCGCGCGCCACCGAGGATGTGAAGGGGATCACCATCACAGCGAGAATCAGCGCGGCCGCAAGCATCCCGACGCCGAGCGGCGGACCGTTGAACAGCGGGATCTTCTTCAACGCAGCGGGTGTCGCCAACTCCAGTTTTCGGACGATCGGAACGAGGACAAAGACTCCCCACAATCCGTACACGATCGAAGGAATCGCGGCCAGTAGTTCGGTGAGGTACGCGAGCGGCTGGCGCAAAACGCGCGGCGAGAGCTCGGAGATGAAGATGGCGATGCCGAGGGCGATGGGAGTGGCAAGCAGCAGCGCCAGGATCGACGAATAGAGCGTTCCCCAGATGAACGGCAACGCACCGAAGTCGCCGGAGACGGGATCCCACGTCGAGGTGGTCCAGAACTTCAGACCAAACTTCGCGATCGACAGCGCCGACTGCCGCGTCAGCTCGAAGGCGATGCCGAGAACGATCAGCAACACGAGCGCAGCAAATGCGCCCGTGCCGATGCGGAAGCTGCGGTCGTCGGAGCTACGCTTCATTGCACGGTTGCAAGCGCCTGCATTTCTTTCGCCACGACCGGTTGCGGGAGCGGCGCGTAGCCGAGTCCGGGTGCAAACTTCTGGCCGTCGGCGAGAGCCCACTTCATAAAGTCGACTATCGCTTTGGTGCGCGCTTTGTCCGCTGGATGCTGATAGAGAAGCATCCAGGTGAATGAGGCGATCGGATAGGCATCAGCGCCGGCGGGATCGGTGATCGAGACGCGGAAGTCGTCGGGCATCGTCACGCCGGCCGCAGCGGCGGTCACGGAATCCAGTGACGCCGTGATGAACTGGCCGGACTTGTTCTGCACAGGGCCGTACGAGATCTTGTTCTGCAGCGCGTAGATCAACTCGACGTAGCCGATGGCACCGGGCGTCTGCTGCACGAGGCCGGAGACGCCTTCGTTCCCCTTCGCGCCGACGCCTGCCGGCCAGTTGACCGAGGTAGCGACGCCGACCTTCTCCTTGAAATCGGGCGACACCTTCGAGAGAAAGTCACAGAAGATGTAGGTCGTGCCCGACCCGTCGGAGCGATGGACGACCGCGATGTCCGTGGCGGGAAGCACCACTCCTGGGTTGAGTTGTGCGATTGCAGGATGGTTCCACTTGGTGATCCTGCCGAGGTAGATGGTGGCGAGAACCGGACCGCTGAAACGCAGCGGCTGTTTCACGCCGGGAACGTTGTAGACCGGCACGACGCCGCCGAGCACCGTAGGAAAATGAAGGATCGGAGCCGGAGCACCTTTGAGCTGCGCATCAGTCATCGGGCCGTCGCTGGCGCCGAAGAAAACCGTTTGCGCGGTCAACTGCTTGATGCCGCCTCCCGAGCCGATCGGCTGGTAGTTGATGCGGACGTCGGGATGCGACTTCTGGTACTCATCAAACCACTTGGAGTAAATGGGATTGGGAAAGGTGGCACCGGCCCCGTTGATGGCCAGCGGACCGGATTCGTTTGCCCCCGGCTGCGTCTTCGACTCGTTCGTCTGACACGCCGCGAGGGCAACAGACAGAAGGGCTACGAGCAACGTTCGTTTCATGGCGCGTACCGTACGGACCTGTGTTGGGCAGGCGATGCATGGCGTGTAAATTCGGTGTGAAGTGAGGCACCAATCTTTAGCCAAACCGACGGAGCCTTCTCCCCGCGGGCCGGAGAGAAGGCTTCGTCTCGTTTGCTGCGATTGTTCCGCTTACTGCTTTACCCGGTTCAGGGCTTCCAACTCGAGCGCGACAACCTCTTTCGGCAGCGGCGCGTAGCCGAGTTGTGGGGCAAAACCCTGGCCGCCAGAGATCGCCCATCGCGCGAAGTCAACCATGATGCGCGAGCGCGCCACGTCCTTGGGAGACTCCTGGAGGAGCAGCCAGGTGAATGACGAGATCGGATAGACATCGTGTCCGGGAGCGTTGGTGATCGAGACGCGGAAATCCTTCGGCATGTTCTTCGCCGCCACCGCCGCCGCGTTGGAGACGGTTTCGGTCGAAGCGCGGACGAACTCGCCATCAGAGCTCTGCACCGAGCCGTACGAGATTTTGTTCTGGAGCGCGTAGATCAGCTCGACGTAGCCGATCGAGCCGGGCGTCTGCCGGACCAAACCGGCAACGCCTTCGTTCCCCTTGGCGCCGACGCCGGTCGGCCAGTTGACCGAGGTAGCTACCCCGACGGTCTTCTTGAAGTCGGGCGAGACTTTCGACAGGTAGTCGCACCAGATGTAGCTGGTGCCGGAGCCGTCAGAACGGTGGACGACCGTGATGTCCACGTTCGGCAGGCTGACGCCGGGATTGAGACTACGGATGCCCGCATCGTCCCACTTCGTGATCTTGCCGAGGAAGATGTCGGCCAGTACCTTTCCGGTAAATCGCAGCTCGGCGCTCACTTCAGGGATGTTGTAGACGGGCACGACGCCCCCGAGAACGGTGGGGACGTGAAGGATGCGGAAACCGGCGCCGGTGATCTGTTCGTTCGTCATCGGACCATCGCTTGCGCCGAAAAACACCGTGCCGGCGGAGAGCTGACGGATACCGCCGCCAGAGCCGATCGGCTGATAGTTGATCTCCACGTTCGGATGAACCTTGTGGTACTCGTCGAACCACTTCGAATAGATCGGGTTGGGAAACGTGGCGCCGGCACCGTTGATCTGGACCGTCTGCGCAGATGCCACAGTGGCCGCCAGTACGAAGGCCGCGAGGAACAGCTTCTTCATTTTGTCTCTCCTTAAGAAATCACGTCATGAGACACGGAGGAGCTAGTGGCGGGAGGCAGGTACCCAACGCCACCGGCTCCGCATCCCTGCTTAGAAGTTGACGAGCATCTTCACTTCGTAATTCGTGGTGTTCGGCGCGGCGGGTGTGAGACCAGTGCGCTTGAGCTGATCGCGGTCGAACAGGATCGCCATCGTTTTGCCGCTCAGGTTCGGAACCCAGTAGGCGATGCCGTCGATATCGCGCTTCTGCTTCTGCGAATTGATGGCGTCGTTCGGCAGGTAATCGTCGTGACGGATCAAGGCTTCCCAGCCGTTGGTGCCCAGCTTCGGTGTAACCCACACCGACCATCCCTTCTCGTTGACCTGCGCCTTCGTCGCCGAGGTGCGGTCCTTCGCCCGCAGCACATCGAATCCGGCGTTGAAGATTGGATGTTCGTACGTGATCTGGCCGATCATGCGCTCACGTTTGGCGTTCTCGACGTAGTGATCTTCGATGAGGAAGCCCGTCAACCGCAGACCCTTCAGCAAGACGCCGCCGAGCGGCATCGGACGAACGGTGCCGCGGATCTCAAAGCCCTTCTCGTTGTTGACCTCGGCCTTGTTGTAGTTCTCGCCGTTATAGAAGCCGGCGTGGACGTCGCCGTAGTTGCCATCGAACGCGTAGTGACCCGAGACGCCGGCATCGGCCGACGAAATCAACCCGACGCGCTCGGCGAACATCGTCCCCTGGAAGCGGTAGCGGTAGATGCCCTCGGTGTAGTCAAGGTACGGCGTCTGCTGCTGGCCGAAGCGTACCCACGAGCCCTTCGTCATCCAGTCGTCCAGGTTGAGCTGCGCGTAGGCGTACTTGAGCCGGAAGACCTGGCTGCCGCTGAGCGACGGCCCCGTGCTCGTCTCGCGCGAGACGTCCGGCGTGATGCGAAACGCAAACAGATGGTTCAGGCTGCCGGTGATGTTGATGTACGCGCGAGTGATGTTGAATGCGCTGGGATGGATCGTGTTGCCGTCCGAATCCTTCGAGGTTGGTGAATCGGTATATGTGTAATCGGCGAACATCGTGGCCCCGACATTGACCTTCGGGGTGTCATCGGGCGGGGTGACACCAGCGGCGGGTGTGACCTGGGGGAAGGCGCCGGTGGCGATGGCCGCCACGGCGAGGAAACAGGCTGCCGTCTTGAGAAAACTCATATTGATGCGATGCCTCCTTATTTGTGGGCGATGCTAGGCGGACCGAGGTAGATTCAGTTGCTGCACGCGTAAATTCGGTGTGCAGGGCGGGAAAACGAAGCGCATCGCAGCAATCGTGGAAAGAGCCGGAGTCCGGAACAATTTCTTCGCCTGAAAGCGAGCGAGGGCTTATCGTTTGCTGGAAATCAAGTCTAGCGCGGCCAACGTTGGCCGCAGCAAGACCGGCCGGACGTCCGCACCGCGTCTTCGCGAGAGATTGCGATGGTTGAGAGGGAGAGTTGAATGTTCCGACGAATCGCCAACCTGTTCCGCGGATTTCTGAGTCTCTTCATCGGCGGGGTCGAGCGCCAGAATCCGGAAGCGCTTCTCGAAGTGGAGAAGGAGAACATCCGCCGCCAGATCGCGAACTACAACCAGGGTCTGGCCGCGCACGCCGGTCTCTGCGAGCGGCTGATGACGCAGGTCAAACGCCTGGAGCAGGAAGAGCGGGAGCTTCGAGCCAAGACAGCAGCCAACCTCCGCGCCGGCAATCGCGATCTGGCCAGCCAGCAGGCCTTGCGGCTGCAGACCGTGCAGCGCGAACTGATCGAGAATCGGACGCAGCTCGAATCGGCCGAAGGCACCTACAAGGAGTTGCTGCGCGCACGCGACGTCTCGGTGAAAGCAGCGCAAGCGAAGATCGAATCGCTCAAGACCAGCCTCAACGATCTGAAGATCAAGCGCGCCACCGCCGAGTTGAACGAGATGGCGTCAGGGATGATCTCGCAGATCGGCGGCTCCGGCGACACGCTCAACCGCTTGCACGAGATGCTGGAAGAGGAGCGCGAGAAAGCCGCCGGCCGCGCCCGCGTCGCCCGCGACACGCTCCACTCCACCGATTTCGAGATGCAGGAGCACGAGCAGAAAGCGCTCGCCGATCAGGCGCTCGCCGACTTCGCCGCGAACGAGGGACTGGCGCTGGAGCCGCCGAAGGCCGTGAAGGCGATCGCCGCAGCCGAGCAGAAGAGTTTGGGGCCGAAGGGGGACTAGGATGTCCGATCAGAACCGGCTTGGAACATGTACGTTTGGAGAAGATCATGAAAAAACTGGTCGTTGGCCTTTTGTTGTCTCTGGTGTTCAGCGGCCAGGCTCTGTCGCAGGAATGCACGTCACGGCTGCAGGGATTCGTGAACAAGACCGGCTATAAGCTCATCGTGGCCAAACCTTGCAAGGTGTGGGTGGCTACAGACGCTCTAACCATCCCTCGGGGGGAGGGCGTTACGGGATTGTTGCTGCTTGCCCAGGAAGGCGAAATGGGCGTTGTCGGCGCAGTCGTGCAACCGAAGGCCAAGCTCCATCTGACCGCCGACCTTCTGCAAAAACTGATGAAGATGAACAACTCACTGGATTACGTGAAGGTGGGCATCGATGACGATGGGG
>JADGNZ010000095.1 GCA_017883205.1 Thermoanaerobaculia bacterium | reverse complement strand
GAAGAAGGCCCTCGGCAGCCGCGGACGGAAGTCGAAGTCCAAGCCGGCCCCGAAGGCGGCAACCCCGGATACGACGGAGCAGCCCTCGTCAGTGACCCCGTCACCGACGACCGCAACGACGAAGTAGCCGGTCACGTGCAGTAAGTCCCGCGCGGGCGCGTCCGAAGGCGCGCCCGCGCATTTGTTCCGAAGCAGATGATCGCCGCCGGATCATCACATCGCCCATCTCCAGCAGGTCCATCGTCGTGCGCAGGGAGCAGTCGAGCGCCTTGGCGGGGGTGTTGACGGCCGGCTAGTTCTCATTCGGGAGCGCGCCCGCTCAATTAGCGAAGCCCGGTCCACCGCTCGTATCGGGATTTTCCATTCCGAGGTGCTCGGCGTGTTTCTTTCTCTACCTGACGTGGACTCCTCGGCCGTCTTGACAATGCCGAGGGAGCCTCGGAAGCATTATGGTGAAGAAGAAAACGACAGCCGGAACGTCGGAGCCGAGAATCACGACGGCGACGGCGATTGTTGCTTCCGCGCACACAGCGCCGCGGACCGCCGCCAGCCCAGCCGCACTGCTGTCCGAGGTTCGAGAACTGATCCTCCAGACGCGGCAAACGGTCTCGCAGGGCGTCAACTCTGCGCTCGCGGGGGAAGTGCCTGGGGGTCACACCTTCGGCTTTCGCCCATCATCCTCGAACGCGGACATAACTCGCGCAGTTTCATTGACTTGCGTCAGCTACGCGCGGGAAGACATCGCCGCGCCCTTGGGCTCGACTTCGCGCCTAAGTTATTGCAAACGCGTCGCTTGCCCGCTAGCCGATACTTCGCGGAGAAGTTTCATCCCCGCCTCGCACCGCCGCCCGGAGCACCATGAAGCGAGTCGGAATGATCATTCTGGGAGTCTGCATGGTGACCGCACTGAACGCCAGCGCTATTCCATGGCCCTTTGGCGGAAACGATGGGAAGATTTTCGACGAGCTTAGTAAGAGTCGCGACGATCTGCTCCAGCAAATATCGGACCTCAAAGAGACTATTGATCGTGATCACAGGCCCGTAGATGTCCGATCGATCCAAGCGTAGAATCGCCGATACTGAGCAAGCTATTAAGAGCAATCCCACCGATACGGATAAGCCCAAACTTCTTGAGCAGTTCAAGGCTGACCTTGCCGACGCAACTCAAGCGGTTACAGATCGTGACACGAATCAAAAGAAGTTGAGGCAACTCGAGAGTGATCTACAAACAGTTGAAGTCAAGATCCGCGTGCAAATGATCGATACCAATACACCGCGAGTACCGCGATACCTTGGTGCCGTGGTTCCGGCTGACCGATTACCGCCGCGCCGGATTCCGTCGCCGCGATGTCGCCATCTTTGAGAGGCACGCCGTACCCTCGTGCGCTCGGGTCCGGTGCATGCGGTGGAACAGGAAGGTTCGGCTGCGCGGAAAGGCCGCCTCTTAGCGGCTCTTCCTGATCTTTTCCGTCAGCACCGGCAGCAGTTCCATCAGGTCCGCGACGACACCGACGGTTGCTGCCTGAAAGATGGGTGCCTTGGGGTTCTTGTTGATGGCCAGGAGGAAGGGATTGCCCTTGATGCCGCCGAGATGCTGGAAAGATCCGCTGATGCCGAGGGCGAGGTAGACCTTCGGTTTGACGGTCTTCCCTGAGGTGCCAACCTGCCGCGGTCTGTCCAGCCACTTGGCATCGACGATGGGACGGGAGCAGCTCACGGTGGCGCCCATCGCCTCCGCGAGATCCTCCACCAGGGCGATGTTCTCCTTTTCTCCGATGCCGCGGCCGACGGACACGAGCACGTCCTCGCGCGTGATGTCGATGTCACCCGCCTCCGCCTGGATCAACTCGACGAACGTCCGCCGGGCGGAGAGTCCTGTGGCATCCGCTGATCGATCCACGATCTGCCCTGCAGCGGGTCCGCCTTCCGCGGGGCGAAAGGCGCCGGAACGCACGGTGATCACCGCACCCTTCGCGACAGCGCAGTGGACGTGTGCACTCACCTGGCCGGCGAACTCCTGTCGCACGATCTTCAGAGTCGTTCCTTCCAGACCGTCGACGCCCACGACGTCGGGAACGTATGTGACTCCGCGCTTCACCGACAGTCCTGGCCCGAGATCGAGGCCGAACGTGTTGTGCGGAAGGAGGAGCATGGCCCCGGTGGGAAGCACCTTGACGAGGAGTGGCCGCAGCAGTTCCGCGTTGGGATAGGCGAGGGCGGCCTGGTCGAATTTCCAGACCTCGCCGTACGAGGCAGCCGTTTCCTGACACACCGCGTCGATGCCGGAACCGGCGACGAGAGCAACAGGGCTGGAGCCCGGAAACATACTCCGGGCGGCGGTGACCAGTTCGAGTGCCGAATCGTCGGCCTTGCCATCCTCGTGAGCGACGTAAACGAAGACTCTTGCGTCCATTACCGTATCCCTCCCTTCGCCTTCAGAAGATCCACCAGCTTGCCGGCGACTTCCTCGGTGCTTCCCTCGATCATTTCGGCGCTCGCGCCGAGCTGTGGAACGAAGTAGTCGATGCGCCTGACGTTGGCGGCAGTCGCGCCGACTGTTGCGGCGTCAATGCCCAGGGCACCGGCGTCGAGAACCGGAATCTCGATCGAGGCGACTTTGCGGATGCCGCGGATGCCGACGTAGCGGGGTTCGTTGATCCCCGTCTGGATGGAGAGGACGCACGGAGTCTCGATGTCGCTGATCTCCTGCGTGCCTCCCTCGATTTCCCGGCCGATGCGAAGAGACTTCCCGTCCTTCGTCTCGATCTTGTTGACGACGGAGGCGTAGGGCCAATCCAGCAGCGCTGCCAGCATTCCACCCACCTGGCCGGCGCCGTCATCGGCAAGGGCTCCCGTTAGGATCAGGTCGTACTGCCTCTTCCGCGCGGCGGCCGCGAGAATCGTGGCGATCCCGAGGCCGTCGGAGCCGTCGAAGGCGGCATCCGTCAGGAGAAGTCCCTGCGTGGCACCCATGGCCATCTCGCGGCGCACCACCTCTTCGGCGTCGCCATCGCCCATGGAGACGATGGTGACGTTTCCGCCTTCGCGCTCCACGATCTGGACGGCTTCTTCCACCGCGTAGTTGTCCCATTCGTTGACGGAGTAGACGAGGTCATCGCGCCGGATATCCGCGCCTTCCGCACCAACGCTGATCTCGTTCTCGGCCGCGTCTGGGACGCGTTTGACACACACCAGGATTTCCATAGCGAGCTCCTCACAAGGCGTCAGTGTTGCAGCTGACCGTCCACCAGCTCGACCAGGTCGAGCACTTCCATCCTGCCTTCGAGGCCGGCCACCTTGATCGCATCTTCGATGTTCGTCAGGCAGTAGGGGCAGGCGGTGACGATGACGTCGGCACCGGCCTCGCGGGCCTGTTGTACGCGCACTACCCCCATGCGCTGCTCCTCTTCCGGCTCATAGAAGAGCATCAGGCCACCGCCGCCGCAGCAGAAGGATCGGTCGCGGCAGTTACCGTTCATTTCGACGCGCTTGAGTCCGGGAATGGCATCGATGGCCTGGCGCGGCGAATCGTAGGTGCCGTTATGGCGGCCGAGGTAACAGGGGTCGTGATACGTGTACGTTTTGGAGGCATCCGCCAGAGGGTTGAGATTCAGCTTGCCGTTCTCAATGCACAGCGCGATCATCTCGCTGACGTGCTGCACCGGCGGCATGTCCTCGTAGTCGTTCCGCAGCGCATTCATGGCATGAGGATCGTTGACGACGATCCTGCGCGCTTCCGACGCACGGATGGCCTCGCTGTTCTGTTCCTTCAGGCTCTGGAAGAGCATTTCCTCGCCAAAGCGCCGGACGTCGTGGCCGCTGTCCTTCTCGTCCTTGCCGATGACTACAAAGTCGACCTCGCCCTTGCTGAGGATCCGCGCCGTCGCCTGGGCGATCTTCTGCATGCGGTCGTCGTAGGACGTGATGCTATCGACGAAGTAGAGGGTTTCGGCGGTCTCGCCCTTCTCGACGAGCTTCACGTGTATCCCTTCGCCGGCGCCGGCGGTCCACTCGGCGCGCTTCTTCTCCAGCTTGCCCCACGGATTGCCGCGCTTCTCGAGGGCGCTCATCGGTTTCTGGAGCGACTGCGGCACCAGTCCGTCGTCGACCATGCCGCGCCGCAGGTCGACCATCTTGTCGATGTACTCGATGCCAACAGGACATTCCTCCTCGCAGGCGCCACAGGTGGTGCACGACCAGATCTCGTCCTCGCTGTAGATGCTACCGATGAGCGGAACTGGATCGCGTTTCGCGTCGCCGAAGATCGGGTAGTGCTCGAACGCGTAGTCGCGCGCCTTGATGCTGATGAAGCGGGGAGAGAGAGGTCTTCCGACGGCGTTGGCGGGGCAACGGTCCGAACAGCGGCCACAGTCGACACAGCTGTAGAAATCCAGCATGTGCTTCCAGGTGAAGTCTTCGAATTTCTTGACTCCGAAGGACTTCACGTCATCCAGTTGCGCATCCGAAATCCCGTAGACCACCGGCTTGATGTTGCCGGTCCGCAGCCGCATGAAGAAGACGTTGAAGAGGGACGTGATGACGTGGAAGTGCTTGCCGAACGGCAGAAAGCAGAGGAAGAAGAAGAACGTTAGGTCATGGATCGCGTACGCCGCCAGATTGATGCCGGCGAGCGTGGAGCTCCGCACGCCGGAGAGCATCCTCGCGAACCCCCAGGTCAGCGTAAGAACCGTGGCGGAAGTTACGCGTCCGTCCTGCGCCGCAAGCAGGCTTCCCTCGAACCCGCTCTCCGAGATCATCAATGTAGCGATGAGACCGAGGACGAACAGCGCCTCGGGTGTGTGGTCCTTGCCGTACTTCTCGGGGACGGCGTATCGCGAAGGTTTGAAGAAGGCGCGGCGCACGGCCAGAATGGCCACGGCAACGAAGACGGCGGTGGAGGCGACATCCTTGACGACGTTGTAGCCCGCACCGAGCGTGCCGCCAAGACCGGGCCAGACGAAGCCATCGACAACGCCGAGCATTACGAGTTGCAGGGAGCGGGCGCCGAGGATGAGAAACCCGAAGAAGACGATGATGTGAAGCACTCCGGCCAGCATGTAGCGCGGCTGGCGCCACTGCGCCAGCCAGATCTTCAGTACCAGCAGGATCCTTTCAGGAATGCGCTGCCAGCGAGGATCGGGAGCGGCCCGAAGCAAAGGCGCGAGCCGGCGCGCGATGATCCAGGCGAAACAAACCAGCCCCACCAGCGGGATCAGCACGAACAGCACCTTCGCGGGGATTCCCGCCAGCGTGGCGGTCGCGGGAGAAAAGGGCTCGCGGATCATGGCGTTCTCCACCGAAGGCGAAGCTACTTGCCTCCGAACGAATCTTCCGGGATATCGACGACGGCGCTGCTGCCGGAGAGAATGGCCTCCATTCTTCCCAGCGTCACCGGAAGCATGACCTGCGTATAGAACTCAGCGTTCTTGAGCTGCCCTTCGTAGAACGCCGAATCCTTTTCTTTTCCGCCGTTGCCCAACGCCTGCGCGGCGATCCGCGCGCGCCACAGGAGCATCCATCCGACGATCACGTCGCCGCATACCTCGAGGAACGGCGAAGCATGGGCCGCGCCGGTGAGCACGCTGCCGTACATGGCGGTCATGCCCATGTGCCGCGCGACCTCTTCCAGTCGGACCAGCGCCTGTTCCAGCTTGTCCGCGATCGGGGCGATGCGATCGACTTCGGAGGCCGCGGCGATCACGCGGCGGATCTCCTCGCCAAGGTCGATAATCGGCTTGCCACCGTTCTGTCCGAGTTTGCGGCCGAACAGATCCATCGCCTGGATTCCGTTCGTCCCTTCGTAGATCTGGGTGATGCGGCAGTCGCGCAGCAACTGCTCGACCGGAAAGTCTTTGATGTAGCCGTAGCCGCCGTAGATCTGGACACCGAGGCTGCAAACCTCGAAGCTGCGGTCGGTGGTGTAGGCCTTGGCGATGGGAATCAGGAAATCGATGATGCCCTGCAGGCGGGCCTTCTCCTCGGGATCCGCCGATGTGGCGATGCTGTCGATGCAGAAGGCGACGTAGTACATGAGGCTCCGCAGGCTTTCGACGTAGACCTTCATGATCATCAGCATCCGGCGAACGTCGGGATGCTGGATGATCGGCACGCCCGGGGCGTCCTTGTCCATCATCTTGAGCAGATGGCGGCCCTGGATCCGTGTGCGCGCGTAGTTGAGCGCGTACATGTACGACGCGCTTGCGCAGGCCAGACCCTGGTTACCCACCATCAGCCGGGCGTCGTTCATCATCAGGAACATGGCCCGCATGCCCTTGTTGGCTTCGCCCAGGAGGGTGCCGCGGCACTTGCCTTTGCTGCCCAGGGCCAGTGAGGCAGTGACGTTGCCATGAATGCCCATCTTCTCTTCGATGCCGGTGCAGACCACGTCGTTGGGCTCGCCGAGCGTGCCGTCGTCATTGACCCAGATCTTGGGAACGATGAATAGCGAGATGCCGGCGGTGCCGGCGGGAGCGCCTTCGATGCGTGCCAGGACTGGATGGATGATGTTGGCGGCCAGGTCGTGCTCGCCGCCGGAGATGAAGATCTTGTTGCCGGTGATCGAGTAGCTACCGTCCGGGTTGGGCGTAGCCGTGGTGGCCAGGGCACCGACATCCGACCCCGCCGCTGGCTCCGTGAGCGCCATGGTTCCTGTCCACTCTCCAGTGAACAACTTCTTGAGGAAGAGCTTCTTCTGACGATCGGATCCGAAGGTTTCGATGAGCTTTCCAGCGCCATGCGAGAGGCTTCCGTACATCAGGAAGGCGAAACTCGCCGACATGAGGAAATCGGAGGCTGCGGTGGCCACAGTGCGAGGCATGCCCTGTCCACCCCATTCGGGATCCTCGGTCATGGCCAGCCACTCGCCGTCGCGAAGGGCCTTCCACGCCTTATGGAACGATTCAGGGACCGTCACCTTCCCATTGTCGAATTGGACCCCGATGCGGTCGCCGTCTGCCTGAGTGGGGAGGATCTCTTTCACGGCGAGGTTCCGGGCCTCCGAGAGGATCAGGTCGACGGCCTTGCGGTTGAACTCGGGAAAGAGCTCGTGTTTGGCGAACTGTTCGACCTTCAACTGCTCATGAAGGATGAAATCGATATCTCTGCGGTCCGCGAGCGTCTGGGCCATGGTGCCTCCGTTAGTGATCAGTGACTGGTGATCACGATTTGTAATCGGTCGTTACGTAATGTGTTCTCTGGTGATCCGTGGTGATCGGCGATTTTTCTCAGACCCGTTCGAAGACAGTGGCAATGCCCTGCCCGAGACCGATGCACATCGTGGCGATGCCCGTCTGCTGGCCTCCGGCCTTCATCAGATGGAGCAGCGTCGTCGTGATGCGCGCCCCCGAACAGCCGAGGGGATGGCCGAGTGCGATGGCGCCGCCATTGAGGTTGACCTTCTTCTCGATCTGGTCGCGCAACTGCAGATCCTTGAGCACCGGCAGCGACTGGGCCGCGAACGCTTCGTTGAGCTCCCAGAGCTGGATGTCCTGGCTCTTCATCCCGGCTCGCGCCAGCGCCTTCTTCACGGCGGGCACGGGGCCGTAGCCCATGATCGACGGGTCGACGCCGGCGGTGGCCATCGCCTTGATCCGCGCCATCGGTTCGAGACCGAGAGCCTTTGCGCGGTCGAGAGACATCACCAGCAGGGCCGAAGCGCCGTCCGAGAGGGCCGAGGAGTTGCCCGCGGTCACGGTGCCGTTCTTCGGATCGAAGGCGGGCTTGAGCGCCGCGAGGCTCTCGATATTGGTGTCTTCGCGGATGACTTCGTCGTAGTCGTAGACCACAGAGAAGCCGTTTTCGTCGTGGCCTTCCATCGGCACGATCTCGTTCTTGAAGCGCCCTTGCACCGTGGCCTCGTGGGCCTTCTGGTGCGACCGGAGGGCGAACTGGTCCTGTGCCGCGCGCGTGATCCCATGCATCTTCGCGAGCACCTCGGCGGTGAGTCCCATCATGCCCGCCGCCTTCGCTGCATACTTGCTGATGGCAGGGTTGGGGTCGAGGCCGTGGCTCATGGGCAGGTGGCCCATGTGTTCCACGCCTCCGACGACGAACACCTCGCCGGTGCCCGTCATGATCGACATGGCCGCTGTGTGCAACGCGCTCATCGACGAGCCGCAGAGCCGGTTGATGGTCTGCGCGCTGGCGGTGTGAGGAATCCTGGTCATCAGCGACGCGAAGCGCGCGATGTTGAAGCCCTGTTCGAGCGTTTGCTGCACGCAACCCCAGATCACATCCTCGATCTCGTTTGGATCGACTTTTGGATTGCGATCGAGCAGCGCGGTGATCATCGCCGCCGAGAGGTTTTCCGCTCGGACGTTTCGGAACATGCCTCCCTTGGAACGGCCCATGGGAGTGCGAACGGCATCAACGACAACGACGTCTTTCATTGAGTTACCTCGCCTCGTGGAACGTGCCGCCGGTTTCGGCGAGCGTGAGCATTCGGGCTGTGGGTTCGTAAAGCTTCCCGAGTGAAACGAACTTCTCGGCCTTCTCGCAGACGGCCTTGAGGCCAATCGCGTCGGCGTAGCGGAACGGGCCGCCGCGGAAAGGAGGGAAGCCCAGGCCGTAGACGAGGGCGATATCGACCTCCACCGGTGTGTTGACGATCCCGTCCTCAACGCAACGCGAGCACTCGATAATCAGCGGGAGCATCATCCGGTCGACGATGTCCGCGTCGGTGATCGACGCGCTGTTGTCCGCGCGGACGAGCAGCTTCAGGATCTCCTGCGCCTCCGGATCCACCGTCTTCTTCGCCACGCCCTTCTTGTCGGGGACGTAGGCGTAAAAGCCTTTGCCGTTCTTCTGTCCGAAACGCTGGGCCTCGAACATGGCGTCGATGGCGGTCTTCTCCGCGGTGGCCATCCGGTCGGGGTAGCCGGCTGCCATGACCGCGTTGGCGTGGTGGCCGGTGTCGATGCCTACCACGTCCAGCAGGTAGGCGGGACCCATCGGCCAGCCGAACTTCTCCATGACCTTGTCGATTTTCAGGAAGTCGACGCCTTCGCTGACCAGCTTGATGAAGCCGGCGAAGTAGGGGAAGAGAACGCGGTTGACGAGGAAACCGGGGCAGTCGTTCACGACCACCGGCGTCTTCCCCATGGCCAGCGCGTAGCCGACCGTGGTTGCCACGGCGCGCTCGCTGGACTTTGCACCGCGGATGACTTCAACGAGCGGCATCTTGTGCACCGGGTTGAAGAAGTGCATGCCGCAGGAGTTCTCCGGACGTTTGAGGCCCTCAGCGAGGCGTGTAATCGAGATGGTGGAGGTATTGCTGGCGAGGATCGCCTCCTCCCTCACCTGCTCTTCGACCTCGGCGAGGACGGCCTTCTTGACCTTCTCGTTCTCCACCACCGCTTCGACGACGAAGTCGATTCCCTTGAAGTCGCCGAAGGAAAGCGTCGGGCGGATGCGGGTGAACACCTCGGCCATTTCGCCCGCGGTCATCTTGCCCCGCTCGACCCGCTTGACCAGGAGCTTCTCGGCTTCGGACAGCCCGAGGGCGATCGCCTTCTCCTGGATGTCCTTCATGACGATCGGGATGCCTCTCGATGCCGACTGGTAGGCGATGCCGCCGCCCATGATTCCGGCGCCGAGGACGGCCGCCGACTCCACCTTCGCGGCTGTCTTCGCCATCTTTCTCGCCACTTTCCCGACGAACTGATCGCCGAGGAAGATGGTCACCAGGTTGAAGGCAGTGGGAGTCTTCGCCATGCGGGCGAAGGCTGTTGCCTCGATCTTCAAGGCATCTTCGCGGCCGCGGCCGGCGCCCTGCTGCATCGCCGTGATGGCCGCAACCGGAGAGGGGTAGTTGGGCCCGGCCTTCCCGCCGACGAAACCCTTTGAGGTCTCGAACACCATCATTGTTTCAGTGGGGTTGAGTCTTAGGGGCGAGATCTTTTCGAGCCGGCGCGCCTTCCAGTCGCGCTTTCCTGCGATGGCCTGGCCGAGCAGGTTCAGCGCGCCGCCTCGCAGTTTTTCCGGGGCAAGGACCGCGTCGACGACGCCGGTCTTGAGGGCCACGTCGGCGCCGTACTGCTCCCCACCGGCAATCCACTCGATGGCGTTGTCGGCGCCGGCAACGCGGGAGAGTCGCACGGTGCCGCCCCAGCCCGGAAAGATGCCGAGCTTCGTCTCGGGGAAGCCGATCTTCGCACTCGACGACAGGACGCGGTAGCTGGTGGTCAGAGCGAAT